>JBJOKS010000017.1:0-122133 GCA_046045965.1 Cyanobacteriota bacterium | reverse complement strand
AGAAGATTATTTGCCAAAATAAAAGTTAATTGCAGGTACTGGAGGTTAACAATATGAGCTTCTCAATTCAATCGCTTTACACTTGGTATCGCAATGTACTGCGTAATCCTAAATATCGTTGGTGGGTAATTATTGGTACAATAGCTTATCTTGTTAGCCCTATTGATATTGCTCCCGATTTTATCCCTGTTGTTGGTCAAATGGATGACCTTGTTTTGTTAACTTTGCTGGTTTCAGAAGTTTCTGGATTAGTAATTGACGGTTGGAAAGCACGTAAAGGTGATGTGGAACCTAGCGTCAATGAGTCTGTATCTACAGAAGATAATACTGTTGATGTTGATGCTGTTTCTGTTAAGTAGTTTTAGCTACAAAATACAAACAAAATACTATTTCCTAACCTCCCCGCTTTTGTTGCCTGTTGAGTATTCATTGTGTCGCTAAAGAGGGGAATTTTTATTGTTAAAATGCCTTTAATAACTGTTATCAATACGCGCTCATCTATATTGTTGATTTGATAAATATTCTGAATCTTGACTTTTGACTCTTATAAAGGTTTAGCAGTGTTAAAACCCTACTGACTCCTGAATTTTTACGAAGATGTTATTTTTATCAACCCTTTGGGCATACTAGGCATTATTCAGGTTAATTGCCATAGAAGAGGGTATTCTACGAGGGGATTTTAAATATGAAACGGTATATGCCTATTATACTCATTGGGTTTGTGCTGTTTGTGGCAGGAGGAGATAAGGTATTTCCAGGTGAAGTGGGTAAAGCTAGTACACAGACACGAACAGCGGTTAATAACTTTTTTATTGGTTTGTTTCCTAGTTGGGAACCTAAGACAAAACCTTATGAACGGACAGAGAAAGAACTGCGGAAAATAGAACAAAAAAGATAGGTATTTGATGATAATTTACCTTTCATTGTCAAGCGATTAACTGGGAAATGTTTTGTAGTTAATCGCTTTTCTGAGCAAAAATTTAAGTTTTTGAGCGATATCTTTGGTAAACTAAGTTAACGCACTCCTTCAAAACCCCAACATCTTTTTTATCTCACGCTCCAGACGCAGAGAACCCAGAGCGATCGCATTTATTATAATTTCTGATATGATAAGTAGTAGTGCAAAATAAATTTTATAGTTAGGAGAGGGAATAGGGAATAGGGAAGGAATACAGACATTTTTGTTTTCAATCAATATGTACAATTAATTTTGCGTGGGTACTTATTTATTATGATATTTATATTTATAGCGTTTCCCAGTCTCATGAGGTACACCCTAACTTATTTACTGTTCCCTGTTAAGAGTTCCCTGTTCCCTAAGACTAAAAAACTGTGTACCTCACTAGCTTGGTAAATGCTATATTCCAAGAAATTGACTATGAAAATAAAAGCAATTATTTGGGAAGAAGATGGTGTATGGTGTGGTTCTGTACCAGCTTTACCATGATGCCATACCTGGGGTGAAAGTTACGAAGATTTATTAGAAATGTTGAAAGATGCTGTTCAAGGTTGGTTAGAAGTTGCTAGTCAACAAGAATTGGATTAAATTTTATATAGTTAATGGTGATGGAATTGGTATTTTATCAAGGAGAAAACTATGACACATCAATCTATGATATTAACTAATAATCTTTATGCAGAAGATTATAATTTATGGATTGAAAAAACCGTTTCTTTATTAAAGAATAAGCAGTTTTCAGAATTAGAATTAGAAAATTTAATTGAAGAAATTGAAAGTATGGGAAGAAGCGAAAAAATGCTTTAAAAAGTAATCTACGAGTTTTAATTATGCACTTTCTTAAATATAAGTTTCAATCTCAAAACAGGTCAAATAGTTGGTTGTATACAATTTATGAACATCGTCAAAGATTACAAGATGCGTTTTTAGATAGTCCTAGTTTAAAAGGCTATTATTTAGAAGTTTTGGATAATTGTTATCACCACGCTCGTCAAGAAGCAGCGATTGAAACTGGACTTCCTTTATCTATTTTTCCTCAAGATAATCCTTTTTCCTCTGATGAAATTTTAGATGCTGATTTTTTTCCAGTTTAATCATAGTTTCTGTTGTTAAGTGATACCTTTGGTAAGCTATCTCTACGAGTCCCGTCAGGGATACGCGATCGCACTTTTTCCCCAATATCCTTTTTTATCTCACGCAGAGAAGCAGAGAACGCAGAGGAGCGCACTCTCTCAACTTCCCAAACAGCGATACCTATGCCTTCGGTCCCGTGAGGGATACGGTAAGCTTCGCTAACGCTAAGTTGGATTTACTGAGAAATTTTTTATAATTTCTGATATGATATTTATATTTATTCCCAGAAATTGACTATGAAAATAAAAGCAATTATTTGGGAAGAAGATTGATATGATTAAGAGGATGAATTAATATGGAAACGCAAGCAATTCTTCAATCTTTACCACACCTCAGCATCAATGAAAGGTTACAAATTGCTGAATTTGCTTTACAATTGGTTAATCAACAACGAGAATTTTTGACGAAAGATCAGCAAAAACGTCAATTAGCATTAGCAGCAATTACAGCTATTAAAGATTATGCAAGTGATGGCGAATTAATTGTTTTCTCTGATTTAGATGGAGAAGATTTTTATGAATATCCAGATGAAGATTAAAAGAAGTTGTTAAAGTTATGTATAGAGGTGAAGTCTGGTTAGTTAATTTAGATCCAACTATAGGAACGGAAATTAGTAAAAAACGTCCGTGTATTATAGTTAATGATGATGCAATTGGTATTTTACCTTTGAAGGTTATTGTTCCGGTTACAGATTGGAAAGAACGATATTCTATTAGACCTTGGATGGTAAAATTAGAACCATCAGTTGAGAATAGTTTGGCAAAAGTTTCTGGTGTTGATACTTTTCAAATTCGTTCGGTTTCGGAAACAAGATTAATCAGGAAATTAGGTCAGCTTTCTGAATCGGAAATGCAGATGATTTCTCAAGCATTAGCTGTGGTTTTAAGTCTTTCTCTTTCAAAGTGAGATCGCACTTCCTTCAACTTCCCCAAAAGCGATACCTTCGGTAAGCTTCGCTAACGCACCCCTTCAACCTCCTAAAATCTCTTTTTACCTCACGCAATGTCAAAAAAGTGGTATGATTGATTGGTAAGATGAGAGAATACAGAGAAGAGCGATATTTATATCAATTTATGATATTCTAGAAAATATAATCAATCTACTGAAATTTAGTAATAATAAAACTATGAACAATCACCAACTCATCACAGAAACATCCTCAACTACACCCTGGAATGATTTATTATTAGAAATTGCCCAAACTCCAGAAGAATATATACCAGAAATATTGGAAATTGTCCGGTTATTTCGTAAAAATTTGATCAATAAACCAACAACTTTGATAACTACAGAAAAACATAAATTAGACTGGCAAGAATTTATTAATCAAACATCAGGAAGTTGTGCTGATGATCCAATTATTCTGGATGATTTAGGTATTGATGATAGCTTAGATGATAGTTTAGAAGAAATAATTAATAGTTAGGAATACAAACTGATGAAATATTTGTTAGATACTAATGTTTGTATTCAATATCTTAATCAAAGATCAGAAAAAATTATTCAGCGTCTTCAAGATTTGTCTGATATAGATATAGTAGTTTGTTCTATTGTGAAAGCGGAATTATTTTATGGTGCAATGAGAACTAATAATCCTGCAAAAACTCTGCAAAAGCAGCAGGAATTTTTAGGCCGATTTGTTTCTTTGCATTTTGATGATAAATGTGCTTTAATTTATGGTGAAATTCGTAGTAAATTGGCTGCTAAAGGTACTCCTATAGGAAATAATGATTTACATATTGCTGCTATTGCTATAGCTAATAATTTAACTTTAATTACTCACAATACTAGAGAATTTAGTAGAATTGATAATTTAAAATTAGAAGATTGGGAGATTTAGTAAACAGCGATACCTTCGGTAAGCTATCTCTACGAGACGCTGCGCGAACGCTAACGCACTCCTTCCAACTTCCCCAAACAGCATATAATGAGTTATAATAAATTAATATGGCAACAAAAGTAGGGTTAGAGTAATGCAATTAGAAGGTTATTTTGACTTTATCTCAGAAGAAGATATTCGACTGAAAGGACACCGTATTGGTATTGATAATGTACTTGATTATTATTTAGAAGGATATACACCAGAAGAAATCGGTGCTAATTTTCCTGATGTGAGTTTAGAGCAAATTTACGCGACTATTACTTATTATTTACATAATCGTCCTCAAGTAGATTCTTATTTGGCGAATTTAGAAAAATATCGAGAACAACGTTATCAAGAATCAATTACTCATCCTTCACCTTTGTTACAAAGATTGAGAAATTTGAAAAGTGCAAAATTTCAACAGCAGGTAAGTGTTTGGTGAAGGTGCGTTTTTTACTTGATGAAAATTTACCACCCCGTCTGAAATTAGCTATTTTAAGATTAAATTCTGAAATAGATATTTTGCGTGTAGGTGAAGATAATGCACCACCAACAGGTACTTTAGATCCTGATATTTTGCGTTATTTACAATTATCTCAAAGAGTTTTAGTAACAGATAATCGTGCTAGTATGCCAGGACATTTAGAAGTACATTGGGGAGAAGGTGGTCATATTTGGGGTTTATTTTGGTTGCGTCCCCGAACACCAATAGCAAAAATAGCACAGGAACTTGTGTTTGTTTGGGAAGCTACTGAAGCGGAAGAATGGATTGATAAGTTGGAATGGATTCCATTTTAAGATAAAAGCGATTCCTACGGAGTGCTTCGCTATCACATCCCTTCAACTTCCCAAAAGCGATACCTTCGGTAAGCTATCTCTTCGAGACGCTACGCGAACGCTAACGCACTCCCTCAACTCCCCCAAACAGCGATACCTTCGGTAAGCTAACGCTAACGCACCCCCTCAACTTCCCAAACAGCGATAGAAAAGCACTTCACAGGAATCATTTAGATCACCGTAGTTATCACATTTTATAAATTTCAGACATTACTTATTCTGATCCGATATACTGGTAATATACAAAAATAATCAAATCTAGAATTTTATGATTAACAATCACCAATCCATTACAGCTAAATCATCCGCAAAACCCCGCAATGATTTATTACTAGAAATTGAACATACTCCAGAAGAATATATACCCGAATTACTACAAATTGTCCGTTTATTTCGTCAAAGTGTAACGATGAAACAGACATCTTTGAAAAACTGGGAAAATGCCATTAATGAAATTAATGAAAGTGATGCAATTAAAAAAGAACACAGAAAAACTAATATTAAAAGATTGTTTGAGTCATGGAATGAATCAGATGATCAACAAGAACAACAAGAAACTTTAGAAATTATTGAATCTATGAATGGTATTTCAATTTAAAATAAAATGAGTAAGGTTATTGTTTTAGATTCTGCACCAGTTGGATTAATTACTAATCCTAAAGGAAATCCTCTAGCTGTGCAATGTCAAGAATGGTTTTATAGTCTTTTTGAAAGAGGTTATGAGGTAATTTTACCAGAAATTATAGATGATGAAATTAGACGGGAATTATTAAGAGCAAATAAGTTATCAGGAATTAGAAAACTTAATCAACTGAAAGCAGAAATTATTTATCTTCCTATTACCACAGAAGTGATGTTAAAAGCAGCAGAATTATGGGCTGAAGTGAGAAACAAAGGTAAATCTACAGCAGATAATAAGGCTTTAGATGGTGATGTTATTTTAGCTGCTCAATCTATTTTAGTTGCTAATTATGGTCATGAGGTAATTATTGCCACGAGTAATAAAAAGCATCTTTCTATTTTTATTGATGCTAGGGAATGGGGAGAAATTTAAAAGCTGCGATCGCACCCCTTCAACTCCCCAAACATTCTTTTTTATCTCACGCAGAGACGCAGAGAACGCGGAGGAAGGATCGCTCCTTTTCCCCAGCATCCTTTTTTAACGAACCACGAAGACACGAAGAACACGAAGGAAGAAGAGAAGAAAGAGTGATCGCATAAATTACTGTATCGTATTAAATGAAACAGGTTAAGGTAAAATATGTAAATATACTCACACTCATAGTTTAACAGATAGATACAAATGAAATTAAGACAAGTAGCAAGCGGATGGGAATTTGAAAGCGAAAAAGATTTAGAAGATTTGGTTTGGAACAACTTAGAAAAGCTGTTTGGATATAAACCTTTAAAACGACAGTATCAAGTCAGTGGACAATATTGTGATATTTTAGCTTTTGGTAAAAATAAGGAACTTGTAATTATAGAATTAAAAAACTCTGAAGATAGATATATTGTACAACAACTTACTCGTTATTATGATGCTCTTTTAGATGAAAAACCTTTTCCTGAACATATTAATTTTCAAGTTCCTGTAGTTTTAATTGCTGTTACTCCAAATTTTCATAGAGATAACTATACTGATCGAAAATATCATCAGCTAAAATTTAATTTTTTGCAGTTTAAAATTATTTGTCAAGAGCAAAAATTTAGTCTAAACATAATTAATATAGATACTACTCTTAACTGGAAATTAAATTTCGATTATTCGCCAGAAAATCATGTAAATAGAAATATTCCTATTCCTCATAAACGATTTTATCAATTAATTGAAAAATGTACACATCAAGAAAGAGATAAATTACTCAAGTTTCGAGAGACAATTTTAAAATTTGATTATCGCATGGAAGAAATAGTGCAGGATGGTGGAATTTATTACGGTAAAGGCAAAACTAAATATTGTGCTGAATTAAGGTTAAATAGTAAAAAAGAACTTGTGTTGTTTTTGTGGCTACCTCGTAATTTTTTATGGGGTACACAAGACAACATTTACAGATTCAGAATTTGGACAGATTGGAACAATGCAGCTATAGTTAGACCAGCCGCTAAAGGACTAGGTAAAATAACTGCAACTGATATTGAATTTGCAAAACAAAATTCTAAAAATCAGAGTTTAGATACTTTTCTTTATCATGCTTTAAATAAATGGTTTCAAAGAATTTAATCTTACTTCTTCTTCTTTGCGCCTTTGCTCCTTAGCGTCTACCCTTCGGGATCTCCTGACGGAGATTGCGCGAAACAAAACTCTCCGCGTCTCTGTGCCTCTGCGTGACAAAAAAGGGCATAGTCAAAAACTACACCCCTAAAATTAACCTAAAGTTGCTTCACCTCACTAACCAACTTAGCCACCATATCCTTAGCACTACCAAACAACATAGTCGTCTTATCCTTATAAAACAACTCATTATCCACACCAGCAAAACCCGCACTCATACCGCGCTTAATCACAATAGTTTGCTTCGCCCGATCAACCTCTAAAATCGGCATTCCATAAATCGGACTATTCGCATCACTACGCGCCGCAGGATTAACCACATCATTAGCACCAATCACTAACGCTACATCAGCTTGTTCAAACTGAGGGTTAATATCCTCCATATCATATAACTGTGTATAAGGTACATTAGCTTCCGCCAATAATACATTCATGTGTCCCGGCATTCTCCCCGCAACCGGATGTATCGCATATTTCACATCCACACCCATACGCTCTAACTGATCCGCCAACTCCCGGACGCTATGCTGTGCTTGAGCAACTGCCATCCCATAACCTGGTACAATCACCACAGAACGAGCATAACCCAACATCATCGCCCCTTCCTCAGCGTCAATACTGCGAACAGTTTGATTACTTGTACCCGCAGCACTTCCACCACTTGCAGTAGTTACAGAACCAAAAGCACTAAATAACACACTGAATAACGACCGGTTCATGGCCTTACACATAATTTCTGTAAGGATGATACCCGAAGCACCCACCAAAGCACCGGCGATGATTAACATATTGTTCATCACCACAAAACCCGCAGCAGCAGCAGCAACTCCTGATAAAGAGTTTAAGAGCGAAATCACCACCGGCATATCACCGCCACCAATGGGTAATACAAACATCACCCCCAACACCAAGGAAACCGCTACCACTGCTAAAAATATCGGTAAACTATCCGGTGAGATGATTAAATAAGCACTTCCGGCTAAATAAGAACCCAAAAGCAAGATGTTAACAGGTTGCTGCAAAGGAAAGGTAATAGGAGTACCACTAACCAAACCTTGCAACTTAGCAAAAGCCAGAAAACTACCGGTTAACGTCACACCACCGATCAACACATCCAATAACATAGAGATGTTGACAGCGAGGGGGATAGGTTGAGAACTTCCCAACAACCGCCAAAACTCAGCCACAGCGATAAGTGCGGAAGATGCACCACCCAAACCATTGAGTAAACCTACCATTTGGGGCATTTCTGTCATTTGCACTTTGTAAGCTGCCACAGCCCCAATAACTGAACCAATTACTAAGCCTATTAAAATCATCTCGTAATTTAATACGTGCTGATCTAACAAAGTAGCAACCACAGCTAACAACATACCCACCGCAGCGATCACATTACCATTGCGTGCAGTTGCAGGAGAACCCAGCTTTTTTAAACCAAAGATAAATAATGATGCAGCTAATAAATAAGTTAGCTGAATCCCAGTTGGTATAAAAGTATTCATGCTTTAACATCCTTCTTTTTAAACATTTGCAGCATTCTGTCTGTAACCAAAAAACCACCGACAACGTTAACCATTGCCAATATCACCGCAATTAAACCCAAAATTACTGATAAATTGGTGTTTCTCTCCCCCGCAGCGAGTATTGCACCTATTACCGAAATGCCAGAGATAGCATTAGAACCCGACATCAAAGGAGTGTGAAGAGTCGGGGGAACTTTGTTAATGACTTCAAAGCCGATAAAAGAAGCCAAAACAAGCACAAATAAAGCCGCTAGTAAAGTTTCATTCATTTTGATTTAAGATGTTAAATTGTTAGCTCACGCAGAGACGCAGAGGCGCAGAGAGAGTTTAGAGAGCAAACGGAAAAACTCTCTTACACTTTCTTCTCTTCGTGTTCTTCGTGCCTTTGTGGTTCGTTTAAAAACCTCAAAACTACACCACAACAGCTTGCAAAGCGTCTTTTACCCGTTGATTCCTAATTTCACCACCATAAGTAACACAAGCCGCATCAACAATATCATCGGCAAAATTAACCTGTAATGCTTTATCTTTAATCAACAACTGCATCAATGCGGTAATATTTTTAGAATAAAGTTGACTGGCGTGTACAGGCATGGATGAGGGTAAATTAATTGGTCCAATAATTGTTACACCGTGATAAACGATATCCTTACCTGGTGCGGTACAAGCACAGTTTCCTCCCTGTTCTGCGGCTAAGTCTACTATTACAGAACCGGGTTTCATCGCTTTTACCATCTCTTCTGTAACTAGGATGGGTGCTTTTCTGCCTGGTACTTGGGCGGTGGTAATGACTACATCGGAGTTTTTAACGTGGGTAGCAACTAATTCTTGGGTACGTTTTTTACTGTCTTCTGATATTTCTTTTGCGTAACCACCTGCTGCTACTGTTTCTTCTTCTAGTTTGACTTCGACGAATTTCGCTCCTAAGCTTTGTACTTCTTCTTTGACGGCTGGACGTATATCAAATGCTTCTACTACTGCTCCTAGTCTTCTTGCAGTGGCGATCGCCTGTAAACCCGCAACACCCGCACCCATGATAAATACTTTAGCAGGGGCAATAGTACCCGCAGCAGTGGTTAACATCGGGAAATATTTTGGTAAAGCTGCCGCCGCTAAAAGTACAGTTTTATACCCTGCTAGAGATGCTTGGGAAGATAAGGCATCCATGCTTTGCGCTCTGGTAGTACGGGGGATCAATTCCATACTTAAAGCTGTAATTTGCCGTTGTGCTAATTTTTGCGCTATTTGCGGATTTCCCAACGGGTTGAGAAAGCTGATTAAAACAGATCCAGGTTTGAGTAAGTCTATTTCAGAACGTCCATCTTCTCTTTCTTGGGGTGGACTGACTTTGAGTAATATATCCGCTTCACCCCATAATGTAGCAGTATCACTGATAATTTTAGCTCCCACTGCTTCATAGTCAGCGTCAGTAAAAAATGCTTTTTCTCCCGCACCAGTTTCTACATAAATTTCTAATCCTTGTTTAACTAATTTGGCTACAATGTCAGGAATTAATGACACCCGACGTTCACAAACTTCTATTTCTTTAGCAACTGCTATTTTCATGAAATCTCCTAGATATAAATACCTAATATCTGCTAACTATGGATGTACGTCACTTGTAGTCACGATACAGGTAACATGATCCATGAGTTCTGATAGTAGATTAAACTTTGAACTTTGTCTTTATCATTCTTCTTTTTCCCTGCCAAGAGAATCTTTGCGGCTTGCAGATGTGATAATTTTAAATGTTTGCAAACTAGGTTACTGGCTGTACATCTTATATTGATTTTCTGATGTTATATCTATGTCTTCAGATTCTTTTCGGGATTGTTCAATTTTGGTTCTGCTTTCTCCTATCTAGAAGTATTAATTCAAATGGGCAAATTTGAGATTTTTTAGATGAATTATTCATAATTTCGTAATGATTCAGAATACAAAATAGTGAAAGTTTTAGTCTAACCAATTTATCGCAAATTAACGAGCGATCGCTAAAACTATATTTCAATTTTTATAAATAAAATGTTATGTTTCTCAATATTTGTATATAATCTGAAACACAAACAAACCCAAACTCCACTGATAAATCTTGGTTTTTCTACGACCTGCCTGATTTTTACCCCCATTATCACCCTATCAGGGTAAAAAGGCACTTTTATTTTTATTGATCGTCTATTGTCAAGCACAGAGTAGTAAAGTTTAGTTAATAATACTAACAAGACTGTTACTTAAGATTACAAACATAATATTTACCAGAGGAACCCTAACTATGCGACGTGTACTTTCTGCCTTAGCTGTGACTGGTTGTTTGTTGACGAGTTTTCCGGCTGTAACTTGGGCGCAACAGGGTTTTACACTATTTAGTGGGGTTAAATCAGAAAATCAGCTGCCCTTCCGATTAGATTTTGATGGGCAAAGACAGTCCACTGATAGATATAGACTCAGACTACCCGCCAAAAAAATGAAATTGGCAGTTGCCCAATTTGCTATTACTTACCCTAATTATTACAAAGGCAGTTTTGATCCCAAAAGGATGGAAGTCAAAGTCAACGGGAAAAGCGTTCCCCTATCGGAAGTGAAATGGGACAAAGAAGGGCGGGTAATTGAGATATTTCCTGAAGAACCAGTACCAGCAGGTACTAGCGTTGAGTTAGTGCTATCTAACGTGCAGAATCCCGCCTTTGGAGGAATTTTCTACTTCAACTGCCAAGTTCTCTCCCCTGGAGATGTGCCACTACTGCGTTATCTCGGCTCTTGGATCATCAGTATTACTTAACAAGGGAACAGGGAACAGAAGGCAGGAGGCAGGAGGCAGGAGGCAGGGGAAGCAGGGGAAGCAGGGGAGGAAAATACTTCTTCACTGTCACCTGTTCCCTGTTCCCTGTTCCCTTCTGACTGTCACCAGTCACCAGTCACCAGTCACCAGTCACCAGTCACCAGTCACCAGTCCCCGGTCCCCAGAAACTCTATCCAGAAATATATTCTTATTGCCTGTAAAGTGGTAAGATAACAGATTGTGGCTTTTTATAAAAATCGTCTAAGAGGAGAACGGTATGCAAAGGACACTGGGCGGTACTTGCCGTAAGAGAAAAAGAACATCAGGATTTCGTGCCAGAATGCGGACACCAGATGGCAGAAACGTGATCAGCGCCAGAAGAAGAAAAGGCCGTCATCGTTTGAGCGTTTAGGTAGATCCAGCAAATAGAGTAGCTGTGGCTTTGCCCAAAGCATATAGATTAAAATCCCGCAAAGATTTCCAGGCGGTTTTCCGGGAAGGAATTCGGTGTCATAGCTCTCATTTCATTTTGAGAGCTTTAAAACCGTCACGTCCAAAAGAACCATCTTTGGATGATGGCGCTATGACCATACAATCAACTAGCTGTGAAGATTTAGCCAGCACAAAAATTGGCGTTTCTATTAGCACAAAAGTCAGTAAAAGAGCCGTAGTTCGCAACCGCATAAAAAGACGAATTACAGATGCAATGTATCAATTATTGCCTAAATTATCGCCAGGATGGCGACTAGTAGTGATTGTGAAGCAAAAGACAGCAGAATCTGAGTGCGTAAGCCAACAATTTCTGCAAGAATTAGAGCAGTTGTTGGTAAAAGCTGAGGTCATAAATGGGTATTCGTGAAGAAATTTATTATGAAGGTGGCCCCCATATTGGGGATTTGATTCTCAATGTATTAATTGGGCTAACCGTGGTTGGTTTACCATTGACCATTGGCGCGATCATCAGAGCTTTGTGGTTACGTTTCCGCATCACAGATCGGCGAATTGCTGTCATGGGTGGTTGGCTGGGACGCGATCGCACTGACGTAATTTACTCAGAAATCGTCAAAGTCGTCAAAATTCCCCGTGGTGTTGGCTTATGGGGCGATATGGTAGTTACTCTCAGAAACGGCACTCGGTTAGAAATGCGGGCAGTTCCCAACTTTCGGGAAGTTTATGACTACATTAATGAAAAAGTTGCTGCCAAAAATCCCCAATATACTCCTACTTCCAAGTAGTCATTTTTAAACTGTGTATATCAAGACCAATCAAATAGGGAAAGGATATGTATGGGGTTTGTAGGATAGCAGGACAAGAATTAGAGACAAGAATCATAAGGGTAAACATTGATTTCCCCCAATACCTTGCTTGATCTACCAGTCCCCAGTCCCTAATCCCCAGTCACCAATCCCCATTGTGCGGCTATCCGTAGCAAAGGTTAGTCGCTAATAAATCACGATTTAGATAAATTAGATTCAGTTCAGTTTACAGTACCTTGGGTTGGATTCAGAATAATGGATTTTGGTATCGGATTTCTCTCAAACAACGTGATGCTGCCAATCATAGACTTCTTCTATGGTTTTTTTCCCAGCTATGGATTAGCGATCGTTGCCTTGACATTGATAATCCGCTTTGCGCTCTACCCCCTGAGTGCTGGCTCAATTCGCAGTATGCGAAGAATGCGAGTTGTCCAGCCTGTGATGCAAAAGCGGATGGCAGAAATTAAAGAGCGTTATAAAGACGATCCGCAAAAGCAGCAGGAGGAAATGGTCAATGTTCAAAAAGAATTTGGCAACCCCTTAGCAGGATGTTTGCCGTTGCTATTACAGATGCCAGTTTTACTAGCACTGTTTGCTACTTTGCGGGGTTCACCATTTGCAGGAGTTAATTACTCCGTTAACCTGCAAGTCTTCCCCTCCGAACAAATCGAACAAATTCAACCCCAAGCCTTTGCCACTCCCCCACAAAATATTTATATTGCTGATGGGGAACACACAAAAATTACTGCTATTCTTCCCAGTGGTAACAAGTTGGCTGTGGGAGAAAAAACTAAGATTCAATATCAGACAGTAGAAGGTAAACCCTTTGATGCCCTATTGGCAGCACATCCAGAAACCAAGTTAACCCCGGAATGGAAAATTACCAAAGGGGAAGAACGGGTCAAAATTGATGCTGATGGCAATATAGAAGCCTTACAACCCGGAGATGTTACCATACAAGGTACAATTCCCGGACTGGCAGCAGACAAAGGATTCTTGTTTATTGATGCCTTGGGTAGAGTTGGGGCAATTGATCCTGATAACACAGTCCACTGGGATATTGTGGCGATGATTGTCTTCTTTGGGATTAGCCTTTATGTGAGCCAAATGCTGTCTGGGCAGAATTCCAGTGGTGGTAATCCTCAGCAAGATACAGTTAATAAAATCACCCCTGTGATCTTTTCCGGGATGTTTCTGTTCTTCCCTCTGCCAGCTGGTGTACTAATGTACATGGTGATTGGTAACGTTTTCCAAACTCTGCAAACCTACATTCTTTCCCGCGAACCTCTACCAGAGGAATTGCAAAAGTTGGTGGCTATTCAGGAGAAGGAAAAAGAAGCAGCAACCGCAGAAGCGAAGACTTTGCCCTTTGAGCCAAAAAGTTCTAAGAAAAAGGCTACAGGCTGATTATGAGTGATATTTCCATGCAGCGTGGTGAAGAATGGTTAACACAATTGCTGCAACTCAGTGGGATTTCTACTGGTGTTAAAGGTAATTTAGGGACTGCTCCTGCTATTGGGGCAGACTCTCAAGAACCTGATAGCTATTGGTTGACCATTGATGAAACAAATTTGATGCCAGAACAAATCAAGGTTTTGATTGGTGCTGGTGGTTCGGTGCTAGATGCGATGCAGTATTTAGCAAATTCCGTGCTGAATGTGCATCAACCAGAACATGAACAGGCATCTTATACCATTGAGTTGAATGGCTACCGTGTCAGACGACAAGCAGAAATTAGTGCTTTAGCAAGAACTGCGGCTCAAGAAGTGCGTTTTTCTGGACGAGAAGTGGAAATTAGATCGCTCAGTTCGGCGGAACGTCGTCAGGTTCACAGCTTTTTGCAGGACTTTCCTGATTTAGAAACCTTCAGCCGTGGTAAAGAACCCCATCGGAATTTGGTGGTGCGTCCTGCCACTGAACCACCAACAGATCCTGGCTATTAGAGTTAAAATCAAAGATAAGCATTCAGCTATCAGCGGTCAGCAGTCGGATTTTTAACGATTACGCCAAAAATCACTTGTTGATAATCTACTGATTTATCACCTATTTTTACTCCTGACTCCTGACTACTGACTCCTGAATTCTTCTAGATGTACTAACAGCAATTCTGCTGATCATCAATCATAATTTTGCGTGAGGATGTCTCACAAATCCTATGGACGCTATTTTTATTCCGCAGCTAACTAAAGCCCCGGAGCGAACAGAGGAAGTTCAAGTTAATGAGTCTCTGCCTGGTCTGGAAACTTTAACCCCAGTACGTGGAATGATCCGCGTGCAGCATCAGGGTAATTATTTAGAAGTTTACGGTCAGGCAGAAACAATTATTACTTGTACTTGTAATCGCTGTTTGCAACAATATAATCAACGTTTGGCTGTTAATACTAAAGAAATTATTTGGTTAGATGAAAAGGCTAATCAAACGGAACACTTGCCTTTAGAAATGGAAGTGGCTATAGAAGATTTAGTGGAAACGGTTGCACCTGATGGTTATTTTTATCCTAGTGAATGGCTGTATGAGCAAATGTGTTTAGCTATTCCTCAGCGTCAATTGTGCGATCGCAATTGTCCTGGTATTTTGGATAAAGTTGCTGGTAGTTCTGAGGAGATTATTGATAATCGTTGGTCTGCTTTGCAAAGCTTGAAAAAGCAACTTCCTGAATAGTATTTTTAAAGGGTTTGAAATGCTGGATAATTCCTCATTTCTTCCCTATGTGTTCGCTTTTTTATAGATTATTCTTTTGATTAAAAAATCATCTTATTTCGTAAAGTTTATATTATTTAATTGATTCTAGACTATATTCTGGTTCATTTTCTGCATAACATTGATTTAAGTTGTTTAAAGAAAAATTTTCCCAATCTTCTCTTTCTTCTGTATTATTGTCTTCGGGCAGAATAGGAATAATAAATACTTTTGTTCCTTCTGGGATAGATACAGGATGGAGTAATTCTATTTTCCCGTCTTTAACAATTGCTAAATGTCCTGATGTCATTAATTTATCTCCTTGTTTTTCTGTATTTTAGCATTATTACTTCTCTGTAACATACGCAAATATTGTAATTGTACTATTACTTTCACTATACTATAATAGTATAATTATAACATAATAAACTTATCAATCAAAATGGCAACAGGAATACCTACCAAAAACGGACGTAATCAGAAACAAAATATAACATCATTCCGCATTGAGTATGAAGGTAAAACACCTATAGAAGATATATTTAAAATTCAGCCAGCCAAATTAAATCATGTAATTAGTGTTGATAGAGAACCTAGAAATAAATTAATATATGGTGATAACTTAAACGTCCTAATCACATTATTAAATGATGAGAATGTTAACGGAAAAGTTAACCTAGCTTATATTGATCCACCTTATGCAACAGGTACTAGTTTTGAATCTCGTAGTAGAAATCATGCTTATCATGATCTCATGGGAGGAGCAGAATATTTAGAATTTTTGCGTCAACGTCTAATTTTAATCAGAGAACTTTTATCAGAAACAGGTTCTATTTATGTACATCTAGATGAAAACATGGCTTTTGCTGTGAAAATTATCATGGATGAAATTTTTGGAGTTAAGAATTTTCGGAATTGGATTACTAGAAAAAAATGTAATCCTAAAAACTACACCCGCAAACAATATGGCAATATTTCCGACTATATTCTTTTCTATACTAAAACAGATAATTATGTTTGGAATCAACCTTTTGAAAATTGGACAGACGAGGCTATTAAAAAAGAGTATCAATATGTAGAAGAAGCAACAGGAAGACTATATAAAAAAGTTCCTATTCATGCTCCCGGTGTAAGAAAAGGAGCAACCGGTCAACCTTGGAGGGGTATGTTACCACCGCCTGGTAAACATTGGCAATATACACCAGAAACCTTAGATGAAATGCATGCAAGAGGTGATATATATTGGTCTGCGAATGGTAATCCCAGAAGAAAAGTATATTTAGATAATAGTCAAGGTATTTCTATTCAAGATATTTGGCTGGATTTTAAAGATGCACACAATCAAAATATTAAAATTACTGGTTATCCAACAGAAAAAAATGCAGCTTTGATGAAACGAATAATCATGGCTTCCTCAAATCCTGGAGATATAGTTTTAGATGCTTTTGCAGGAAGTGGAACTACTTTAGCTGTAGCTGAAGAATTAGGAAGAAAATGGATAGGTATTGATAATTCTCCATTGTCTATTGATACTATCATTAAACGTTTAGTTAATGGTAGTGAAGCAATGGGTGACTTTGTTAATGGTAAAAATGGTAATAATCAATATAAACAAATTAGTTTAATTGAAGTCAATAGGATTTTGAAAACAGGCTTAGATTTTTATATTGAAGAATCACCAAATTTAGAATTAATTTCTGAACCAACTATCAAAGATTGGAATACTAAACTTAACTCTCTAACCAATCTTTTGTAAATCTATCATCTAACATTTTTAAAGTACAAACAATAACTTTACCTTGTCCATATTGTTCCAGGTTAGCATAATCATCCCACATAGAACCGAGAAGTAATCCAGGTCCGTCATTGAGCATCAAGACTTTTAATGGTAAATTATAAGTTTGACTGTAATTAAGGATTTGGGTAATTTTATCTCGATTACCACCTGTTCTATCATCTTCTTGAGAACCTCCCCTATCGGAGTCATAACGAGCAAATCCAACTACTAAGGCAGTACCATCTAAACGAGATATGAAAATATCAGCAGGTGTTTTATTTTGCCAATGATCTAATACTTTATTTAGCATGACATCTTTTCCAGCACGCACAGGACCACGAATTAAATAATCCTTGCTAAATGTTTTGTTAAACCATAAGAAAAAACTTTCTGTTAAATCATAACCTTTTTGTCCTCGTGTACTTTGTTCTAAAAGTATTGCCATGAGAGTTTCATCAGGTACAGGACGACTATTTAAATTTTGTTTAACTTGTTCTAGGGGACGAAATCTATAACCAAAATCTCTAATAATATCAGATATTTTGCTTTTCCTCTTAGTCATTTCTACAGATGTATCTGGAGAAACGTATCTGCGAAAGACTCTAAGTAATTGAATTCGTAAAGGATCAGGCTCTTCTGTGATAATCTCCAGTAAATTTGCAGAACTTTGAGATTGTTCTACCACTTCTGTAAAACGCAATAATACATTCTCATAAAGAATTTTCGCCTCATCCAAAGAATCTGGATAGAAAGGAGAATCAAATATAGTAATCCACTGAGATGCTGTTGCTTTGTAACTAGCAAAGGTAGTCAAAATAATTTCCTTGTTTTGATGAATGATACAAGTGATTAATATAACCAGTTCTCCCATTCTTGTCTAGATTGTGATTCAAAGCCAGATATCCAGCCATCGCTATCCTCTTCCTTTGCTCCTTAGCGCCTTTGCGTGAAACAAAACTCTCCTTCTTCCCCTCTTCCTTCGCTTCCTTCGTGTCTATCCCTGCGGGACGCTAAGCGAACGTGGTTCATTACCTTAAAAATAGGAAAATAACAAAAACCACCAAAAACCTAGATCATGAACTTCCGCGACGAATTTAAACTCCTCCTCCGCGCTCGCTACCCCCTCATTTACATCCCCACCTACGAAGAAGAACGGGTAGAAGCCGCTATCCGCGAAGAAGCCACCAACCAAGGAAACCGCCCCGTTTATACCTGGGATTTTGTCGATGGTTATCAAGGAAACCCCAACGATGTCGGCTTTGGAAAGCGCAACCCCTTACAAGCCTTGGAATTTATCGAAAAATTACCAGCTTCCGCCCCAGCAGTCTTAATTCTGAGGGATTATCACCGTTTTTTAGATGATGTCGCCATTTCTCGTAAACTCCGCAACTTAGCCAGACTACTGAAATCTCAACCGAAAAATATTGTTTTATTATCGCCACGCATCGCTATTCCTGACGATTTAACCGAAGTTTTGACGGTGGTGGAATTTCCCTTACCCGCAGCACCAGAAATTAAAACCGAGGTAGAACGGTTATTACAAGCTACTGGTAACTCACCAACTGGTAAATTCCTTGATGATTTGGTGCGTTCTTGTCAAGGTTTATCTATGGAACGGATACGCCGAGTTTTAGCTAGAGCGATCGCATCCCACGGAGAATTACAACCAGAGGACGTGGATCTGGTTTTGGAGGAAAAACGCCAAACTATCCGTCAAACCCAAATCCTGGACTTTTACCCCGCCACTGAGCAAATTTCTGATATTGGCGGACTTGATAACCTCAAAGATTGGTTAATTCGGCGGGGTGGTTCATTCACAGAACGAGCGCGACAGTACGGATTACCGCACCCCCGTGGTTTAATGTTGGTGGGGATTCAAGGAACTGGTAAATCTTTAACAGCCAAAGCGATCGCCCATCATTGGCATTTACCCCTATTACGCTTAGATGTGGGGCGTTTGTTTGGTGGTTTAGTCGGTGAATCGGAATCCCGCACTCGCCAAATGATTCAAGTTGCTGAAGCCCTTGCACCCTGTGTATTGTGGATTGATGAAATTGATAAAGCTTTTTCGGGGTTGGGTAGTAAAGGTGACGCGGGAACAACTAGCCGGGTATTTGGGACATTTATCACCTGGTTAGCAGAAAAAACTTCCCCTGTGTTTGTTGTTTCTACCGCTAACGATATTCAAGCCTTACCCCCGGAAATGCTGCGAAAAGGTCGATTTGATGAAATTTTCTTTGTCGGTTTACCTACTCAAGAAGAGAGAAAAGCCATTTTTAACGTCCACTTATCCAGATTGCGTCCCCACAATTTGAAGAGCTATGAAATTGATAGGTTAGCCTACGAAACACCTGATTTTTCCGGTGCAGAAATTGAACAAACGTTAATTGAAGCGATGCACATCGGATTTAGTCAAAATCGTGATTTCACCACCGATGATATTTTAGAAGCTGCTAGTCAAATCATACCTTTGGCGCGAACTGCGGTGGAGCAGATTCAAAAACTGCAAGAATGGGCTGCTGCGGGTAGGGCGCGTTTGGCTTCAAAGCATAATCCTTTGAGCGATCGCCTCCGGCGCACTACGTGAACGCATTCAACGCCAAATGTAATAATATTTTGCTGAGGACTGGGGACTGGGGAAGCTGGGAAAGCTGGGGGAGAATATTAACTTTTGACTCCTGCCTCCTGCCTCCTGCCTCCTGCCTCCTGCCTCCTGACTCCTGCCTCCTGCCTCCTGCCTCCTGCCTCCTGACTCCTGACTCCTGCCTCCTGCCTCCTGCCTCCTGCCTCCTGACTCCTGACAACTAACTAAAGGATATAAATATGCTTTCTGGTTTCTTTAAACTTATACTTGGTTTTTTATTAGCGATCGCTGTTTTATTAGGTAGCGGATTAACAGTAGCTCTCTATTTTGTCAATCGCAGTGCTATACCCCCCGCAAAACCCATTTATGCTAATGATAATCCCCAACCCAAATCTGACAAACCCAAAGTCACTGAAGTAAAAGCTACATCCACTCCCAAACCTACTCCCAATTCTACTCCTAGCCCTACTCCTACTCCCACTGAATCACCTGATTCATTACCACCGGGAGCTTACAAAGCTATTGTCAGTTGGCCTCAAGGTTTGAGTCTGCGAGAGAACCCATCACGGGAAGCTCAAAGTGTGGGTGGGGTTGGTGCTAATCAAACAGTGATTATCTTAGAAGAAAGCCCGGATAAAAATTGGCAAAAAATCCGTGTTGACGGTACTAATCAAGAAGGTTGGGTAAGAGCCGGTAATACTAGAAAAGTTGAAGAATAGGGGCTGGTGACTGGTGACTGGTGACGGTGACTGGGTAATTGTTTTACCCAATTAGCAAATATGTTTAAATAGGGGATGCTGAAAAAATGTAAAACCCATATCAATTAAAGGTTTGAGGCTGATAAAGTTGCCTATTCTCAAGTTAAATTTGAAGAGTATCAAATTGACAAAGATAAATGTGAACCTTGCTGAGTTTTATTAACTTCTATCCGAGCTTGAAAAGCCTCTTTAAGATGGGGGATATGAGTTACAGTGAGGATACAAGCAAAATCAGCTGCGATCGCATTAATCGCCGCAATCAAGCGATCGCATCCCTCTGTATCCTGAGTACCAAACCCTTCATCAATAATCAACAATTGTAACGCAGCACCAGCACGCTGCGCTAATAATTTCGCCAATGCTAACCGAACCGCAAAATTAATTCTAAACGCTTCTCCACCGGAATAAGTTTCATAAGCTCGCGTCCCCCGCGCATCAGCAATTAAAATATCTAAAGTATCAATCAACTTAGCATTTTTCCTAGTTGACTTACCACTCCTTCCCGCTTTTTGCGTAACAAATTGTACGTGCAACTGATTTGCACTCAACCGCGAAAGTAATAGATTTGTCTCAGCTTCCAGTTGCGGTAACACATTTTCAATCATCAAAGCTTGGATACCATTTTTACCAAAAGCTTGCGCTAATTCCTGATAAACCCGCTGTTGCTGTTTACAATATTCTAATTGTTCTTGTTCTTGCTCATACTGATTTTGCAGCAATTCTAACTGATGTACCCGTTGTTCTAAACGCCCCAAATAAGCGATTTTTTCATCAAGTTCACGGCGACGAATGGCTATTTTCTGCTCTAAATCATTAATTTGCTCAATAGGGTTAGCACTAGCTTTTAATTGCTCCATAATACTATCAATTTGACTATCAAGGTTTTGTTTATCTGCTAATCTGCTATTGTAAGCATTTGTTAAATCCTCTAACCTGTTCTGAAGTTGGGGAGATTGCTGTTGAGCAGATAATAACTGCTGATAACGCAACTGCCAAGATTGAAACTCTCTTACACCTTGGCGGATGTTATTATGTGCTTCAGAACTGTAAGCAATTTCCTTAATTTCCTGTTCTAAGGACGTTATTTGTCTTGCTATGTCTGAATCTGTTTGTTCTGATTGAATTTTAGCTTTAAATTCCTCAATACTAGCTTGTAGTTCTGGTTTTCTCGCTGTTAGTTGAGCTTGCTTTTTTCTAGCATCTTTAATTTGCGCTTGTTTAATTTCCACCTTTCGCAAACGCTCTACTTCACTTCTCGCTAAAGCATGATCTTTTTCATTGTAATTAAGTTGTTGTATATATTCGTCTAACTGCTGGAGTTCAGCTTGTTTATCAGGTGCATATTCACCTTGTAAAGAAAGTTCTAAATTTTCCTTTTCTGCCGCAACTTGTTGTAACTGTGCTTGAATATCTGTAGTTGCTTGCAACTGGGCTGCTAATTGTCCCTTTTGTTCCCGTAAAGCATCATAACTCGCTAATTGCTGGGATATTTCCCGATATTCCTGCCTTAATACCTGAATTTCTCTGTCAGAAACCGCCATTTGTTCCCGCACTACCCAAAATTGCCCTTGAGTATCTTCATACTCAAGTTGAGTTTTTTGTATAACTCGACTCCAGTGATGTTCATCCAAAGGACGTTCACACAAGGGACACAAAGCATTAGGATTTTGGAGCATTTGTATTTTTTGCTCTAGTTCTCCCAGTAATTTTTCGTAGTCTCTTTGGTGAGCTTGTAAACGTTCTATAAAGTGTCGGCGTTCATGTCCTTTTTCCTGTACCCTTTGCAAATAAACCCGCTTTTTCTCTAACTCTTCAATTTGCATCCCCAGATCCATCACAGCTTGTTGCAGTTGGGGTTGGCGGCGATTTTGGCTTTGGAGTTGATTTTCTGTAGCTTGCAACTGTTCCAAACGCGCCACTAAACTAGCATGAATGCGATCTAATTGACTTTGTAAATTTGCCCGTTGTTGCAATAAAGGATTTACTTGTATTTGCAACTGATCCAAAAAATTGAGATGCTCACGAGCCGCAGCTAATTGGGCTAAAGCAGGTTCTACTTCCGCAGCTTTGGTGAGAGTTTGCTGAAGTTCTCGCTCCTGTTGTTCTAAAGCTTCTAACTGAGCTTCGGCTTGTTGCAGTTGGCGTTCAAGAGATTGGATTTGTTTAGCAAGCTGTTGTTGCTGTTGTTGACGTAAACTAATAGCGCGGGTATGTTGTTCAAATTTAGCAGCAAAAGCTTCTTCTTGAGATTGCAGACTTTGATATTGAGAGTATGCAGCTTGAATTTGGGCGGATTGATTTAAAATAGATGCTAAATCTGCTAATTGGGATTTGACAGATAATTGTTCTTGATGTAAGCGATCGCAATCTTGACTGAGATTTTGATATTGTTGTTGTACAAAACTGAATTTTTCTTCTAAATTTTGGCGTTGATGCTGAACAACCTGCAAACTTTGTAATTGAATATTATCAAAAGCCTGTTGCTGTTGAATATTATTTAGTTGAACTTCTAACTCCGCTCGTTCAGCTTTAGTTGTTTCCCGTTGTTGGAGTTGAGATTTGATATTATCCAAAGAACGCTCTAACTCTTCCACCCGTCCTTTATACTGTTTAGAATTGTCCTTAGCTCGTTCTTCCAATTGATCATATTGATTAAGTTTTAATAACTCTGCTAAAATTTCCTTCCGTTCCGTGGGACGCTTGAGCATAAACTCATCAGCCCGACCTTGACGCAAATAAGCAGAATTAATAAAAGTCTCATAATCGAGCTTGATATGTTGTAAAATCACATCCTGAGTTGCTCGCATCCCCTTACCAGTCAGAGGACGAAAACCAGCCGGAGTTTCAATTTGAAATTCCAAAACGCTAGTTGCACCCCGGACACGGGTACGAATCACCCGATATTTTTGTAAATTATTGTAGAAAGTAAAATCCACTCTGACTTCTTTAGCGCCAGAATAGATCACATCATCTTCAACAGTGGCACGGCTTTCACCCCAAATAGCCCAAGTGATAGCTTCCAGAAGAGAAGATTTACCCGCACCATTAGAACCACAAATACACGCCGTATGCAAACCGCCAAAATCTAAAGTTGCATCACGGTAACTAAGAAAGTTTTTCAGGATCAGTTGGACTGGGATCATTTAGGCTATAGCGCCATATCTACAATTTTTATTATTAACAGTACAGATGCACTTTGTGTTAGTTTAGCTATCTAAATATCAGCTTTCTAGTCTTGAAGACATCAATTTTACAAAAATTTACAATTAACTAGGGAACAGGGAACAGGGAACAGTTACCCTCAATCCTAATTGCATACGTCAAATTAAAGATGTGAAAAGGATTTTTTGATGTTAAATGTTGAGTATTGCTCAAATTTGTTACATTAAACCCACAACAACAAATATCTGTTGTCGTCATAATTCATGTAGGAGTGAATGTGAATACTATGTTTCTACGTAAAAATCTTTTTTGCTTGTCAAGTCTAGCAGTCCTGACAATTTTAGGTAGCAGCCTTTCCGCAACTGCTCAGGTAAACCAGCCAGATACCGCTGTCATGTCTGAGAACCAAGAAACTACAGAACTCACCACAACCACTGTTGCTGAAGTACAACAGTTTCCCAACATCGCTACAGAAAAAACCCCTAATTCAACAATCATACCCGTTCCAGGGACAGTAGCCACCTCATCAGTAATGCTGAATTCTGAAGATACAGAGGCTACATCCAAAGTATCTGCTACTCAAACAGTACAACCAAATAAAGTAGCACAAGCAGATATTGATGTTGGTAGACCTACCCGTGGTGGTAGCAGCTATATTGGCGTTGCTGGCAATATCGGTTTAAGTGGTGGATCTTCAGCCTTGGGTGATGGTAACTTCACAGTCATCAGTAAAATTGGTTTTACCAGGTCTTTATCAGTCAGACCATCGGCAATTTTAGGGGATGATACCACATTTCTGATTCCCCTCACCTACGATTTCTCCTTCCAGCAGGTAGGAGATCCATTTAACGAACCTTTACCCATTGCTCCTTACGTGGGAGTTGGTGCAGCCATTAAAACTGGTGACAACTCGGAAACTGCTCTCATGGTAACAGGTGGTGTTGATATACCTCTAACTAATAGATTCACTGCCACAGCCGCTGTCAATGCTGGATTTTTTGATCAAACTGATGTCGGTTTATTAGTTGGTGTTGGTTACAACTTTAGCGGGTTTTAAAGAGGGAAGGTGACAGGTGACAGGTGACAGTAAAGAAAGCAGGGGAGGCAGGGGAAGTTGGGGAAGCAGGGGGAGAATATTAACTTTTGCCTTCTGCCTCCAGCATAGCTGCCTTCTGCCTCCTGCCTCCAGCATAGCTGCCTCCTGCCTCCTGCCTCTACTTAGGACTAACCTTGTCTATAACTTTGATTTTGCCATCATCTCCCACTGTCCAAACATCGTAGACACCGATGACATCACCATTAGCATCCACATCTACATCACCGCTTGCACCTTGGTAATTAATTTTTTTGCCGTCTTTGAGTAGCTTTAGTCCTTCACACACATCACTCACTGGTGTACCATCACCAGCTGCAACTTCCCGAAGTTTACTGGAAATACCTACACCTGTATTTTCCTTAGCTGCTTGGGCTGATAATACCAACAAAGCCGCTGCATCCCAAGCTTGAGGTGCATATTCTCCTGGTGAACCGCCTTTTTTCTCTTGCCACAATTTCTTAAAGGCTGCTAATGCTTTACCATCAGAACCAGGAACAGTACCAATAGCCCCAGTTAACAGATATTTGCCATCTGGACCTTTACCCACTTGTTCCGGGAAAGCATCTGATTTTACTCCGTCAGTGAGCATGATCTGTACTCCCTTAGCTAGACCTTGTTGGTAAGCAGCTTTGAGGAATAAACTCCCTGTTTCCGCATACATGACTGCTAAAACTGCGTCAGGTTTACCTGCAAAAGCAGCAGCAGCTTCAGTATCAAAGGTTTGGGCTTTGGGGTCGTAACGAACTGGTTTATCTTTATTAACTACGGTTCCACCTAATTTTTCAAATGTTTCGACAAATGCTTTTTCAAAACCTACACCATAGTCATTATTGATCACGACTGTGGAAACTCTTTTAAAACCTTTTTTCTTAGCAAGTTGGGCTAAAGCTAATGCTTGATAGGTATCTGGGGGAGCAGTCCGCGCCCAATATCCTTTAAAGTCGCCTTTTTGCGCTTTTTCCGTAAATACGGGACTGGTGCTACCAGGAGAAACTAACATAACTTTGTTGGGGGTAGCAACTGAGATAGCAGCTGTAGAAACGCTACTAGCAAAGGAACCAACTACACCTGCAACTTTATCTACTGTTGCTAGTTTGGTCATACCTGCTGCACCAGCTTTAGGATCAGTTTGATCGTCTACTTCTACTAATGTGACTGGTTCTCCGTTGACTCCTCCACAAGCGTTGACGGTTTCTACCAGTAGGGGAACTGAACCTACCATTTGTTGACCGATGGAAGCTAAGTCACCTGTTGTTGGTAATAAACTACCAATTTTCAAACCTTTAGCACTGCTGGTTGTTGTGGTAGTGTTGGCTGCTGGGGTGGCAGTAGTTCCGGTTGTTCCTGTATTATTGGTTGTGGTGGTATTTTCACAAGCACCCAGTAGAATACCACTGGCTAGGGTTGCTACGCTTAAAGCTAGGGAAACACTAAATTTTGGCATATATTCCTTCACGCATCTCATGTCGAGAAGCTTGAAAATCAATTATTAAACTAACCCACTCAGTCTAACTGGAAATGACTCAAGCTCCAAAAGTTAAATAATAGTATCTACCTTTGGAAATATAGCAATAAGTCCTAATGCTTAAATAAAGTCCTTGAATACTTTCAATTCTGAGAGCTTTTGAAACATATAAACGGAGAAGGAGGGATTCGAACCCTCGGATGGACCTTACGATTCCATCAACAGATTAGCAATCTGCCGCTTTCGACCACTCAGCCACCTCTCCAGAGGTAATACTAAATAATAGTAGCAGAGGATTTTTGGTTAGTCAATAGTTTTTTTGGGATTTATCAGGGAACAGGGAACAGGGAACAGGGGACTGGTGACTGGTGACTGGTGACTGGTGACTGGTGACTGGTGACTGGGGAGATGGGGAGATGGGGAAAATATTTGCCTTCTGCCTCCTGCCTCCAGCATAGCTGCCTCCTGCCTCCAGCATAGCTGCCTTCTGACTCCTGACTCCTGACTCCTGACTCCTTCTATAACACTTGCGATCGCATCCAAGCCACTGGTAAGGTACGTAATTTTTGCCACTGGGGAACATAAGCACGTTGACTGAAAACTTCATAATCATTGCGCTCAATTACATCTAAAATCTGTCCATAGAGCATAGATGCTGCCCAAACTGGCCAACGGGCATCAGGAGCAAGATAGCTAATTCCCTTATCGGCTTTGGTATAAAATTCGCGGGCGCGTTGAATTTGAAATTGCATCAAGGAACGCCAACGGTCATCTAAAATACCTTGTAACAGTTCTTCTTCGCTATAGTTGAATTTAGCCAAGTCTTCTAGGGGAAGATAAATTCTGCCCCGACGTGCATCTTCGCCCACATCACGGAGAATATTGGTTAGTTGGTTGGCGATACCCAGGGCGATCGCTTCATCTATGGGTAAATAGGGTTTTTGATTTCGATGCCAAGGGGCAGTGTAGATACTGGTATCTACACCCATAATTGTGGTGGACATTAAACCCACAGTGCCAGCAACGCGGTAGCAATAGAGATACAAATCCTCAAAGGTTTCATAGCGACTGCGGTATAAATCCATGCGCTGACCTGCAATCATATCCCGAAATGGTTGAATATCCAAAGGAAAATGTTGCAGGGTATCTACTAAAGCGACATCGTAATTGTCTAATGGGTGTCCAGCAAAAATTGAATCTAGCTGCTTTTCCCATAGTTCTAGAGTTTCTGGGGTGGTTCTAGCAGCAGCAGGACCATCGACTAATTCATCTGTACGGCGACACCAAGCGTATATTGCCCAAACAGATTGACGCTTTGCCGGACTCATCAGCAATGTACCCAGGTAAAAGGTTTTGGCGTACTTGGCTGTGAGTTCCTGACAAAGTTTGTAGGACTCGTCTACAGAGACCAGCGTTTTCATGCGCGGGGGGGAATCAGGCAGTTGCAGCATTCGTTGCGGGCGGTCGAGTTAGCGTTTGCAGGTTGGAAGTATTGGCTACCGATGGCGCTTGAGAGATCGCCTGTGCTGTTAGCTTACCAGAAAGCACCGCACCTTCCATACTGCCTAGATAGCGTTGCATGGTATAACTTCCGCTTAAAAAGAAGTTAGCTATAGGGGTTTTTTGGTCTGGGCGGTACTGTTGACGACCAGGGGTAGCTGTGTAAACTGAACGAGGTGTTTTGACAACGTGGGATTTCAGCAGTTTTGCTGGGTTGTCTCCTGTAAAGTGGTCAGGGAAGAGTTTTTCCAACTCGGCCATTGTAGCGGAGATGATTTCCTCATCAGATTTGCTAATCCAGTCTTTGGCAGGTGCAAGAACTAATTCCAGCATTGAGCGATCCGGGTTAGCATATTCCCGACAGGTGTTACTCATATCAGCATAAACGCTGAGGAGGGGCGATCGCGAAAATAATAGGTGATCAATATCTGTTAATTTCCGATCAAACCACAAATGCAGGTTAATTACTGGTACACCTTCTAAACCGTCTAATTTCTGGAAAAATTCCATTTTTTTCCAAGGTTCTGGCAACATGACTTTTAATGGGTCAACTGACATAGCTGAAACGTAAAAGTCTGCTGTCACTATTTCATCTGGGTTTCCATCTAAACCCCGCAGCAAGAAACCTTTTACTGTACCATCGGAGTTAAGCAAAATCTCTTTTAAAGGGGCATTGAGTCTGACTTCTCCACCCCTTTCGGTAATGTAATCTACGATGGGTTGGCAAAGTCTTTCTGTGGGTGAACCATCTAAAAAGGCAATTTTAGAACCGTATCTTTCTTGTAAAAATCGGTTGAGGGCGGTTAATAAAATTGTGGAGGAAACTTCTTCGGGGTTAATAAAGGTTAAGGCTTTGGAAGCCGCAATAAATACATCACTGACGACTCTTTCACCTATACCTTGTCTTTTTAACCATTCAGCGAAGCTGTATTTGTCCATGTCCTCTACATACTGTTGACCCCGCACGATGGCAGGAAACAAACCAATGGCAAAACGGATCTTCTGTTCCCAGGTCAACATATCATTGTTCCGCAGAATGGAAGCAATGATGTTAAATGGTGAGGGAATGTCAGGAACATCAAAACGGGACAGTGTTCCTGGTTTATCTGGTTGGTTAAAAATCAGGGTATGCTGTTTCCACTGGAGTCGGTCTTCAATACCTAACTCTTTGAGTAATTGCAGCATATTGGGATATGCCCCAAAAAAGGCGTGTAAACCGGTTTCGTACCAGTCGCCATCTGAGTCTTTCCACGCTGCTACTAAACCACCGAGTACATCCCTTCGTTCTAAAACAATGGGAGTGTAACCCGCATCTATCAGATATTTAGCGCAGGAAAGTCCTGCTAAACCAGCGCCGGCAATAGCTACTCGCATTTAAACCTACTGTTTTCAATATTTCTTAATAGTTTTGTCGTTTTCATTATACTTTGCATTCTGTTACATTTGGCATGGCTTTGAGAAATAAGGGAACAGGGAACAGGGAACAGGGAACAGGCAAGAGGCAAAAGGCAAAAGGCAAAAGGCAAGAGTTGAAAAATTAATTCTTTATCCTGACTCCTGACTCCTGACTCCTGACTCCTGAACTCCTGACTCCTGACTCCTGACTCCTGACTCCTGAACTCCTGACTCCTGACTCCTGAACTCCTAATGAAAGATTTACAAAAATTCGGTAATCATTTAATTCTCGGTATTTCTGGTACAACTCTTAGTGATGATGATAAGCGGGCGTTGAGTGAGTTAAAACCGGTGGGTGTGATTTTTTTCGCTAAAAACTTTCTGGATGGTGTACCTTATCTGGTTTGGTTAGAAAGCTTTAAAAATTTACTGCAAGAAATACGCGAATATACTGAACGTACTTCCCTGTTTACCACTATTGATCATGAAGGTGGAAGGGTTATCAGAACTCCATTACCCATTACTCGTTTTCCTTATGCTTATGTGGTGAAATCGCAAGCATATCAAGTAGCAAAAGCTACGGCTTTAGAATTGAAATCATTAGGTATCAATCTTTCTTTTTCCCCTGTCGCTGATATTTTTTCTAACCCCCAAAACCCTATTATTGGACCCCGTGCTTTTGGGACAACTCCTGAAACTGCTAGTAAAGGTGCGCGGGAATATTACCAAGGACTCAAAGATGGGGGAATTCTCGGTTGTGCTAAACATTTTCCTGGACATGGAGACACTAGCACAGATTCTCATCTGGAGTTACCAATATTAAATCTCAGTTTAGAAGACTTGCGAAAACGGGAGTTGATACCTTTTCAAACATTAATTCAGGAAAAAATACCGCTAATTATGACAGCGCATATTTTGTTCCCGCAAATTGATCCAGAAGTTCCTGCAACATTATCCAAAACCATTTTAAATCAAATTCTTCGCCAAGAATTAAATTTTCAGGGTGTGATTATTTCTGATGATTTAGATATGAAAGCTGTTTCAGAGATGTTTATGTATTCGGGAACAGTAGCGCGGTCTTTTAATGCAGGTTGTGATTTATTTATAGTATCACGAAATATCAATTCTTCATCTTTGGAAAGAACCTATAAAATAGCCGAAGATTTTGTTAACTGTTTGAGTAATGGTAGTTTAAATGAAGAGATAGTAGAAACAGCTAAAGAGAGAATTGAGAAATTATTGAATATCACTCCTCAATATCCAGTTTATCAATTGGAAAAAGAGGTTTTAGTTAATCATGCAGAGTTAGCTATTACTTGCTGTTTTAAGTAGAGAGATCCCCCCTAACCCCCCTTAGAAAGGGGGGAAATAGAGTCAAAAGGGGATAATGGGGGATATTTTTTTGTGGTTGAGTTGCTTATTAAATGAATTGGATTAAAAGCGGGATTTATTCTTAGTAGTTGAATCTTAATGGGAGAAGCTTATAAATAAATGAGTTTTGCTAATCTTCCCAGCCTTGGTATTGGGCTAACAATGCTTCCTGATCTGTGATTTTACCAGCTTCGGGGGGACTCAAATAAGCAATTCCCAAGGCTTTCAGATATCTGCTGTAATTAAACTTACTTTTATCCTCTTTACCACCTTGTTGGCCTTGACCTTGTTCACCTTGACCACCGTTAATATTAGCCGCAGTTTCAGAAGTGAGATCAGCTAATAATTCTTTTTTGGTGTTTAACATCTGTTTTTCTCCAAAATTCACCTGTGTAATCACGTTAGTTGAGGACTTATTTTTTATTGCTCAACTAATTGCTTGTTTCTATAGTAAATTTGATTATTTTTAATTACCTCCGAATTAGAAAATTAAACTTAGGTACTAATTTTCATGTTGTCCAATTGCTGCCAGTTATTGAGAATAATATAAAAATTCTCTGACATAGATAACGTGAAGTTTGCGTTTTCAATAAATGAGTTTTAGTTGTTTTCTCAATAAGCGAGTCATTTATAAATTAGTGAAAAAAATAAGATTGCTAATCCTGTAAACTTGTAACAGCAAGACTTTTGAGACTTCCACAGAAAAAGTTTAATTTTTTACCTCAGTAATATTTGTATTTTGCAGGTTATGGATTAAGCTTTAGATGAGAAAATGAAATATTTTGTAATATTAAACTGGCGATTATAAATCGCAGCTATACAAACCAAGTCCACCTGCGCGGACTAAGGTCAAATTAAGGATTTCAAACCCGTGTAGGCGGGTATCGTTTGTGTAGCCGTGACTTCCAGTCGCTTTCAAATCCCCTGATCTGATTTGTAAACAAACATATAAAAGTATTTACAACCAAGCAACATACATAGTAAAACCAGTAACACCCACACACGACTAACTGGTAACACTACTGGCATGGAAGCACCCCAAGGTCAACAAGAAATCAGCAGCCAACAATTTAGCATCCCAGAAATTGAAACTGACCTAGAAGCAGACCAAGAAACAGAAAAACCCTTTGCCCAGTTTGAGAGTAAAGTAAATGCAGTAGCCATATCACCGCAGGGACGGACACGCATTGCTGTGGGTTTGGGAAATGGTACAGTTGAGATTTGGGATGTGTTAACTGGGACAAAGTGGGCAAGTTGCCTGGGTCATACAAGTTCTGTGAACTCAGTAGCCTTTAGTCCCGATGGCAGTATGGTTGTGAGTGGCAGTCTTGACAACACGGTACGGTTGTGGGATGCCAAGACAGGAGAAGCGATCGCTCAACCTATCACTGGTCATACAGGTTCAGTGAACTCAGTAGCCTTTAATCCCGATGGGAATACTGTTGTTAGTGGCAGTAAAGACAAGACAGTGCGGTTGTGGGATGTTAACACTGGAAAAGCGATCGGTCAACTATATAGTCATGCACAACCTGTCACCTCAGTAGCTTTTAGTCCCGATGGGAATACCATTGTCAGTGGTAGTTGGGACAACACAGTGTGGTTATGGGATTTAAACACAGAAGAGGCGATCGCTCAAACTTTTTCTGGTCATACAAAACCCATCTTATCAGTAGCCTTTAGTCCCGACGGTAAGACCATTGTTAGTGGCAGTTGGGACAATACAGTGAGGCTGTGGGATATTGAAACTGGAGAAGCCATAGGTCAACCATTCTCTGGTCATACCAATTCTGTCACCTCAGTAGCCTTTAGTGCTAACGGCAGTATCGTTGTTAGTGGTAGTGAAGACAGCACAGTGCTGTTGTGGGATGTCAAGACTGGAGAGGCGATAGGTCAACCATTCTCTGGTCATATAAGTTCCGTCACCTCAGTAGCCTTTAGTGCTGGCAGTATGGTTGTGAGTGGCAGTGAAGACAGGACAGTGCGGTTGTGGGATGTGGAAACTGCAACCCCTATAAATCAGGTTTTTTCTGGTCATATAGATACCGTCAACTCAGTAGCTTTTAGTCCTGACGGCAGTACCGTCGTTAGTGGCGGTGAAGATAATAGAGTCCTATTGTGGGATATCAAGACTGGAAAAGCTTTAGGTCAATCTTTCTCTAGTCATACAGATCGTCATAGAGATATTGTTAAATCAGTAGCCTTTAGTCCTGATGGTAAGACCGTTGTCAGTGGCAGTAGTGACACCACAATGCGGTTATGGGATGTCAAGAAGAGAAAAACCATAGATCAACCATTCTCTGGTCATATAGATACCGTCACCTCAGTAGCTTTTAGTCCTGACGGCAGTACCGTTGTTAGTGGTAGCGAAGACATCACAGTGCGGTTGTGGGATGTCAAGACAGGAGAAGCTATAGGTCAACCATTTTCGGGTCATACCAATTCTGTCACCTCAGTAGCCTTTAGTCCTGAAGGGAATACCGTTGTCAGTGGTAGTTGGGACAAAACGGTGCGGTTGTGGGATGTGAAGACTGGAACACCCATTGGTCAACCTTTCTTTGGTCATACAGATTCAGTGATCTCAGTAGCTTTTAGTGCCGACGGGAATACCATTGTCAGTGGCAGTCTGGATAATACAGTGCGGTTATGGGATGTCGAAACTGGAACAGCAATAGGTCAGCCTTTTTTGGGTCATAAATATTTGGTCAACTCAGTAGCCTTTAGTCCTGACGGAAGTAGCATTATTAGCGGTAGTGCAGATAAAACCGTGCGATTATGGGATATTTCCGACCCCCAACATAAACGGCAAATCATCATCGGAGAACATCAAGGGGAGGTTCATTCCGTTGCTTTTGACCCCCAAGGAGATTACATCATCAGTGCTGGTGAGGATGGTATTAAAGTCTGGCGTTGGCAAAGGTTTAATCTGCGTTCTGTTCCCCAAGCTTTTAGCAATGACCAAGCAAGCGGTGAAGATGCTTTAGATGTGGCTAAGGAACTGCAAGCTTTAGCTGATGTGTTGATGTTACGGAGTTTGAAACCTCCTTTAGCAGTGGCAATTTTAGGCAGTTGGGGTAGTGGAAAATCTTTTGGAATGCACTTGATAGAAAAGCAAATTACGAAAATTCGCTGTCAAAAACTGACAGAAAAACAAACATGGAGTGATGATCAAGATGATCCGAATCTTTCTCCTTATGTTGGTCATGTTTATCAAATTAAATTTAATGCTTGGAGTTATGCTAAGTCTGATTTGTGGGCAAGTTTAATGCAGACTATTTTTGATCAACTTGACCGTCAATTAACTTTAGAACAGCAGTTAATCAAGGTTGGGGAAGTTGATCCTCTAACAGGTGGTGAGATTTGGCGTGTTCTCAATCAGATGAATGATAGTGATAGAAAAGCCATATTAGAGTCAGAATTAAGTGAGGAAGTATTTGCACAGTTAAAATCTCAAATTCTTGATAGGAATAAACTTTGGGAAATTTTGCGTCAAGTGAGACAAGATGAGCAGGAACAACTCAAAATAACTGAAGATAAATTACAAGATTTACAAGCAGAAGTTAGAGAAATAAATCAAGAAATTGAAGATGAATATAATCAGAAATTAGAGCAACTTGAACAAGAGTTTATTACTCAAGAAGTTAATAGGATTACATCAAATGTTGAGCAAGAAATGACAGATGTATCTATATTAATTGTTTTTCTGTCTCAACTGAAAGAAACTTTAAAAGATGATTTGGGAGATTCAATTTTAAAGGATTTTCTCCATTTATGTAATTTTCAGAGTAGGCAAGATTTAGAAAAGCAATTTCCTATGTTCCAATTAGATAAATTGGCTAATTCTAATCTCATAGATGTAGCAGAAGATTTAGTCAGAAACAAAGATGAGAAAATTCAAAATATTGTTAATAATGCTGACAAATTTACTCATTTTCTTCAAGAACAACCAACTAAAATAGTTAGTATCATAGAATTTACTAAAAGAGACAGGAAAACACTATTCCTATTTTTAGGTGCAACAGCTTTACCATTTATCACTTATTTTCTCATAATTGATATCATCCCCAAGGTTTTACCTATTCTCAAGGAAATATCTGCATCTTTACAAATTTGGTTAACAAGTGTATCTGCAATTCCAGCAATATCAGTTGGTGTGGAAATATTTAAAAAAGTTAAAGTTCTGCAAGTCAAAACAGCAAGATTTTTGCAAGCTGCTAGGGAAAATGTCGAGATAGAAAAACAAAATTTAGCTAAAACTAAGGAAGAAAAAATCAAGGAAGAAATTGAACAACGTAAGGAAGAATACAAGCAAAATCAAGTCAAGGAAATCTATTCTAAGAGAGAAGAAGCTGAAAAACAACTTGTTGATAAACAACAGGAAATAGAAAAACTCAAATTACAAGTCGAAAGACAAAAAGAGCGTATTGGTTTAACTGCTCAATATACATCTTTGTTGGATTTTGTCAATAAGCGATTAGATGAAAATTCCTATCAAAAACTTTTAGGGATAATGCACCAAATCCAAGATGATTTGCAAGATTTATCTGATCATTTAACCTATATTCCAGGACATACAAATCCTGAAAAACGCAAGATTTTAAAACCACTTTTCCCCAGAGGACCTGCGAGAATAGTTTTATATATAGATGATTTAGATCGTTGTCCTCCTGATAAGGTTGTACAAGTTTTAGAAGCTGTACAACTATTGTTAAACACGGAAATTTTTATTGTTGTTTTAGCAATAGATGATCGTTATATTGGTCGTGCTTTAGAACACAATTATCGAGGAGTTTTAAAGCGTGGTGGTACTCCCTCTGGTGTTGATTATATCGAGAAAATTATTCAACTTCCCTACAGGATGCGACCTATTAGTAAAGAGGTGACGGAAAGTTATTTGCAATCTTTACTAGATATTGAAGAGAAAGCTAAAATAGAAACTCCAAAAATTGCAGAAACTCCAAAAATTACCGAAACTTTAGAAATTACCGAAACTCCAAAAATTACCGAAACTTTAGAAAAACTAAATCAGGTTAAGGTGGAAACAGCACCTCATGAAAGGAAAGAAAATCAGATTGATAAGTCTGCTGCTATTAAAAAAGATCAAGATATGAAAAAGGTTGAGAAAGCAAAATATGAATCAAATACAAATCCATTAGTTACTGTTCAGAAATTTACTGCTGAAGAATTTCAATGGATATCGGAATGTTGTCAGCACGTTGATTTAACTCCGAGAACTGCAAAGCGATTAATTAATATTTGCAAAATTATTAAAATTATCTGGACTCCAACAGAAAACGATAAAAAAAATGATACAACTTGGAAAGTTGAACCATCACCAGAATGCAAGCAATCTTTAATTGCATTTTTAGCGTTAGCTGGTAGATATCCCAGAGAAATGCGGAAATTATTGGAAGAGATTTATTTTGAGTTTGAGGAAGAAGGAAAAGTTACAGTAGAACTTGAAAAAAATAAATGGATACACCATTTACAAAATTTAGATGTATTTATGGATAGACATAACCAAAGGGAGTGGAAAAAGTTTAAGAGTGATTTTAATAAAATGCTACCAAAAGATAAATTTGTGTTTGAAAAAAGAACATTAAATTTAGCTGTATCATTCTGTTTTGTGGGTGATGTGGGTTATGACCCTGATGATATGTACAATCGTGAATATAGATTTGAAGATGGTAAAAAAATCTATGGTTTTCACTTAGAATAATAATTAAGGTGCGTTAACAATCCCATAACGCACCCAGTATGATACAATATTCTCAATGATTTAATAAGGGTTAGTGGGTGATCTGAGATTCGAACTCAGAACCAGCGGATTAAGAGTCCGATGCTCTGCCGTTGAGCTAATCACCCGTCAATAAAAACTATAATAGCAAACTTTTGACGCTGGCGCTAGTGGTGCAGTGAAAAAACTGGATCAAGGGGAAGTTTAACAGTGAAAGTGATTTGCTGATCTACACTTGTAACATCAATTGTCCCGTGCAAACGGTTCACCATTGCTTTCACCAAAGCTAATTCTAATCCAGAATCGCTGGTTTTCCAAGGAGCATTTTTAGCAAAGCGGTAAAATGGCTGAAAAACTTGTGCTAGTTCATGAATGGGAATTTCTACACCAGAATAGCTGATGTTTAATTCTATTACTTCTGCACCCAATTTAGCAGAAACGGTGATTGATTTACCTGCGGGGGTGCATTGACAAGCATGGTTGATCAGTTCGCTGATAATGCGTTCAAAATCGGTAATATCAGTTTCTAAAGGCGGAATTTTTCTGTCAATATGTAAATTTAAGTTTTGTTGCTGACAATGGGTAACATCCCGAAAAGACTCGACTATGGGAGTTAGCCAAGTTTTTAAGTCAATAGCAATTAATGTCGGTGGTTCGGGTTCAATTTTGAGATAGGTAAGGGTGAGTAAATCGTTAATTAATTTACTTTCTCTTCCACATTCGTTATGTAAAATCTGTAGAAGTTGCGGTACTAAGTCTATATCAATAATACCATTGGCAGTAAGTAAACTTTCCAAAGTTTGAGCCGCAAGACTAATGCTGGTAACGGGTGTGCGGAGTTCTTGAGAAAGGGTTTTCAGGAATTCGTTTTTGTGACGTTCCCGTTTTTCTAGTTCTTTTACCTGTGCTTTGGTTTTTTCCTGGAGTTGAGATTGACGAATAGCGATCGCACATTCATTACCTACCTCTTGCACCAAGGATATCTCTAATTCATTAAACTTTTCCTCTGTCGGTTTAATTAACCAAATATTGCCTAAAATACCTTGAGCATCGAAAATGGGAAAAGCAAGTTGGGAAACTACTTGTATTTGTGAATTCCATCCAGGAAGAATTTCTAAATTTTGCAATGGTTGTTTTTGCAATAGTGGGTGATAAACTTCTGGAAAATCTGCAATTTTTTTGGTTAATTCCTGAACATCACTAGAAGTAGAATTATACTCACAAATAATTGTAGCTGTAGTTTGGCTGGTATTATAAAGTTCTATTTGACATCGTTCTAGTTGCAATAATCGCGCTAATTCTTGAACCGCTGTTTGCAGCACTTGGTTAATATCAATACTATCGCGGATTTGTTCAGTAATTCGTCGTATCAGTGCATGAAAATTCTGCACTTGCTGTAACTGTGATGTATGCTGTTGCTTTTGTAATTCTAGCTGCTCTTGTAGATATTTTACCTGTTTTAGTAGTTCGGCTTGCTGGGCAGCAATACTTAGTAAAAATTGCTCACTACTACTTTTTTCATCTAGTTCTGTATCGAATGAAATCTGTAAAAAGGCTGATTTAGTCAACTCTGAAACGGATTGAACTGTATTTATTTTCATTCTGCTGACAAATCCTCCTTAGCGTCTAAAGCTAAGTATTATTCAGATTTTACTTATGGATATTTATATTTTTCTCTACTTCTTAACCGAAATCTCGGTAAGGTAATAGGGATATATTCAACCTGCGCTGCTAGTTGCAGGCAAACATACATATCACTTTTTTATAACTATACTGAACTTATTGTCAATAATGTTTTAAGATTCTGGCATATACTGAATTAAAAACTAAAATAATTTTCATATTTATTACAATTCTTAATATTTCTAGTCATTAGTCATTGGTTTATTAACCTCCCCAATCACTAATCACCAATCACCGCAACAATCTGTAAGCACTAATACCTGTAAAGATACCTACTATCAGCCAAGTAATTGCTAAACCGACAACTTCCCCTAAAAATAACTGTGTAAAACGGCGCAGAAATATACCTATAAACGAACCAATACTGAGAGCGATCGCCCAATTTGCACAACTGAGGAACATCCAACACCATCCCCAGGAGACTGATGAGGGGACTGCTAACCACCATTGTGCCAGTCCAATCACTAAACCACCAATACCGCCAGAAATAATTCCAAAGAAGATGCGATAATATAAAAACTCTGTTGATAATACAAACCAACCCACAGCACCTACACCCATAACTGTGATTAGTACCCAACCTAACATTGTGGAGATGATCCAGCTTAAAGGTAAAATAGTTTGTCTGAGGAGATAAGATTGAGGAAGTGCGATCGCAAATCCACCAATAACAGCTTCTAGGACTCCAACTTCAGGCTTTTCACCAATTTCAATCAAAAATAAACTTAGAACAAAACTACCTAAAGTAGTGAAACTCCAAAGTAATGTAAAAGTTAAAATATTCAATTCACTGAATTTAGTTTTTACAGACACTAATTGCATCACAATTTTTTTAGTTTTAAAGGTTTAACAGCTTGAGTAGAAAACATCTCCAAAAAAGCCTTCCTTCGCTTTTGAGGTGATTCAGGAGAGATGTAACCCCACAAACTTTCCCAATAGAAAAAAGAAAAGCCAAAAAATTTGTGATCGCGCACAATTTTAACCTTCTCTTTAATGCGTTCAATATCCACAGGACTAACTAAAGTTCCCGTTGAAATACCAATACTCACAGGAATTTTAGTCATAGCTAATTTTACCGCAGGTTGTTCAATTTCCCTAATAAAAGATTCATTCTCATCTCGATATACCTGCAAAATCAACTCATCTACCAAACCCTTATTTACCCAAGTTTCCCAATCTTGTAGATAGTATTTATAGGCATAATACTGAGAATTGGGAGAAAGAGATATTTTTGCTTGTGGCTTAATTTTCTTGACTTCTTGATTAATTCTGACCATAAAATCAGTCAGTTTATTTGCCCTCCAGCGCATCCATTCTGGATCAAAATTATCAGTTGGTGGAGTCTTACCTAAATGTTCTTTTTGGTAAAGTTTAACAGTAAAGGAATCATAACCAAATTGTACAGGCATTCCAAAATGATCATCAACTTGAATTCCATCAACATTGTAATTTTTAACAACTTCCAAAATTAACCCCAAAATAAATTCTTGCACTTGGGGATGTAGAGGATTTAACCATAACTGCCGATTAAAAACACCATTATTATTAATTTCCTCCGGCAGATTTTCTGTAACAGAACTTATACCTTGTTGTCCACTTGTTAACCATTCTGGGTGTGCTTTACCTAAGTCCGAATTAACCGGAGTCATAAACCCATATTCAAACCAAGGAATCACACTTAAATTTTTATTTTTTGCCAACCTTAGCAACTTCGATAAAACATCATTTCCGTGATTCATTAAATTCAAAAAAGGTTCGGTATATTCACCAATAATCTCTTTAGCAACCTGACTTTTATAAAAAGTGTAACCTCTGTTCCACGCCACCGGATAAATTGTATTAAAATTAAGTGCTGCTAATTGATTTACTGCACGTTCCAAACCCCAAGGCATAAAAAGCACACCACTAGCAACATTAGTCAGCCAAACACCGCGAATTTCTGTGATTAAAGAACTTGTTTTTTGAGGAGAAACCGAAGTAGAAGAAATCGGAAATACTGTTAAACTGAATACAAACCCTAAACACAGTAATAATGAAAAACAACGGCGTATCACCCTATTCATCTGCAAAATAAAATTAATTTTTTCATATATATAACTACAAAATCAAGTTATATTTGTCAGGATTATATAAGGATCTGATGATTTTCTGATCAGGAATAAATCAGGAATAAATAAGACAGATGATATTAGTCCCCCTTTTTAAGGGGGGTTGGGGGGATCAAATTAAAACCTTTCCACTCCAGTAAACTGCTGATGTGATGCTTTTGCAGCTTCCCCACAGGTGCGCGGTGTGGGAAACATTTTACCAGGATTTGCCAAACCTTGAGGATTAAAGACCTGCCTTACCCATTGCATAGTTTCTAAATCCGCATCACTAAACATATCTGGCATATAACACTTTTTATCCGCACCAATACCGTGTTCACCAGAAATGCTACCACCAACTTTTACACACAATTTGAGAATTTCTCCCCCCGCTTCTTCGACTTTTTCCAACTCTCCAGGGATAGAATTATCAAATAAAATCAAAGGATGTAAATTGCCATCTCCAGCGTGAAACACATTAGCAATTTGATAACCATATTTTTTGCTAATAGCCTCAATTTCATTCAAAACATAAGGTAATTGAGTCCGAGGAATTACCCCATCTTGAACATAATAATCAGGGCTGATATGTCCCGCAGCAGCAAAGGCCGCTTTTCGACCTTTCCATAATTTTAACCGCGTTTCTGGGTCAGCAGCAGCAGTAATATTCCGCGCCCCATTTTTTAAACAAATTTCTGCTACTCTCTGTTTATTTTCGGCAACTTCTACTTCTAAACCATCAATTTCTACTAACAAAATTGCCGTCGCATCACGGGGATAACAATTAGTAGCAACCACATCTTCCACAGCGTTAATACTAACATTATCCATCATTTCCATGCCACCAGGAATAATGCCAGCACTGATAATATCAGAAACACTAGCAGCCGCAGCTTCAACACTGGTAAAATCTGCTAATAAAACACAAATTGATTCGGCACTTTTGAGGATTTTTAAAGTTATTTCTGTAGCTATTCCTAAAGTTCCTTCTGAACCCACAAATACACCTGTTAAATCATATCCGGGCATTTCGGGAATTTGTCCACCCACATCCACAATTGAACCATCGGGAAGTACGAGTTTTAAACCCAAAACATGATTAGTTGTGACACCGTATTTTAAACAATGTACTCCCCCAGAATTTTCAGCAATATTACCACCAATTGAGCAGATAATTTGACTAGAAGGGTCTGGTGCGTAATAAAAACCAGCACCACTAACAGCTTGTGTCACCCAACTATTTATTACCCCTGGTTGGACAATAGCACGTTGATTTTCTAAATCAATTTTCAGAATTTGCCGCATTAAAGATGTGACAATTAAAACTGAATCTTCTGATGGTAAAGCACCACCAGATAAACCAGTTCCTGAACCTCTAGCGATGAAGGGGACGGAATATTGATTACATATTTTCACAACTTCCGCTACTTGTTCTGTGGTGCGGGGTAAAACTGCGACTGCGGGACGTTGACGATAGCTGGTTAAACCGTCACATTCATAAGTTAATAGTTCTTCTTTGCGTTGGACTACCCCTTTTTCACCCAGGACAGCGACGAATTTTTTAATGATGGGTTTCCAGTCTATTTGGGTTTTTTCTTGAGTTTGTATCATGGTTTTTTATGGGTGGTAGATGTTTTTATTTTCTCACGCAGAGGCGCAGAGACGCAGAGAGGAAGAGGAGGTATTTTTGGATAAATTATTAAGCACTCTATTTTAGATTCACCAGCTAATAAATAAATCTTCCCTTCTTGTCAATATAGCGTTCTTGTTCACCAATATTAACACGTCGTAATATTTCCCCAATCATGATGATGATACATAAGGATTTATGTATATTTTGGCATAATCTAGCCAAAAAAAACAAATCTTCCTTCTTCCCTCCTTTCTTCCTTCGTGTCCTATCCCTTCGGGACGCTTCGCGAACGCTCCTTCGTGGTTCGTTCCTAAGAACTTGGAATAAACGAACCACAGAGGCACAGAGAACACAGAGAAAGAGCATTTTCATCTTCTTCTCTTCCTTTGCTCCTTTGCGCCTCTGCGTGAAATAAAAAATCCTCTAATTTTAATACTTTCTCTCTTTTGGCTCGAACATATTCACCACCACCGGCATATATTCAATATCAATTCCCGCAGGTGAATAATAAGCCATTGTGTGTTTTAAGAAATTACTATCATCTCTATTGGGAAAGTCTTCCCGAAAATGCGCTCCTCTACTTTCTTGACGATTAAATGCAGAGTGTAAAATCGTATTTCCCACTACCATTAAACTTTTTAATTCTAATGCTTCTACTAATTCTGTATTCCAACAACTGCCTTTATCATCTAAATAAATTTCATCATATTTTTGTTGTATTTCTCCTATTTTCTGCAAACCTTCACCCATTAATTCTGATGTTCTAAATACTCCACAAAATTGCGTCATTGTGTCTTGAAATGCTTGCCGAATTTGATTAATGCGATATTTTCCTTTTTGTGCTAATAAACTTTGAATTTCTTTTTTTGCTTCTGTTATATAATGTTGTTCATTTATTGCTGGTAATTTGCGATTCTGCACATATCTAGCTATACTTGCCCCGGTTCTCTTGCCATAAACTACACATTCTAACAGCGAGTTACTACCTAAACGGTTCGCACCATGCACGGAAACACAAGCTGTTTCCCCAGCCGCAAAAAAGCCTTCTACTAAATCATCGGCACTGCGGCGCACTTGTCCATCTGTGTTCACTGGTATACCACCCATGCAATAATGAATGGTAGGACGTACTGGCATGGGTTGGGTGACTGCATCTACACCAACTAAACGGTGTGCTTCTTCCCAGCAGAAAGGTACACGACTCATAATTTTTTCTTTACCCATGTGTCGCAAGTCCAGATAAACAAATTGACCTCCTGCACTTCCGTCTGTATTGATACCTCTTCCTGCGCGAATTTCGTAGGCGATCGCTCTTGAGGTAATATCACGAGGTGCTAATTCCATACGACTGGGGGCATAATTAGCCATAAAGCGATCGCCTTCAGCATTGATTAAATAAGCACCTTCTCCCCGTACTGCTTCAGAAATTAGCACCCCCACTGGATACAACCCTGTTGGGTGAAACTGCACAAATTCCATATCTTCTAAAGGCAAACCTGCGATCGCTGTCATTGCCAAACCATCACCTGTGGAAGCATAATCATTAGATGTAGTGTTATAAACGCGACCATATCCCCCCGTTGCAAACATCACGGCTTTAGCCCGCACCACCTCAATATGTCCATCCAGCAGGTGAAACATCACCAAACCCTTCGCCTGACCATCTTCTAAGATCAGGCGCATTACATACCACTCTTGGTAAATTTGCACACCATAACGTCGCAAGTTATTGACTAACTCATGTAAAATTGCATGACCAGTTTTATCAGCCGCGTAACAGGTGCGGTTGTGGGAATGTCCACCAAAAGCCCTTTGAGCAATTCTACCATCCGGGAGACGGGAAAACAAAACCCCCAAATGCTCTAAATCAATGACTACATTTGGCGCTTCTTGGGTGAGAATAGCTACAGCGTCCTGATCCGCCAAATAATCAGAACCCTTAACAGTATCAAAAGCGTGTGCTTCCCAGCTATCTTCTGGATCAACATTTTTCAAAGATGCGGCCATCCCACCTTGAGCAGCTACAGAGTGGGAACGGATGGGATGAGTTTTAGCAACTACCGCCACCTTTAACCTGGGGTCAGTTCTAGCAATTTCTAACGCCGCCTGACATCCAGCCAAACCACCACCAACAATAATTACATCATGTTCTAACATTTTTAATACCTCAATTCCAAAAAAAATACCCTGTCTGTAAACAGGGATGTTATCTTATTGATTAGTTTCTTGCCACTACCCATTACCAATTACCAATTACCAATTGATCAACTGGTTGCTTGGATAGGCTGTTGCTGAGAAACGTTACCGGGCATAGGTTCAGTTTTTGTTCCCGGTTCCACAGCAGTTAATTCTATATGATTTAACAATGTTGTCACAAAGGCAAACAGCAAGAAAGGTAGTGTGAGAAAAATCACGAGTCCTACCGTAGCTAACGCATATACTGGTCTTCTTGCGCCCATCAGTGCCAAAGCCGAAGCTAAACTAATGGTAATTGTAATTAACCAAACAATAATTTGACCGTAGATATCACCAAAGGTCAAAGTGCAGACAAAGCGATAGTTTTGAATATTATTTTTATTCATCTTATTTGCCTCAAGTTTATCCTATAGGTTCTACCTTAAAACTATGTTTGACTGATGGGCAATTTCTCAATATTTTTCCAAGGTTTGTAATATCACTTAACAATTTAGTGGTTTCTTACCCGCGCTTGCTTCACCATCGTAATCAAAGTTTGATGAGCATCTTCAGCATCGGCTAAGGTGTGATCAAACTGGATGCGAACTGGTAATGTTTCTCCATCCACTTGTACAGTTAAATCCATACCCTGTCCATCAATTGATAGCATCTGGGCTGTTTTGGCATTTTTGATGTTACCAAATGCCTGGGCGTATATCACTACAGCATCTGCATGATCTTCGTTCATGTGTTTACAGATGCGATCGCTAATTTCTGGAGAAAACTGATCAGACATTGTGATTTGTTACGTTAGTTAGGAGTTGATCGTCTATATTCTAAGCTATAGTTACAAAAGTATAGACATTTATCTCATGATATAATTTTCACTAAGTCACGGTTTTTTTTGTTAAAAATAAATGATGTAATTAATCAAATACTTAGTTGCCCTTACAGGCGAAAATCTGACACCTAAAACTGTAGTAAAACTATATCAGTAAATTTATTCAACGAGTGAAGATATTATGAGCGAAATTAGTCCACGCCGAATTATTATTGGGGACGTACATGGTTACTATCAGGGTTTAATGCTACTTCTGAAGGAAATTGCACCCACATCAGAAGATCAAGTCTATTTTTTGGGAGACTTAATAGATCGTGGACCCCAAAGCGCACAGGTAGTAAATTTTGTGAGAGAAAATAACTATCCTTGTCTGATGGGTAATCATGAGCAGATGCTTTTAAGTGTAATGAATAATAGTTGTAACTCTCACCAGACACTACAAGCATGGCTTTATAGTGGGGGACAAGCAACCATTACCAGCTATCAAGCTGCCAAAATCCCTCAAGAGCATCTAGATTGGTTTGCAAACCTACCAACATACATTGACTTGGGGGATGTTTGGTTAACTCATGCAGGTGTTGACCCTAAAAAGTCGGTATCAGAACAAACCTCTGAGGAACTTTGCTGGATACGCGATGAGTTTCACAGCATGGAACTTCCGTACTTTACCGAGAAGTTAATTATCGTCGGACATACCATCACTTTCACTCTACCAGGGGTTGCTCCTGGTCAATTGGCGAGCGGACAAGGCTGGTTAGATATTGATACTGGTGCTTATCATCCGCGCAGTGGTTGGTTAACTGGACTAGATATTACTAATAACCTAGTTTATCAAGCTAATGTTTTTAGCAGCAGCGTTCGTACTTTACCTTTAGCAAAAGCAGTCACGAAGGTTGAACCAAAGGAAATTAAAGTGAGTCGTCGTCACAAGCAACGCGCCTTTTAACAATTCATAATTCATAATTGCTCATTCGTAATTGGGTTTTGGATGGGCATTTTTTACCGTAAAAATGCTCGTATATTAGCTTGGTAAGCCGCATTGTCTAAACCATAATTGCTATTGCTTGGCAGCTTGTTTATTTGTTTTTGAAGAGCATTAACGCGATCGCTCGCTCCAGGGTGTGTACTCAAAAAAGTAGGAATTGAACTCCTTCCCTGGAGCTTTTTCATAAACGAAACCATCGCTGAGGGGGAATAACCAGACCGTGTTAAAGCTCTTAATCCTCTTGTATCAGCATCATATTCATCTTTACGACTGCGCGGACGGTTAAGTGCCAAATCAACACCTATGGCTACCGCCTGATTCCGATTTAAGCCAGTTGCACTAGCAATACCACTAGCGATCGCTCTTTCTCGCATCTGCTTGATCAAGTGTTGACCCTCAATGTGACCCATTTCATGACCAATTACACCAGCTAATTCCGCTTCATTTTCCGCAGCTTTTAACAACCCTGTATTTATATAAACGAAACCGCCAGTAGTCGCAAAAGCGTTAACAGCATCATCCTCAACCACCTGAAAAGTATAAGGAATATTAGAGCGATCGCTATTAGCTGCTAACCTTCTACCAATCTGCTCCACATAGCTATTAAGCTGTTGATTACGGGAAATTCTGACTTCTTGACGCAATTGATCATTCATCTGTCTACCAAGCTCAACTTCCTGACGAGGAGATAAATTAGACAACTGAAATATTTGTACACCTTGGAATAAAAGCGGTAATAAATCTATAGCTTTGCTGGGTAAAGGTGTACTCAAACACAGACTCAGAGCAACACTTAGCGAAATCAACGGATACAACCAACGTCGCCGCCATACACGGTAATTTGCCAAAAATCCATTCCAGTTAATCATAATCCCATGAAAATAGAGTGGTGTGAGAACTTAAAATTAGCAGACGTATTTACAACTGACTAAGTTGCATTTCCAACTCAATACATATAACAGAGGTAAAACTTCGCCCAATATGGGATTTTTTCGTGTTTGTTTGTTATGCTGCTCCAGCGGCTCTTTGATCTAAACAACCATATTCACAGCAGGATGGCAAGACGGAAAACCCTATAGTCTACGCTATGATTAAAAATCAGAAATTCCCAACTGCAAATTAGTTGGCCTTCATCTGCAATTTAACCTCAAAAAAACTTGTTATGCCTATTTTAGATTCTAAAGGTCGCTTATTCGGCAAAATCAACCTACTCGATTTAGGTGCTGCGCTGGTAATCTTATTAGTTATCATTGGCATCTTTATATTTCCCGGAACTTCCGGTTCTGTAGCTCAAGTCGGCACAAAAACAGTACCTATTGAAGTAGACTTAGTAGTACGTGGTTTAAACGTCCTTGATCCTGAGCAGTTATTTAAACAAGGATTTACCAAGGGTGGTAAAACAAATGTCATTATTCGTAATCAACCCTACGGACAAATTGGCATTAAAGCTATTCAACAGCTAGAAAGAACTGTCACTGTTCCACAACCAGATGGTTCAATTAAAGAATTACCAGATCCCAGAGCTAACAACTTTAGTACAGATTTTCTTTTGACCCTGGAAGGTAAAGCACAAGTTACCGACAGCGGTCCGGTTTTAGGTAATAGTAAAGTTAAAATTGGGATGCCTTTTGAACTAGAAGGTTTTAACTATAATTTCAACGCTTCTGTGATTGATATTCGTTTAAAAGATAAATAGTATTTTGGTCATTGGGAAAAAGGGAACAGGGAACAGGGAACAGGGAACAGAAGGCAAAAGGCAAAAGGCAAAAGACAAAAGGCAAAAGGCAAAAGTTAATATTCTCCCCCTGCTTCCCCTGCTTTCTTAAGAGTCCCCAGTCCCCAGTCCCCAGTCCCCAATTACCCATTCAGCAAAGTTAAAAATTTCCGAATTAATCCAATTGTCACCGCTGGTAATTCTAATTGTGGAGTTAATCCTACATTTTCTAAAGGTTGAAAAAATCGAATATTTTGGGGATTCATTTCCGCAAAGCGACGACCAATTTCTGGACCTGTAAATTGTGATTTTTTTCCCCAAATAATAGCCGTAGGAGTTGTCAATTGCTGAATGTAAAGAGACAAATCAAAACATAAATCTCCACGGACAAAAGAGAGTGCTGCATATTCAGCATTTGGTTGTTGGGCAGATTGTAAATAAGCATCGACAATCTCTTGATAAACTCGATGAGATTCAGCAAATTGTCTTTGCTCTAAAAAGCTGCGAATACCGCCATCAGTAGCAATTCCTGTACTATATAACAAACGGTCAACAACAGGAACGCTCACCAACTGAGCAAAAAAGCTGCGGGAGTAGTCTTCTCCAAAATCAGAAAGTCCAGCGGGACTGACAAGAATTAAAGACTTAAATAAATCAGGACGTGCGATCGCTACTCGAATTATAAACGCAGCTGTCAGAGAAGAAGCTACAACTATCACTGGTTCTGTACAAGTCTGCTCAATAAACTCTTGAATAGTCGTCAAATAGTCCTCAATCTTGTAACTGCGTTGCGGATGCTCAGATTGACCCCAACCAATTAAATCTGGTGCAATAACTCGATATTCAACAGCAAAAGCTGGATATACCTTCGACCACTCATAAGCAGAAGACCCACCACCAAAGCCATGCAGAAATAACAAAGTTTCCCTATCAGAAGTTTCGCCTTGATCCTGCCACGGTGAGCCACTAGCAGTATAGTACACCATCCGCCCTAATGATGTATTTATAGAGCTTTGCTGAAAGCCTAAAGGTTGCAACATAAGTATTTTTTAGCTATTTTTTTGACTAATTAGCATTTTTAGCACCAAGGTAGATCCAAAATGCTCAAGCATGGGTGACAAATTCGCCACTCTTATTATCAACTAATCAAGCACACCATAACTTCTGACCATCGTGAGATTGACATATTCATGAGCAGGTCGAAGTCAGGACGCGGTTTAAAAAAAATTTCAATAAATCAAATATAATTCTGGAGATGTAGGCATTATGTCCGCAAATCAAGAAATCTGATATCAGGTAGGTAAAAACTGTGACACAGGCTTCGTCTTCTTGGCGGCAATTAATCAAACAGCTTCCAGAGATCAAGACAGGAAGCCCAAAGCAGCGACAATTAAAACGTTTCTCTGAACCTGGAACCATTCTTGGGTTCTTGACAATTATCGTTGCTATGCTGTTTTGGAACTGGAAGTTGCTATTAGCACTTACCGTTGGTATTGGGGTAATGCTCGTGGCTTATTCAATACCTAAATGGAACTGGCAAATAAGTTGGTTAGAAATACGCAGGTTTTTAAACAGTGCCAACAGTCGGTTAGCTTTAGCGGTTCTTAGTGGTGGTGTTGCTACTTTTATGACTTACATGACAGCTGCCATTTGGGTTGATTCTCCTAGTACCTGGATGGCTGTTGGTGCTATTGTGCAAGGGTTCGGCACATTGCTAACTTTAGTGTTGTTGGTGTGGCAAATTTTCAACTTTCAGGGAAATCGAGAAGAAGACCATCTCGAACAACTGTTGAATAACTTAACAGAAACAGATCCCTTAAAACGCTTGCTTGCTGTGCGCCAACTAACTAAATTCATCACTCGCAAACAAACTGACACTTCAGTCAAGCAAAATGTTGTTGAATGCTTACAACTTCTATTGAGTAGGGAAGAAGAAGCCGTAATTCGGGAAGCAGCTTTGAATAGTTTGCAAACCTTGGATGGTTTACAAATGCTACTAACAAGCAGCAGCAAACCTCTTGTACCTATATCGACAAAAGTTAAGCAAGAGGTTGGTAGCTAGTTACTTGCTAATTGTTAATTGCTATTTTCACCTGTTCCCTGTTCCCTATAACTATTTTCGATATAACCTACCGTTTTTTACCTGTACCACGGGATGATTACACCGTCTTACCAGTTGCTCATCATGGGTAGTGACAATTACTGTAGCCCCAAAAGTATTTAATTTTTGGAGAATTTGGATAACTTGCCAGGAATTATCAGGATCAAGGTTTCCCGTTGGTTCATCTGCGAGTAGTAGGGGTGGGGTAGCGATAATTGCTCGCGCAATACTCACCCGCTGCTGTTCTCCCCCAGAAAGTTGATCAGGAAAAGAGTCAGCTTTAGATAATAAACCTACTAATTTTAAAGTCGGTTCTAAACGTCTTTGAATTTCTTTACGAGTGTAGCCTTGAGCTTGCAGTACAAAAGTTACATTCTCTGCTACTGTCCGCTGGGGAATTAATTTATAGTCTTGAAAAATGATTCCTATCCGACGGCGCAAGAATGAGAGGCGATCGCCCCGTAATTTTGCTACATTCAAATCATCAACAATTACCTCTCCTTGGGTGGGTAACTCCTGACCATACAGCAACTTTAAAAAAGTTGATTTTCCCGAACCACTCGGTCCGGTAATAAATAGAAATTCTCCCTTTTTAATCTTAATACTCACATCCAGTAGGGCATGATAGCCGTTGGAATAAGTCTTGGTGACAGAGCGTAACTCCACCATTGACCCAGCTTGACTACCTTGCTGTTGACTATCTGTGTCTTCTGTTATGTAAACTGTTGACATCTAGAAACTTTCCTATTCCCAATTACAAAGAAGGCAGGAGGCAGAGGGCTGTCTTGCTGGAGGGAAGAAGTATGAATTAAAACTGTCTTTTCTGGGTCTAAAGCCCAGTTTAAAAGAGGAATTGTATCGAGACGCATAGCGCGTTAGCAAATCGGCACGAAGTGCGATACAAAGCGTCTTTGCTTCAATTTTACGTTTTAAAACGTGGGTTCCTCCTGCCTCCTGCCTCCTATCTCCTGCCTCTTGAATATTCACCCATTCAACACCCAGCACTCTTTATACTCCTGGCAGTCAAACGATAAACAAAGGCTTTGAATACAAACTCAGGTAAAGCCAGCATTCTGTACCAACGCCAAGGCTCTTGATACAAACGATACAGCCATTCTAAATTGTGATTTGCCAACCAACGGGGAGCGCGAGTTTTTCTCCCTGACCAAATATCAAAACTACCACCTACTCCGATCCAAATTGCTTGAGGACAGAAATGACGGTTTTTGGCGATCCATAACTCTTGACGTGGCACTCCTAAACCAACAAAGATGACTTGTGGCTGTAATTGAGTTAATGTTTGCTGTAATATTTGTTCTTCTTCTGGGGTATGATAACCGGAGTGAGTACCTACTATATGCAAATCTGGAACTTGCTGTTGCCAAAATTCTGCGGCAGTTGCGGCTACTCCGTTAGCTCCTCCATAGAAAAATACCTTAGTGGGTGTTTTCTGTTGACCGAGTTCTTGTAACAATGTTTCTGCTAATTCAATTCCGGGACAGCGTTTCACTTTTTGTCTTAATAGATACTGCAAATACAAAACAACCCCCGCACCATCTGGAATCACTAGATCAGCATTTTGAATTACTTCAGCTAGGGAGTGATCGCGCTCTGCTTGCATGGTCATTTCTGCATTGAGCGTGACTACATGAATTCCTCTGCCTTGTTGGAGACATTCTATCAACCAGGTGGGATAGTTTGTCATCACATGAACTGGTAAACCCAATACTGAAAATTTTGTATCTGATTTATACATAGTAAATTCTTGATTAGTCTTACACCAAATTATTTAGAAGCTTAGTCTATCAAATTTTTTCCCAGACGGATTGTATATTTCAGGTTAGTTTTTGCTTAATTGTCGGGTTGACGCTCCCCTACCTCAAGACGAGAGAATTATGGTTGTAAATACTACTAACTTTGTGGTAAATTCATTACTTGAGCGATCGCTTGCACTAAGTCTTCTCTTGCTATCGGTTTTGAAAGATGCAACTGAAATCCTGCCGCTATAGCCTGGCTTTGGTCATATTCGCCAGCATAGGCAGTCAAAGCGATCGCTGGAATTTTTCCCCCTTGTTCTGTACTCCAACTTCTGACTTGACGCATTAGCATATAGCCATCCATATCTGGCATACTAATATCACTAATTAACATATCTACCAGCCTCTGTGATAGCACTTGTATTGCTGCCAATGCTGAAGATACCGCTATCACCTCAGCCCCATCTTGTTCTAAAACAAAGACCACAAATTCCAGAGAGTCCGCATCATCATCAACAACTAAAATCTGTAGACCATTCAGTGGCAAAGAATTAACCGTTAAGGATGAAGAATGATTTTCTGCATTTATCATCCTGGAACTATCATCTTTGATCAACGGTAGCCTAACAGTAAATTTTGCCCCTTGATCTATACCAGGGCTTTCTGCTGTGATGATACCGCCATGTATTTCCACTATATTCCGCACAATTGCCAAACCCAAACCTAAGCCCCCAAATTTTCTAGTAGAACTGCTATCAGCCTGTCGGAAGTAATCAAAAACATAGGGCAGAAACTCAACACTAATGCCTTTACCTGTATCACTAACTGTAATTTCCGCATAGCCATCAAACTGCCCTATTTGCACTTCTACTTTTCCTGCCCTGGGTGTAAATTTAACAGCATTAGAAAGTAAATTCCAAACAACTTGCTGCAAGCGAGTAGGATCACCCATGACTTGAGGGATCTTCTCTGGAAAAATTGTGTTTACCTGAATAGATTTAGTTTCTGCTGCTAAACGTATTGTTTCTATGGCTGGTAAAACTATAGATTCTAAATTGACTTTTACCCTATTCAGCACTAGTTTACCCTGTAAAATTCGTGAAACATCCAGTAAATCTTCAATCAGTTGCACTTGTAATTTGGCATTACGTTCAATTGTTGCTAGGGCTTTAGATGTCTTGATTTCATCAAATTTATGAATTTGCAATAACTGAGACCAGCCTAAAATTGCATTTAAAGGCGTGCGTAACTCGTGGGAGAGAACAGCCAGAAATTCATCTTTAATTCGATTAGCTGTTTCAGCTTTAGCCCGTGCTGCTTGTTCTAATTCCAATAAGCGGGCGCGTTCTTGTTGGATTTCTTTGTGTTCATGGATATCTGTACAAGTACCAAACCACTTGACTACACAATCTTGCTCATTTTTAAGTGGTAATCCCCGTGCCAATTGCCAGCGATAACAACCATCCGCAGCCCGTTTGAAGCGGTATTCATTTTCATAACTTTTCCCAGTTTCCACAGCATTTAACCAGACTTGATAAGACCTTTCCACATCATCGGGATGCAATGCTGCTAACCAACCATAACCCAATGATTGCTCTAATGTTAATCCTGTATATTCAGTCCAATTTTGATTAAAATAATCAGTCTGTCCTTGGGCATCACTTGTCCAGACCAGTTGAGGTATTGCTTCCACTAAATAACGGTAACGTTCCTCACTTTGTCGTAAAATTTCCAGGATACGTTGACGTTCAGCAATTTCCTGTTGTAATTGCTCATTGGCGTTAGTAATCTCTTGCGTGCGGAGAGCAACCAATTCTTCCAAATGATTCTGATATTTTCTCAGTTCTTTATCTATCCGTAACCGATCAGATATTTCTGTTTGCAGTTCTTGATTTATTTGTTTGAGTTGAGCAGGACTCGGAAGAGCTAGTGCTTGTGGAACTAAAGGTACAAGTTCTAATGCTGTAAATAAAGATATAATCGCAGTCACAGCTTTAACTAACCCTGATAACCAATATGTGGGATGCCAAAGAGTCCAAATTTCTAGTAGGTGAGTAGTACCACAAGCTATGATAAAGGCACTAAACAACAGAAAAATCCAATAAAATGGCAAATCCTTACGTTGATTAACAAAGTAAAACAGGGAAATGGGAATTGAGTAATAAGCTAGAGCAATTAGTCCATCAGACAATAGATGTAGCATCACTAAATTGGTTTGCCAAAGATAGCAATGCCCATGTGGGATAAACAAACCTGTGTTAAAAAGATTATTCCAGATTTCCGCCATATTTTTTAATAAATGGGTTTTAATTCATTTGCCTCATATAGAAGTTCCCATGCTCGTGAGGTACAACATTTTTTAGTTTTAGGAACCAGGGAACAGGGAATAAATTGGTGTGTACTTCATTAGACTGGGAAAGGCTAAGTAGGTAGGCGTTAAAAATTGTCGTTATGACAAGGCAGGAGGCAGGAGGCAGCTATGCTGGAGGGAAGAGGTTTTTAGCAATTTTACATTTTTTTACATACCTTGGTTTTTTCGTGCCGACTTACTTATATGTAAATATAAATTCAGCAGTCATAAAGAGATTAATACTGTTTTATTATATTGTTAATTTATAATGGGTTGCCTTGGGTGCTATAAAAAGTAAAAAATCATTTTTCGCCTAACTAAAAACTTTGCTGATTACAAATTACTCATTACTAAATCTTCTGTCATTTGGTTGAATGAATGAAAATAGACCAAGGAAAAATTAGGGTTAGCTAAGATAGTTATCAGTGTGTAATTCTTTCCCAAAGAATATTTATGCCGTCTACCTGATTCCTACTCACCGATCATAAGATATAGTTTTGGATAACGCCCAGATAAAGTTAGGCTAAAAATAGCCATAATCATTGTCAAAGTTTATAAATCTCTATGAAACGCAAAATCTAACTGGTTTACAATTTATAATCTTATTAATTTTACAAACTTATATATTGATATGCTCCTAGTAATAATTATTCTCTAGGTAATAGGTAACTTAAGGCAAGTTGGGCAAAGTGGTGGAACTGATTGTAAATTAATAATCTCATGCTTTTTAGGCGTGAGGAGTGTAAAACTGAGTATTAACAGGCATAAGTTGATTATGAGTAAAATTCGCATCGCGCTGATTGAAGATCATGATCTCACTCGTGTGGGAATTCGGACAGCACTCTCACAGAAAAAAGAAATTGAACTTGTCGGGGAAGCGGCCACTGCGGCTGAAGGGTTGAAAATGTTAAAAACACTACAACCAGATATTGCGATAGTCGATATCGGTTTACCAGATCAGGATGGTATTGAGCTAACAAAAGAGGTAAAAGCTATTGCTGAAACTCAAAAGTTAGATACCAAAGTCTTGATTTTGACACTACAAGATAACAAGGAGTCCGTGTTGGCAGCTTTTGCTGCGGGTGCAGACTCCTACTGTATGAAGGATATCAACTTTGATAATTTGCTAGAAGCAGTGCGGGTGACATACAATGGCTATGCTTGGATTGATCCAGCGATCGCCAGAATTGTATTACAACAAGCACAGCAAAAAGCACAGCAAAATCCGACTCCACTAGCATCTATATTCTCAGATACCCGAACTTTTGCATCTTCTTCAGAACCAGAAGAAAATCAGCAGCCTATCGAACCTTACGCCCTCACAGATAGGGAATTAGAAGTATTACACTTAATAGTTGAAGGTTGTAGTAATGCAGTCATTGCCGAAAGATTGTACATCACAATTGGAACCGTAAAAACTCATGTTCGCAATATTCTTAACAAGCTATCTGCTGATGACCGTACCCAAGCCGCAGTACGCGCTTTACGTTCAGGAATTGTGGACTAATTAAAAGAATGAAGAATTTAGAATGTAGAATGTAGAATTACGTTTGGCAACGGGATTTTACCCCGACGCAAAACCCGCTGCTTGTAGAAGCAGGGGACTTTCACCCCCAAAGGTAAGTTAATGATATTCTGTGTGGGTAATTACCCACGATCACTTTTTTCTCCTCCCTGTTCCCTATTCCCTGCCATTAAAGTATCTAGAAAGAATAGTCAAATATGACTAACAAAGAGGTAGAAAAGCTCAAGCTCATGGTGGTAGATGATGAGCCAGATAATTTGGACTTGCTCTACCGCACTTTTTGGCGAGACTTTAAAGTATATAAAGCAATTAACGCCCATGATGCTTTGGCAATATTAGACCAAGTGGGGGAGATGGCCGTGATTATCTCTGACCAAAGAATGCCAGATATGAACGGTACGGAATTTTTTAGTCGGACAGTGGAGCGTTTTCCCGATACAATTCGTATTTTACTGACTGGTTTTACAGATGTTGAAGATTTGGTAGATGCGATTAACTCTGGACAGGTATTCAAGTACATCACTAAACCCTGGAAACCGGAACAACTCAAGGTATTAGTTGAGCAAGGACGGGATACTTATAAATTAGTTAAAAAGCGGACAAAAGAACTGCGTAATGCCCTGCGACGAGAATCTTTATTTAATGCGGTAACAACGGCAATTCGAGAATCATTGGACTATGACAGTATCCTGCAAAATATTGTCGTTACTATTGGACAAACATTTGCTGCTACCAGTTGTGTGCTGAGACTAGTAGAGGGCGATGTCCTGACACCAGATCAGTTTTCCTATCATGATCCTCAATTCCCAGCCATTAGTCCACCTTTAGACCCGATCCCATTAATTATAGAAGTTCTCCACACTCAAAAATATCAGTTAGCTCAAGATACATATAATCAAAATCCTTATCACTGTCTAGTTGTTCCATTTAACTACCAGCAGCACTTACTCGCTGTGATGACTATCTATCAATGGGGAAGTGAACAACCTTGGACCCAGGAAGATATCCAACTCATTACAGGTGTGGCAGAACAAGCAGCTTTAGCCCTCTCCCAAGCCAAACTCTACCAAAGTCTGCAAGAAAAACAAGAACAAATACGTGTTGAATTGCAAGTAGCTCGCCAAATTCAAAATAACCTCCTTCGTCAAATCTTACCTGAGTTTGATGGTGTCAAAGTCCAAGCTTGCTGTTATCCGGCGCGGGAAGTAGGCGGAGATTTTTTTGAAGTCTTTGTCCATCCTCAAGGTAACTTGTGGTTGGCTGTCGGTGATGTTTCGGGTAAAGGTGTGCCAGCAGCTCTATTCATGGCCAGTGCTATTTCCCTGTTGCGTCGGGAATTATCTCAACAATCACCAGCCGAGCCGAATATTGTTATGCAAAATCTCAACTATGCGCTGGCTGATGATTTAATTAGTAATAATTATTTTATAACTCTTGTTATTGCATCCTATAACCCAGCTACCAAAGAACTTGTCTATGCTAATGCTGGGCATATCTATCCTCTCTTGTGGTCAAAACCAGCAACTTTAGTTACTCAACCACATTACCTCAAAATCCGCAGCATTCCCTTGGGTATTTTACCCAAATGGCAGTCAAAGTCAGGCAGATTGATTCTGGCTTCTGGAGACACGCTGTTATTAGCTAGTGATGGAATTACTGAAGCGCAAGTATCAATAAATTCAAATATTTCTAAAAAAAATACTAATAGCGATCAGCCAATAAACTCTTCTATGCTAAATCAAGAAGGTCTTTGGCAACTTATACAAGAGCAACCTCAACCTTTTTCTCTTGAACATTTACTAACTCGTATTCAAACAGATAACCCTATCCAAGAAGATGACCAAACTATACTCTCCCTGGAGGTTTTGTAACTAATGAAAAGTGAGCTTCATGTACCAAGTGATTTGAGTTTTGTAAATATCGTCGAAACTTGGTTGCTGGGATGCTTGAAAATTCATCTGGGTGAATCTGTGGATTGGTCAGCGCAATCAAGCCGTTTGCGGTTGGCGTTGGTTGAAGCATACTCTAATGCTGTACGTCATGCTCACAAAGATCAGCCCAGCTTACCCATTTTATTGCGTTTGGAACTCAAAGATCGGAAATTGGCGATCGAAATCTGGGACTATGGTAATGGTTTTGATATGTCCACCTACTTTCCTCCTAATCCTGGACAAAAACAAGAAGGTGGTTATGGGTGGTTGATTATGACTCGTCTCATGGACAAGGTAGAGTATCGGTTGCAGGTTAATGGTGCTAACTGTCTGAAGCTAGAAACTACCATACCAGAATTGGTCAATTAACAAGCTCCCGGCTCAAGAAGGTGATTTATTAAGAAATATGAATAATATTAATAACTTTTGCTAAATTTATTTGATTTATTAGTGAGAATTATCAAATAATTTTAAGTCATAAGGCTGCTTTGCAAAATTGGGAACCCTGTTTGGGTGATCGAAGAGCCTGTAGTTGATATTAAATTCATTATTTTGCTTATGGAACCTTTATTTTGCCTATCACCCCGCTATCGTCTTGATGATGAATCACCTTGGTTAGAAGGTATCGACCCTAGTCGTCATTACTGGATTGCGGTGAATGGAGAAAAAAAGGTAACATTAGCTCTACCTGGATTGATAGTATCTTCTTTTGATGAGTTTAAAGAAGTAATCCGCAAATTTCGCTCTCTACAACCTGGAGAGATGATGAGTTTGGCGAGAATATCCAGCCGTTGCATGATTCGCTGCATTGCTACTAACTGCTATGCTCTAGAAGCTAGAATTAATGATGCGCCTGTGTGGCATCTTTTTGATCAAGAAACTTTAGATAGTTTGTTAATGACTGCACACCCAGATTGGCAATGTGCGCCCTCAGATATTGAATTAGGTAGAAAATTGTTATTGCGCTCTTTAGCTCAATCAACGGTTAGTAAGAGTTAAAATATAAGTAGAAAGAGGTATAAAAAATATAACCATTTTCCTAAAAAAATACTACTTGCTTGTAAAAATTACACTTTGTTAAAATGTGTAAAACTTTTACAAGACGTATTTCATGAATACTTTACTCAACGATGCCCTAACGCTGACATACAACCAACTGAGCGCCTTTTCTGGTGTAAATATCTTCTGGCAGGTTGTAGATACTGCTTTTGGTACGCAATACAACAGCAGTGTCGCGGAAATTCTACGTTTACAGTGGCAAACTGGTGATTTTAGTCAACTTCCGCAAATTGAAATTCTGGATAGTAGCATTCTGGGAACTGCTAACGGCGCTTATGCAAGTAGCACGAATAAGATATATCTGTCAAATACCTTTGTTGCTAACGCTACACCAGCAGATATTAGTAGAGTTTTATTAGAGGAAATTGGGCATTTTGTAGATGCTCAAATTAATACCTTGGACAGTGCTGGAGATGAAGGGGCAATTTTTGCTGAGTTGGTACTGGGTAACAGTTTGGATGCTGCAACCTTACAAGCTTTACAAGCAGAAGATGATTCAGCCACAATTACCGTAAATGGCCAAGTTATTCAGGTAGAGCAGCAGGGAACATCAGGTAGTGACTCTATTGAAGGAACATCGGGTGATGATGTCATTCAAGGTTTAGCCGGTAATGATACACTGTCTGGTTTGGGTGGAAATGATCAATTATTTGGGGGTTTGGGTTCTGATAGCCTCATAGGTGGTGCTGGAAACGATACATTTGTCTTTGAATATTTCAATGATTTTACTCTTGCCCAAGATTTAGATATCGTTACTGATTTTGTCAGGGGACAAGATAAAATTGATTTGAGAACAATTAGAATTGCTGACTCACAAACATTATCTTTTCTCACCAGCAATGATGCTGAAGATAATTTTGTCATTGCTGCTCGGTTAAACCACACAAGTAACCCAGATTTTGCTTACAGACTGAGAATCAATGGTTTTAATACGACTCAAATAGACGCAACAGATTTTATTTTCAGTACAACCGTTGCTAATGACAATTTAACAGGAACTAGCAACAGTGATGACTTATTTGGTGGTTTGGGTAACGACACCATACAAGGTGGTGGAGCAAATGACCGATTATTTGGTGAACAGGGGGATGATAGGTTACTGGGAGGACTCGGTAGCGATACCCTCTATGGTGGTGCTGGAAATGATACATTTGTCTTTGAATATTTCGATGATTTTACTCTTGCCCAAGATTTAGATGTAGTTGCTGATTTTGTCAGGGGACAAGATAAAATTGATTTGAGAACAATTAGGATTGCTGACTCGCAAACACTCTCTTTTCTCACCAGCAATGATGCTGAAGATAATTTTGTCATTGCTGCTCGGTTAAACCACACAAGTAACCCAGATTTTGCTTACAGACTGAGAATCAATGGTTTTAATACCAGTGAAATAGACGCAACAGATTTTATTTTTAGTACAACCGTTGCTAATGACAACTTAACAGGAGATAGCAACAGTGATGATTTATTTGGTGGTTTGGGTAACGACACCATACAAGGTGATGGAGGAAATGACCGTTTATTTGGTGAACAGGGGGATGATAGGTTACTGGGAGGACTCGGTAGCGATACCCTCTATGGTGGTGCTGGAAATGATACATTTGTCTTTGAATATTTCGATGATTTTACTCTTGCCCAAGATTTAGATGTAGTTGCTGATTTTGTCAGGGGACAAGATAAAATTGATTTGAGAACAATTAGGATTGCTGACTCGCAAACACTCTCTTTTCTCACCAGCAATGATGCTGAAGATAATTTTGTCATTGCTGCTCGGTTAAACCACACAAGTAACCCAGATTTTGCTTACAGACTGAGAATCAATGGTTTTAATACCAGTGAAATAGACGCAACAGATTTTATTTTTAGTACAACCGTTGCTAATGACAACTTAACAGGAGATAGCAACAGTGATGATTTATTTGGTGGTTTGGGTAACGACACCATACAAGGTGATGGAGCAAATGACCGTTTATTTGGTGAACAGGGGGATGATAGGTTAGTAGGTGGTGTTGGTAATGACACCCTCTATGGTGGTACTGGAAATGATACTGCTGTTTTCTCTGGTACTCGTTCCCAATATCAAATTACCAATAACGCAGGAGTCTTCACAATTACCGATACAGTTTCTAATCGTGATGGCATAGATACATTATTGGACATTGAAAGAGTACAATTTTCTGATCAAGCTATTACTATTGGTGGTACTTTACCCACCCTTTCCATTAATGATGTATCAATCACAGAAGGTAACAGTGGTACTCGGAATTTAGTATTTACTGTCACCCGTTCCGGTGCTGCTAGTCAACCTATCACTGTGAACTTTACCACTGCTAATGGTACGGCCACCGCAGGTAGCGACTTTACCAGCACTTCTGGGACTCTGACGTTTGCGACTAACGAAACTACGAAAACCATCACAATACCCATTATTGGCGATACCATAGTTGAGGCTAATGAGACATTCTTTGTTAACCTGAGTAACGCCGTAAATGCCACTATTGCCGATGGTCAAGGTCAAGGTACAATTAATAATGATGATAGTTCGTCAATTACTATTAACCTCAGTCCTAACCAGACAGTAGTTGAAGGTAGAACTAACTCCCAAAATGTTACCTATAACGTTACTCTTTCTAGCGCCAGTACCCAAACTATTACTGTTCAATTTACCACCAGTAATGGTACTGCTAGAGCAGGGTCAGACTATAGCAGCAGAAGCGGAACCTTGACATTTAACCCAGGACAAACCACTCAAACCATTATTATCCCTATTCTCAATGATGCCATCAATGAAGCGAATGAAAACTTTACAGTCACACTGAGTTCTCCCGTCAATGCTGTTTTAGGAACTAGAAGGACTGCTACCACTACTATTACCGATACCCTAACTTCCTCTACCACCACCACTTTACCCGCAGGTGTGGAAAACCTGGCTTTAACAGGAACATCGGCTATTAATGGTACTGGTAATACTGGCAATAATATTCTCAGCGGTAATAGTGGTAACAACACTCTTGCAGGTTTAAATGGTAATGATACTTATGCTTTTGTTGCCAATTCGGCTTTAGGAACTGACAGAATTACAGAAACTGTAACAGGTGGTAATGATACTCTCGATTTTACTGGTACTACTGGTGCTGTCAAAGTAAATCTGCGTGTCACAACCGCACAGACTGTTAATAGTAATTTGCGACTTGTTCTTTCTGCTAATAATGTCATTGAAAATGCCACAGGTGGAACAGGTAATGACCGTCTGACAGGTAATTCTTTAAATAATCTGCTGGTTGGTGGTAACGGAAATGACCAACTACAAGGTTTAGCAGGAAATGATACCTTGTTAGGAGGACTGGGTGATGATATCCTCATAGGTGGAACTGGTAATGATCAATTTCTCTTCCAAGGAAGTGGAGCATTTAATGCTAATTTAGGTGTTGATGGGATTATCGATTTTGTAGTTGGACAAGATAAGATTGTACTGAGTAGAGCTACATTCAATGCTATTACCAATGCTGCTGGACAAGCGTTAAGCGACTTTGCTGTTGTCGCAAATGATGGGTTAGTTGATGCTAGTAATGCTCGCATTGTTTATAGTCAAGAAACTGGCAGTATTTTCTATAACCAAAATGGTAGTAGTTTGGGTGCAGCTTCTGTGTTTGAATTTGCTTATTTAGCTAATCCTGATCTCACTCTCAGTAGTAGTGATTTCACTTTAGTTGTCTAATCTCCGGGTCTCTGCTTTGGGGGTGTGAGACAAAAAAAGGTGGGTATTTCCCACCTGACTCATACAATTTTACTGTGGTTAATTTCAGGATTTTTGTGAATTGATATGACACTATTCTTCTGAAGGTATGATTGTATATTCTTTGTTTGGTGGCCGTAGAGAAAGTAAATCTTGGGGTGAAGCTAAAAGTTTGATTTTTGCTTCTAAAATTTCCCGTTGTGGGTTGAGAATAAACAACCACATCACGTTAACACTACACCAAGAAGTGTGTGCTTTACCTGTGATTTGAATTTGAAGATGGTTATGATCCAAATTTTCAGTAATTCCTTGCTGGGGTTCGGCTTTAATATCTTGCGCTTCTTGATTAAGATAGCTGAGTATAGCATCTCGTCCGATAACAGCAGACTCTAAAGGTGGATACATCACACCATCTTCAGCAAATAATTCCGCAGTATTTGTAAAATCACCTGCGTTTAAAGTCGTAAAATAATGCAATATATTTGGTTCTGTAATTCCTTCAATAGTAATATTCATATTTTTAATCGCTGGTAATTGGTAATTGGTAATTGTTAATTGTTAATTTTCCTCCTGACTCCTGACTCCTGACTCCTGACTCCTATAAATAAATTATTCCCAAGTAATTACCTGGGAATAAAAATTTAAAAAGACATTGAGGTTGGGAGAAAATCAATTATTAGTCAGCTAGGGGATCAACACCCATATCTGTGACTACTTTACGGAAAACAGTTATTTGTTGACCGAAATCTAATTCTTGGAGTGTTTTTAACACTTGTGCGCCATCACGAGAAATCTGATAACCTGGTGGTACAGGTACTACAAAACCCTTAGCCATTAATTCTGCTAATTCGTACCAGAAAGCTAACTTGGTGTTAGCACTGAGAATTCCGTAAGCACGAGAAACTTGAGTATTTCTTTGAGCAGCTAAGTCACGCATCGCTTCTAACTGCTCTGCATTTGACATTTGTTTGATTTGATTCAATAAACCTTCTGCTAATTGCAATCTAGCTGCACCTGTAGCGGCTGGGGTAATGAATTTACCCATTTCTGTGTAAGCGTACCACAATACTGCTAGTTGGTCATCCCCGCTGAGAGCTTTAAAGACAGCAACGGTTGAAGTGACAGCATCAATTGTTTGGTTGCTGTAGTTGAAAGCTTGGGATAAGCGGGTTGAAGCTGAGTCAGAAGTGAAAGTCATTATGTTCACCACAGTTTATTAACTAAGTCGGTTGTTAATCAGTGGGAGGCTGGCATCACTCTGGGTTGCTTGACCTCTTGTCAACTATTCTGCATTATTTCTTAACAAATTGCAAATAAAATTTACATATAGTTAGGGTAGCAAAATCAAATGAATGTATTGATGACATCGTGTATAATCGCAGAGCAGCCAACTGGCAAAATTTAAGAGCAGCAAAATGAATGAGTGTGCTTTAACTAGCAGCGCCATCAAAGAGAAAGCTAAAGAGCTAGGCTTTCACAAAGCAGGTATTGTTGCTGTAGAAGGGGTAGACGCTACAGAAACTCAAAGGTTGCAAGCATGGATAGCAATGGGTTATCACGCCGATATGGAATGGATGGGAAACCCGAAACGCCAAGATGTTAGTTTAGTGATGCCGGAAGTGCGATCGCTTGTGTGTGTGGCACTGAATTATTACACACCACACCAACGTCCAGAAGGTGAAGAATACGCCAAAATTTCCCGTTATGGTTGGGGAAGAGACTATCATAAGATACTGCACAAGAAGCTGAAGCAACTAGCTACCTGGTTAGAATCACAAGATGAAGGCATAAAAGCTAGATATTATGCAGACACAGGACCAGTGCAAGATAAAGTTTGGGCGCAAAAAGCTGGTATTGGTTGGATTGCGAAAAATGGTAATGTAATTACTAGGGAGTATGGCTCTTGGGTATTTTTGGGAGAAGTATTAACTAATCTAGAATTAGAGACCGATCGCCCAGCTACACAACATTGTGGTACTTGTACAAGATGTATAGAAGCTTGTCCTACAAGGGCAATTACTCAGCCATTTGTAGTCGATGCTAACAAGTGTATTGCCTATCATACCATTGAAAATCGGGCAGAAACATTGCCAGAACAAGTAAAACCCCATTTACAAGGTTGGGTAGCAGGTTGTGATATTTGTCAAGATGTATGTCCTTGGAATCAGCGTTTTTCTCAAATAACTGATGTTACAGATTTTCAACCATATCCTGAAAATTTAGCACCCAAGCTGGTAGAATTAGCGCAAATCACAGATGAGGAGTGGGATAAACGATTTCCAGCATCAGCCTTGCGACGCATTAAACCAGAAATGTTACGAAGAAATGCTCGTGCTAATCTTGACGCATCTAGGCTAAAGAATGACCCAGAAAGTAATAATCTTTGATTTTGATGGCACAATTGCAGATACAGTAGATGCTCTTGTCAGTATTGCTAATCGGTTAGCTGTAGAATTTGGTTATATACAAATTACTGCTAATGAACTTACTCTTTTAAGGAATTTAACCTCTAGGGAAATTATTAAATATTCAGGTGTATCTCTATTGAAAATACCTTTTTTAGTCAAAAAAGTGAAATCCGAGTTAAAGAGTAAAATCCCTGAATTAGAACCTATATTTGGGATGAAAGAGGCGTTAATAGAACTTAATCAACAAGGATATAGACTGGGAATTATTACTTCTAATTCTCAAGAAAACGTGACTGAATTTCTCAAGTCTCATGGCTTAAATTATCTCTTTGAATTTATATATTCAGGAGTAACAATTTTTGGCAAAACAACGATAATTAATAATGTATTAAGGCAAAGACAGCTTAAACCCCAAACAGTTATTTATGTAGGAGATGAAACCAGAGATATAGAAGCTGCTAAAAAAGCTAATATCAAAGTAGTTGCAGTAAGTTGGGGGTTCAATTCTCCAGAAGCACTAGCTAAACAAAATCCAGATTTTTTGATTCATCATCCTAGTGAATTATTGGATGTGGTGAAAAATTGCTAAAAGCCCAACCCTATTGAGGTTGAGCATTAGCTGAAAATAAGTTTTTGATGTGTTAAATATGTAGTTGAATTACTTCTGAGAAGCTTGAGACTTTTGCAAAGCTTGTTGTACTAAATCATCACTAACATTAGTCACAGCTTCATCTCTAGAAGCACCAATTTCTTTTGCCATCTCTACATAATCATCAGGATTTCCTGTTGACTGCCCTTCAGTTTGGGTTGCTTCTGGTTTAGGGATTTCATATTTAGGTGCAGTGGCCGCTTCAGCAGCAGTTTTTCCTTCACCTGTGCGGTCAATTTCACTGACACTAAATTGCTGTGCAGCTGCATAATCAGCTTCAAAATCTACCTTGGGTGCTTTTTCTTCACCTTTAACTATTTGTTCAGCAGCTAATTGTGCATCATGGGTGGAAGTTTCATTGAGATTAGGCTGCACTTTATCAGGCATAACTAAAACCTTAATTAATATTTATCTTGCTGGAGCAAGTTTAGCAAAATAATTTACTAACATCTTGTGCCATCAGAGAGATATAGCAGGAGTCAGGAGTCAGGAGTAAAACCTTCTTGTAGTGGCAGTTTCATTATCAATTGATGTCCTAAGCACCCTGTCCACGGCTATATCAGCCTATATTGCAGGGTAGAGAATAACTAAATTAGCTAATTACTAAATATCCTGCTTGTGGTAGTAGATCATAATGATAAAAATTTGATAATCCTGTAAGTCTTAACTGTTGAATTACTCTGAGGATTAATTATGACTGCGAGTTACAATAAAACTATTTCTCATCAAGCGCAGAGCCAAGAAACTCGAAATTTAGTAGAAGAATTTAATGCCTTAGATACTGATGCTAAATTAGCTTGGCTATATTTTGTGTATGAAAAAATGGGTGATACCATTACTCCCCCTGCTCCCTCAGCCGCAGAACCAGAATTAGCTCCCATGTTGGTAGGAGATTATTTACAATTATCGGATGATGAACAACTAGCAATTATGCGGGATATAGTTGACTGTAAGGATACAAACTATTCTCGTGCTTATGGGGCATTAAAAGAAAATAATCAGTTGTTCATTTGGTATGTTTGGGCAGAAGCTATGGGTGATACAGTAGTGGGAATGCCAGATAATTATGACTCAACTGAGGCAATTAATGATTTACTTGCTCAAATTGAAGAAATAGATTTTGAAGGTCAAATTTCTGTTTTAAGGACTATTGCAGGTCAGATGGGTTATAGCGATGTCAAGCCAATTGCGACGCAAGCAGAAACAGGCAAAACTTCGAGTTTGTAGATATAGCCGTGGACAGGGTGGTTAGGACATCAATTGATAATGAAACTCCCACTACAAGAGGGTTTTACTTCTGACTCCTGACTCCTGACTCCTGACTCCTGCTATAATTCAAAGCTCAATCTGTAATTTTACCTCGTAGAGCTTTAATTTCGCCGCGCTTGGTTTTGCTGTCAATGCGTTTATTTTGAGCGCGGCGTGAGGGTTTTGTGGGCTTGCGTTTTGGGTTGGTGATGGTGACGCTTTTGAGTAAAGTTTGGAGACGGTTGAGAGCGTCTTCTTTATTCTGTTCTTGGGTACGATGCTGCTGGGCTTTAATGATAATTATCCCATCTTTTGTGATCCGTTTATCTCCCAAATTGAGCAGCCGTTCTTTGTAAAGTGGTGATAGGGATGAAGCGTTAATATCGAAACGCAAATGAATTGCGGTAGCAACTTTATTGACATTTTGACCACCTGCACCTTGAGAACGAATTGCAGTAATACTGATTTCGCTCATCGGGATGATAGTTTTATTGGTAATTTGCAGCATGATGGTTTTTTAATATCTTGTTTATTTTAACTTACCTTTGGGGGTGAAATTCCCCTGCTTCCTTCTACAAGCAGCGGGTTTTGCGTCGAGGTAAAATCCCCATTGCAAAACGTAATTTTACATTCTAAATTCTAAATTCTAAATTCTAAATTCTAAATTCTTCATTCTAAATTCTTCATTCTTTTAACCTTTCATCAAGAAACTACAAGCTGATGTAACTCTTCTGGAGTGAGATGAGAATGTACAACTTCACCATCACGAAACCAAACAATGCGTTTAGTTTGACGAGCAACTTCTGTTTCGTGAGTCACCATGACAACTGTAATTCCACTGCTATTTAATTCACCAAAAATATCTAAAACTTCTTGAGTTGTGCGAGAGTCAAGTGCGCCGGTGGGTTCATCAGCTAAAAGCACAACTGGACGGTTGACAATTGCACGAGCGATCGCTACTCTTTGTTGTTGTCCTCCTGATAGTTGGGTAGGTTTATTGTTGAGTTGTTTTTCTAACCCGACTTTGATTAATGCTTCTGTAGCGCGTTCTTTTCTTTCCCCAGGTTTAACACCAGCATACACCATTGGTAACATGACATTTTCCAAAGCTGTCAATTGGGTTAATAAATGGAATTGTTGAAAGACAAACCCCAGTTTTTTATTACGAATATGTGCTAATTCTGTATCACTGATTTGGGCTACATTCAGATTATCTAAATAATAATTTCCCGAACTAGGACGATCTAAACAACCGATAATATTCATGGCTGTAGATTTTCCCGAACCGGAAGGTCCCATAATTGCACAATATTCGCCAGCTTTTATAACTAAGTTGATATCATTTAGTGCTTTGACTTCGGTTTCACCACTACCATAAATTTTCAAGATGTTCTCCAAACAAATAATTTCTGATTTTCGCGCAGGATTAGTAATACTAGAATCGTTAACAGTGAGAGTATTAGACATGGAGATTGATCCTTTTTTTAAATAGTTTTTTGGCAGAATCATTCAGGATTTAAGAATTGACAGTGACATTTTAAAAAACCGCTATTTTCCCAAATCCACATTTATATATACAATATGTCCAAAAATTCTCTAATCATCTAAATCGTTCAATCATGCAAATCCTTAAATCATGTAAATCCTGATTCAGACACATAATTGCATCAGAAAATATTTATCTGCGTTCATCTGCGTTCATCTGCGTTCAATTACAATTGAGATTTGATGCTATTTAATAGCCATTTAATATAACATCCTGTAAATCCTTAAATCCTGGAAATCCTGATTCAGAGATTTTAAATTATTCATGCGCTTCTTAATGCCACAATTGGATCAAGTTGTGCAGCACGACGAGCGGGAAATACGCCAAAAAATAAACCAATTCCCCCAGAAATACCAACAGCCATTGTAATTGAAACAATGGAAATACTTGCTTCTAAAGGAGTTAGGACCGATACTAAAATGATGCAACCGACACCAACAGCAGTACCAACTAAACCGCCAATTACAGAAACAATAACTGCTTCAATTATGAACTGAAGTAAAATATCTTGTTGGGTAGCACCAATAGCTTTTCTTAAGCCAATTTCTTGGGTACGTTCGGTGACAGAAACGAGCATAATATTCATAATACCAATACCGCCGACAAATAAAGAAATTCCCGCGATCGCAGCCAGCATGGTTGTCAATGCACTGGAAATTTGACCTACTGTTTGTAACGCATCCTTTTGGGTACGAATTGTAAAGTCATCTTCACCAACTAATTTATGTCTTTGTCGGAGTAAATTGGTAATTTGAAATTGTGCTGCATCTACACTATCGGCATTTTTTGCAGAAGCAACAATGTAGGTTACTTCTAATCCATAGGGAGAAGTTCTTCCCACTAGCCGATTTGCTGATGTGAAAATGGGAACTAATGCTGATTCATCGTAGTTTACACCCAAATTTGAACCTTTATCAGTTAGCACTCCAATTACTTGAAAGCTGGCGTTTTTGATTCTGATTTGTTGACTTACAGGATTTTTATCACCAAAAAGTTTTTCTTTCAATTTTGCACCTAGTACCACAACTTGGTTACTGCGCTTCATATCTATGTCGGTGAAAAACCTTCCTGTCGCAACTTCAAAATCACGCACTTTCAAAAAGCTGGGAGTTGTACCAATAATATTGACATCGGTGTTTCTGTTTTTATATGTCACCACCTGTCTACTATTTAATTCTGCTGAGGTAGCTGCTATTGTGGGTACTTGAGTTTCAATTGCTTTTGCATCTTCTAAAACTAAAGTTCTGACAACATTTCTAGCAACCCGTTGAGTTTCTTTGTTACCAGGAATCACAAATAAAACATTTGGTCCCAAGGAATCTAGTTGCTTGGCTACAAATTTTTGTCCTCCTTCCCCAATACCAATCATCGCAATTACAGACCCATTACCAATGATAATACCTAACATGGTTAGGGCGCTACGCAATTTGTTGGACAGCAAGGTTTTACCTGCCATTTGGATGCTTTCTAGGAAGTTCATTATTTTTCTCTTATTTAGCTTTTTGAATTTTGTAGTCTTTCGGTGGGTTAATAAATATCAAATCACCCTTTTGTACTCCTTCTAAAACTTGAGTTTCGTCTTTAATTTGCGCTCCAATTATGATTTCTCGAAACTGGGGTTTATTATTTGCATCTGGTATTAATACGCCAGTTTTACCATTTTCAGTGAGAATTGCTACCGTTGGTAAGGTAATAGCATCATTAATGCGATCGCCCAAAAACGTCAAGTCTACATTTAAGCCAGAACGCAGTTTATCTGCACCACTATCAAGCACCACCCGTACCTGAAAAGATGTTACACCTTGTTCCACCACCGCTTCAGGAGCTATTAAACGTACACGACCTTTAAATACTTGATCTGGATAAGCATCAGCGACAATTTCCACTTGCTGTCCTTGCTGAATTCTGCCAATATCAGCTTCAGGAACTTGCGCTAAAACTTCTAAACCCGTTGCTAAGGCCACAATTGAACTAGAAGTTGCTGATGTACTTGTAGAAGCCGAGGTTGTTGGTGTCACAAAAGCCCCTACATTGGCATATTTTTGAGTCACAATCCCCGCAAAAGGAGCGCGAATAATGGTATCTTCCAACTGGACTTGCTGCTGTCTTAACTGAGCATTTGCAGCCGCTACAGATGCTTTAAGTTGGGCAATTTCTTCGGGACGGTTGCCATTTTCTAACCTTCGCAAAGCTTCCCGTTCTTGGGTAACTACTGCTTCTTGTCTTTTGATATCTTCATCACGGTTTCCAGCTTTTTGCAGCGATAACCGCCGTTCAGTTTCTTCTAAACTGGCTTTTGCCCTTCTATCTTCACTGATATACTGGTCTAACGTATCCTGGGAAACAGCCCCTTCTTTAGCTAACCCCTGATAACGGTTTACCCTGGCTTGGGTTAGTTCTACTTGCGCTTTAGCTGCATCTACAGCCGCCCTAGCTTGATCAATTTCCTGATCACGATTCCCCCCACGAATTATAGCTAACTGGGCTACCGCTTGGGCTACACGGGCTTTAGCTTGGGCAATTTCTTCGGGACGACTCCCCGCTTGACTCTCTGCTAATTGTGCTTTGGCTTGATCTAAGTTGGCTTGAAATTGCAGGATTCGCATTTTAATCTCGGAGTTATCCATGCGAGCAATAATTTGTCCTTTTTGGACTTTTTCTCCCTGTTCAATATCCAACTCGGTGATAATTCCCGGATTTTTGGGACTAATATTCACGCTTTGTACTGGTTGCACTTTCCCACTCGCTGTAATCCTCACTGTGAAGCTTTTTGCTGTGACTGGAACAGTGAGTTGAGAAATATCTTGTTTCCGGTTTTCTGGATTCGCTATTTTTAAGGCTGTGGTTGTACCAACTATCAAAATACCAGATGCCATTAACCCCATTAACCAGCGAAATGGGTATTTAATGTTTTTGCCAATCAGTGGAATTTCTGTGAATGTAGTCATAATTATTATGCTGCTAAAATTTTGTAAATTGAAAGCTTGATAAAGTTTTTACGTGGATAATCAACAATAATGTTCAAGTACAGCAGGAGTCAGGAGTCAGGAGTAAAACAGGCGAATGTGTATAGGTTTCAATTTAGATTCTGTACCTCATTGATCTGCAATCTGCTGTAAATTCTCAGTATTTACCGAAAAAGAATTTTTGTTATTTGTACTACGAATGACTGTAACTTAGTTGCGTCATTACCTGATTGGGTGACTTTATTTATATTTATAGTTCATATTTCGTAATATTTCTTTAATAAAACAAAACTCTTTTTCCATCTCCAGGAATAAAATGTAAGTAATCACTTATTAATTGTCCAAAAAATTTTACCTTCAGTGCTGCAATTAATCTTGAGTGGGTGCAATTCCCTGCCAAACAATCTCTACTAAATTCTGAACAAATATTGATTCATCTGCGGGGATATCTCCTGTAGGGTGCATCTGCTCTAAGAAGACATAATTCATCAGTGAGCCTAACAATATCATAGCAGTAGTTTGGGGATCGCTGGGGCGCAGTCGTCCTTGTTCTATTTCCCTTGCTAGAAAATTAGTAAATGTCTTCAAATCCCTGATAGGTCTGGAATCTGGTCTATTTGTCATTTCTGGTAAAGCATTACCACGCGATCGCAACATCATCAATCGTGGCACAATTTGACGATTCAATTCCAAAATCTGAAGACACAGATGAATCAGATTTTGCTTCAGATTTCCTTTCCCCACTAGGGTATCGAGTTCTTTGAGCAAAGGGGATTTATCGGCAATTCCCATTGATGCAAAGAAAAGTTCTTCTTTGGTGGAGAAGCGTTTAAAGATAGATGCTTCCGAAATTCCTGCTTTTTGAGCAATTTCTAAGGTTGAAGCCCCAAAACCTTGCTGAAGAAAGATTTCACGGGCTGCATCTAAAATTTGCTCATTAGTAATTTTCGGTATGCGTGCCATAAATAAGTATGTTGTTACTTATTAATTTAATTGATATTGATGCTGATGTCAATATGGGTTATGAATTTTTAAGAGGAAATATTTAGCTAAACTTAGATCATCTTCGGTAATTAATGCAGCCAGCAATAATTACTGTAAATTTCACCTTTCATATAGAACGGATATCGTCTAAGCTATCTGAAAGATTCTTTGATTTGTGGCTAAGAGGCGGTAGTGTGCCGAAACACCTTCGTTTAATTTCTCTTCTAGTTGTCTGTGGTTTGTGGAATATGCCCTCATCTGTTCACGCACAGGCACTAATACCTTATACAGTGCAGATTGATGCAGCTAAGTTGGAGCAGCAAGGATTGAGCTTGGCCCAGCAGGCCGCTCAATTAGCGCAGTTTCAACAAATTGATTCGGCTTTACCAAGAGCGAGGCTGGCAACTCAGCTGGCTCCTAAAAATGATAAAGTATGGTTGCTGTTAGGTGGATTACATTTACAAACTAAAGAGTTTGATGCAGCGATCGCAGCCTTAACAAAGGCGCAAACGCTCAATCCCAAAAATCCTGACATTTTGTTTGCTTTGGGTTCAGCTAATTTCCAGCGGGAAAATTTTCAGGCTTCAGCAGCCCATTACCAAGCTGGTTTGAAGTTAAAACCCAATGATCCAGAGGGGTTATTTGATTTGGGTAATGCTTATTATATGCTAGGTCGTCTACCAGAGGCGATCGCGCAATATAATCAAGCCGTTTCCCAAGATAAAAAATTCTGGCCAGCGATTAACAACATTGGTTTAATCAAATACGAACAGGGCGATGTTCAAGGTGCAATTAAGCAATGGCAGGATGCAGTTGCTATTGATAAAAAAGCCGCAGAACCTTTATTAGCATTGGCAGTAGCCCTGTATACTAAAGGTGATATCCAACAAGGATTAGCAATGGGAGAAGCCGCAATTCGCATAGATCAACGCTATGCTGATTTAGATTTTCTCAAGCAAAATCTCTGGGGAACACGCCTACTGCTAGATACCAAAAAGTTCTTAGAATTACCACGGATGCAATCAGCCTTAGATTTCCCGGAAGGTGTATTAATTCCTGATCCACCGCCTACACAGTAGAGAAATTCCGCCGGAACATCTCTACAAATGGTATTTCTACAATTGGTAAATAGGCTCAAAATCCTGAGACCAAAGGATCAATTAAATCCCTATTGGTAATTGGTAATTGGTAATCAACCTTACCATTACCACTTTCCCGTCTCCAGGAATACTTGCCTAAATTTACCCATTTATAGTACATATATTCTAAATAGGCAGAAAAGTAGAGCAAAATACTTATGGCTCGGTTTTGGGCAGAAGTTCCATGATTTGATCAACAAATTGCTGATGGTCAACAACTGGTTTAGAGATGTAGCCATCAGCACCGCTTTGTTTGAGAAAGTTCTCGCGATCGCCTTCCATAGCGTGTGCAGTCACCAAAATCACAGGCAACTTAGCTGTTTGCGGATCAGATTTTAACATTTGTGTAATTTTGATACCATCAACAGACTTACCTTGATACATACTGCGTGATAGAGAAACATCCATTAAAATCAAGTCAGCTTCTCCAGCTTGGGCAATTTTCATTACTTCTGCCACATCTTCGGTGTGTTTTACCCCCAAGCCACCACGCTTGGTCAAAATCTTGGAAAAAACACGAGCATTAATCAGATCATCTTCGACAATTAAAACTGTTTTCATGAGAATTTAAATTAGCGTAGGTAAGGGAGGATGATAACCCAGATTGGATTTATGATTTGGGATTTTGGATTGGGAATGATTGATGTTTAACGTGTTTCATAGAATTTGCACAATAAAAACTCACCCAATTTGGTATAAGACGTTATGCAGCAAATAATGTCTGCCACCTTTTTAATAATCAATGTGTATCCCCAACATCAAGGATAATACTACGGTTTTTTATACTCTGAAGATCAAGATTGTGTGAGGAATCCTATTTTATCAGTGATGCTGTGGTTGCTACAGTGGTAAGTTCCAGCGACTTTTGTATAGTTAGAATTCAGGGAAAAAACTCATGGCACAACAGTTAAACCTTCTCTCCACGGGACAGGTAATTCCAACAGCCCTGCACACCGAGATGCAACGGTCTTATCTAGAATATGCCATGAGTGTGATAGTCGGGCGAGCATTACCAGACGTGCGTGATGGCTTAAAGCCTGTACATCGGCGAATTTTGTATGCCATGCACGAACTCGGTTTAACACCAGATAGACCTTATCGAAAATGCGCTCGTGTAGTTGGTGACGTATTAGGTAAATATCATCCCCACGGAGATCAATCTGTATACGATGCTTTGGTGAGGTTAGTACAGGAATTTTCCAGCCGTTACCCCTTACTAGCAGGACATGGAAACTTTGGCAGCGTCGATAATGACCCACCAGCAGCAATGCGTTATACAGAAACGCGTCTGGCATCAGTGAGTCATGAAGGAATGCTGGCAGAAATTGGCGAGGAAACGGTGGAATTTATCGGTAACTTCGATAATTCTCAGCAGGAACCAACTGTATTACCTGCTCAGTTACCATTCCTCTTACTTAATGGCTGTGCTGGTATTGCTGTGGGGATGGCTACAAATATTCCACCCCACAATTTAGGGGAAATAGTTGATGGCTTAATAGCTTTAATTGACAACCCAGATTTGACAGATGAGAAGTTATTTGAGCTCATTCCCGGACCCGACTTTCCCACCGGTGGGGAAATAGTTGGTAATTCAGGAATTCGGGAAGCATACACCACAGGTAAGGGTGGAATTGTGCTGCGGGGTGTAGTTAACCTAGAAGAGATACCAGCAACTAGGGGTAACAAGCGACGGACGGCGATTATCGTCACAGAATTGCCTTATCAAGTGAATAAGGCTGGTTGGATTGAGAAAGTAGCCGATTTGGTCAATCAAGGTCGCTTACATGGTATTTCTGATTTGCGGGATGAGAGCGATCGCCAAGGAATGCGTGTAGTCATTGAACTCAAACGCGATACCAACCCCCAGGAAGTTCTTCAGCATTTGTATCACCAAACTGCTCTACAAACGACCTTTGGGGCAATTCTTTTGGCCTTGGTAGATGGACAACCCCGCCAGTTAAGCCTACGACAAATGTTGCAGGAATTTCTCAAATTTCGAGAACATACCCTCAACCGTCGCTACAGTTACGAGTTAAGTAAAGCTGAAAACCGGGTAAATCTGGTCGCAGGCTTGCTAACAGCTTTGTCTAAACTGGATGAAGTCATTGCTATTTTACGGCACGCTGCTGATGGTAGTACAGCCAAAATGACCCTTTGTAGCCAACTGGATTTAAGTGAAGTACAAGCGGATGCAATTTTGTCCATGCCATTACGCCGTCTTACTAGTTTAGAACAGCAAAATTTGCAGCAGGAATTTGACAACCTTAACGCGCAAATTACTTCATTGAGGAGATTGCTCGAAGACAGGCGGGAATTACTGAAGTCGTTGAAAAAGGATTTTCGTAGTCTCAGACGTAAATACAGCGATGCACGACGTACCAAGTTAATATCTACCAGCGAAATAGCAGTTAAAGCAGATAAAGGTAGTCACCAACAATTAGCAGCAGATGGGGAAAATCCAAAATCCAAAATCCAAAATCCAAAATCGGAACAGCCCTCAGAAGAAGCTGTTTTAGAATTTACCCAGCGCGGTTATGTCCGTCGTCTTTCTCCCACCGGGAAAAAACCAAAAGCAGAAAACGGTTTACATGAAAATGACTTTATTCTTCAAACCGAGTTAACTAATACTGAGCAAGATTTATTGATACTCAATACTGGAGGCAAAGTTTACCCTGTGAAAGTGGGAGAAATTCCCGCCACTACTGGACGTTCTCCACGGGGAACACCGTTAATTACCATGCTTACCAGTACGGCTCAAGCCAATGTAGAAGGTATTATTAGCCGCTTTGTGCTGCCAGAATCTCCCGAAACTACTCAAATGGTTCTTCTGACCAAACAAGGGCGCATTAAGCGTTTGGCTTTGGAAGAATTCACTAACCTCAGTCGTCGCGGAATTACGATTTTAAAACTCAAAGATGATGATGAATTGTCTTTTGCTGAGTTCACCACCACAGGTCAACATCTGATTTTAGCTAGTTCGGGCGGTCGTTTATTACGCTTTCCAGTTAATGAGGAACAACTGCCTATTATGGGTCGGGCAGCGATGGGTTTACAAGCATTTCGCTTAGTGAAAAATCAGCAAATGGTTGGCTGTGTGACTGTTGGCAAAGATGACCAGTTATTGCTGGTTACTCAAGAAGGATACGCCAAGCGAATGCCTGCCAGCAATTTAAGAGCAGCTAATCGTGGTGATTTAGGTATACAAATCCTGAAGTTTCATAACAAAACTGATCATTTAGCGGCAATGGTACGTGCTATCCCTGGTGCAGAAGTGGCATTAGTTACTAATAAGGAGCGTGTGGTCAGAATACCTGTGGACTCAGTGCCTATCTTGGATAGAGATGCTAAAGGTGAAAGCATCTTGCAGGTCAACCGAGATGAGAAGATTATTACCGTTATTGAGGTGCGAGTGTAAATCAGCCCAAACGCATCTATTTTACCGAAAAAATGGGTTTGAGGTTCCCCGTCCCTTCGGCGAGCTCAGGACAAGCCTTCCAGGACGGCTTGCTGATAAAATAGTGCAAACAGGCTGGGCATTGTCTGTTGGGCGAGATAGTGTAAGACGGGCTATACCTGCAACTGTTGTTTGAACCCAGAATCTCCGCAGTTTTAGGGTGGGGAGTATGTCAAATATCGTAATTTTATCAAGCTCTTGTGGAGTAGGTATCTTGTCTGCTTTACAAGAGTTTTATTCGTTTAGCTGATTTATGAGATTTGTGAAGTTACGTTTATAAATTTCTACAAATCAATAAATAAACCTTGCATTATTGAAAATATTTGTTATATTAATTTACATAAGGCAATAAAAGTTAGTAAATCCAACTTGGAGTGCGAACCATGACTAACGCAACAAAAACTATTACTTCTCTACCTGAAGACCGTAACGGCTGGCGTTGGGGATTCACCCCCCAAGCAGAAATTTGGAATGGTCGCTTGGCTATGATTGGCTTTTTAGCAGCTGCTTTAATCGAGTTATTCTCTGGCCAAGGCTTCCTACACTTCTGGGGTATCCTGTAAATTTTGAGACACAAAATTAAAATTCTCTGTAAACTAAAAAACCTGGTAGTTAATTACAACCACCAGGTTTTTCAGTTTTTAGGAGTCAGGAGTCAGGAGGTAAATATTTCTTCATATACCCTGCACCCGATACCCTCTTTTTTACTGTCACCTGTCGCCTGTCACCTGTCATCCTACCGAATATATTCCTTGAGGACGCTGTTACGATTGGGGTGACGTAATTTGCGGAGTGCTTTGGCCTCAATTTGACGAATTCGTTCGCGGGTAACGTTGAAAATCTGACCAATTTCTTCCAGAGTTTTCATGCGACCATCATCTAGCCCGTAGCGGAGTCTCAAAACATCTCTTTCTCGGGGACTGAGACTGTCGAGGACTTTTTCTAGGTCTTCCCGGAGTAGATTCTTAGAAACTTGATCTTCTGGTGTTTCTCCATCAGATTCAATAAAATCGCCCAAACGGGAATCTTCTTCTTTACCAATGGGTGTTTCTAATGAAATCGGTAACTGAGCAGATTTAGCGATAAACCGCAGTTTCTCAATGGTCATTTCCATGCGAGTCGCAATTTCTTCTTCTGTGGGTTTGCGACCCATTTCTTGAGATAAAAGTTTGGTAGTTTTCTTGATTCGTGATATGGTTTCGTAAAGGTGAACAGGTAGACGGATGGTACGAGATTGATCGGCGATCGCTCTTGTAATTGCTTGACGAATCCACCATGTAGCGTAGGTAGAAAACTTATAACCTTTTTCGTGGTCGAATTTTTCAGCTGCGCGAATCAAACCGAGACTACCTTCTTGAATCAAGTCTTGGAAGGACAAGCCACGATTCATGTATTTTTTGGCAATAGAAACTACAAGGCGTAGGTTCGATTGCACCATTTTATCTTTCGCCCTGCGTCCGACGTGGAGGCGATAACGGAAAGTTGGTAATGGCAGTTGTACCGCTTCTGCCCATTCTTTAAATTGAGGTTCCCGTTCTAACTGTTCGTATAGCTGATCCCTTACTCTTTCTAATTCGAGTAAATCAGCGATTTTCCGCGCTAGTTCAATTTCTTCGTCTGCGCGTAATAAACGGATACGACCAATCTCTTGCAGGTAAAGGCGAATCGAGTCTTCGGTATAGTGCTTTTTCTTGCTTTGTGTCCGACGACGCGATTTAGCGGCTTTTCCAGACTTTGCGTCGTCCTCATCAGTCTGAGGCTCTAAAAAATCATCAATTTCGCCGTCATCAACAAGCAGTAAGTCCTCTTCATCCTCGATTAATAAGAGTTCTTCTTCGATCTCAGGCGGATTTATCATTTCTAGGTCAGGCTGATAAATGCTATCGAGTACGTTGTTAGCCTGGTTCATGCCGCGTTCCTCATGCTCCTTGCAGAATCAATTACTCAAGATGTGGTTATTGCTCTTTTTATCGAGCTGATTGTTGACCGAAAATAGGCTTTTGGCTAATTTACCTATGATCTTTCCGGTGCTATTGCCTCTAAATAGATAGAGGCGGAATTTTTTTACTTTAGTGGCACAGATCACTGTGATGTGAATTGCTCTTAGAAAGTAAAATTCATCGCTGTCGTCGTTGTACACAACTTCTGATTCACTGGTCTAAAACCAGATGCACCTTAATCAAGAAATTCACCACTTCAGACATGATGGATATGACTGCTGGCAGATTTACCTGTCAAGACTGTTCTGATTGTAGCCTGTTTCACAGAAATTGCACTCTTTTTGTGTGTTAATCACGAACTCATTTGCCAAGATGAAGCCACTTTTATCAAAAAGACATTAAAAACGGTAGTCACACCATTAAATCTTGTTGAAAACTTTTTGGTTTTGCAGTGGCATTCTCACTAGATTAAAAGGTAGTGACACTTGCTCCTGGAAGATTCTAGACTTTAAGTACAACAATAGTTTCCTGGCAACTGAAGATTGGAGGTTTACTCAAGTTAGCAGTATTGATGCACTCATGTTTAGTATTCCTTCATAAATCACTGATGTGAGAGAGCAAAACTTGTCTGACCGCTGGGTAGATAATAGGGGAATATTGCAACGGTGGTGTTTGTTTCCAGGCACTGAGCCTTGTATATGCTATTATGCCCATCACCGGAACTAAGGAGTTAAGGCGGTGGCAGAATGAGCCGATTGATAGATGAATTTAGAGTTCACTCTTTTCGGCCTTATTAACACATTAGCGCACTACGGAAATTTCAACCCTATGCAACTTGACAAACTGTTCCTATTGTATACAAAGATATTTTAATCAGTCGAGAAATAATTTGTCATTGGATATACTAAATAATTTACCTATTTAGGAAAAAAGCGGATCGGATACATAATTAAACATAAAACACTCAGGAGACAAATCCCCAACTTCTTTGAAAAGTCAGGGATATGGGTATGATGTTGCTTGCAGATGATCTAGAGAGTAAGTTAGATATCTAGATCAGTGAGGTTAAGTTTGGAACCATAGGTTTCTATGAATTCTCGTCGGGGTGCGACGCGATCGCCCATTAAAATGGTAAATATCCGATCAGCTTCCGCTGCGTCTTCAATTTCCACTCGTTTGAGGGTACGGGTTTCATGGTTCATTGTAGTTGTCCATAGCTGTTCAGGCATCATTTCCCCCAAACCTTTGAAACGCTGGATGGTATAATTGGCGTTGGCTGGTAGGGTAGCGATGTGCTGTTGCAATTCGCGATCGCTATAACAATACTGATAATTTTTGCCCCGTTCCACTTTGTATAGTGGCGGACAAGCGATATATATGAAACCTTGTTCAATCAGCGCCCTTTGATAACGATAAAAGAAAGTTAACAAAAGTGTACGGATATGCGCCCCATCCACATCAGCGTCAGTCATAATCACGACACGATGATAACGTAGTTGGGAAGCGTCGAACTCTTCCCCTTTCACACCCAAACCCAAAGCAGTAATTAAAGCTTGAATTTCGGTATTTTTATAAATTTTGGCATCATCGGTTTTTTCGATGTTGATGATTTTACCACGGAGGGGGAGAATTGCTTGCGTCCGGCGATCGCGTCCTTGTTTGGCGCTATTATGAACAAAAATCCCAGCGGCTAAAGCAAAGTTGTGAGTATTAGGAACTTCGATATCATAGACATCATGGCGTTCTTCTAACTTCTCCACACTTACCACACGGTGATTGTAGTTTTTTACTGCTTCCCTGGCAACTGACCGACGACCTTGATAATAGCGTTCACAAAATGTATCCCATCTCAAAAGCGACTTATCCTTGAGACGCTTGCGGTATGATTCATAAATATCCTCATCTATCCAACCGATTTGGATTTCTACCTCTTTCAAAACAGCAATAGTCTTGTTGTAATAGGTCTGATGTAAGGCTTGGCGACGTTTCAACCGAAACTCATAAGTCCATTGTTCCTTAGTTTTCTCACTGCGCCAAGCTAATAATTCCTCATCTTCCCATTGTTTCTTAGCTAACTCAGATAATACCTCACGGGCTTGGGGATTATTAGCAAAATACTCCCTTACCCTCTCAGACTGCGCTACACGGTTAGCTTCATCACTCCAATACTCTTGCTGCGCTTTATTTAGCAACTCACTGTTTTCTTGACGGTAGTTTTCATTATTTTCATAAAACTCCCGCCATTTAGCCGTCATAAATTCCTTATAAGCTTCATCTTCCCATTGAGCTTTAGCTTGTGCGGAAAGAATTTGACGAGTTTTTTCATCTCGCATTCTTTCACTCATGAAAGCGCGAAACTCTGGACTCTGATGAACTTGACGACTCTTTTCAATCACATCAGGACGATGTAAAGTTTTTTCAATGTGCTGCCGATGCAATTCTAAGTGTGCATGAGGAGTCATCCGTTTAATATTGGTTGGGTCGTTATTACGTTTATTAAAATCAACATGATGACGATGACTACCATCTGAAGATGGATAAACCCCATGTTCTAGGTTATAGAAATCAGCTAACAGGTGAGTGTAAATCCACTTATCATTTAAAGGATTCCATACCATTTCATAACCATTAAGTCCCGTTCCCCGTTCATTTTTCTGGGATATTTTTCGATACAAAGGCATTAAGGAATCTTCGGGAGTTAATAAAGCTGCTGCCTTATACGTACCATCACGTAACATAAACGGATGTTCTGGAGTACATATTAAAACCTCTCCATTGTCTAAGGTAACTTTCACTACCTCAGCATTAGCTTTAGTCATGCGGGCATTAATGATTTTTTCCACCCCAATATTGCCGCTATCCCTCATCGTATAACAGTAATGCTCTTTGCCAGCTTCCTGTTCTGCAATTAGTTCTATGAACGTAATATTACGTCCGTCGGTAAGTGAAATTACTGTGTTTCCAAGCCAACAGCCCCCAGCACTGTCGCCTTCGACGATGAAAATCTCCGATTCTGAGGGATCACGGGAGCTACAATCAGCTAATTTACCGGGCAAAGGAGACGATTCTAGGACTGATTTTCGTCTAACTAACTCCCGTGCATGACGGGCAGCTTCTGCGGCTTTAAAGGCTTGAATAGCCTTATCTAAGATAGCATCAGCGACACTGGGATGAAATTCTAGGTATTCAGTGAGAACCTCACCCACAAAAGAATCAACGATACCACGAACTTCTGTATTACCAAGTTTAGTTTTGGTTTGTCCTTCAAATTCAGGATCGGGGACTTTAACAGAAATAACTGCGGTTAAACCTTCACGGACGTGTTCACCACTGAGGTTAGATTCATTTTCTTTAATTTTATTCCGTTTGCGAGCGATCGCATTTAATGTTCTGGTTAAAACTGCTTTTAACCCTTCTAAGTGAGTACCACCATCAATAGTGCGAATATTATTAGCAAAACCTAACACATTATCAGTGTAAGCATCAGTACACCATTGCAGTGCAACTTCCACCTGAACATTATTACGTTCCCCTTGCACATAAATAATTTCTTCGTGTAAAGGCTGTTTCTCACGATTCATGTAGGCGATATACTCTTTAATACCACCCTTGTATTCGTAAATTTCTACTTTCGGTGTGTCGCTTTTGAGGAGTTCAAGACGATGATCCGTGAAAATAATTCTTACACCTGCATTCAGATACGCCAACTCGCGCAAGCGACCTGATAAAGTGATGTAATCGAATTCTATGCTGGTGGTAAAAATTTGTGTATCTGGTTTGAAAGTAATAGAAGTCCCCGTTCTATCTTCTTTGTAAGGCTTGGCCACTAATTCCGTAACGGGGAAACTCCGTTCATATCGCTGGGTATGTACCTTTTTATCTCGCCAAACCGTCACTTCTACAAACTCAGATAGGGCGTTAACAACGGAAATCCCAACACCGTGTAAACCACCAGATACCTTGTAGCCACCACCACCAAACTTACCACCAGCGTGAAGTACAGTTAATACTGTTTCTAAAGCCGATTTTCCGGTTTTTGGGTGAATATCGACAGGAATACCCCGACCATCATCTGTTACCGTGACAGAACCATCAGCATTGATATCCACCTCAACATGGGTACAGTGACCAGCTAAAGCTTCATCAACAGAGTTGTCCACTACCTCGTAAACTAAATGATGGAGTCCTCGCGGACCTGTAGTACCGATGTACATCCCTGGTCGTTTGCGGACGGCTTCCAGACCTTCCAGAACTTGAATCTGATCGGCGCTGTAACTGCTCGTCATGAAAATTCTCCTGATATCTGGGTTTGAACTTGCAAAAAAAACTAAAAAAGTCAAATCACCCCAAAATTATAACACAAAAGCCTTACTGCGTAATCTAGAGCGATTTCATGAGAAGTTTATCAAGTAATTGCAACCCTTTAAAAATAACGTCAATCTGAAATTTTTAATTTTTAATTTTTAATTTTTAATTGGAGCAAAGCGACTCATGACTAAATTAATTGTGATTTGTGGAGCGACAGCAACGGGAAAGTCTGGTTTAGCTTTGAGTTTAGCAAGACGGTTGAATTCTGTAATTTTGAGTGCCGATTCTCGTCAAGTATACCGTGAGTTTGACATTGGAACCGCTAAACCGACTTTGGCAGAACAAAAATTAGTACCACATCATCTAATTGATATTTGTGAACCAACGCAAACAATGACAGTAGCAGATTACCAGGAACAAGCACAAGCTTTAATTGCTAGTCTTGGTGTTTCCCCATTGTTTTTGGTTGGTGGAACTGGTTTATATATACGCTCTATTGTACAAGGGATGAAAATTCCCAGAGTTTCACCACAACCAGAATTGCGATCGCAATTAGAATCTTTAGGTCAACATCAACTTTACCCGATGTTGCAACAAATTGATCCTATTGCTGCTCAAAAAATTCATGCTCATGATTTAGTCCGGACTTTAAGAGCATTAGAAGTATATTATGTCACTGGATGCCCAATGTCTGAACAACAAGGAGAAAACCCACCCAATTATCCCATTTTACAAATTTGTTTAGATTGTGAACCGAAACATTTAGATATCAGAATTCGTAAACGTACTGAACAAATGATAGCAGATGGTTTAGTGGCTGAAGTTGAATATTTGTGTCAAAAATATAGTGCTGATTTGCCATTATTGAATACTTTGGGATATCAAGAAATCAAACAATATTTAGCTAATGAAATTTCTTTAGATGAAGCTACTGATTTAATTGCTTTGCATACTAGACAGTTTGCTAAACGTCAACGAACTTGGTTTAGACAAGCTCCTAATATTGAATCTTTTAATATTGAACATCCTGATTTATTAGAGCAGGTTTTTAAGAGAATTAATAAATTTATGAGTAAATTATAATTATTCAAATCTGTTTAGTTGGGGAATTTTTCAACAGGATTTTTTAGGTTTTTTTGAAGAAGTTTTTGATTTTTAAGAGTATCAAGGATTATTTATTGTATATGCTCATCCTTGAATACCCTTTTTTAACATGAATGACAACTATTCTTGATGGTCTTTTTTATTGACACCATCTAGAAAAATATTATTAGGTCTAGCTTGTGTTCTTTTTTTCGCTTGGGAATTAGTTTGAGAATCGCTTTTTTGAGATGAGCTTTTTTCACTAACCTGATCCGGGTTTATGGGTTGACTAAAAGGAGAATTTTTTTGAAAAATAGGATTGATAACAGATGAACTACTTTCCTGAGATGAAGCAGGAAGATGATCATTTTCAATTTCTGACTGATTATTTTTGAAAGTTTGAAATAGAGGATTAACAGATGCTGACTTTGTGGAAGAGTCAGAATTTTCTATTTTTGATTGTTGTTTATTTAACTTTTGTGATTCGGATTCAAAAATTTTATGTGGCTTAACTTCTCGGTAAGTTCTAGACTTACTTGCAACTTCATTATTGTTTTCTGTATGAATAGAATCAGGTTTTGGCAAAGGTGCTAATTTTTCACAAGTTTGATTAATTACTACTTCTTGTTCGATTGGTATTTGTTCAACTTGTGTTGTTTTTTCAGGTATATTAATTACATTTTCTTTGATTGCTGATTTAGAAAAAGTTGCCCAAGTTTCTGCTTCCCAAATCACATCATTATCAATTATAAAAGTATCTTGATCTGGTAATGAAACAATGTGAGCAGTTATAGAAATACGTCTTTTAAAATTAGCAGAAACTAAATAAATACTGCCATTAATCAAAGTATCTTGTGGTAGCCTTTCTACATGAATATTAATTTCATTTGTTCCAGGATTGAGCTTGTGAGGATTAAATTCAATTCCTGATATTTCTGAAACAATTTTACAGTCAACAGGAACAATAATCCGCCACCGGAAATTATATTCTTGACCGTGAGCAATTCGTCCTATATTTAGTGTAGATGGATATTGCCATTCACCTTCTTCTTCAGATAATCCCATGACTGAACCTCGTACTTCAATATTTTCCAAGTTTATTTCCAAGTTTATATTTTTTCCCGACTTCACCAGAATGGCACAATTATTTTCAGAATTGCCAACTTCCATTTCTCCTGTGACTTCAATTCTGAGATTACAAAGACTAACTTGATCAGATAAAATAGAAAAAACGGGACCTTGAGTAGCCCAAATAGTCGCTCCTTTTCCATCTAAGACTACAGGATGATTAATGATAATTGGTCCGGTGTATTCGCCATTAGGAGGCCATAATGATAATGTAGCATTTGCTTGTAGTTCATTTAGTTGATCTTGTAAAGTCTTTGGTACAGATTGATAAGTAAGTGTGTTAATTGGAGTTTCTATTTTTTGAAATTTTTCAATGCTAGTAGAATTAGAAGTTTCGAGAATTGATTGCTCTATGTTTTCTGGTTGTTCATTAGTAGTAATCTGATTATTTTCTAGCTTTGTGCTTTGAGATTCAACAACCTGATTTTGATTGTCTTTAATATTTTGATTGTCATTAGTCTTATTAGACTGACTTAGCCATTGTTTTAATTGTTCTAAAATTTCAAACATGAGTTTTTTAGTTATAGTTTTAGTATTTGTACTTCTACCATTCTTCCATAAGGATCTTGAGAAAGTCGGAATGAAATTCCATCCTTTAACTCAATAGCTTGTCCTGGTTGTCCTGGTTTGGGACTAGGTGCAACTTGATTACCACTAGGAGAAGTAAGAGAAGTTAAATTTTGATTGATTAATAACCATTTCCCCTCATGAAAAACACAATATGCTTGAGGCGTTTTATCAACTTCTTCACCAGGAAAGATATTACTAAAAGCGTGCCATTTAAACAAATAAATATTGTGGTAAATAACTAATTGTGTATCTAATGTCCACTGACCAGGACGACGTTCAGAACGTAAACGCAAAATAGGTATAGTTCCTTTAGGTTTAGAACCACAAAAAGGACATTTTACGTTAGAGGTGTCATGTAAAATAAACCAATGACTATGACAATAAGAATTGTGACATGGGTGAAGCAAATCCCAGGTTTTAATTAGTGCGCGTTCCCATTCAATAGCTGCTGGACGTTCATTTACTGAGTGTAAACCTTTAATAAATGCTCGTTGAAATAGATTACTCAAATGAGGTCCTAAAGCTGTAAATGGGATGTGTAAATCTGGAGGTTTATTAGATGAATCGTTGGGGTTTTCAATAAATAATGCTTTCAATCCCATTTCTAAACGTTCTTGTTCTTCTGCTGAAGCTGCGGGATAGGTTTTTGGTCCTTCTAGGGGATGTCTTCCTAATAAATATTGATAAATCAAAACAGCTAAAGCGTGTTGGTCGGTAGTAGCTGAAGGATGTTGGCGTTTAGGGTCTGTAAGTGGTAAATTAATGGTAGCTAAAACTTCTGGCGCTATGTATCCTCTTGTTCCTAAAACATCGGGAGGGAATAAACCAGGAACAACTAAAGAATCAATATCAATGACAATACATTGTCCAGAAATAGGGTCAATTAATACATTTTTATTTGATAAATCAGAATGAGCTAAACCTGCTTGATGTAAACGTCTGACTGAACGTGCTAAAAGAATACAAATCTTGAAATAATTAATCCAATTACCTGTTTCAGTTGGAGGTAATAGGGATCGTGGTTTTGCTCTCACAAACCATGTACTTTCTTTTTCTTTACCTGTTAAAAAGCCTGTTTCAAAAAAGTAATTACCTGGATAAGTAGGGGTAATAATTCCTAATTGTGGTTTCACAACTATACCTGTAGGCCAGCAAAATAGTTGTTTAAAGTATTCACCAGTTTTATCAATTGTGGGATTAAAAGCACCTAATATTTTCTCTAATCGTTGCATACGATTCATATCTGAACCAGCATCTTGATCTTTGTAGAAACAAATTACTGATGATTTATCAGCAGTAAAGTAAACTTGTTTCATTGCTCCTTCACCGATCATATCTGGCAGATATTCAATAGTGCTACCATCTGCGAGGATTGCTGTTTCCATGATTAAACTTCCTGATAGAGAACTACTAAAGTGCGATCGTCAAATGAGCCTTTTTGATAATAAGAATCAAGCCAAATCAATAACTTTTCTGCTGGTGACATATTCTGACATTGTTCACACATTGGCTCATCCATAATACCAGCAGCTAAAAGTGGTGGTGAAGCGACAACTTCAGCAACAGATTTATTTAATTCTTTGGCATAATCAGCCACAGAAGAAATTATAATATTTTTAGGTTCATTTTCTTGATGAGGTCCAATAATTCTTTCTACTGTTGATTGAAAATTGTTTTTTACATCTCTAATACCACTAATACTTCCTAAAGGAGTTATTCTGAGTTGATCAACAATTTCCGATTCGTTAGGTTGAGAAATATTGATAATTTTATTTAAAACTAAATCTCCATAGAGTTCTAACATTCCTGGATCATTAGGAAAGTAGTTATCAGCCACACCATCAGTCATTAGCATTAAACATTTAAGATTTCCTAAAAAATGAAAGGTTTTCTGGTTTAAATTGCTGGTTTCTAGTTTATTTTTAGAGGTAAGAAAATCAGTTTGACCTGCATAATCTCCACTATCTGGGTTACCTAATAATTTTAATGTTCCAGCTTGAGAAATAGCAGCTAACATCCCATCACCGACTTGACAAGTGAGAATTAAATTGTAGTTATTGTCTTCTACTTTGATAGTTGTATGCACTGCTAGAAGGAGTGTGGCAGAAAAGTCTTTAATTTCCGCTTCTCTGTTATCGAGAACTTTATAGTAAGGTACAAGATTTCTGCAAGCATTAGCCTTATTCTCTACAGCATCATAAGCTTTTTTCATAGCTTTATGTAGGATATTTTTAATAGTATCTATATCTGCTCCTGTAGATAATTCTGCGTGTGTAATACCCTCTTTTATCTGGTAAATTTCAAGAGTATCAGCCAGATATTTTACTGCTGCTTGACAGGACTCTTTTGCACCAATGCGAGATAATTTTTTAGAACCAGCACCATCTGACACTGCAATTATTGTCCATTTACCACTGACAGCAGACTCAAACCAATCATCACAATTAGTTCCATTATGTTTGTGCATTTTTCCGCGCACTCTTGCACCAATTAAGTTTAATCCTTCTGGTGATTTTCCCGATTTAGAAATATATTCATCATATTTATCAGGTTCATTTTCTGGTATGGGAAGATATTTCCAAATTCCTATTGATGGGTTAACTTCTGCTGTGGTTTTTTCTGGAATTTTCTTCTCAGTGACTTTTACATCATTTTTGGGAGTTTCAATTGTAGATGTTACGGGTTGTTCCTGTTGTTCCTGTTTGGGTTTCCATGTAGCAATGGGTTCACTAGGAGGTTTAATTTGTGGTCTAGTTTCTATACTTTTTAGTAATTCTGTTTTTCTGTTTTCATGTTCCAAATGACTCTTGATGACTTCAGCAATAATGGCTGATACTTTAGGTTTTAATTCTTGCTTTAAAATAGACTGCCACCATAATTTTTTAGTTTGTAATTTACTTTCTTCTTCTGATCTAGGAAGCTTTGAATCAGTCATTAACCACTCTAAAAATTCAGTCCATAAATCATTAATTTTCGATATTTCCAAGTGATTAGATGTGGCTGTTGCTGATTTTTGAACATCAACACCAAACCTATTAATAAAAGATTGTTTGGCTAGATCCCCAAGAGAATCACATATTTTTAAAACTAAATCTTGATTTTTTTGATCTTGAATAAAATTTTCCCATTTACTTTTAAACTCATCCGATGGTGGCTCAAGGTAAAGTTTCCACCCAAAAAGTTGAATTAATTCTTGTAACTCTTTTTCTGATTCTGGCATAACAATTAACTACCTTCCGTTGTTTAAATTATCTAGCTTGCAAACACATGATTAGCAATCATGAACTAACGTAACTTTATGCTGATTGAATAATTTATTACTGATCGTAATCAAAAGCCTAAAATATATGATATGAAAAAATTAAACCAATTTTCAACAGCACCCATGAGGGTGCAATCAGATGAATTAAGGGATAATTGTAATTCCTGGAGGTGGTGGAGGTAAAGTAATAGGTTGATCATCTGCCATTACTTGAGCCACACTTTGAGATGTTTGTTTAATTGACTGGGAAACCCATTTAAAATAAGCTTTGAGATCATCGGGTTGTAAATTATTTAATTTTACAACTATCTCAGTAATTTTCTTCAAACTATACTCGTCAGCACCTGCACCCGCAGCACAAGCAATAATATTAGCTGGTTTTTTCTTTTTCAATTCTTCAGCAGCTTTTTCCCAAGTATCAGTTGGCATTCCATCTGTCATTAAAAATACTAAAGGTTTCCAATCTCCTTTTTGTGTTTCACCTGCTTTTTTAACTTCTTGATCAAAACACTTTGATAAAAGTTTGAGTGCAGCACCCATTGAGGTAGCACCACCAGCAACTAAAGTCGGTTCTTGGAAAGTCAAAAGTTCTGTTAATGGACAAACTTGTTGAGCGGTACTTTCAAAAGTAATTACTGATAAATAGGCTGTTTCTATGGCGTAGGGTTCGCTTCTGAGTTCGGCTACAAGTGCTTTTACTCCTTGGTTCACTGCTTGAATAGGATCTCCAGACATTGAACCAGAACAATCTAAAACAAGATAAACAGGTAAACGACGAGACATAAATTTTCAACTCCTAAATAAAATAGTTTAATTTCTGAAAATTGGGAAATTAACAAAAGTTTTGAGTTATATAAATCTCCTTAATTTCTAAAGAAACTGCCACACCTATTCCTTCAATATCATAGGTTTTAGTGAGGATATTTTTTCTGTGTCCTGAGCTATTCATCCAACCATTAACAGCAGATTGAGCGATTTCGTTTTGACTCATCCAATGATAATCAGGAACGCCATTATAGTAAGTGATAGAGTTGTATAAATGGCTTTTAAAGATATTTTCCGCAATACCTTCGGTGTAATAACTGCCATAGTTTTTATGACAATTAAATCCCACTATTTTACCCCTATCTGTGGGACTTTTCCCTTCTGGATTTTGATGACTGAAAAAATTTCTCTTGAGCATATCTTGACTATGTTTTCTAGCGATATTTGCTAAAGTTACATCAAAGGATAATAAGATTAGTCCATGTTTTTGTCGTTGTTGATTAATTAGTTGATGAATTTCGTTTTCTAAGGTAGAAATAGATATGACTACTTGATTATTTTGATTCACTTTATTTCTGTGATTTTTATGTTATTTCAATGCTCATGATTTATTTTGGAAAATCACAGGTTGGCGAATTCTTTGCCCATAAACTTCTAATTCAAACCATTCACAATTCAGAGGTAAAGAAATAGATACTTTAGCTGGCATTCCATCTGTATATTTTTTGATGATATTGTCAGATGAATCATAAATAGTACCTGTAGGTGCTACTATCTGATTTTCATCAACAACCTCAGCAAAGATTTGCACTAAAGAAGCCATTTCTTGGGCAATTTTGTAATCCCAAATATCAACATCAGTCCCTGTATCTAAGTCGTCTAATTCTTCTAATTGTTTTTGATCTATTGCTTCTCCTACTCCAATCAAAACGCATTTTACAGGGTTATGCTGACCAGATGCAATATCTTGAGCTAACTGTATAGTGTATTTTTTGACTCTATCTAAATCATAAATGCGTCCATCGGTGATAAAAATAAACATTCCCCGTTTTGCATCTACAAATCTCTCAACAAAATATTTGACCGCAGGTGCAAGTATGGTACTAATACCAAAGTTCACAGTTTTAGGACCAGTGACATCCAAAGTAGAACATTCACTAGCTGTAAAATCACCTAAAACTTCAAGATCAGAACCAGAACCAGCAGCCCAATAAATAACAGTTGTACCACCATTAGCATCAAGATTTTCTGCTAAATAAGATGTGAATTGTTGAGCTAAAGGTTGCACAATATTAGGAGTAGTTTTAACATACCCTTGTTCTATGGCATCTTCGTATGCTTGTTTCTGAAATACGTTAACTTTTCTACCTTCTTCAACTTTAGATTCTACCCATCCTTTTGCCTCATAATCAACTACTACATCGGGGGGAATTTTCCCCTGTAATTTTCGCCCATATAAATCTTTCATAGATGCACTAGCATCTAAAGCCACACCAGTTTGCCAACCCTCTGCTTCTTCTCCTTGAGGTTCCATTAAAATAGTAAATAAAACCTCTAGTTCCTGACCATTATTACTAACATTTACTTCTCCAAATTCTTTGGCAACAATGCTACTAGGAAGTTGGCGATACATATTTTTCTTTCCTTTTCAGGTGATGCAAGCTCTTTATAATTTCGATAATGCTTCAGAAATATCTTGAGTTACACTTCCCCCAGGAAATTCTAAAGTAAAAGAATTTGAACCTGATGGTAAAGTGAACTTGAGTAATGCAGGAACGCCATCAGAGTATTCACGACAAACTTTGTCAGCTTGATTTAAAATTCTGCCAGAACCAATCACAATCATATCTTCAGAAACAAGTTCTTTAAATACTTGTTCCAACTTATTCATATCACTGGCTAATTGATGATCCCACAAATCTATTTCTTGTCCTGAAGCATCTTTAATGGGATGATCTTCAAACATATCATCTAATTCATCCATTTGTGCTGCATCTACATCTTCTCCAACACCAATTAGAAACAGCTTCATAAAAGGTTTTATCCCACTAGAAATATCTTGGGCAAACTGCACACTAAATTGTTTAACTTCTACCAAATCTTCGATAATGCCATCAGTGACAAATACACAAAAAGCCGCAGGTTGTTTAACTCCCATTGCTGGAGCATTTTTGTATTTATCAACTAAGTCTTTCAGAGGTGGTAATAGTTTTGTACCTCTACCCCAAGGCAATTTTTTAGGACCTGTAATGGCTGTATTTTGTATAGTTTGTTCGTCAAATTCTCCGACTTCTTCTACTTTTGAACCATCAGGACTACAAGCCCAATAAATCAAATCTACTTTACCATTAGAAGAAAAGTTTGATAAAAAACTCACCATTGTTCGAGCTACTGGTTCAACAACATTAGGAGTACCAGCGGCCATAGCAAAAGCACCACCAACAATACCACTCACTCCATACATCTTTTTCATAGATGCAGAACCATCCAGAGCTAAACCCATCCTCACCCCTTCTAGGTCAGGAACAGTCAGAATGGTAGCAGAAATGTCAAGATCGCCATTTTTTTGCTTGTAAACATTAACCTCACCAAAAGGCTCAACCACACTTTGTAACTGCATTATATAATTCCTCTATGTAAAATTAATTAAGTTTATTATAAGAACAGAACAGTAAAATTACGTTTAACTCGACCACATCCGTTATATTTTTTTACAAAACTGATAATTGAATCATGGACACGAAAAAAAATGGGGTGTCAGTATTAACACCCTTTTCCGTTATAGCTGCGATCGCCATCAATCGTCAGCACTATTTCATTCACATAAGTTAAACTAAATTTGCATTAGGCAAAAAAAGTTCACATTATGAAAATTGTCAAATCTTAGATATCCTGATTGAGACAACGATAAAAACGAATTTCAAATAAACAAACTAGGAGAAACCTTAAAATATTCTCCCAAAGCTTTAGCTTGTGCTTTACTAATAGAACGTTTACCATTAACCATTTCAGAAACCACACCACTACTAGAACCAAGAATACGCACTAAGTCAGCTTGACGAAGGCCGCTAGATTCCATGATATATTGTAAAATTTCATGAGGTGTAGATTTATTTATCCATTGGATAATTTTCTTCCTCATAATCTTCAATTAGTTTGACAATCAATTTATCTAAAGCTCGCTCCTCTGGAGTCAGATTTTTCTTAAAAGTTAGAAATTCTGCAACTTTTAAAAGACGTTCATACTCTTCCTCTGTTTCAATTACTTGAGGAGCGACTTCTGCTAGTAATTGACTATAGGTTGTATCGTCAAAATTCTCAAAATTAATCGTCATTTTTTCACCTTTTATGAATTTACAATGAAGACAAAATTAAGTTAATGTAAATTCTTTATGTATTTTTATAGGTTTAAGAAATAACTATTAGTATTTTTACTTAAACGGTTTTTGCTGATTAGGTATATCTAAAAAGTGTCACATTAAACCAAAAAGATTAAGAAAATCTTTAGTAAATTCAAATTATCGTTTTTAGGAAAGATTAAAATGTTACGTAGCCTAATTGCAGTCATCATCGCCATTAGTATTGCTTTTACAGGAATTATCAACCCAGCTTACGCAGAAGATCACATTACCAACTATAACTTTAATAATTCTCAAATTGAAATTCACATTGACAGTAACAATACTTCATCTTCAATTAATAAATCTGACAACGGTAATAGCATAAAAGATAATCAGGATTCATCAAATTCTTTTATGGACTCATTGGGAGATGGTGTAGTAGGAACATTGGCATTTACAATTGGTGGGGCTATAGTATGCTACTCACTCGACACAATAGCTGCTGCATTTTTTCCACCAGCTTCAACATTAGCAGCTTTCTGTCCAGCAATTGTTCGTTTTTAGCTGTAAATTAAATCACGACTCACGAAAAATCCCTCAAAAACCCTCTTCTCTTCGTGTTCTTCGTGTCTTCGTGGTTAAATCTCTAAAAACCCAAAAACCTCAAAACCCTTCTCTCTCTGTGTCCTCTGTGCCTCTGTGGTATGTCTTAGACACGCTACGCGAACGTTCCTCCAAAACGCTTGACACCCAACCAACATCAAGGTATAATACACATCGAATAGAAGGGGAGTAGCTGCTGGCAAAAGCCAGTGCATCTGAATCAACATACTGGCGATGAGCCTGGTTCAGATGGCGAATAAAAAAGTATTTGAAAGCGAGACCTTCACTGAGTTCACACAAAAAAAGTGTGTGAGCTTCAGTGAGGTCATGAAACACTCATTAGAAGCTCCACACAGGTAAAAATCCTACAGGAGCATTAAAGAGTGTTAACAGCATTTACAGCAGGTTTAGTTTTAATTACAATTTCCGAATTAGGTGATAAAACCTTTTTTATCGCTGTAATTTTGTCAATGCAGCACTCACGACGGGTAGTGTTTGCTGGTGTGACAGCGGCTTTAGCAGCAATGACAGTTTTATCAGTGATATTTGGACAACTGCTGTCTGCATTAACACAAGGCTCAAAAATTTATGTTCATTATGCGGAAATAGTTTTGTTTATAGCCTTTGGATTAAAACTGCTCTACGATGCTTGGAAAATGCCAGCTAAACCTGATGAAGAAGTCATAGAAGAAGCGAGAGAGGCAGTAGAAAAGGCAGAATTAGACAGTCAGCAAAAAAGCTTGTGGTCAATATTACTGAAATCATTTGTATTAACATTTATAGCAGAATGGGGCGATCGCACACAAATAGCCACCATAGCCTTAGCAGCGAGTAACAACCCCATTGGTGTAACACTGGGTGCAGTTTTAGGACACGCAATTTGTGCAGCGATCGCCGTCATCGGTGGTAAATTAATTGCAGGTAAAATTTCCGAAAAACAAATTACCTTCTTAGGCGGCTTTCTGTTTATTATCTTCGGTATCGTCGCCGCCATAGAAGGAAACTAAGGTAACAGGGAAGAAAGCAGGGGAGGAAAAATAAATTCTTTCTCCTGACTCCTCATGGACTTGGTGTACTTGTTGGTGATGCTGTGGGAGAAGCAGAAGGGGAAGGAGTCGGTATTGCTGCTGCCTTATTAATTTCATCTTTATACTGAGCAGGAGCTAAAGCCGTCGCACTGTCAAACAAAGATTTTGCTTCATCAGCCTTACCCTGTTCTTTCAAAAGCATAGCCTTTGCTAAAACGGGACGAAAATCTTGAGGATCTTTTTTAATTGCTTGCTCGTATAAAGAGATAGCTTGAGTGTCGTTTTTCTGTAAAGCGTACACACTACCCAAAAGCACCTGTACAGCAACTACATCAACACTTCCAGGCTGAATTGTATTTGCTTGAGAAGCTGTAGATAAAGTTTCTTGTAAGATGCCAATAGCGGCTTCTGGGCGCTTTTCACTAAGTTGTAAATTCACCATTCCCTGCAAAGCCTTGAGATCACCAGGTGTAGTTGCTAAAATTGAGCGATAAGTTTGGGCGGCTCCCTCCTTATCACCAATTTGCTGCTTTGCTTGTGCCAGAAGCACCGCATACTCAGACTGTTGAGGATTTAATTTAGCTAACTTTTCCAAAGGTTCAATTACCGCTTGAATATCAGTCGGTTTAACTTCACCACTACCTTTTTGACTCAGTAATTGTAACCGTGCTTGTAAAAGCCCCTTGAGTGCGGCTTGGTTTTCCGGTTCTCGTTGTAAAACCAGTTCATAACCGCGAATTTCATCTGCCAATTTTGACTTTTGCTCAGATGAACTAGAATTAGTAGGGTTGCTGGTAGGATTTTGCCCTACTGGTTGGGAACTATTCAAAGCCCCAATTATGGGCATAACAGAAACCCCAATAAAAGCAGCAACTGCTATAAATAAGACAACCTGAATTATCCACCGATTACGTGATTGAGACACAATTTTTTTCCTTTTGGTGAGTTTGAGCGCAATGAATCAAAATTAATATTTACACAAAACACAAAGTTAAAATTTTCCAAAACTTGGCGGAATACGGTTATTTGACTGTGAATTTTATAACAAATAACTATCTACACTGCTAAAGTAAGTGATGACTTTAGGAGGATCATTCAGAATTGTAGCTATGCTATGCTTCCGAAACTAGTGTAAAGGCGCTAAATGACACATTTAGTCTCTAAATGATAAATTTCGCGCCTTTGTGTTCGTATAGCGCAGTCTAGAATGGCTAGATTGAAAGGAAATATACTTTTATCAGCCATAGAAACGCTATTTCCAAATGCCTTTGTCAAATCCCACAATGGGATGTGTCTCCGCCGCAAGGAGTTTTTATGAATTCCGACCTGATGCCGTCTCCTGAATCCTCCAATTCTACAGCCTCTAACCAGGCTCCAACTAAAATTGACTTAACAGCTAGATCCTCAAAACCGGATCATTCACCCGTTAACCCTAGCGGGACTGATACCAACGGGAATTTGGCTCATCGCCAACAACCGATCCCACCTCCTAGCGAACCATTGCAGTACCGAGCAATTGGGTTAGTCCGGGGGCGCTACTGTGCCAGCAGTGAACAATTTACCCAAGGAACATTGGTAACTGCTGATGGTGTAGAACTCAATGCCGTCCTTTTAGGTCGGATTATGAGTTTAGTGAAAAATCACCTAGACCTAGAAAAACAACATCTATGGGTGGTTTATCCCCGTACTAGACAAGAAAATGACTCACTGCACATCCAAATTGTCGGAGTTTGGGAGCCAGAAAATCTGGCTAAAAATTTCCCAGAAGAGGATGGTGAAAATTCGGTTTCACAAGCGTTAGAGAGACCCGAAAATGGTTCTGCCAAGAAATCTACTCGCCAAAAGTCTACTAAAGAGGAAATTTCTGAACCCCCAAAAACTTCATCAGAAATTCCTGATGGAGAATTTTCTGTCCGTGGTGAGGTAGTTTACCAATCTTTTGATGCTAAGAGTTTGGTAGTTAAAATCAAGCAAGCTCCACGGAAACCAACTGACAAACCTAAGTATTTTAAGTTGAAATTACAGGGTGTGTTGGCTACCAAGGCGGTGGGCAAGTTTTGGGATTTCAAGGTCAAACGCGAAGCTGATATATTAGCAATAGAAAATGCCGAAGCGATCGCTGATTTACCCAAAAAACGCAAACCACCATTCAGAAGTGGACCCCGTGCAGGTGGTGGTCCTTCGAGAAGACCATTCCCCCCCAGACGCAATGGAGATACTCCCCGTCCTGTCAAGAAAATAGGTGGCGAACCCTCTGCGGTTTCTAAACCTGTACCAAAAACCCCTGCTCCTAAGCCAGTGAAGAAGCCGAAACCCCAAGAGTAGGGACTGGGGACTGGTGACTGGTGACTGGGGACTGGTGACTGGGGACTGGGGACTGGTGACTGGGGACTGGGGACTGGGGACTGGGGACTGGTGACTGGGGACTGGGTAATCAATTTTATGTTTACCAATTACCAATTACCAATTACCAATCACCAATTACCATTAAAAGTCCGTCCAACGGTCTTGGGGTAAAAAAGCACGCTCCATAGGAATGGGGGAAACTGGTTCTGTGAGGGTAAATGTGCCAGCTTCTATCCACTGTTTCAACTCTAGGGCAACTTGTCGTGAGAGAAACATACTGGCTAAAGGAGCAACACGCACCGCTTTACCCTCTATGGTGATTTTTCCCGATTTCAGTTGAGCATAACTGACTAAACCAAAGGTAGGACGGACACGACGAGGAATAGAAAAGTCTACTATTGGCGCTACTAAGTCTTTATCCTGTACTGCACAATGTTCAACTACTGCTTCATTTAAAACCGGAAGTGGCACACCTACACCCAACATTAAAGACGGTCCATAACTTTTGAAGTAACAACCCCGCACCCAACGCGCATCCATTTGTTTAGCATCACCAATTAAGGCTAAAGTGGCTGATGGTCCAATGGGTGTACGATTAGCTAACCGCTTTTGTAAGGGAAAGTGCTGCGTACCTTCCCACGCTACATAACCAATTCCCCCACCTAAAAATATTTTTGTGCCAATTCCCACCAGTTCTAAATCGGGATCATTGAATAAAGGGGAAATTGCCCCAGGGTTTGAGTAAACTGCATTGCCTAAACGGGGTTGGAGTGGTCCTAAATAGGTATGAAGTGGGCGATCGCCTCCATTGACCCCAATAATAAAATTTTGATAAAGATTGCGCGGATTAAATAAATAAAACTGGTTGATAGTTTCACGGGTGATGCTTGTATCAAAAGTAGCTCTTGGGTAACAGTCAGTCACTTGTCCTAATGCTCTTACTTGTACGGTTTTCCCTGCAATTAAATCTTGGATGACATGACCTCCACCACGTTCTCGCAGTTCTTCCCCATCCATCGTTTCCACTGCACAACTAGCACCCAAGTATAAATCTACTGCACCAAAACCAGAGTATGCTGGCACACCATCTAACCAACAACGTCTAATTTTGATTGGTGGATCAGTATGTCCTAGATTAATAATTGCACCGCTTGACTCCATTGGTTCAAAGGTACCGGTGGTAATGACATCAACTGCTTTAGCCGCTTTAGCAACACCGATTTCTGCTACTCTTTTTTTTAATTCTTCAACCGTCCACACTACAGCGCGTTTTTGGTTGATTTTTTCATTAATTTCCGCAATAGTTCGCATTTTAATCAGTTATCAGTTATCAGTTATCAGTGGGAATAGGAAAATACAAATATTCAAAATTTCAGCCTCCTGCCTCCTGCCTCCTGCCTTCTGCCTCTTTAATTAATATAAAATGATGTCTAATTTACCAGCAGAACATTTGCAAGTTCGAGATATTGGCGAACAAGGTCTTTTAGAGAGATTACAACGCTTCTGTCCAGAAGATGTAGTTGGTGATGATGCGGCGATTTTGGTGACAGAATCAGAGCAATCTTTGGTAGTAACTACAGATATGTTAGTTGATGGTGTGCATTTTAGTGATGTCACCACTTCCCCAGAGGATGCTGGTTGGCGTGCTGTCGCGGCTAATTTATCAGATTTAGCTGCTATGGGTGCTTTTCCTTTGGGTATCACCGTCGGACTGGGTTTACCAGGGGATGTTGCTGTCAGTTGGGTTGAAAGACTGTATCAGGGCATGACAGAATGTTTGCAAAAATACAACGTGTCTATAGTTGGTGGTGATATAGTGCGATCGCCTATCACTACTTTAGCAATTACCGCCTTTGGTCAAGTCAACCCTAATTTTATTATTCGTCGTGCCACTGCTCAAGTCGGAGATGCCATAGTTGTTACAGGTGTTCATGGAGCCTCCCGTGGGGGCTTAGAACTGCTCTTACACCCGGAAATAGGTCAACACCTCAAAACCGCAGAAAAGGCAGCTTTAATCACCGCCCACCAGCGCCCCAAACCACGTTTAGATGTCATACCCATCCTCAAAGAAATCTTCCCATCCCCCTGCCTCATCTCTGGTATGGACAGCAGTGATGGTTTGGCAGATGCTGTATTACAAATCTGTCGTGCTAGTAAAGTCGGCGCTATCTTAGAACAAAGTAAAATTCCGCTACCATCAGCTTTTAATAACTGGCTATCACCAGAGCGATCGCTACATTATGCCCTATACGGTGGTGAAGATTTTGAATTAGTCCTGTGTTTACCACCACCAGCCGCATTCACATTAGTCCAAAAATTAGGTGCAGGTACAGCCATCATAGGCACAATTACACCAGACTCAACAGTAATATTACAGAATGAAAACGAAAAAATCCCCGACCAAGAATTAAGTCTTAGTCAGGGATTTCAACATTTTAGTCATTAGTCATTAGTCATTAGTCATTAGTCATTAGTCATTAGTCATTAGTTTTTTCTTCCCAATCACCAATCACCAATCACCAATCACCAATCACCAATCACCAATCACCAATCACCTTAGACCCACTTAGAAGCTACTAATTCCGCCAAGTCCAGAACGCGTTGGCTATAACCCCACTCATTGTCATACCATGCCATGACTTTCACCATGTCATTACCCATAACAATAGTCAAGCTCGCATCAACAATAGAAGACTCATTTGTACCTTGATAATCAGAAGATACAAGTTGAAGTTCGCTGTAACCTAAAATGCCTTTGAGTGAACCTTCAGAAGCTTCTTTAAGAGCTTGGTTAACTTCTTCAGCAATAGTGCGCTTCTCAGTCTGGACTACAAAATCCACCATTGAAACATTGGGGGTAGGTACACGCAAAGCCACACCATTCAGCTTACCTTTCAGGTCTGGAAGTACCAAAGCCACTGCTTTTGCCGCACCAGTAGAAGTGGGAACAATGTTAATAGCAGCTGCTCTTGCCCGACGTAAATCACGGTGAGAAGCGTCTAGTAAACGCTGGTCTCCAGTGTAGCTGTGAGTAGTAGTCATTGTGCCTTTGATGATGCCAAATTTCTCATTTAACACCTTGGCAATAGGAGCCAGACAGTTAGTAGTACAGCTGGCATTACTAATGATGTTATGTAGGTTGTGATCATAGTCATGATGATTCACACCCATTACAAAAGTACCATCTTCATTTTTACCAGGGGCGGTAATCAGAACCTTCTTAGCACCAGCATTCACGTGGCGCATTGCCCCTTCTTTACTGGTAAATACACCAGTTGATTCAATAATCAGGTCAATGTCCCACTCTTTCCAGGGCAAGTTATCTGGGTTGCGATCAGATACGCATTTAATCGTCTTACCATTGACGGTGATGGAATTATCATCAGCACTAATATCGGCATTTTGTAACCTCCCTAGCATGGAATCATATCTAAGGAGGTGAGCATTGGTTCTAGGGTCGGAAGTGTCATTGATAGCCACAAGCTCAATTTGGCTATTCTCTCTACCTACCCAGCAGCGTGCGAAGTTCCGTCCAATACGCCCGAAACCGTTGATTGCAACTCTAATCACAGTGTCTTGCCCTCTGTATTTATGCCTATAAGTTGATATCGTTGACCCCAATCATATCGCAAAGGGGGGGAGTGTTTATAACTATAAAGTGTTAGATCCAAAAAAAAACACAGAATTTATTCAGAATTATTTGAGTACAGGTTGTGAGTAGCAATGTACGAGCTGACCGGTGACGGCAGGAAATCATCAATTGCATGGCCTTGGCGACAAAGTTCACGGATGATACTTGACGAAACTCTTACTAAAGGTGTATGCAGTAATAGCCAGTGAATGGTACATGATTTTTCTCTAAATTTTTTTTCCACCTGCTTGCAGATGATCTCACTTTGAGCTATAGTCTCACCACCTGCTAGTCGGGGTGCGATTAACCAATCACACATTTGTGCTAGTTCAGATCCACGATACCAACGGGGTAAGGTTTGGAAAGCATCCAAACCAATAATCCAGTACCAATGAGTATTTGGGTAACAAGCAGATAAATCAATCAGGGTGTTGATAGAGTATGAAGTCCCAGATCGTTCTCTCTCAATGAGTGAGATAGTAAAAGCTGGGTTATTTTTCGTAGCTAATTGCAGCATTGCTACCCGATGCTCAAAAAGTGCGGCTTGTTTATGAGGAGGATTTTTTGAGGGTATCCAAATTACCTCTTCTAGATCTAATTGAGCCAAAGCCGTTTCGGCTACAAGCAGGTGTCCCCAATGAATTGGGTCAAAAGTTCCGCCAAAAATTGCTAGTTGCTGCATCCAGTCTGAGAATTGGGGATTTGGTGAGAGAATCAACGGAAGGTATGCCAAAGCATCTCTACCCGGACTACTTGTGCAGTCCAGGAATTTCCTGCTGCAACCAGTTGAATAATATTTTCACTGTCAATGTACTATTGTAGTCAATTAACTCTCTGGCTTGATACAGTTTCAAATCAGGTTTATGACTCAAGCACTTCCGTAGCTACTTGTAGTAATGCAACTAACGATATGTATTTAACATTACAGGATTTTTTTTCCCGATGTTGTCTCAGTTTTCAGAATAATCATAAAAAGATATTAGAAATAGAAAAACTCTGCCGTCAGGGTAATATCTTTCTGAACAAGCACAAACAAAGTAAAAAATTAACCCTTTATTCAGAGATGAAAATCTTACAGGAGCAGTATCTGTAAAAATCAAAATCCTGTTATGATACGCGTGTCATTTGTGAAGATTCTGTGGTGTGGTGTAAGAGGAACAAAAGATGAATAATTATATAGATTTTAGCGGTAGACCATTTCATTTCATAGGGATTGGCGGTATAGGAATGTCTGCTCTGGCTCATGTATTGACAAAACGTCAATTACCAGTATCTGGCTCTGATCTACGTCCTAACCAAATTACCCGGAAGTTGGAATCTCTGGGCGCTCACATTTTTAGTAAGCAAGAAGCCAGTAATCTTGAATTCTTTCGTCCTCAAGTATCGACTAATGGAGTATTACTAAATTCTCAAGAACAACTGTCTACTACCAAAACAATATTACCTCAAGTAATTTGTTCCACAGCTATTAACACGAATAATTTAGAATACAAAGCGGCTCTAGAATTGGGTTGCCCAATTTTACACCGTTCCGATGTCCTAGCTGCCTTGATTGCCGATTACTACAGCATTGCTGTGGCAGGAACTCACGGTAAAACCACAACCAGTAGCATGATTGGTTATATGCTCTTGCAAGCTGGTCTTGACCCCACAATTTTGGTTGGTGGTGAAGTCAACGCTTGGGAAGGGAATGCTCGACTAGGGGAAAGTAAGTATCTAGTAGCTGAGGCTGATGAATCTGATGGTTCCCTGGTTAAACACGCTCCAGCAATTGGCATCATTACCAATATTGAACTCGATCATCCTGACCACTACGAAACATTAGAAGAAGTGGTGGAGACTTTCCAAAAATTTGCCCAAGGTTGCCAAATTTTAGTAGGTAGCATTGATTGTGCCACAGTGCGCGATAGCCTAAAACCAACAATCAGCTACAGTCTACATCCAGACACAGGCGCTGATTACACTGTTACCAATATTGACTATCGTGCTGATGGTACAACAGCTTTGGTTTGGGAAAAAGGCAAAGCCTTGGGTGTATTGAATGTACAGCTTTTGAGTCGGCATAACCTCAGCAATGCTCTAGCAGCAGTAGCTGTAGGACGCGCTCTGGGTTTAGAATTTGGGGAAATTGCCAAAGGTATTGCTACCTTTGAAGGAGCAAGACGGCGCTTTGAGTTCCGGGGAGAAGCCGCTGGTATTACCTTTATTGATGATTATGCCCATCACCCTAGTGAGATTCGTGCTACTCTCGCCGCAGCAAGACTCCAAGCTAGACCAGGACAAAGGGTAGTTGCCATCTTCCAACCCCATCGTTATAGTCGTACACTTACATTTTTAGAAGAATTTGCCGAGTCGTTTACCCATGCTGATTTAGTAGTTCTCACTGACATTTACAGTGCCGGAGAACCCGATTTAGGACAGATTAGTGGTGAAAAATTGGCTGCGGAAATTGCCAAGCAGCACCAGCAGGTAATTTATCAACCAACTTTATCTTCTGTTACCGAGGTTTTATTATCAACACTGCGTCCGGGCGACTTAGCACTGTTTTTAGGCGCTGGGAATTTAAATCAGGCGATTCCTGAAATCATTGCCACACTTTGCGAACCGGCTAAAGCCACATCTTAAGTGCGGCAAAGAAAGCTAGGTTTTTTCTTTTATCTATTCCCAATCTAGCAATAGTCTCACTCGCTACTTTATATACCGCATTGACTGTTGATAACGTAATAAAAATTACCAATTAAAGCAACGATGACAATTTCCCAGGCAGCTGGTAACGTCTGCACGATTTCTGCTTTGACGACAAATAAACAGAAAACCACTAATTCTGTCGATAGTAAAGTCATTTACTTACCCGGAACTGAATGTGTAATCAAGTCCCAGGCTTCTTTATCAGCATTTACTTCCTACAGAGTTGGAGGAGAAGCCCAATGGTACGTTGCTCCACGCAACTTAGAAGCATTACAAGCAAGTATTGAGTATGCTAAAGAACTAAATTTACAAGTAACGATACTGGGGGCAGGTTCTAACTTGCTGGTCAGTGATCAAGGTATACCAGGCTTAGTTATTGCTACTCGTCATTTCCGTTCCAAGCACTTCGACCTAGAAACAGGTCAATTAACTGTCGCCGCAGGTGAATCTATTCCTAGCTTGGCATGGGAAGCAGCAGAATTAGGATGGCAAGGGTTAGAATGGGCTGTTGGTATTCCTGGAACCGTTGGCGGTGCAGTTGTGATGAATGCAGGAGCGCATAGTAGCTGTATTGCAGATATGTTGGTGAGCGCGGAATTGCTCTCTCCTGATGGTACATTAGAAACTCTCACCCCAGCGGAATTAGGTTACAGATACCGAACTTCATTATTACAAGGGGGCAAAAGGATAGTTACTCAAGCTACTTTCCAACTTCAACCAGGTGCAGATCCCGTACAAGTTGTAGCTGCTACCAAGCAACATAAACAGCATCGGCTTTCTACCCAACCTTATAATTTTCCCAGTTGTGGTAGTGTGTTCCGCAATCCTAAACCTTACACTGCTGGATGGTTGATTGAACAAGCTGGTTTAAAAGGCTACCAAATTGGCGGAGCGCAAGTAGCCCAACTTCATGCCAATTTTATCGTTAATCGTGGTGGCGCTAAAGCCAGTGATATTTTCTGTCTCATTAATCATATTCAACGTGAAGTACAAGAACGTTGGTCAATTTGGTTAGAACCAGAAGTTAAAATGATTGGCGAGTTTCAAGCAGTTTGTGGATAGGTTGGTGACTGGTGACTGGTGACTGGTGACTGGGGAGAAAATTCTTTACCTGTTCTCTATTCCCAATTACCAATTACCCATTACCCATTACCCGCCACATCTATAATTGAATTTGATTTGTTATTCAAAGCACAGTTGGAAAATTAATTATGACAGCAGGAAAAGGACAGGGATTTGGTTTTGGCTTAGGAAAAATGAGAGAATTGGCTGACGCTTTCAAAAAAGCCCAGCAGGTTCAAGAAGGTGCAAAACTTCTCCAAGAAGAATTAGAGCGAATGGAGATTCAAGGAGAGTCTGGTGGTGGACTGGTTAAGGTAATTGTCAGTGGGAACCAAGAACCCAGAAGAGTAGAAATTTCCCCAGATGCAATAGCACAAGGTTCTGAGCTACTTTCTGATCTCGTGACAGCAGCAATGAAAGATGCCTATAACAAGTCTACTGCGACTATGCGGGAACGTATGGAAGATTTGACTAGTGGATTGGAACTACCGGGATTATAGTCATTAATCATTAGTCCTTAGTCGTTAGTTATTAGTTATTAGTCGTTAGCAACTGATAACTGATAACTGATAACTGACTGCATAGACAAAATTATTTATAACTATTTCAGTAACTACTCTTATACATAAATACTATACAGATATTTGCATATATTAGTGGGAGTATGAGCGTTGATAAAAAAATATAAATATTAAATAGAGCGATCGCTTTCCCAGGAGAACCACCAGCAAACTGTATAACATTTGGATGATCAAGAAGTCAGGGTAGCGGTAATTTTTAAAGCTGGTTCGTTACAGTTAATTAAGTGTTCAACAAATTCTAATGCTTGAGCATTGTCACCCAAGCGAATGGCGTTGGCTAGTTGTAAACTATTAGTAGCATTTTCTGATACTAATTCTTTCACCATATCCCCATTGACTGTTTTACCCAAAGCATAGGTTTTGAGCTTTTCTAGTTCGGTGAATATCAGTCGTGTATGATTGCCTGTGTAATCAATCAATACTTTGTAGGCATCGATAGTGAGTGTTACACCTACTTCGTCAGCTAAAGTACGAGCTTGCTGTATTAATGCTTGGGTTTGCCATTGGGGAACGAGAGGAAATTCTTTTACCTGTGCGTATTCCAGTAGGAGTTTGACTGATTTATTTCTCCCGTCAGGTTTGTGAGTGTTGGTGATAAGGAGGGTATTTGTTGAGGGAATTTTGGGGAGAATGGACTCCAACTGCAACAAAATTTCTTTTGAACAAACTCCCAGTAATGTGCTGTTGGGCAAATGTACTAATCTTCCTCCACTCCCAACTGGTGGTGTCATGATATCGGATAATGCTTGAGGAATGGTTTCTTTAGATTCTGGGGGGTATTCTGTATAGTTGAAGTTTGCCCATTGTTGGTTGATCTAGAGTGTGGGTTTTTAGTTGTTTGATGATGCGAGTTAGAAAGAATTCGTTTTCACCAAAGTATAGGTGTGTTGGCATGGTAGTACGGCAATTGTATTGTCGTATACGAGCGTTAGCTCTATAATGGTATTGTTTATCACTTTTCCTCCTTTTAGGGCTTTAGGCATTACCTAATTGTAAAATTTTTTACTTTAGCGCCTTAATAAACAAAACAGTAAACATATTGATTAACAAATAAGATGGTTGACTTCAAAAAGAAATTAGGACTTAAATCAATTGAGAAAAAAGTAAATCCAGTTGAGATTTATGATGTGTTAGATAGAAAAAGTGAAACTAGCGATCTTCGTCCAGTACAGAAAGAAATACTTACAGATTGGTGGTTAGATCGAAAAGAAGACAAAGACTTGATTTTAAAACTACATACTGGACAAGGAAAAACTTTAATTGGATTATTAATGCTTCAATCAAAGTTAAATGAAAACAAAGAACCATGTGTATATGTCTGCCCAAATATATATTTACTACAGCAAACTTGCCAAGAAGCTGAGAAGTTTGGAATCAGCTATGTAACTCTTAATAATGAGAACTCTCTTCCAGAGGAGTTTTTAAGCTCAGAGAAAATATTAATAGTTCATGTTCAAAAACTTTTTAATGGTAAATCCATTTTTGGAATAGGTGGTAACTTCACTAAAGTTAATACAATTTTATTAGATGATTCTCATGCTTGTATAGACTCCATAAATAACTCTTTTAAAATAACAGTAAATAACGAGCATAAAATTTATACAAAACTAATTCAGTTATTTGAAGATGATTTAAGAGAACAAGGTGAAGGTAGTTTTTTAGAGATTCAAAGTGGTAAATACAGTACATCCCTCCCAGTACCTTATTGGAGTTGGGAAGATAAAAAATCAGAAGTTGCAGCAATTTTATTACAATACAGTGACGATATAAAAGTAAAATTTACTTGGGATTTAATTAAGGATAGTCTTGAGAATTGTCAATGTTTTATAAGTGGAAAAGAACTAGAAATTTCACCTTCTATAAGTTTAGTACATCAATTTGGTACTTTTAACAAGGCTAAACATAAAATTTTAATGTCAGCAACTACTCAAAATGATTCCTTTTTTATAAAAGGACTAGGTTTGGATGCGAAAGCAGTTAAACAACCTCTCGTTTACAACAATGAGAAATGGTCTGGTGAAAAAATGATATTAATACCTTCATTAATTGATAGCAGTTTAGATAGAAGACCTATCATAAATGAATTTGCCAAAAAAGATCCTAAGCGTAGAGCAGGGATAGTCGTAATAACTCCGAGCTTTCCAGTAGCTAATACATACGAACAATGTGGTTCTATTGTAGCAAATAAAGATAAAATCTTTGACGAAATTAATAAATTGAAAGATAATCAATACAGTAATACTGTTGTTCTTGTAAATAGATATGATGGAATAGACCTTCCTGATAATTGTTGTCGGATTTTGATAATAGATTCAATACCATATGCAAGTTCTCTAACAGAAAAGTATGAAGAGGAATGTAGGTCAAACAGTGATCAGATAAATATTAAAATTGCTCAAAAGATAGAACAGGGATTAGGCAGAAGTGTAAGAGGGGAAAAAGATTATAGTGTCATCTTAATTATTGGATATGATTTAGTAAAATTTATCAAAAGCATTAATTCAAATAAATTTTTCTCAGAACAAACAAGAAAACAGATAGAAATAGGAATTGAGATTGGGAAGTTTGCGGAAGAAGAATTAGAAGAGAAAAGACAACAACCTTTAGATGTTGTAATAAAGTTAATCAATCAATGTTTAAAAAGAGACGAAGGATGGAAAGAATTTTACAAAGAAAAAATGGATGAAGTTGTTACTATGGAATCTAGTAATGGTAAAAATTTTATAGAAATACTAGAATTGGAAAAGAAAGCAGAAGATTCCTTACATATAAATGAGTTAGAAAATGCAATAACTTGTATTCAAAAAATAATTGATTCTTTCTATCAAGAAAATTCAACAGAAAAGGGGTGGTATCTACAAATTTTAGCTCGTTATCAATATCGAATTAGCAAATTAGAATCTAACAAAACACAAAAAAGTGCATTTAAAAATAACAATAATCTTCTGAAACCAAAAGAAGGTATTAATTATAAGAAACTGCAATATATAAGTGAAAATAGAATTAAAAGGATAAAGGAATGGATATCTTCAAATGCAAATTATGAAGAACTTATTATGAATATAGATGATATTCTTGAAAGTTTGAGTTTTGGGCAACCTGCGGAGAAGTTTGAAAAAGCTCTTCAAGATTTAGGTAGTGCAATTGGTTTTCTTAGCCAAAGACCAGATAGGGAATTTAAGAAGGGAGCAGATAACCTTTGGTGTGGTGAAGATAGCCAGTATTTTATTTTTGAATGTAAGAGTGAAGTTGAAGACTCACGAAATGAAATATTTAAAACTGAAACTGGTCAAATGAATAATCATTGCGGGTGGTTTAAAGATACATACAACACAGAAAAAGTAAAAAGAATATTAATTATCCCTACTAAAAATGTTTCTAATGAAGGGAACTTTACTCATGAAGTTGAAATAATGAGAAAAAGTAAACTTAAACTCTTAAAAGATAATGTCAGGTCTTTTTTCAAGGAATTTAAGGATTATAAAATTCAAGAGATCAGTGATGTAAAAATTCAGCAATGGTTAGTTACTCACAAACTTGACATATCTTCTTTACTAAAAGAATATAGTGAACCATACTATCAGAAAAAATGTTGAATTTCTTGGGGTGTTAAAACTAATCTAGCAGATTCTCGCAATCCCATTTCTAGGACTGCACTTTTTAGGGAATGTTGATATAAAGCTTTATTGACAAAATCCCATCTCCGCCAGCAATGAGGGGGCTATAATGTACCTCATAACCAAGGCATCCGCTGTATTAATAAAAATCATCAAAATACCTTTATTTGTCCACCACATCGTGGGATGTTTATTTAAATATAAATCTTGACTTATTGCGCTATTTGATCATAGTTTATTAGTAAGAATTCAGCTAAAAGGATTAACCCCGAAAAATGTCTTACAAGTTACTATTTGTCTGTTTGGGTAATATTTGCCGATCGCCATCAGCAGAAAATATCATGAATTATCTCATTGACCAAGCTGCTTTGAGTGATAAAATTTACTGTGATTCTGCTGGTACTTCTAGCTATCACATTGGTAGTCCACCTGACCGTCGCATGAGTGCTGCTGCATCTGCTAAGTTAGGAATTAAACTACGTGGTCAAGCTCGTCAGTTTCAAAAATCAGACTTTCAGGAGTTTGATTTGATTTTGGCAATGGATCAGGAAAATTACGAAAATATCCTTGCTGTTGACCGTTCTGGAGAATATCACCATAAAGTCCGCTTGATGTGTGATTTTTGCTCTCAACACACTCTTAAGGAAGTTCCAGATCCCTATTATGGCGGAACAGAGGGATTTAATCAGGTGATTGACCTCCTTATGGATGCTTGTGAAGGTCTGCTTAACCATGTTAAAAGTCAGCAATTCTCATAAAAATGCTTTTACTCCACAAGACCATGCTTGATAGCAAAACGCACCAGTTCGGCTCTATTGCTGGTTAAAGTTTTTCTCAATAAACTGCTGACGTATTTTTCTACTGTGCGCGGACTTAAGTGCAGTTGATGACCCATTTCAGCATTAGACAAACCGTGAGTCAACATTTCTAACACTTCCTGTTCTCTTGTAGTCAGTGATGAGAGTAGCTGAGAATTAGCAGTTTGAGTTGATAAATGATTTTGTCTGTCTGTTGCTTTAATGAAGTTAGACCCATCTAAACTTTCTTGATAAGAAAAGCGATATTCTGATTGAATGATTTGCGATCGCTCCAGTAAATTACGAATAGCAGCGGCTAACTCTTCTAGTTCAAAAGGCTTGGGCAAATATAAATCACAACCTGATTGGTAGCCAAGAATTCTTTCTTGGGTTTTGGTTCGCGCTGTTAACAAAATTACAGGTAATAACCTAAACTCTGCTTGTTGACGCACCCGACGCACCAGTTCATAGCCGTTCATCCGTGGCATGACAATATCTGTCACCATCAAATCAGGATGGTTCTTTTCTACCATAGACAAAGCATCTTGACCGTCATCAGCCATAATCACCGAATAGCCAGACAGTTCCAGATAATCACTAATAGACAGACGAGTGCCCAGGTCGTCATCCACTACAAGGATCTTCAAGGGCATGGACAGTACACCCCTAGCATTTTTGTTACTCAATATTTTGCTATAATGAACACTAGCAATAAACCCTGGCAGTAATAGTGTTCTTCTGTTTTATACTATGACAGTATTACCTACTAATGACTGCATCAGGGATGATTTATAAAGAAAATCTTAAATGCTTAGGAAGAATTCATAAAAATTAATAATAATTAAACAAAAAATACTGTTATAGTAGTAGATTAAATTAAATGTAAAATAAAATGTAAGATTAAGTTAGCTTAACTCCTTATTCAAATTACAAAGCATTTTCAGCCATATTTAACACAAACCAAATTTTCAATGAGTGACAAAAACGAAGGCTATAAAGTTATTAGCGACAATCGCCAAGCCCGTTATTTGTATGAAATCCTAGAAACCTACGAAGCAGGAATTCAGCTGGCAGGTACGGAAGTCAAATCAATACGAGCAGGTAAAGTGAATCTCCAAGATGGCTATGGGTTGCTTCGCAATGGCGAAGCATGGTTAATAAATGTACATATTTCTCCTTACAGTGCTAGTGGACAATATTTCAATCATGAACCGCGTCGCACTCGGAAGTTGCTGCTACATCGCCAAGAACTCCGCAAGCTAATTGGTAAGGTAGAACAGCAAGGTTTAACCTTAGTACCGTTGAAAATGTATCTTAAAGGGGGTTGGGTAAAAATCAGTATTGGTTTATGTAAAGGTAAGAAAATTCACGATAAGCGGGAAGACCTCAAACGCCGTCAAGATCAGCGTGATATTCAACGAGCAATGAAAAATTATAACAGTTGAGTCCGTACTGGGTAAAGTAACGGAATGTTCACAAATTAGTAAATGGTTAAATATACCCCCAGCCTGATTTACGAGCAAGCCTAGTTTATAGCCGCAGATTGATTTGGCTTATTTTAGGAATAGATAAAGTGGTGAATATCTGAATCAGGTACAAGGCACTTTCACCATGAAAAGTAATTTCACCAAAATGGTTGGGGCTGGAGTTCTGACATTGATTATGGGAATTTTACCTGTAAGTAAACCCGCATCCGCCCAAGTGACTCAACCCAGAACTGACATTGCACCAGACAGGACTGTTTATTATGATCGTAACGATGGTAATTGGGGTTGGCTAGGATTAATTGGACTGTTGGGTCTAGCTGGTTTAGCAGGTAAAAAGCGTGAAGAAGAACCAACCCGTTATCGAGACCCCAACGCACCAGGGGCTACGAGTTACAGAGACTAATACAACAGAATTCAGGAGTCAGGAGTCAGGAGTCGGGAGTATGGCTTACACCGCGTTTAGCTATCAGGAGGAAGTATGAATTTTTCTACCTCTGTCCCTGCCCCTGCACCCCTGCCTTAAAAACGGTGGGAGATTTTTGATGAAATCTCTTAGTGGGTTGTGGGTTGTGGGTGAGATTGATTTCTTGGTTGAGGTAAAGGTGTCCAGTAGCTGGCGACTAAAGCAAGCATAAGCCACCAAAGGGTATTGACTTCAGGACGATACCAGACTGTATCTACAGTGCCGTGGGCGAGCATACCTAGCAAAGTTGCGATCGCCCCAATTAACCAAAGTCCGTCTGTGCTTCTCGATTCTAGGAAACGGCGCATTTGCATAAATGCCGTATTCAAGGTAACAATTACTAGCCAGAGAAAACAAGCTAAACCCATAAAACCCATTTCCACAGCTATTTCCAAGAAAATTGAATAAGCACTCAAAGCAGTATAACGGGGACGTTGGTAGAGAGGATACACCTGATTAAAAGAGTTATGTCCAGGACCGATACCAATAATAGGGCGATCGCGAATCATCTCAAAAACAGCTTCCCAGACATTACGACGAAAATTATTACTGCTATCTTGTCGGTCGGCGAAAATACTCACAACCCGCAGGCGTACAGGCTCCACAAAAATCACCGCCAGCACCAACACACCAATCAAACCGCCCACAATAATTGGCAGTGACCAAGTGCGCCAAAAAGGCGGCATTTCCACACTCCACCAATAAACTAATAATGCCATCGCTGCCAAAAGCCCCACCACCAAACCAATCCAGCCCCCTCGACTAAAAGTGAGAACCAAGCAGGCAGTATTAACAACAAACATCGTTAGTGCTAGAGCTTTCCTGATCCAGCCTTGCCAAGCACAAATAGCTACCAAACTTAAAACCACTGCTGGTATTAGATATCCAGCCAATAAATTGGGATTACCTAAATAACTGTAAACCCTGGTTGTCTTGGCTAAACTTGATTCTGGGTCAACCCAAGTAGCCAATGCCTTAGCACCAAAAAACCATTGCCGAATTCCATATACACTGACAATCAGAGAAATGTGTAAGTAAAGAGTAATCAGCCAAGACCGCAGACGGGAAATTCTCAGCACCCTAGCACATAGAGTAAAGAGTAATAAATAGAGTGTTAACGTTACCAAGTCATTTAACGCGGCCTTTTTTACAGGTGATAAAGCTGTAGCTGCGACAGCAATACCCCAATAGACCAACACTACCAGATGAATTGGCGTGACTGAGGCGGCATTTGTCAAACTTGTTTCATCAGATAAAGTCAATAGCACCCAGAAACCCACACAAGCCACCAACAACAACCCTATGAGGTTAGTAGAAACAAAAGGTGCAAGAGCATAGATAAGACTAAGGAGAGCAGCCGCTATAGTATCTCCCCACTGCATTAAAATACTGGTTTGCCGCCAAGGACGTAAAATCCCCACCATAAAGCGATGCAGGTAGCTAGTATCCAGATATGCTTTGAGCGGTACAGATGATAAGGTAAATCTTTGCCAGACTAAATTCATAAGCAAGGTTGTTATCAAATAACGCCTAATGTGTAGAACTTGGCCTTGATCATAATCTGGTAATTGGTAATTGGTGATTGGTAATTGGTAATTGGGTTATTTATCTCCCCTTCTCCCCCTATTTTTGATCAGGAATCAATAGACATTATGATTGATTGGCGCGATATTTGCCGATTGTAAGGGCAAAGAAATCACATAGCGGTATCCTGATTCTTGTGAACCTTGGATGGAAATTTGTCCGCTGTGTAATTCTGCCAGCTGACAACTGAGTAATAAACTTAATCTTTCACGAGACAGATTAACAGAAGAATTATTTAAATCCTTTTCTGAACCATTCACCAAAATTCCTAATTGCTGTTCAATCAAATTTAGTGACTTTTCCAAAATTATGGGGACATTCTCCTGATTTTCTAAATAAAAATCGTACTTTTCTGGCTCACCCAATATTTCTAATATGGACAAGGAATCAAGGCGTAAGTAAGGGTCTATCTCAGCAATTCCATCTCCTAACCAGGGATGGGAAACCCAAATAGTAATGTAGAGAGTATCTTCTTTGTAAGAAATGTGAACACGAACCAGGCTACCTGTAGCAGAAAGTTGAACAATGCTAAACAACAGGTGATGCAAAATTTGTCGCACCTTCTCTTTATCTAAAGACCAAATGCGATTGTGTCCTGGTTCTATAGACAGACGAATCTCTTGCTCACGACGGACAGCCACTTCTGATAGAGTCTTGATAGCTTGTTGACATAATATTTCAATATCTACAGGAGATAAGTTCAGCACATTGGCATTATCAGTTAATGTTCCTAGTTCAGCAATTTCGTTAACTAAAGAAAGTAAGTAACGTCCACTATGTTGGATGATTTCTAAGTATTCTCGCTGCTTGGTTGTCAAAGGACCATAAATTTCACGTCCCAGAACACCAGCCATACCCAGTACAGATGTTAAAGGTGTACGCAATTCTTGAGTTAGCTGGCCTAAGAGTTCCAGTTTCAGATGCTGAGTAGAATTAGAAACTGTTTCTAGAATGGGTGGGGCAATTTTCAAGTCAATTGCCTGTTTTTCCGGTAATGGTAAACTAGGAATACTGGTAATTAAGTTTTTCGGTAATTTACCTTGCAACAATCGGTTGCGCTCAAATTCACTCATGCTCCAACGAGCGATAATTTGCAAAAACTCAATCTCTCGATCTGTGAAATTGCGTGGCTGACGATCCATCACCGCCAATGCACCTAAGCAATACCCGGAAGCATCGATCAATGGTACTCCTAAGTAAGAACGGATGCCATAATTCTGCACTAACTTACTGGTGGTTATTTGTGTTTTTGTTATATCTTTCGTATCATTAATAACTAATATTTGTGAACTTTCTACCACTAAGGAGCAAAAGGAATCCCGACGTAATAATTGACGGCTTTGTGCTAAATCATTCATGAGTCCTAATCTTGATAAACCCACGGATGATTTGAACCAGTGAATTTCCTGATCTATAAATCCCAAAAGAGAAATTTCTGCTGCCAAAAAGTGAGCAGCTGTTTGAGTAGCTTCTTCAAATACGGGAATTGTTTCTGGTTGCCGTAAACCTAAGTCTGACAAGACTTTGATGCGTTGTTGTTCTTTTATTTCTAAAGAGTTCCAACCATCATAGGGGGCAAATAGTCTGTTTTCAGGCTCTATCATTGCTGCTGCTACCTTGATACTTCCTAGATACTGTAAAGTTCTGTAACCCCTGGGATGAGGTTACTATTTCCTATTTCTAAGCATTCCCTAATTTCACATTTGATCAACAAGTTGGACAAAATTTTTTTTGACAGCAGCATCAGCCTAATGACAGGCTGTTCCGACAAAAGTCAGTAGAGAAGTTACGATAGGACTCAGTACAGAAGTCAGCAATGCAACTCTTTTGGTTTTATGATGGTGCTACTGAATTTTTGATACTACCAGGTGAGAAATCAGATGACTATTAAAGTTCCTTTTGTAGACCTAAATTTACAACATCAACCGATGGAATCTCAATTGCAACAGGCAATTGCAGATGTCTTAACCAAGGGAGATTTTATTTTAGGACAAGCTTTATCCAATTTCGAGACAGCATTTGCCGCAGCATCAGGTACGGAATACGGAATTGGTGTGGCATCTGGAACTGATGCGATCGCTCTTGGTTTGCAAGCTTGCAACATCGGTGCTGGTGATGAAGTCATTTTACCAGCTAATACCTTTGTCGCCACACTGATTGGTGTAGTCAGTGCTGGAGCTACACCAATTTTAGTAGATTGTGACCCCCAAACAGCCTTAATTGACTTGGAAGCCGCAGAAACAGCCATTACTCCCCGCACTAAAGCCATTATTCCTGTACATCTCTATGGGCAAATGGTATCACCAAGTCAATTATTAGACTTTGCCGAAACCTATAAAGTCTTGATTTTTGAGGATGCAGCCCAAGCACATCTAGCAGAAAGGGAAGGATATAAGGCTGGTTCAGTAGGTACAGCAGCGGCGTTTAGTTTCTATCCCAGTAAGAATTTAGGAGCTTTGGGGGATGGAGGGATGGTACTAACGCGAGATCCAGAAGTAGCAGCAAAAATGCGCCGCTTGCGGAATTATGGCTCATCACAAAAGTATGTACATATTGAACCAGGTACTAATAGCCGCTTAGATACCCTACAGGCTGCGGTGTTACACCAAAAATTACCTTATTTATCTCAGTGGAATAGCGATCGCCTGACCATTGCTAAGGAGTATGATATAGAACTAGCACCCTTAACCTCTGCTGGTATTATGCCGATGGAAAACCAAAGCGGTACAGGACACATATATCATCTTTATGTCATCAAAATTGATGATTCTTGTCCCCTACAACGTCAACAACTACAAGAAAAATTAACCACAGCAGGAATTCAAACCGGCATTCATTACCCAATTCCTTGCCATCTTCAACCCGCATTTAGTTATTTAGGTTATCAACAAGGAGACTTTCCCCAATCAGAAAAACTATCTCAACAAATATTGTCTTTACCAATGTATCCTGGTTTGAAAACTAGCGAAATTAAAGAAGTTGTAAATGCTATTGCGGCAATTTTCCCAGCTACAGAAAACTGAGTTTAATTAATTTGAACTACTTTTAAAAAACAGTATTCATGGAACTTTTGAATTTGAAACTTTAAACTTTGAATTAAATCTATGGCACTCCAAGAACAAATTAAAACCCGCAGCACAGCCCAATTATTAAACTTAGGCATTTTAGTAATTTTGAGTTTGCTTTATGCTCCTATATTGCTACATTGGATAGATGGCTGGCTACATAAAACTATCAGTATAGAACATGAATATTTCAGCCACGGGATGATCGGTTTACCCTTTGCTGGTTACATAGCTTGGACAAACCGTAAACAATGGCAGCGTCTCAGCAATTGTACTCATCCTGTCAGCATTGGCTTATTCATAACAGGGGTAATATTCTATCTCAGTGGTGTAGCCGAATGGGTTAATCTTTCTTTACCCATCATGCTCACAGGACTATGCTTATGGTTCAAAGGTATACCAGGCTTAAAATTACAGGGATTTTCCCTCATGTTAGTTTTTTTAGCGACCCCAACAGCATTACCTTACCTGATAGCTCCCTATACATTTCCACTGCAAAGCTTTATTGCTAGTACAGCAGCCTTTATCCTCAATCAGTTTGGCATGAACGTTGTCCTAGATGGAATTAACTTATACGTAGGTGGACGAATTGTGGAAGTAGCTCCCTATTGTGCGGGGTTAAAAATGTTATTTACCACTCTTTATGTCAGCTTAATGCTACTGTACTGGACTGACAGCTTATCTTCACAGCGCATCACTTTGACTTTTGTATCTGTTGCTGTAGCCATCAGTGTTACGGCAAATATCATCCGTAACACTTTATTGACCTTCTTTCACGGTACTGGTAACGAAGGGGCATTTGTTTGGCTGCATGACAGTTGGGGGGGCGATCTTTACTCTGCTTGTATGCTGGTATTATTAGTACCTTTGCTAAATTGGATGAATAGTAATTTCTCAGAAGCACCAGCAATTCCATTAGAACAGGAAGCAGAAGAAGCACGGTAGTGAATTACCCCATACCATATACCCTATGAATATGATTTCCCTATCCAAATTTTTCAAACAACAGCAATGGAGTCAGGTAGCAGTGCTGATCTTACTGCTACTGCTGTTAGGAGTAGGTGCAGTTCCAGGATACCTAACAGGAAAGTGGCAATGGAAACAACCACCACCAGTTATTAAACTCAAGGAACTGAAAAATATCCGCCAAGTAGGATTAAATATTCCAGGGTGGCAAACTATGGAACAGTTAGAAACACCAGTTGGTGGAAATAAATGGTCTTTGCAAATACTCCAGCAAAAAGATTCATCCGTAGAGGCTATACTGCTGTTGCTACCACAAAACGGACCTAGAGACCAACCAGAAGTTGAGTGGACAGACATCGACGGTTGGGGCAAATCACGCTGGGGAAAATGGGATATAGCTCAATATCGTGCAGCGGAATTTACTGTTAAACCAGTCTCTAGTCCAGATTCAAAGACAACTACAAAAGTCAAAGCTAGATTTTTTCGGGCTACCACACAAAAACAAACTTTTGCTGTTTTACAATGGTACGCGATGCTGAATGGTGGTACTTCATCACCGATCAACTGGTTTATGGCAGACCAATTGGCACAATGGCAAAAAAAGCGTGTTCCTTGGGTGGCTGTGAGCATTTTGATACCAATGGAGTCTTTTGGACAAGTGGAAACATCCTGGACTAAACTTGAGTCTCTGGGTGAAAAAGTGCAAGCTATACTGATGGCAGAAATTCTCTAAAGTATTTGATTGAACGATATAAAACTAATGTTTATAGTTTCCAGTTATCATCAGCGTGTATTCATATCCCTGTTTTTTGTGACTCTTCAGGTTGGTGTTGCTTTGGTAGTATCTGTGCAACCTGTTGTAGGGCAAACTGGAGAATCTTCAGCGCAATCGCCAATAGATTTTTCTATACCTCCAGCAAGTTCTGAGGTAAAATCTCCTGATGCCAATCCAGAAAATGAAGAGATTGCACCGGAATTTAACCGCTATTTGTTAGATACAGGAGATGGAGTGAATGTTATTGTTCAGCCACCTCCTACTGGATTATATCGCTTGGGAATTGGAGATTCTATTGGTGTTACAGCAGAGCGATTTTCAGAGTTAAATTTTCAAGGAACCATTAACCGAGAAGGTAAAGTTTTTGTCCCTTTAGTGGGGTTTATGTCTTTAAAAGGCTTGAGTTTGCCAGAAGCAGAGGATAAAATTCGTGCTAGTTTTAATCGTTATGTTATTAATCCAGTTATATATTTATCACTGACAGGGCAACGTCCTAATTTGAGTTTTCAAGCGTCTCTTAATCAAGACGGTAATATAATTATTCCCCAAATAGGTCAGGTTAATTTAAAAGGGTTGACTGTTGAAGAAGCTCAAGAAAAAATTCGCTTGGCTTTAAGTCCTATAAATGATGACCCAGTGATAGTTTCTCTGGCACAGATGCGACCTGCTCAAATTACTGTCACTGGAGAAGTATTTCGTCCCGGAATTTATGCTGCGGGTTCTGGTATGACTAGAATTACTGATATTTTCACCTTAGTGGGTGGTTCAACTTTGAATGCAGACCTACGAAAAATACAAATTCTTCGTCGGTCAAGTGATGGTTCTGTCGTTTCTCAAAATGTTGATTTATACACAGCTTTACAAAATGGTACTTCACTTCCCAACTTGCGGTTACAAGATGGCGATTCTGTAATTGTACCACGTCGTGAACCTGGTACAGATGATGGTTATGATCGCAGGTTGATATCACGTTCAACTTTAGCTGTACCCCAGATTAGGGTTAGAGTTTTAAATTATGCTGGGGGAGGAATTGCTACTCAATCACTGCCCAATGGTAGTACATTTCTAGATGTCTTGGGAAATGTTCCTCTCAATACTGCTAATCTTCGGGATATTGCTTTGGTTCGCTTTGATCCAGAAAAAGGTAAAGCTGTGACGCAAAGACTTGATGCCAGAAAGGCACTTGCTGGTGATGCTGCTCAAAATGTGGCACTTCAAGATAATGATGTGATTGTTGTTGGTAGAAACTTTGTTGGTAAACTTACTAATTTATTGAATACTATTACCCAACCATTCTTTAATGTTCAATCATTTATCCGCTTTTTTGAAACCTTTGGTAATGGCTTATTTGGTGGTGGTTCCAATTAACAAAATATCATTTATAATTCATAATTCATAATTCCCAGACTGTTGCTTATTATTGCCTATTTCCAATGAATAATTAAATGCTATGACACCACCAATTGTTAAAAAATATCTGATTGCTTTTGAAAAGTATAAATGGATTGGAATAGCTAGTTTTGGTTTAGTAGTCGCTGGTTCAACAGTAGTGGCTATACAACCAGAACCACAAGCAACTTACTTAATAGAAGGTGCGTTGACCTACAGTAGTCCACCGGTTGCTTTCTCGAAAACAGCTAGTGAAATTCTGCAACAGGGTAAAGAACTGACAGAACAGGTTTTACTATCGGAGCAAGTTATTGCTGAGGTAGCAAATAAGGTCAAAGCAAAACCAAAAACAATTGCTTCAAAAGTCAAACTGAAAATACCTAGTGTAGATAGCAAAACTGGACAATTTACAAATCCATTTCTTTTGGTTTATTATCAAGATAGTGATGCAAAAAGAGGCACAGAGGTATTAGATGAATTGACAAAAGTAATGGTGCAGTTGAGCAGTGACATTAATACTGGAAGATTAAAAGCTATTATTAAAAAAATTGAGGAACTATTACCACAGGCCAAGCGAGAACTTCAAGAGGCTGAGAATAAGCTAGAACAATATGATCGTCGGGAAAAACCAGCAATTTTAGCGGCAGAAAATGGTAGTTTACTTGGTGGAATTAGTGCTAGTCAAAATGAACAAAGGGCAATTAAACTGACCATTTCGGGAATTGATGCTCAAATTCGTTCTTTAGAAGATAAATTGGGATTAACAGTTGGACAGGCTTATGTTTCTTCAGCTTTGAGTGCTGATCCGATTATTGGCAATTTGCGATCGCAAATCTATCAAGCAGAGTCACAAATTGCAGTTCTTAGAAAAGACTTGCGGCCTGAACACCCGACAATGGTTCAATTACAGCGTCAAAAAGAAGCTTCTGAAGAATTGCTGCAACAACGTGCTGCTGAGGTATTAGGTGGTGGTGGTCTAGCGGCTCCTTTAAGGGGTAATGTGACAGGTATTCGCACCCAAAGTAGCTTAGATCCCACAAGACAAGCATTAGCTAATCAAATGGTGGCTTTGCAAACTCAACGAGAAACCCTAGAACAACAACTAAAACAGCAAATTCAACAGGAAGAGCAGTTACGTCGAGAATATGCTCTCATCCCCAATAAGCAATTAGAGCGATCGCGTTTAGAACAAGCTTTAGCACTCAAAAAAGCTATATATGATCAAATGCAAGCGAAGTTAATAGATGCAAAAGCGGCAGAGGCAGAAACTGTCGGTAGTCTCAGTATTGCTAAACCACCAGTAGTCATACCTGTACCTACCAAACCCAAGAGTGTACCTCTAACCTTGGCTATCGGTGGTTTCTTAGGTGCTGTGATTGGTGGTGGTGTGATATTTTTATTGGGTTCACTGGAAGGAACTTTCAAAACCAAGGAGGATATCCGCGAAAGCCTCAAGCAGCGGGATGTGCTACTACTGGGAGAATTGCCTTTGATGCCAGTGGATGATTTAGAACCGGAAGCTTTACCAGTGCTATTTTCCCCAGATTCTCCCTATTTAGAGTTTTATGAGAAGTTCCGCAGTAATTTACGCCGAATTGGTGGCAATGAAGTTAAGGTAGTATTGATTACTAGCGTCAGTAGCCAAGAAGGTAAGACAGTGAGTGCTTATAACTTAGGCATAGCTTCCGCACTAGCTGGTAAAAGAACTTTAATTATCGAATTAGATTTGCGATCGCCCTCCCGCGCTTCATCTCTGAAAGTTCCCTCTGATTCCTATGCCAGTATGGAACCACTGCGCTATTATTCCAGTTTAAGTGACTGTATTCGCTTAGTTCCTGATGTACAAAATTTATACATTGTCCCCAGCGCCGGACCTGTCCGTCAATCTGCTGCTGTCATAGAATCTAGTGAAATGCGCCGCTTGATAGAAGATGCTCGTGAACGTTATGATTTAGTAATTTTAGACACTAACCCTCTCAGCACTTCCAATGACCCGCTATTAATTCAACCCTATAGTGATGGCATAGTTCTAGTAGCGCGACCTAACTATACACAAGAAAATATGCTGGCTGAAGCCATTGACCAATTAGTAGAAGCTGAGCTAGGTCTGTTAGGAGCTATTATAAATAGTGCTGATATCCGAGTTTCTATACCTGAACCAATAGAACCATTATTTATCCCTGAACCAGACCTAGACCTGACAGTGATCAAAGAAGCAGAAGATGTATCCACGGTTTTTGGTAAAAAATAGGTCAGGAGTCAGGGGACTGGGGACTGGGGACTGGGGACTGGAGACTGGGAAGAGGTAATAACTAATGACTGATGACTGATGACTAATTCCTTTGAAACTGAGGATACACAGGCAACCGTGGTACTAATTCCCACCCCGCAGGTTGTAAAATTTCTTTTAATCTCTGTACCTGTAAATGAGGATAATCAGGGTTAACTTCATCTTTAGGACCTATTCCCCCTAAATCTCTAGCACCTGCATCTAAACACGCAAGTAACCAATTTTCATCTTTCACTAAATTAGGCGGAATTTGAATAGTAATATCTGCGGGTAAAATTTCCCGTGCTTTAGCTATGACTTGCGGTAATTTATGGGGATCAAAAGCTTGTTCATCAAAGGTTTGCTGACTTCCCGGACTGTGAGGTTGCAAAATCACTTCCTGTATATGTTGATAGCGTTGATGCAAATCAGAAATAGCTGCTAAAGTCACCCACCAGTCATCTTCAGTTTCTCCTATTCCCAATAATAACCCAGTTGTAAACGGAATTTGTAACTCTCCTGCCCATTGTAACTGTTGTAAACGCACCGGAGGTAACTTACTCGGTGCATGACGATGAACAGTATTTAACAACTTGGGTGTTAACTGTTCCAACATCAACCCCATCGAAACATTAACATTTTTCAGCTTTTGCATTTCCGCAAAACTCAGTGGTCCGGCATTGGTATGGGGTAAAAATCCCATAGACAAAGCTAAAGCACATAAATCATAAATAAGCTGAAACCACTTTCTACGACTGGATGACAGAGGATGAACTTCACCACTGAGGATGAGTATTTCACAGACATTTTGATTTTTTAAAGGTAATAAAATATTCTCAGCTTCAGCCAACGTCATCCAAGGATCTGTACCAGGTTCAGCACGAAAATTACAGTAACTACATCTATTAAAACATTCATAAGTGGGAACAAGAGTATATGCAGGGCTGTAAGTAACGATTTTTTGGCTAGATGAGAACATTTTCACAAACCTGTAAATTATGTTTACAAAAAAATAAAGGCTGAAACCCTTAATATATCTAGGGTTTTTCATCCTGTGAGAAAAATATTAAAAAATATTACAAAAACCCCTTTACAAATCGAAACATTAGGCTTAATATAAATTCATGAGGTAGAAACACCTACCAAAACATACATAACCAAAACGCAATTATAAACACATGACCACAACCTTACAACAGCGCCAAAGCGCCAACGTATGGGATCGATTCTGCGAATGGATCACCAGCACTGAAAACCGGATTTACATCGGTT
>JBJOKS010000016.1:0-124002 GCA_046045965.1 Cyanobacteriota bacterium | reverse complement strand
AATGTTCCAGATTGCATTGCGCTGTCGAGGGTTTACTGATTTTTCTGATTGTCCGATACCTGTTGAGTAGATGACACTTTTTATCAATACACTATTTTCCTACTTTGTCAATGCGTAAGTCCTAATATATTATCTTCAGTATATGTAGGTGGACGAAACGTAATGCGTAATAATTCAGGTTGTAATAGGTGAAATTCATCCGGCAATCCTGGTTCCTCCTGATTTTCACTGGGTAAATCATACATGGTTGGCAATGCTTCTTGAGGAGATAATGGTGGATCTATTTGATACATGATAATTAGCTCCCTGCCTTAGCGTCGCTGATTGAGGATAATGTTCGCAATTTGAGCATTTAAACTTATTATAACCACCTAGCTTAACATAGATGCGACCACAGGAGGATACTATTGCTCTAACTATGACAGTCTGAAAAAATCTCAATTGATGAAGTAGATATATTTTTAGATCGGTCAAATGTGGAACGATTAGCTAGAATGATAAAACAACAAGCACAACAAGCACAGTTGATTGTTGTCAGTTTGCGCCGTCCGATAATAGAATCAGCCGAACGCACAATTGGCGTAACTCAAGCTAGAGGTGCTTCTACTCAGGTTTTGGGGATTAAGTTAAGTGACAGGTGATCAGCAAAAGGCAAGAGTAGAATAATATTCTGACCAATTAGCCATTACCAATTACCAATCACCAATTACCAATCGCCTTGATTTTCTGTTAAAAATATTGTATAGATAAACCGGATTCGAGATTGCCTACGGCACGTTAAGCGAACAGGACGACCTATATAATGACCTCCGAACAAGTAATTAGACGTTCCGATATATTAAACACCCAGGTAATAACCCGCGATAATGGCAAAAGGCTAGGTATCGTGAGTCAAGTTTGGATTGACATTGATCAAAGAGAGGTTGTGGCGCTTGGTTTGCGAGACAGCCTGATCTCTATCTCTGGTCTGCCTCGCCAAATGTATCTTAACAGTATCAACCAAATCGGTGATGTGATCCTGGTTGATAATGAAGATGTCATCGAAGATATTGAAGTTGAAGCCCTCAGCAACTTGATGAACTGGGAAGTCATCACCGAAACTGGGGAAATATTAGGCAGGGTCAGGGGCTTTAAATTCAATGGCGAAACTGGTAAAATTTACTCTATAGTCATCGCCTCCTTGGGAGTACCCCAAATACCCGACCAATTTTTGAGTACCTACGAAATATCCATAGATGAAGTCGTCAGCACAGGTCCTAGTCGCTTAATTGTCTTTGAAGGTGCAGAAGAAAGAGTCAACCAGTTAACAGTCGGCGTTTTAGAACGTTTGGGTATTGGTAAAGCACCTTGGGAAAGAGACGCAGAAGAAGAATATGGCTATTCTGCACCCCGCACAGTTTCCCCAGCTAACCAACTACCTAGCGGAGTACCATTAGAACCACCTAGACCAAAAGTTCGCACTCCTGAACCCGTAGCACGGGAAGAGGAAGAATGGACTGAAGACTATATAGAAGAAGAACGTCCACAACGTCGGGTGATTCAAGCCCGTTCCTACGAATCTATACAATACGAAGAGGAAGAAGAAGATAACTGGAGTGAGGCCACAAGTCAAGATAGATATCAAGCACCACCCAAAAAATACGAATCTCAGCCCATTAGCAAAGCCTACGCTGATGATTACGACGATTATGATGATGTAGAAGGTGATGCTTGGGAAGATGTCCCAAAACCTGTGAATATTCCCAAAAAGGTCAAGGAAAGACAGGTGGAATACGAAGAAGAAGGCGGATATTAAGTTTTGTAAACCTCACCCCCGCAAGCAAGGAGGGAGAGGTTTTCCCATACTTGGAAAATTTAAAATCAACTATGGTGTAATCACAGACTTAGCCATTTCTACCAAATCTTTCTGCTTACCTGCTTTTAACCCAATAGTGTACTGTACACCCTTTTGTCGCCAGGTTAAGGTAGCATCAGAACAATTTGCACCACATTTAGCATCTACAAAATAAGCTGTTGTACCCTTAGCTAAAGATACTGCTTTACCAGTCAGTTTAGGGGTTTTACTATTGATAGCTTCCGCACTAATCATACCAAAACGGCAAGCTGAACCCCCATTACAATCTGGACTAAAACCAAGTATAATATCGTATTTATTTGCTGTAGCAGTTTCGATAATTGCGTAAAGTGGGTTTTCCCCTTCCAACCCAGGAATATAGCTAGGTAATAAAATCCTAATTTTAGTATTTTTCTTTAATTTAGGCAGAATTGACTTAAAAACAGGATGTGGTTGAGCAGTTTTACTATTAACCTGCTCTTTTGCTATTAACTGAGGCTGATTTTTTACCGATGCTTGAGCAACATTATGGAAATAGCTGCTACTAACTAGGAAAAATAAAGCTAACAAAGCACTACTTTTTTTAAAGTTGAAAATCATATTCCCACACCTGAGTGATTAAAAATAATATCATCAATATAACAATCCTCAATCATTCGTCAATAAGAAAATTACTGAATGCTTCAAATAATCCTGTAAATCCTTAAATTCTGAAAATCAAAAATTTAAAATGTCCAACGATTCCTCAATTTCTAAATCTAAAATAATAGCTTGTGTATCTTTATGCTCTTCTAATTTTCCATCTTGCCAATATAAATCTGCTGCTTTCTTAAAATCCTCAATTGCTCCTTGTTTATCTCCTATAATTAACAGCGCATTTCCTCGATTATAATAAGCATCTGTGTAATTAGATTTAATTTTAATTACTTTTCTAAAATCATCTATTGCTGCTTCATAGTTTCCTAAATCAAAATGAGCATTTCCACGATGAAAATAGGCATCTACAAAATTAGTATTTATCTGAATTGCCTGATTATAATCTATAATTGCTCTTTCATATTCTCCCAATTCACAAAGAGTATTACCCCGGTTTTTAAAACCTATAGCATCATCAGGTTTAATCGCAATTTCTTTGATTAATTCCTGTTTTTTATCGAGAAGATAAGGTAAATTTTCTCTATTTCTATGATTAATAGCATAATGAGGATTAATTTTAATAGCCTGATGATAATCTTCAATTGCTCCTTGATTATCTCCTATTCGATAACGAGCATCAGCACGATTTTTATAAATAACAGCAACATCAGGATTAATTCTCATTGCTTGAGTATAATCTTCAATGGCTATTTGATAATTACCTAATTGATAATGTGCTAAACCTCTTTGCTGGTAAGCCTTGCTATAATTAGGACTCATATTAATTGCTTGATTATAATTGATAATTGCTGTTTGATAATCCCCTAACTGATAATAAACTAAGCCAAGTTTATAATGAATTTCTGCATCATTGGTATGTTTTTGTAAGGCTTGATTGTAATTATTAATTGCTGCTACATAATCACCATTACCGAAATATTGATCACCGGATTTTTCAGGATCTAGATTTAAATATAATGGGTGATGTTTATCTATATTTGTATTAACGGATGTATTAACCGAATGTTGCTCAGGAGAATCTTGAAAATTTTCCAGATAGGATAACAAACCACCAGCATATAATAATTGATGAATACCAAAAGCAATTCTTCCTCTTTTCAATTTAATCATCTTTGTAGGGAGAAATCCAGCTAAAAAAAGATGATATGCAGTTTGAGCTTCATTGACTTCTTCTTGAATTAAAACACAAACAATAACCGCATTTTTTTCTACTTCTTCTGCACTAACTGACCATCGCACTGTATCAATATTACCGTGACGAGATTTAATTTCCACACCAATAGCAGGGTTTGAGGTAAGAGTAAAATCACTTTTACCATCACCACCAAAGCGTTTTTCATAATCAACTTCTGTAATAAAATCTGCTAAACGTTCTTTGACAACTTCTTCACCTAATTTACCTTTTAGGTTATTGATAAACACATCACGAACTGGAGAAGTACGCTTATATTTTTCTGCCATTAACCAACAAAATTCCCGTAAGGATTTTAATCTTTGTCCAGATATGATAGTTAATTCACTATGATGTCCTGGTGTTTCACAGTGAAGTAGACAACCAGATGTTAACCTTTTAATAAAATCGGACTGTAGCGATCGCAGTAAGGTAATCCAATCCATTTATAATCTTTTTATGATATTTCTGCGCTCTTGAGATTGACCTATTTTATTAAAAAATCTGGTGTGAGTAAATAACTAATCCTAAATTTTTTAATTTAATCAAATATCCGCATCAAAAATCCAATCCGATCACACCACACCAGTCGTCATAAGAATAAATGACATTTTCCTAAATAAAGATTTATGAGTTGTAGTCATGGAGAGAAGTGATGAAACAAAGCTTATCACTAACTTGCTCTAATATCTGCTCAGACCTGGTTTTGAGACAACATGGAACCTAAACTTCCCCCTTCAAATTCCAGAGAACTTTCATCTGCTACAGATGAAGCTTTATTTATGGCGCTTAAAAATGGTGATTCTTCAGCATTAAGCGTTTTATTCAATCGTCATGGTCGTCTGGTTTATGGATTAGCATTCAAAATATTGGCTAACTCCCAAGAAGCTGAAGATTTGACTCAAGAAATTTTTTTGACACTGTGGCGAAAAGCATCTAGTAATCCAGATTGTCGCTTTTTCGTGCGCTATCTGGTAACTATAACGCGATCGCGGGCAATAGATAAACTACGCTCTCGCAATAGACAAATCAAACTTGTAGAAAAATGGGGACAAACAATGACAGATGAAACACCAGAACCAACACCCTTTGAACAAGCGAGTTTTGCAGAGCGATCAGGGCGCATTTACAACGCTCTTTTACAACTTCCAGAAAAGCAACGCCTGGTCATTGAACTGGCTTATAACCAAGGACTAAGTCAGTCAGAAATTGCAAAACAAATCAATATACCTCTCGGTACAGTGAAAACTTGCACCAGACAAGCATTAATAAAACTAAAACGCATCTTACTAGATTCTGATTTATCAATATATGAATAAATATTGCGATCCCGAACATATCCAAAACCTAGCTGCGGGGTTTGTAGTTGATGATCTTACCCCCAAAGAAGAAGAAGAGTTTCGGCTGTTACTTGATGGACATCCAGAACTAATTACCGAAGTTGAGGATTTACAAGAAGTTCTCAGACAAGTGATAGATGGCTTCACAGAAGTAAAAGCACCAGCCTATTTGCTACCAAAAATTCTAGAACAAGTTGAAGATTTGTCCAAACCAACTACTGTCATCAAGGGATACTCCAAAGTGGCTACACCGCTACTTCAGTGGAGAAGAATTGCTGGTGGTATTGCTGCATTAATTGTAATAGTTCTAGGAGTCGATAACTATCGGCTGCGACAAAATCTGGGTAATTCCATAGCTGATAACCAGCGTTTACGCCAAGATTTTGCCCAAGCTAAACTAGTTAAAACCATGCTCCAAAATAACGAAACGCGACTGATTACTTTTAAAGGCGTAAACTCCAAAGAAAAAAGTTCAGGAAGTATAGTCATAAATCCTGAACAACAAAAAGCAGTAATGGTTTTCCAAAATCTTCCTGCTCCACCTCCTGGATATATTTACTTCCTATGGACAGTTGTTGCTAGAGAGAAGTTACCCTGCGGTGAAGTCAAGCCCTATACTTGGGGAAATGCGGCCTATGAGTTACCGTTCACTGATCAAATGTACAGGGAATTTTATCACCCAGAATTTTCCGGGTTAGTTGTGACACTGGAGTTAGATGGAAACGTCTCTAGTCCCAGCGGAACTGTCGTGATGCAAAGCTCGGACATTTAAAAGACTGCAAATAAAAAAAATATCCCATCGCTTTTAGGGTAGGGGAGCAGCGGGATTTTTAGCATGGGTTCTACAAAGTAATAGACTGTTGCTGATGAATATTCGTAATGTTGTGACTTTTTCAACTGATAACAGGATTTAACTTACCTTTGGGGGGAAAGTCCCCTGCTTCTACAAGCAGCGGGTTTTGCGTCGGGGTAAAATCCCCGTTGCAAAACGTAATTCTACATTCTAAATTCTAAATTCTTCATTCTTTTAATCTACTTCCCTGTATCTAGATCGCAGATTGAATCATTTCTGCGTACTGTTTTTTAGGTTTCAACCCTGAGACTTGTGCTAATGTTTGCTTATTTTTAAGTAATACTACCGTCGGTACGCTTCTCACACCAAACTTAATAGCTAATTCCGGATCTTCGCTCATATCGAGTTCAACTAAATGCAATTTACCTGTGTTTTCAACAGCGATTTGATGCAGTACAGGTTTAAGAGTTTCGCAGGAAGGACAGTAAGGACCTACAAACTTAACAATGATTAGCTGATCAGATTCCTGCATCAACCATTCAAAAGCTTCTCGTCCTGTAAAAAAAGTTTGATCCATAGAAAAAGTTTCTGGCATATTTATCTCCTAATGATTGTGATCAAAAACCCTATTTAAGCAGCGACAGTAACAAGTGATTGTTGTTCTGATAACCACCTTTCAGCTTCCAATGCTGCCATACAACCGGTACCAGCTGCGGTAATTGCCTGACGATAAACGTGATCCTGAACGTCTCCAGCCGCCCAAATGCCAGGAATATTCGTAGTTGTACTCTTACCCTGAGTCTTGATATAGCCAACCTCATCCAATTCCAGTTGACCCTGAAACAGTTGGGTGTTGGGGGTGTGTCCAATGGCATAGAACAAACCACTCACAGCTAGGTCAGAAACTGCACCAGTGAGATTATCCTGAACTTGGACGCAACGTAGTACCTCATCACCATGTGCGCTGATGGGTGAGCAATGCCAGTGGATATGAATTTGGCTGTGATTCAATGCACGTTCCTGCATCGTCTTGGAAGCCCGCAGGCGATCGCTCCGCACCAATAAATGAACTTTATGGGCATACTTAGTCAGATACAGAGCTTCTTCCACAGCCGAATCCCCGCCACCAACCACAGCAATATCTGCATTTGCAAACAAAGGATTTGCCCCATCACAGATCGCACAGGCAGAGATACCGTTATTCCAGAACTTCTCCTCACCCGGCAAATGCAATCTTTTGGCAATTGCCCCCGTACAAATGATCACAGCACGAGCCTTAACTTCTACCTCATCAGCAGATGTCATCACAAATGGGTATTGAGTAAAATCTACAGCAATTACATCATCAGTAATCAAACTAGCACCCCAACGTAATGCTTGTTGGCGCATTTCCTGCATTAACTTGGGTCCCTGAACACCTTCGGAAAAACCAGGAAAGTTTTCTACCTCCGTAGTAGTCATTAATTGACCTCCAGGTATTCCCCCAGCACTAAAACCTTCAAATACCACAGGCTTCAGTTGAGCGCGTCCCGCATAGATGGCGGCAGTATAACCAGCCGGACCAGAACCAATAATTACCAGATTCTCGACCATGCCTAACCTCCCAAAAACCATTGAGTGCCAGTAAACAGGTAGTATGTCCCAGTCAGAATTAGTGCCAGACTACCAAAGCGGATAATTCCCTCGGAATGTTTTAATAACTGGTTACTTTGTTTCGCCAGTCCCGTAAATAAACTGGCCAGGAAAATTAGGAGGGTGTAACCAAGTGCATAGCTAACCATTGTCAGCGTCCCCAACAACTGAGAACCTGATGCTGCGGCCGCAGCCAAAACCGCAAATAGCACCGGACTAGCACAAGGGGAACTGACCAGGGCAAAAGTCAAACCCACCCCATAAGGACCAGCTTGGGGGAGATTCACATTCATCTGCGGTAGGGGAATATTTACCACCCCCATCAACCACAGACCCATCACAGCCATAATTAATCCCACGATAATATTGATATAGCCTCGGTACTCCACCATTACAGCGCCGGCGAAGGATGAGGCTAAACCGAACAGGCTTAAAATTGTCACTGCTCCCAGGACAAACAAGCCAGCCTTGCTAAAAGCATCCCAACGGGATTTAATTTTGAGTGTGCCGATGTAACTGAGGTTGACTGGTAAAAGTGCCAAGATACAGGGTGATACACTAGCAAGTACACCCCCAATAAACGCCAAAGGCAACAACACTAAGGGATTTGCTGTGTCTTGCTGGCTAAACCACTGCTGATAACGATTTTCGACAATCGAAATAACCCGTTCAATAGGGTGACTGATTACAGGTCCGAGGGTGAGAACTAGAATCAGGGAAAGCAATCCCAATCCCCCGTAAACTAGCCATTTTTTCGATATTTTAGAACGTGGGGAAGGAGTTTGCTCGGTTGATGACTGAGGTATTTGTTTCAAGGAGGTATCCTCAAGCTATAATAAAGATGGAGTCATATAATTGCCAACACAAACTAGCTGTTCCATTTCACTTTGCAATGACAAAGCAGAAGAAATAAATATAGGTATAGGATAGGTATAGGTAACACCAATTGGCCAAAATCAAGCAACATATTCAAACTCAGAAACGTAGCTCGATTTTGACCTATCTGAATCACGAATGACGAATTGGTGTAGAGCTATCTATCACTAACTTTTCGCTAGAGCAGTATCGAGTATTTTAGTGTAGTCAGCCTTATTAGGATTATTTTTGAAGATTGTTAAAATTTCGCCAGTAGCAGGGTCAATGATCGCTACAGTGCTTGTTTGACTTTTGTTAGCTTCCAGAAATTTCCCTAGACCTAATTTTTCTGCTTGCGCTTGTGTCTCTTGCAGTTTGGCTTGGTCTGTTACATCCAAGACCACAAAGTTGACTTTGCCAGAATATTCCTGTTTCAATTGCGATAGGGTAGGATCTATATTCTTGCAGCCAGGACACCAGGTAGCATAAACATCCACTACGACCGGTTTACCTTGAAGTTCTTGGGCTAGAGAACCTCCAACAGAAGTTAATTTAGGAGCATTTTTAGCAGCACAGGGATTTTTAGCAGCACAGGGATTTTTAGCAGCACAGGGATTTTTAGCAGCACAGGGATTTTTAGCAGCACAGGGATTTTTAGCAGCACAGGGGTTGGTCTGAGCAACATCCGTAGTTGATGGAGCTTGATTTTGAGAAATATTATCTGATTTGGTTGGGCTGCTGCATGATACTGTCAAAACAAGGCTGCTCAAACATAGTAGACTGAGCAAAAATTTGTTATGTTTGTACATTTGGTTCTTCTCCTCACACTTTAATGATTTATTGCTGCCACAATGCTTCTTGGCGGGCATTTTTCGCTGGTTTTTTAGAGATGCGAAATTAGAACTTTGACATACTCCCCGCCTTGGAAGGGTAGAGATTCTGGGTTTAAATAATAGTTGCAGACATAGCTTGTCTTACACTATCTCGCCCAACAGGTAAATTGTGGTGCATCTGTTGATTCAGACGACTGAGCTATCAAAATTGGATTTACTGAAATTCAAAATGACTCCTCAGCACTGAGCCAGCGTTTTCAAACATAAGAAACTAGCTTTGCTCCTCAAAATCAGAGCAAAGCTATAAATCAACTACTTTTTCTTCAAAGCGGCTTCGAGTATTTTGGTGTAGTCAGCCTTATTGGCATTGTTTTGGTAAATGCCTAAAATATTACCAGTAGCTGGGTCAATGATGGCTACAGTGCTTGTTTTACTCTTATTAGCTTCGAGGAATTTCCCCAAACCCAATTTTTTTGCCATCTCTTCTGTCTTTTTCAGTTTGGCTTTATCAGTTACATCCAGGACGACAAAGTTGACTTTGCCAGAGTATTCTTTTTTCAATTGTGACAGAGTAGGAGCATTATTCTTACAGCCAGGACACCAGCTAGCAAACACATCCACCAGAACTGGTTTACCTTGAAGTTCTTTAGCTAGAGGACCGCCAACAGATTTAACCTTGGAAGCACAGGGATTTTTTTTACCAGCACAGGGATTTTTGCCAGCACAGGGATTTTTACCAGCACAGGGATTTTTACCAGCACAGGGATTTTTACCAGCACAGGGATTTTTACCAGCACAGGGATTTTTACCAGCACAGGGATTTGACTGAGCAATCTTCGTAATTGATGATTGAGCTTCAGTTGCAGAAATACTAGCTGAGGTTGTTGCTACCATGGATACTGTCAAAACCAGGCTGCTCAAACAAATTTTGAGCAAGAAGTTGGCGTGTTTGTGCATAAAGTTTTTCCTGTTTGTTTTTAAACTGAAATTGTTTAATTGCAGTATGCTAACACAATAGTGACCTGATAGACAAACTAAAGTGGTCAATTGTGGCGCATCTGTTTATAAGACGACTCAACTATTAAAATTGGATTTATTGACGGTCCCCGCCTTAAAAGGACGGGGATTCTTGTTTCAGTGAGCAACCTTGCCCAAACTTGTTACCCTTCGGGTTCACCAGTCACCTACGGAGGGAAACCCTTCTTCAGTGCTGGTTCACCAAATCTGGGTAGAGGGTCATCTCTCCACAAGCGTTAAAAGTTTCCGTCCGCCCGACGGTACTTAAATTCAGAACGTTTAACTATTCTGATTCTTTTTATTTGCTTGATTTGGTAAAAGTGTAAATCCCAAGTTCCAATTAACTTTAGTTGACCTATACCACATTTATCTATAAATTTAATGTGTTTACGGTCATCTGAAAGTTTCCATCCAGTTGACTTATATTCAACCGAACGGTTATTTTTCTGAAATTTAGGATATCCCTTTTTACCCGGAACTTTAGCCTTACCCTTCGGGTTCGCCAGTTCCTCTTTGTTGTCACAACAAGACCGGACTGGCTCACAATTATCAAAGAATCTTTTAATTGCAAAAGCTGTTCTTTCTGCTGCTGCTTGTCTAGCCATTGAATTTAATTTATCAGCAAAATCAAATTCCGACGCTAATACAGCAGTATACTTATTAAGGTCGTAGGGTTTAACATTTTGATTGTCCATCCAAAACCGTAGGCACTTGTTACGAATGAACCTAGTTATCCGTATAGCCTCATCAATTCTTTGATATTGCTGTTTCGTGCCTTTGGCTTTAAACTCGAAAACAATCATTGTTAATTACCATTTCGACGTGCTACAAAAATAGCACTATTTAGGGAAACTGGCAGCCCCTAAACAGATCAGTCAGGATTATGACTGCCCCTAAAGGGACAAGCCGCTCGCTTACATCCATCCTCTAAAGCACGATAAAATATCTCCGCCAAGCTCCGATACTTTATCTCGATGGTTTTAGCTCGCTCGATTTTTTTATAAAGTGATTGAGTTCTGCAAAGATTATGATCAACCAAGATTGGTTAGTGACAGACGACGGTAAATGTGAAGCCTGGGAAGAATCAGCAAATAATCTAGAATTACGGACAAATCAATATCGACTATATAGATTTTTAACGGATCTTGAAGATATTCTCCATAAATTTCAGAGCGATCGCCTCCGACTGCAAGCTATTTGTCCGCTTGTGCGTCAATTATTGACCAGTTCTGCGTGGTTACAAGGTGAATATATCGAACCAGATCCAGAAACAGGTTGGTCTGTACTCACCTTATATGATGAGCCAGATTTCCCCTTGACAGTGCAGACAGTGGCGTGGTTGCCAGGAAGAGTATCACCAATTCATAATCATGCTACATGGGGAGTTGTAGCACTGATTAGTGGAGAAGAAAAAAATACACTGTGGAGACGGACTGATAATAATGGTGGGATTGAAAAAGTCGGGGAGATTATTTTAACTCCCGGAGAAATTATTAGCTTGATGCCAGATGCCATTCATCATGTTGAAGCACGCGGGAATGAACCAACTATTAGCTTCAATTTGTATGGCGAAACAAACTACGAACAGCGATTTGAATTCGATCCAGTTACCGGTACTGCGACAAATTTTTGATCACGTTTTCAGGTATACGTCCTAAAAAGCGACCTGTTCACCAGGTTTAGGTGCAACTACTTGTGTAGCTAAATTATTTTTCTTTAATAAAGCTTGAAATTCTTCAACACTTCCCTTAGTTTGCAAGAAGTTGTTTAATACACCCTCAAATTTAACATCTCCCCCAGCTGCTGTAGGGAGTATAATTTGCGGTTTTAACCATTTAGCAACTTCTAAAGCACTATTCATACCTTTAATTATTGGTAGTCCCAAAGGTAAATTCAAATCAATAATTGGTGTAATTACCACATCTACTGGTGCAAAGTGCTGGAGTTGGGGAGAATGATTTCCATGCGGTTCGTAATAAAGGGTGAAACCACTGGTTAATTCTTTGAGAAGATAAGCATTTTCTAACAAAGTAGGTCCTAACTGAGAACCAGGGAGAGCTTTAATTTCTACTTGATTATTCAAGCTGAAAGTTTCACTATGATTGAGAGTGGTTATATTGAGATAACCTAATTCTGTTACTACTTTAGCTGCATGAGGAGAAGCAACAACCTGAATATTCTTATCAAGCTGTTTAAGCGTTGGTGGGTGAGCATGATCTTCCAAACCCTGGGATAATAAAATCAAATCTATGTTTGCTGGTATTGGCCGATCCTGAGTTCGAGAACCTTTAAATAACCAATCCAAATTATTGAAGGTTAAGGAATCAACTAACCAAGGATCTAAGAGTATCCGTTGTCCACCAATTTCCATCAACCAACTATTGCTGTCTAACCAAGTAAAATACATACCTATAAATGTAGTAAGAGTAACGCTGATTTTTATTATTTATTATATAGCTATAACCTTCAAGATTATGCGGACTTGATATGAATGATGAATTATGAATGATGAATTATGAATTATAAATTATGAATTATCTTTTGCTCCTAACATTTGTAATAGTTTATCAACATTATCAAAATCCCCCACTATGCGGCGAATTGGGTGAGGCCAAACCTTAACTAAAGTGGGAGTTGCCGAAACCTGATCAATTTCTGCTTGTTCTGGATGAGTTAAAACATCAATTACCTTGAGGGTGTAAGGATAACCGAGCGATCGCTCTAATAATTGGTGTAAATTTCCTAAAATGCGTTCTGTATTTATGCTATGACCAGCAACAAACAGACGCAAGACATACCCTTGAGCATTAATTTTTTCCTGTTGCAGATGCAGTTGATTTTGCTGGTATCGTGATGTCATATCTGCTCGGTCCAAGCGCACAATTAAATCATGATCTTCCCAGAGTTGGGGAAAGGAAGAACGATAAGTAGCCAACACCATGCGATCGCATAATCCTTCCTGCCAAGGTGCTGTTTGCCAGACTAGCTCCCCCGTGCCAAAAATTGCTTTGAGTACAGACTGATGACGGATAACTGCCGGATAAGCTTCCGCAAAGGTTTGTACTTGCTGTGTGCGTGGATTCAACCAATGATCAATGGTTGCGGTATAACAAGGCACTAAAAAATGTGGGGATTCTGGTAAATCTAAGATTTCCTGTAAAGCCCCACACAAATGCAAATGCCATCGACCCTGCTTAGTAGGGTCAATACAGTAAATTAAATCTCCTCCAGGTGTAAAAAGAGCAATTCCCTTAAATAACTGGGGAGTAGAAGGTTTTTCTGTAGTGAACTTGGTCATAGAATTTTTAGGACTGGAAGGCATGGTAACTGGAAACTGGTAATAACAATTACCCATTACCAATTACCCATTACCAATTACTCATTAAACACGACCTCGGAGGAATTGCATCATTTCATTGGGAGTTGGTGACATTTCTATGGCTGTTTCTTCAGTAATGCGACCTTCTTGGTAAAGATTGAATAGAGACTGATTCATGGTAATCATACCGTCAAAGCCGGCTTGTTTCATCAATTCAGAAATTTCATCATACTTACCATCTTTAATCCATTCTTTAACAGCCTCAGTGTTAATCAGAATATCGTGGAAAGCTGCTCTTTTGCCATCAGTAGTGCGACACAAACCTTGAGCAATGATCGCCACTAAAGATTCAGAAACCGCCACCCGCATTGCATCCTGTTCCTCACCTGAGTATAAATTGAGAATCCGTTCGATAGTTTTCACCGCACTATTAGTGTGCAGGGTTCCCATTACCAAGTGACCAGTTTGAGCAGCTTTCAAGGCAGTATTCACAGTTTCCTTATCCCGCATTTCCCCCACCAGAATTAAATCCGGGTCTTCCCGCAAAGCTGCTTTCAAAGCGTTGTCAAACTTGCGGGTGTGCATTCCTACTTCCCGCTGCTTAACCAAAGACTTGCGACTTTGGTGGACAAATTCAATAGGATCTTCAATGGTGATAATGTGCTTGGGCATCTCTCTATTGATGTAGTCAACCATTGCCGCCATTGTCGTAGATTTACCAGAACCAGTCGGACCAGTCACCAAAATCAAACCTTTGTGATAATGGCAAATATCCCGAAAAATTGGCGGTAATCTCAATTGATCCATCGATAATATTTTTAGCGGAATTAACCGCAGCACCATTGCATAGCCCCGAAGGGAGTCAAAAACATTAATCCGTATCCGGGCAAATTCGTACTGAGTCGCACCGTCAAATTCTAGGTTGTCTTGAAAGCGTTGGATTTCTGCATCAGTCATGATCTCCCGCAACCAAGAGATAAAAGTAGCTTTATCAACTTCTGGATAATTCGTTGTTTGAATTTCTCCTTTGTTACGGAAGCGGGGTATTTCACCTATACCCACGTGAACGTCAGAAAATCCCTGCTCAAAAGCTTCTTGAATCAACTGCGCTAAGGTTAGTCCTGGAGGCTGTTTAGGAGTGGCTGGAGTATTTGACATTGGTGGTGGTGCCACTGGACGTTGCGCCGCTCCTGGGGGTGGTGGTGCGTTTACAGGGGAATTAGCTCTCCTCTCTGCTGGGATCTGCAACATTTGTGTACTGTTGCGTTGTGTAACAGATGTTGCCATCGGTGGTGCTGGTGGTGCCGGTGGCGCTGGTGGTAGATTGCGAGATTGGGATTCTGTCATATTATTTTCAACTTGGGTAGGCAAAAAATTAGATCGACAATTAATTTCCTGTGGAATTGCTGCTAATTCCAGGATTGATCAGTTATATACAAATTCTTTAATCAATATAACCTTGTTTTACACAGGTTAATCTTCAGTAGCGTTACGCAAATATTTCCCAAAAGCACTGTTCTTAAGAAGACTTTATATTTGAGATACGGGAATTTTCAGACTTAAATGAGAAACTTTCTCCCTATATCAACTCAAAGTACCAACAAAATCAGCAGCAGATAATTTTTCCAGCCTTGTCAGAGAATTATGAGAAGTGACCCTACTTTCTATAAGAAATGTTAAGCAAAGTGAGACATAGATTTTGGGGATCAGCTTTTGGTTAATCTATCCAGAAAGGTATATTCCTCAAGATATATGCTCATCCAAGATTGACTACAGAAACGGGAATTGGACTTCACATTCATAATTACAAAAAATTAATTGTAACGTTTAGTAAAGAAATGCTCATCTTTCCCAGAGGTTTCTATATACTGGATTTCACTGAATCAAAACAGTTAACTCGTAAACAACGAGCTACAACTGAAATTCAACTTTAAACTTTGCTGTGTAATTGGGAGGAAAAGTCATGGTTTTGGCTCAAAGCTCTAATCAAGGGAAGACCTACTCCTTGTTGATGATTAAAAGCTTTTTAATCTGGACTTTCACATTGGCAGTATGTCTGTTGGTTGTCGGTTTTCCATTAGTTGTGGTTATGGCTACGGTCGGATGCCTGTTGTCGATAGTCCTGCAATCTGTAATGCCTGTGAGTGCAGTTCTGCTGGTAGCAGGTGGTTTGATCATGTTCAACGTTCTAACAGTATTGATCGTGGCTGGTGTACTCACTACTAAAGGTGTTCATCCTCAAGAAGTTAAGTGGTTAAGCTGGCTACATGGTGAAGCAGACAAAGTGCAGTCCACTGTTTATGCTGCTTGTCCTTTAACTTGCGAACTCAAATAATTAACATTCCTGAATTCGACAAACAGTGCATCTGCCCGGTTAAGCCGGGTTTTTTCATTTTTAAGGGAACAGGGAACAGGGAACAGGGAACAGGGAACAGAAAGACGTTTTTTAATTGTTGTCAGTTGTCTAATGTCTAATGTCTAATGACTAATGACTAATGACTAATGACTAAATAACTAATGACTAAAAAAATTGGCATTATTTTAGGTACTCGTCCAGAGGCCATTAAACTAGCACCAGTAATTCAGGTTTTCCAAAGTTCTCCAGATGTGGAAGTACAGGTAATTCTGACTGGACAACATCGGGAAATGGTTGCACAGGTAATGCAGTTGTTTAAACTCAAAGCAGATCATAATTTAGAGATTATGCAGCCAAAACAATCTCTCAATGATATTACCTGTCGGAGTTTGCAAGGCTTAGAAGCTTTATTTAGGGAACAAAACCTAGATTTAGTCATAGTTCAGGGAGACACTACAACTGCTTTTGCAGCAGCTTTGGCGGCTTTTTATCAAAAAATTCCTGTAGGTCATGTGGAAGCGGGGTTAAGAACTGATGATTTATTTAACCCTTATCCAGAAGAAGCTAATAGAAGGTTAATTTCCCAAATTACTCAATTACATTTTGCTCCTACTTCCCTCGCGGTGGAAAACTTGCAAGCTTCTGGTGTGTTGGGAGAAATTCACCTGACGGGTAATACGGTAATTGATGCGTTGTTGAATGTGGCTGCAACTAACCCAGTTTGTGATATACCAGGTTTAAACTGGGGTGAATATAGGACTATTTTGGCCACGGTTCATCGTCGGGAGAATTGGGGAGAACCACTGCAAGCGATCGCTCAATCATTTTTACAGATTTTAGATAAATTTCCTGATACAGCGTTATTACTACCATTACACAGGAACCCAACAGTTAGAGAACCATTACAGCAGTTATTGGGTAGTCATCCCCGAATTTTCTTGACAGAACCATTAGATTATGGTGAATTAGTAGGGGCAATAGGGCGATCGCACCTATTATTAACAGACTCTGGTGGGTTACAAGAAGAAGCTCCCAGTCTTGGTAAACCCGTGCTGGTTCTCAGAGACACCACAGAAAGACCGGAAGCAGTCACCGCAGGTACAGCTAAATTAGTGGGAACCGAAACCGAAAGTATTGTTACTGCTGCAAGTGAGTTACTCAGTAACCCCGAAGCATACACAGCAATGGCCAATGCTATTAACCCTTTTGGTGATGGTCATGCAGCAGAACGGATCTTGGAAATTGTGAAAAATTACTTAGGTTAATAGGGACTAGGGAGATGGATCAGTTATCAGCGATCGCGGTTTATTGTTATAGCTGTGGACAGGGTAGTTAGGACATCAATTGATAATGAAACTCCCACTATAATAGGGTTTTACTCCTGACTCCTGACTCCTGACTCCTGACTCCTGCTATAACTGTTCCCTGTTCCCTATTCCCACTAACTTATACCCAAAGCTCTGCGAGTGGAAGGACCAACTACACCATCGACAAGCAAACCTTTTCTTCTTTGAAAAATGCGGACTTGGTGAGCAGTATTTCGTCCATAAACACCATCAGCTCTTATACCTAAAGCTCTTTGGACAACTCGGACGCGCTCACCTCTAGCACCCTGTCTTAATAAGACTCGACCACCAACACCAGGACCAGGACGACCATGAGAAGTCCCAGGATTCATACTTAGCCATCTTTCTGCCACATAATATCCTTGGTAACGTCCCGAAGTAATTTGAGCAAAACCATTTCTGACATTTCCTGTATTCCCAATCTTTGTACCATTGGGTACACAAGCTACAGATGAGTTACTACTACTAGGACCCTTACGGATATATAGACAACTACCATTGGTTCTGACATAATCTGCTGAAGCTTGCTGCATTTGGGAAACAGAAGCAAGTAAGACGGTTACACCAGCTAAAGTTAACCAAGCGGAAGACCTGAGTAATTTTTGCCAATTAAATTGCAACTTAGGTAGATTCAATTCCACATTAACGGGAGTCTCTTCATTGGCCATGTACATATAGGAATAAGCCATATATTCCATGAATTTCTGCTCCTTTATGTAAATAATTGGGATATTGCCAACAGTAACTTTGACAGTGACTTTGCTTTTTTCTAGATTTAATCCAGATGTATTTTATACTCTTTAATTAGCGGAATTGTTGACACCATATACCGCCCTTTAAACTGTCACAATACCGTATTTTTAAGGAAATCATGACCTACTGAACTAAACAGTATTTTTAAGTGCCAGTTAATTGCCAGCGGGATGGTAAGTATCAAAACTATCAGAACGAATTTGACTACCATTCCGCCACACTTCCACTTTGTCTGGACTAACTAGGTATGAAAAAGAACCATGATCTGCTCGATATTTGTTTTCACCAACATTCCAAGCAAGTATCTTGAAAGGTTGACTGGGATCTTGCTTTGGTTGACCAATGTAAAATAGTTGACCGTTTTCTTCACAGACTTGAACACGAGCTTTTGCCGTTTCACCTGTGATAACTGTCACTCCACCACATTCAGTATCGTTTTTTATCGGTCTAATATTGACGGGAATTGGTTGTGAAGGTGAAACTGGTTTATCTAATGGTAATTTAGCAGTGGTTGAGGAGGATAGGAGTTTTAGAGGATCAACAGCTAACTGACTATTTTGATAAAATTCAAAATGTAAATGCGGGGCTGTACTATTACCTGTAGATCCCATTTCTGCAATAATTTGGCCTTGAGTAACCGGTTGACCTTTGCTGATCAACAAACGATTATTGTGTCCATAAACGGTCACAGTACCATCGGAATGTTGAATTTCTATAAAATTACCTAAACCCCAATTATCCCAACCAGCTTTAACCACTGTACCAGATGCAGCTGCAAAAATAGGAGTACCAATAGCACTGGCAATATCAATACCTTCGTGTTGATGTTTACGGAAACCTTGAGAAATAATGCCGTGAGTCGGCCATATTAAGCTACTACTAGGTAAGGAAGTTGGCTTATCCAGGGAAGCTTTGACTGTCTGAAGTAACGCAGAAGTATTTGTCGATAAAACCAATGTTAAAGATATTAACCCAATCAAGGTATAAGTACATAACCGAGAGATAGTATTTTTTTTCATAAAAAACTCTTGAGTTATTTATTTGCTGTTTCAGCGTCACTCGGCTAAAATCAGGAAAATTGTTACCGTTACAACAATTGATCTGGATTAAAAATCAGTGTGTGCAATGGTCAAGGTGAGGATTTAGATTATTTGTTATTTATGGTATGAGATATTGAAGGATACCTTTTTGACGAGACGCGACTAAGTACAGCAAGTAACTGGTGACGCTTTCTGAATCCTAAAGCTTTTATCTACTAAGCGATGCCTTCGGCAGACGTTTCGCCATCGCACGATTTTTTGCTAATCACAAATCCAACACCGATTTTTTTCTAATAGGATAACTTGTATTGATTATGTGATGAGGTTTCCAGAGATTGCCTCCCGGAAAGTGACGAAAGCGGGGTATTTATACACCGTGCGTAAGTTCTGTAAAACCTCTTTGAAGATACCCCTTATATCTTGTCAGAAAAATAATAGTACCATTATCAAATTTAACAGCCATGCAATATTAACCTCCCTAATGTAAACTTTCTATTCAGGATCATAAACTATAAACTCTCTATTTCTGACAAATTCGTTTACCAGTAACTCTTGTAAAAATTCCTTTACAACTAAATGCTAAAACTTGCTCAAGGCTGCAAAATTTAACTTATGTTTTACCTATACAAAGCCAGAATACCAGTATTTTGATCTTCCGCAAAAGATAAAATAATTTCGTGGTTATTTCTCAGCATTAATTCTATAGTTTTAGTTGCACAATTTCCTGAGCGAATCCAAATTACTTTAGGCGGAAAACCTCTCAAAATTGATAATTCATTAAAATCCGCATCTTTAGTCACAATAATATAGTCTTGGTTTTTGGCAATCTCCCAAACTGTATAATCTGATTCTTGATCTAATTGCATCAAATAAAGATGATTAGAATTAGGATAAATATCAGCCAAAGAATTAACTAAATTTGGTGATAAATTATGATCAAAAAGTAGTTTCATGAATTAACTAAAATGGTTTGACGTTCACGATCTGCTGCATAACTTAAACAGGCTAAAATATCTTCTTTAGTTAAATAAGGAAAATCAGCTAATATTTCTTCAAAAGTCATTCCTGATGCTAAATAGGAAAGAACATCATAAACAGTAATTCTCATACCCCTAATACAAGGTTTTCCGCTTCTCTTTCCAGGTTCTATGGTAATAATATTTTTGTATGACATAATTAACTCCTGATAAACATTATTACTTACCTAATGTAAACTTTACTGTTCAGATTATAAACTATAAACTGTTCTTGATAATCAATTCCGTCCATTCGTAACTCCTGTAACAATTCCTTTACAATAAAATAAAGAAAACAAGACAAAGCAGGAGAAAAGCTAAATCATGTTAGCAGAATATCAACAACATACCCAAGAACGCGCCCAATTAGGTATTCCCCCCCTACCTTTAGATGCACAACAAACATCAGCATTATGTGAATTACTGAAAAATCCACCTAAAGGCGAAGAAGAGGTATTATTAAATTTATTACGCGATCGCATACCCCCTGGAGTTGATCAAGCAGCTTATGTAAAAGCTGGTTTTCTCACAGCTATTGCCAAAGGAGAAATAACCAGTCCCCTAGTTTCTCCCATAGATGCAGTAGAATTACTAGGAACAATGGTAGGCGGTTACAATGTACAATCATTGATTGATTTACTACAAGTTTCTGTTAATGCTAATTCAGAAAATTCAGAAGCACCCTTAGTCATGGGTGGCCAAGGTAAAGAACCCATCGCTGCTTATGCTGCAACTGCACTCAGCAAAATTCTGTTAGTTTATGATGCGTTTCATGATGTTTTAGAACTATCAAAAACCAACCCCTACGCTAAAAAAGTGGTAGACTCTTGGGCAGAAGCAGAATGGTTTACCTCTCGTCCCACTTTACCTGAAGCTATCACCGTTACAGTTTTCAAAGTTCCCGGAGAAACCAACACAGACGACTTATCACCCGCAACCCACGCTACCACCCGTCCTGATATTCCCCTTCACGCTTTAGCAATGTTAGAAACCCGTCAACCGGGAAGTTTAGAAACCATTGCAGACTTGAAGAAAAAAGGACATCCTGTTGCTTACGTCGGTGATGTTGTGGGTACAGGTTCATCTCGTAAGTCTGCAATCAATTCTGTATTATGGCATTTAGGTAATGATATTCCCTTTGTTCCCAACAAACGTTCAGGGGGTTATGTTTTAGGTGGGGCGATCGCACCTATCTTTTTTAACACTGCTGAAGATGCAGGTGCATTACCCATACAATGCGATGTCACCAAAATGGAAACCGGTGACGTGATCACCATTTATCCCTACAAAGGTGAAATTACCAACGAAGCGGGAGAAGTTATTTCCACCTTCAGCCTTAAACCTGACACCATTTTAGACGAAGTTCGCGCCGGTGGACGCATACCCTTATTAATTGGACGTACCCTCACCGACAAAACCCGTCAAGCGTTAGGTTTAGCACCCAGTAATTTATTTATCCGTCCTCAACAACCAGCAGACACCGGAAAAGGCTTCTCATTGGCGCAAAAAATGGTCGGGAAGGCTTGCGGATTGCCCGGTGTACGTCCGGGAACATCTTGCGACCCAATCATGACTACAGTGGGTTCTCAGGACACCACAGGACCCATGACTAGAGACGAGTTAAAAGAACTCGCTTGTTTAGGTTTCAGTGCAGACTTAGTAATGCAGAGTTTCTGCCATACCGCAGCATATCCCAAACCAGTGGATATTAAAACCCATCAAGAACTTCCCGACTTCATTTCCTCTCGTGGTGGTGTAGCGTTGCGTCCTGGTGATGGTATCATTCACTCCTGGTTAAACCGGATGTTGTTACCCGACACCGTGGGAACAGGTGGAGACTCTCACACCCGCTTCCCCTTGGGAATATCCTTTCCTGCGGGTTCTGGGTTAGTTGCGTTTGCGGGTGCATTGGGTGTGATGCCTTTAGATATGCCAGAATCAGTTTTGGTAAGATTTAAAGGAGAATTGCAACCAGGAATAACTTTGAGAGATATTGTTAACGCTATTCCTTATGTTGCTATCCAAAAAGGTTTGTTAACCGTCGAGAAAAAGAACAAGAAAAATGTCTTTTCTGGACGAATTATGGAAATTGAAGGATTACCTAATTTAAAAGTAGAACAAGCTTTTGAATTAACAGATGCTTCCGCAGAACGTTCTTGTGCTGGATGTACAATTAAATTGAGTGAAGAAACCATTGCCGAATATTTGCGGTCAAATATTGCCCTGTTAAAAAATATGGTAGCACGGGGATATGCTGATGCGCGAACCATCATGAGAAGGGTGGCAAAAATGGAAGAATGGTTAGCCAACCCAGTGTTATTATCTGGTGATGCAGATGCGGAATATGCAGAAATAATTGAAATTGATTTGAATGAGATCAAAGAACCAATTGTAGCTGCTCCCAATGACCCAGATAATGTTAAGTTATTATCGGAAGTTGCTAATGATCCAGTACAAGAAGTTTTTGTTGGTTCTTGTATGACAAATATCGGACATTATCGGGCAACTGCGAAGGTTTTAGAAGGTGCAGGTGAGGTAAAAGCGCGGTTATGGATCGCACCACCTACAAGAATGGATGAACACCAATTAAAAGTAGAAGGTGTGTATGATGTTTTCGTAGGTGCAAAAGCGAGAACTGAGATTCCTGGATGCAGTTTGTGTATGGGAAATCAGGCGCGAGTGGAAGATAATACAACTGTGTTTTCTACCTCTACTCGTAACTTTAATAATCGCATGGGAAATGGCGCACAAGTGTATTTAGGATCGGCAGAATTAGCGGCGGTTTGTGCGTTGTTGGGAAGACTTCCTAATGTGCAGGAATATTTGGATATTGTGGGTGAGAAAATCCATCCTTTTGCTGATAATTTGTATCGGTATTTGAATTTTGATCAAATTGTTGGTTTTGAGGATGAGGGTAGGGTGATTAGTAAGGAGGAACAGGCGGCTTTGGTATAATGTAGGTTAGGGTGGGTCTGGATAGGACTCACCTTGATTTTAAGACGTTCATATTCAATTATTAAGATTTCTTACTCTAGCTAAATTCACCTATTTCAGTGGTAAAATATAAATAATTCACTCAATCAAAAAAACCTAATTGTAAACATTAACAAAATTAAATTGTCAAATATGGTCACTCAACTAGAAATTACAAATCAACGCAAAGAAAATGCGGAACAAGAAATACGTGAAAAAACAAAGCGTGTTGACTACAACACCTTAGAATATCCTATTGAAATAATTGTTCAAAAATATTTAGATGGAGAAAATGAAGGTGAGAATGAACTGTTTATTCCAGACTATCAAAGAGAAATGGCTTGGGATGAAGATAAACAATCAAAATTTATAGAATCTGTAATGTTAGGTTTACCAATACCTTATATTTTTGTAGCGGATATATCAGGTTCGGAAGATTTAGCTCGCTTAGAAATTATAGATGGTACACAACGTATTCGCACGTTAGCTAACTTTATTCAAAATAAACTTAAATTACAAAATCTTAAAAAATTAGAAAATCTTAATGGGTTTACTTTTCAAGATTTACCACTACCGCGTCAAAGGCGTTTTAATAGAACTACTATTAGAATGATTCAATTAACAGAAGATGCAGATGAAGAAATTAGAAGGGATCTTTTTGAAAGAATTAATACTGGTGTTGTTGAATTAAACGAAATGGAGAAACGCAGGGGAAGTTATCCAGGAAAATGTCTTGATTTAATTCAAAATTTATCAAATGAGCAAAAATTTATAAATTTATGTGATTTTACTCCAACTCAGATTAGTCGGAAAGATCACGAAGAATTTGTACTCAGGTTTTTTGCATTTCTAAATAATTATCAAAATTACGGCGATTTTGAAAACAAAGTTCATGAGTTCTTGGATGAATATTTAAAAGAAGAGAATAAATCAGACTTGGTGAAAATCAATACTATGAGAAATGAATTTTATTCAATGTTAGCATTTATAGAAAAGTATATTCCCAATTCTTTACATATTTATCGAAAAACTAAGAATTGCCATGAACCTACAACTAGAATTAAGTTTGAATCTATTACAGTAGGTATTGCTTTGGCGTTAAGAGAAAATCCCAGTTTAGTGCCAAAATCTACTGCTTTTTTAGATTCTGATGATTTTAAAAAATTAACTAAATCTGATGCTAGTAGTTCTCAAAATAAAGTCATTCGTCGTATTGAATATGTTCGTGATCAGCTTTTAGGTAATTCATGAGAAGTACATTATTTGAAGATTTTGATAAACGCGCTCAAGAAGTAAGACGATATTTTATATTCTTGAAAAATTTAGAGCAAGGTTCAATTCAATTAAGTATAGGAAATGGAAGCAATACAAAAATCAAGCCCATCAATAACGATTTAGAAAAAACTCTTAAAGCAACAGGATTTTTATTGCTATATAACCTGGTTGAAGCTACGATGCGTAATGCAATTGAAGCAATTTTTGATGAATTAAAAACTCAAAGAGTTTCTTTTGATGATGTGAGGGAAGAAATTAAAAAGATTGTTATTAATAATTTAAGAAATGAAAATATCCAAACCGAAAATGATCTTTTATTAGGTCTCAGAAATATTTCAGTTGATATTGTATCAGTTACTTTTGATGCTCTTGTTAAAAAAGAGAATAAAAATAGATTGTTTTCAGGTAATGTAGATTCAAAAAAAATAGAAGAAATAGCAAACATATATGGTTTTTCCTCCACCACAAATAAAGATAAAACTAGACGTGGAAACGATTTACTAACAATTAAAACTAATAGAAATGATTTAGCACATGGTTTTAAGACATTTGAAGAAGTTGGTAAAGATGCTACCGCTGATGAATTATTGAAAATTCAAAAAAGAGTTATTTGTTATTTAATAGAAATATTAAAAAATATAGAAACTTATATATCAAATAAAGAATATTTACAGAGCAATGTACAAAATAGTGACAATAGTTAGTGTATACACAATTTGTAGATATCGCCTTACCGTTTGATATAATTGTAAAAATAGACTTAATCCATTAACCAGTATCAAATAAATGAATCACCAAACTACCTTTAAAGAAATTGCTTCTCAAGTGCAATTATTCCAGAGTATAGAACAAAAAGAAACATTTATATTTGTACTCGGTGCTTTAACATCGCGGTTAATTAGTTTACATAAAGCAGCCGAAATTATGGAAATGGATACAGAAATATTTCTGAAAGTTTTGGAATTAATGGGAATAGATTTTTCATATCTTACCGTTGAAGATATCGCTAGAGAAAAAAACTGGTAAGTATCATGAAAATAGTATTTAACTCTTCCCCTTTAATTTTCCTCTCTCGGTTAAATTTCCTAGATTTATTCCTAACAACCGAATCTTAATTCTTATTACCAGAAAGTGTACAAGAAGAAATTAGTGATAAACAAGATCAATCATCTTTACATATTAATAAACTAATCGCTGATACTAAGTTAGTAGTTCAAAAAGTACAATTAGTTTCTTTAGCTAATCGGTTAAATGAGCGTTTAGGAATAGGAGAATCTCAAGCGATTACGTTAGGTGTAGAATTACAACCAGATTATATTATTTTAGATGACTTTGCGGCTAGAAAAGAAGCAATCAGATTAGGATTAAATGTTAAAGGAACTTTAGCAGTGATTCGTAAATTACAGCTAGATGGTAAAATTAATATTGTTGATTTAGATATATTGTACCAACAAATCAGGGATGTGAATTTTAGGGTAAAGCGAGAAATTTTTGATAGTATTTTTGAGGAGTGAAAAATGATTGCTCTCAACACCCAAACTATATTAATCACCGGTGCAAGTAGCGGAATTGGTGCTGCTTGCGCTAAAGTCTTCGCTAGTCAGAATGCAAAATTGATTTTAGCAGCGCGACGCTTAGAAAAGTTGGAAGAAAAAGCACGGGAACTGAATAAATTATATGGTGTAGAAACTCATTTACTCCAATTGGATGTGTGCGATCGCTCATCCGTCGAATCTGCTATAAATAATTTACCCCCCGAATGGTCAGAAATTGATATTCTCATTAACAACGCTGGTTTAAGTCGCGGTTTGGATAAATTATATGAAGGCGACTTTCAAGACTGGGAAGAAATGATAGATACTAATATCAAAGGTTTACTCTACCTCACCCGCTACGTAGTTCCTGGTATGGTGCAACGGAATAGAGGTCATGTAATTAACATTGGTTCTATTGCGGGACATCAAACTTATCCCGGTGGTAACGTTTATTGTGGCACAAAAGCCGCAGTTAAAGCTATTTCCGAAGGATTAAAATTAGATTTGCTGGGTACTCCTGTGCGGGTAACATCTGTTGATCCGGGAATGGTAGAAACAGAATTTAGTGAAGTGCGGTTTCACGGAGATACAGAACGAGCGAAAAAAGTTTATCAAGGAATGCAACCCCTCACTGCTGATGATGTCGCTGATGTAGTATTTTTCTGTGCTACTAGACCGGCTCACGTTAATATTAATGAAGTGATATTAATGCCAGTTGATCAAGCTAGTGCAACTTTAGTAAATCGGATTTAGGTACAATAGAATAGGTAGAATTTTCTTACCAATTACCCATTACCAATTACCCATTACCAATTGTGCTAAGTTCACCATTACCAACTATCAACGCTCTCAAACAACCTACCAGTGATGCTTGGGTAGAACAAGCGATCGCAAATTTAGATATTATTTTACTTGACCATTCCCACTGTGAACGTAAAGCCGCAGGTGTAGCCTTAAATTTTATGTTTCGTTACCCTTCTAATACTAAAATGGTACGAGAGTTAACAGCGATCGCTCGTGAAGAATTAGAACATTTTGAACTCGTCAACCAATGGTTAGAACGTCGAAATATTCCCCTTGCACCCCTCTCAGCACCTCCCTATGGTTCAAGTTTAAAAGCACAAGTCAGAAAAAAAGAACCAGAGCAATTTTTAGATAATTTATTAGTTACTGGTTTAATTGAAGCACGCAGTCACGAACGTTTAGGACTTTTAGCAGCGAACTGTCCAGAACCCGAATTAGCTAAATTTTATCGTGGTTTAATGTCATCAGAAGCGCGACATTTTGGTACTTATTGGGTTTTAGCAGATACCTATTTTGATAGGGAAATGGTGATGCAAAGACTTGATGAATTAGCAATTGTAGAAAGTGAAATCTTAGCAACTTTACACCCAGAACCGCGAATTCATAGTTAGTAATTCTTTCAACTGTTGCACAACCTACTTCTTCAACCTATTAAACAAAGGTTCGCAGAAATTTAATTGCTTCAGTTTTATTTTGAAAGATAGCGTGAATTAAATCACCGTTATTATAACCAATGTCAATTTCATACTTTAATGGTGGTGCAAGTGTAGGTTGGTTATCTGGATAATTCTGGATATATTCAATAGCATTCTCTATATTAGCAGCTTGTTGAGATAATCCATGAAGGACAATAATATTTATTTTTTGAACTTGTCTAGTAAATGACTGTTCTAAGGAATTAATAAATTGATCTATGTGGGATTTTTCTAAGCTGAGTAATTGATTTTTAATTTGAGCAATATTTTCTGCTGATAAATTATTCCACTCAACAATTTTATTTTGAAACTCTACTTCTGGCGTACTTTCATTAAAAGCTGCATTTATACCAACAGATGCAAACGATTTGACTATATTGTCATACTCAAGATAAAGAATTTTAAAGCCTTTAGATTCTAATTGTTTAAGCGAGCCTTGAGTAAATACACCTGCTAAAATAGCACCTAAAAAGGGATTAAGTTGACTATATGTATCTGTCAAAGGAATCAGCGCACCTTCAATTTCTTGCACCTTATTTCTAGAATGTTTGGTATAACGTCGCCATGCAGTTTCCAGAAATGCTACTGGAAGACCAAGAGTCTCTTCTGTCCCTCCTCTTTCCATTACATAATCAAGATCATGATAGTTACCATAGCGATCCTGCCATGATACTTTTTTACTAATTCGTGCTTTACGTTTCTTCTGATAGTCCAAATAAAAATCATGTTTATCTGCTACTTCCTGAAGTCTTTCACGAATAAACTCTTGAATTAAATTCCCAATAATCTGACCCCATTTATGTGAAAATGATTCTGCCATTACATTTAAATGTTATTATTTTATCCATTAACCCATAAAAATCCTTCACACAGAGGAACTCTGTGTTTGCGGTTTTTCCACTTCACATTCCGATCACGAATTTTATCAAACTCGTAGGATTCAAAACCTGCTGCTTTTGCTAATAAACCCATCCATTCAATTACTGGAACATAAATACCATAGGGTGCAGAATCACCAATTACAAAGCAAACTTTTGACGGACTTTTGCAGACTCGACGCAGTGCTATCCAAACTTTAGCCATATCGAAAAAGTAACAAGCAATCATCAGATGATAATTTTTCTTTCCTCCATGTAGATGTCTCTCTTGGGATAGCTCCTGAAAGATTGCAATAATATTATTTCTAATTGGTTCTAGTTCTGGAGATGATAGAATTTCATTGAGATTTACATTCTTACTTGTGACTTGCTGTGAACATGAACGAATTAAATATTTTCTGACTGTATTTTGTAAATCACCCCACCCTTGAATTTCTTTCATAAAAGACATTTCTAGTCGTGTAGCATCTGCATAGTCATAGTTATTAGCATAAGGTGGTGATGTGATTACTAAATTGGCAAAATTATCAGGAATACCTTGGCAAGTTCTAGCATCTGACTGAATCAGTTTAGCAGATGAAGTTACTGTTTCTTTAGCAATTCTCATATCTGTAGCTATATTTTCCGCCATTAACTGAAAAGCTGATATTGGTTCTAGAGGTGATTGTTTCTTTCTGTTTGGTAAAATGTATTGCCAAGGTGCGGTCCCAGCATGAGAAACATGACGCAAAATAGCTACAAGCGTTAACCAAACTAATTGAGATTGATGTGAGTTATCCGAGGTATTTTCACAGGCTTGTCGTAATTTATCAAGAGATTCTAGTGAAGATATACTAAAACAATCATGAATCAATTTTGGGTATTCATCTATATTAGGCTGTAAGTTAGCTGCATATTCCATCACCTTTTTTATATTTTCAATATAAGTATCAGCATCAGTTTTATATAAAAGTTTAGCTCTGGCTATACGCACAACAAAAGGATGAGCTTCGATTCCTAAACATTCAACTCCCAATTTTTCAGATGCAATTAAGGTTGTACCAGAACCCGCAAATGGATCTAAAACTGTGACTTCTCCTTGTTCTTTTGCTTGAGTTATGATATTTTCTACCCATTGAGCAGAAAAACCTGCACTAAATCTGAACCAGCGATGAACTGGCAATTTCATATTATCTATAAAGGTAGATGAATGATCAAAAGATTGAGACATCAACGCTGGTTTTTGAGGAGATACCATCTCTATAAACGGCAATTCTAACTGTTTATTCATAATTGCTGTGAGTATAATTAATATTACTAGAATTTCACCGATGTGAACCCAACAAAATCACAACTGTTCCCAAAAGAGAAATTCCCACCCCCAAAAAATCCCATTTATTTGGTTGTACACCTTCAACTAACCATAACCACAACAAAGATGAAAGTAAATAAATTCCCCCATAAGCAGCATACACCCTAGCAGCGTTAGGCAGATCAACTTTAGTTAAGGCAATGGCAAAGATTATTAAAGCACAAATTCCGGGAATAATCCAAAAAATGCTTTTTCCTAATCTTAACCATGCCCAAAAACTAAAACAACCTGCAATTTCTCCCAGTGCAGCTATTAAGATAAAGACAAGGTTTGCTATTTTCATGCTGGTACTACAAATTTTTCACTTCCAGCTAAACCAAAAGCTGCATGAATAACTTGCAAAGCTTTCACACCTTCATCTTGTCCCACGACACAACTAATTTTAATTTCTGAAGTTGCAATCATTTGAATATTGATTTTATTTTCCGCTAAAGCTGTAAACATTTTCGCTGCTATTCCTGGTTGTCCAACCATTCCCGAACCAACTATACTTACTTTAGCGATCGCATTATCCAAAACTACCTCACCCCATCCTAACTGATCCGCAACTTGGGTTAATTTCTTTTGGGCGTTTTCTGCATCCATCCGCGCAACGGTAAAAGCAATATCCCGACGCGCAACCCCATCAACCACCCGACAGCGTTGTGATTGAATAATCATATCCACACTGATGTTATATTCTGCCAATAAACCAAACAATTTCGCCGCCATTCCTGGTTGATCGGGAACTTGACGAATAGCTAACCGCGCTTGATTCATGTCTAAAGCAACACCCCGCACTGCGGGAGATTCGGGAGTTGGGGAAGAAAGAACAGCAGGAGAAGCATTGATTTCAAAAGCGTTGCAAAGTGCAGCAATAGCGCGATCGCAATCTCCCGCATCTACCAAACAACTCACCTTAACTTCACTGGTAGAAATCATTTGAATATTTACACCCGCTTCTGCTAAGGTTGCAAACATTTTAGCAGCCACCCCAGGACGGCCAATCATTCCCGCCCCGGAAATACTCACCTTAGCTGTATCATTTTCTACAAAAACTTCCGCTTCATCTGAGTTGGGTTGATTTCTCAAAGCTGGTGCAATAGCCGATGCTACAGCTTCCGCCCGTTTTAATATTGGTGTATTTACGGTAAAAGCAATATCATTAGTATTACCTTCATGAATTGACTGAATAATCAAATCCACATCGACATTTTGATGGGAAATCTCCCCAAATAACCTAGCAGCTACACCAGGCTTATCTGGTACGCGCAGCAAAGACAATTTAGCTTGGTCTATATCAAATTCTACCGCATCCACAGAACGAGCTAATTCTAAATTGACTAACGCCCGTTCTTGAACCTTTGGCGATGTTACCCAAGTTCCCGGTTGATCTGTCCAACTGGATCTTACCACCAAAGGCACACCATAATTTCTGGCAATTTCCACCGCACGGGGATGTAACACCTTCGCACCCAAACTGGCTAATTCCAGCATTTCATCACAGGTAATTTCTGTCATTAGCTGTGCTTCCGGTACAAGGCGCGGATCTGTAGTTAGAATCCCTGGCACATCTGTATAAATTTCACAAAAATTTGCCCCCAAAGCTGCTGCTAAAGCCACCGCTGAAGTGTCAGAACCGCCGCGACCCAAAGTGGTAATTTCCATTTCTCTAGTGCTAGAAATTCCCTGAAACCCAGCCACAACAACCACTTTACCTAAATTAATCTGCCCCATCACGCGTTCTGTTTCAATATGCAAAATCCGAGCGCGGGTGTGTTCAGCTTCGGTAACAATTCCCACTTGAGCGCCAGTCATGGAAATAGCAGGTTGTCCAATTTCCTGCAAAGCCATACTCAGTAAAGCAATGGTAACTTGCTCCCCAGTGGAAAGCAACATATCCATTTCCCGACGGTTAGGGGTTTTAGAGATTTCATTAGCTAGTTTAACTAATCCATCGGTGGTTTTTCCCATTGCGGAAACAACGACGACAACGGAATTTCCTGCTTTGACAGTTTTATCAACCCGCTGTGCAACCGCTTGGATACGTTCAACTGAACCAACAGATGTACCACCGTATTTCTGAACAATGAGCGCCATAACTGTAACTGTAGATGTTTGAATATTCAATCAATTATCATGGTTGTTAACAATACTTCCGTCGGGAGGTTTGGAAACATGACCATATATTAAGATTAAATTAACAGAAACAGTGAACGCTCAAACCAGAAAATTGAGATTTTGTGATGAAAGTATTTTGGTGTTAAACGCAGATGGACGCAGATGGACGCAGATATGTTTGTATCTCTTTAGACTAGGAAATGCCGTAGTTTGTGAATTAGCAAACCTTAACCAAAACGTCCACTTACATAGTCTGCGGTTTTTTGCTGCGCTGGGTTATTAAAAATCACCTCAGTTTTGTTAAACTCTATCAATTCCCCTAAATACATAAATGCCGTATAGTCAGAGACACGGGTTGCCTGTTGCATATTGTGAGTAACAATCAAAATTGTCACTGTTTGCTTGAGTTCAGCAATTAATTCTTCAATATTAGCAGTAGCTATGGGATCTAAAGCAGATGTTGGCTCATCAAATAGAATAATTTCTGGGTCAGTAGCTAAAGCACGAGCAATACACAAACGCTGCTGTTGACCACCAGAAAGATTAAAAGCTAAATCATGCAAGCGGTCTTTTACTTCATTCCACAACGCTGCACCTTGCAAAGCTTTTTCTACTTTTGCATCAATTACACCTCGTCGAGATTCACCCCTGACCCGCAAACCATAAGCCACATTTTCATAAATTGATTTTGGAAAAGGATTAGGTCTTTGAAATACCATACTAATCCGCATCCGTACTTCAATGGGATCAACTTTTTTCCCCAGTAGATTAATTCCATCTGGTTCTAAAGCAATTTCTCCTTGATAACGATTTCCTGGATACAAATCGTGCATTCGATTGAAACAACGTAACAAAGTTGTTTTCCCACATCCAGAAGGACCAATTAATGCTGTTACCTGTTTTTCACCGATAGACATATTAATATCTTTCAGCGAATGAACATTACCACCGTAATAGAAATTGAGATAATTTACGGAAGCTTTGATAGCTTTTTCCTGAGTTGAAGATTTTGTTTTTACCATTTGATTTTCTTGCGTAAATTATAACGAATATACATGGCTACAGAGTTCATAGCCAAAGTAATAACAATGAGGACAATACCTGCTGAGGCGGCATTAATTTGAAAGTCAGCCTGGGGGCGAGATATCCAGTCAAACATTTGAATAGGCATGACTGTGAACGGAGCAGTTAACCAAGAAAATGAAATATAAGGAAACTGCTCTGTAAATGGCGGTTCTGGTAAAAAAGCAATGAAGGTAAGCGCCCCAATGGTAATTAGAGGTGCAGTTTCACCAATAGCCCGCGCCATAGCTACAATAATTCCCGTGATAATTGTCCCTGTTGAATAAGGCAAAACATGATCCCAAATCATTTGCCATTTGGAAGCACCAGAAGCATAAGCAGCTTCACGAATACTATTAGGAATAGCCCTTAAAGCTTCACGAGTAGAAACAATGACAACTGGTAAAACCAATAATGCTAAAGTTAACCCAGCAGTCGCAATACTTTGACCAAGTTTTAACCCATAAACAAATACTCCCAAAGCCAAAAGTCCATAAATAATTGAAGGAACTCCGGCTAAGTTAGTAACGTTAATTTCAATTAAATCAGAAATCCAATGTTTACGGGCATACTCTTCTAAATAAATGCCTGATGCGATACCCACAGGAATAGCGACTGCTGCCGTTACTAACATTACTAATAACGTTCCTACCCAAGCAGAAAGAATTCCAGCTTCTTCAGGTTTGCGACTAGGAAAGGAAGTCAAAAATTGCCAAGAAAGGCGAGGTACACCATCACTAGCCAAGTCAAATACTAATGCTAGTAATGTGACAATACCAATCAGCATTGACAACAAGCCAATGATATTGAAAATATATTCTGACCGCTTATTGCGGGTAATTATTTTGCGGACTTGCTGAATATTCCAAGTTGTCATCTTAATAATTGGTAATTGGTAATTGATAATGGGTAATTGGTAATTGGTAATTAGGTTATTCATGTTCCCTGTTCCCTGTTCCCTGTTCCCTATTTAATAAATTTCTCGATAACGTTTAGCCAGGAAATAACCAATGATGTTAAATATCAAAGTCATTAAAACTAGAGTTAATCCCACGGCAAAAATAGTTTCATATTCCAAACTGCCATGAGGTAAATCACCAAGACTAACGGATACAATATAAGCTGTCATTGTTGCGGCTGGTTCCATTGGGTTGAGTGTTAAATTAGGTTGTCCACCTGCTGCGATCGCTACTACCATTGTTTCCCCAGCTGCACGGGAAATACCCAAAATATAAGCTGCTACTATTCCCGAAATAGCCGCAGGTAACACCACTCGCAAAGCTGTTTGTAACCGAGTCGCCCCAGTCGCATAGGAACCTTCACGCAGATGGGTAGGTACTGCACGCATAGCATCTTCGCTCAGAGAACTAACATAAGGAATAATCATCACGCCGATGACTAGCCCCGCACTCAACATACTAAAACCAGGTAAATTTGGTAAAATTGCTTGTAATAATGGTGTGACAAATAACAAGGCAAAATAACCATAAACTACTGTAGGAATACCTGCTAATAATTCTAAAGCTGGTTTCACTATTTCCCTGACTACGGGTGGTGCAAATTCGCTGAGGTAAATAGCAATAATTGTACCCAGTGGTATAGCTACAAATAAGGCAACAACTGTGGTGACAAAAGTACCGGAAACCAATGGCCAAATACCATAGTGTTTATCATCAAATAACGGTGTCCATTGGGTATCTGTGAGAAATTCCCAGATAGGTACTTTCTGGAAAAATAATATAGATTCGTAAAGTAAAATACCGATAATTGCTACTGTAGTTGCGACCGAAGAAAGAGCAGCTAAAAACAAGATAGACTCAATTGCTTTTTCTCTTAAATCCCTAGTTAGTTTTGGTGAAAACTGATTTTTATTAACACTAATCATGCTGTAAATTCGATATTGTATGATGACTTGAAGATAAATAAAGAGAGGTATAACACCTCCCTTTGGTGAATTGTGAGGAAGTTCAAATTTCTGAAATAGGCTTATTCTTTAGCTTCACGACGCATTAATTCTTCAATCTTTAGTCCAACTGCTTCTTTACCACCAAAAATGCTACCAAATCTCTTTTTGTTGAAGTGGCTTTGAGCAGTGGTGTAAGCGGAGTTTGGTAAGGGTACATATCTTACTTCTTTCACCAATTTAGGTGCATTTTGTAAGTAAAATTGTACAAACTGTTTCACCTCTGGTTTGTTAACAGCCTTATCACTGACATAGATAAATATAGGGCGGGACAAGGGATTATAAGTACCATTTTTTACGGTTGCTTCCGAGGGTGCTACACCGTTAACAGCTACTGAATTGAGTTTATTTTTGTTTTCTGCGTAATAAGCAAAACCAAAGTAACCAATGGCGTTTTTATCACGGGAAACACCTTGTACCAGTACGTTATCATCTTCACTGGCGGTAAAATCACCACGGCTAGATTTAGATTTACCAACAACAGCTTCAGTAAAATAGTCAAAAGTTCCAGAGTTAGTACCAGCACCAAACAATTTTAAAGGTGCATTGGGAAAACCTGCACGGATTTGATTCCAGTTATTAACTTTACCCTGCGCTGCTGGTTCCCACATTTTCTTGAGTTCAGCAACAGTGAGGTTTTTAGCCCAAGTGTTAGCAGGGTTAACCACAACAGTTAAAGCATCATAAGCTACTGGTATTTCAATGTAGCGAATACCAGCTTTTTTACATTCATCAATTTCTTTTTGAAGAATGGGGCGGGAAGCATTAGAGATATCTGTTTCACCACGACAGAATTTTTTGAAGCCACCACCAGTACCAGAAACACCAACAGTAACTCTAACTTTACCTCTTTGAGATTTTTGGAATTCTTCTGCTACTGCTTCGGTGACGGGGAAAACGGTGCTGGAACCATCGATCTGAATAGTGCTGACACTTTGAGACTGAACCGCAGACATTGAAACGCCCAAGGTAGCGGCTATCAATGAAATTGCACCTAATGCTTTCAAGCTGTTAAGCTTAAGATTAACTCTTTTCACAATTAAGACTCCCAGTTTATTTGACGTACAATTTCCGCTCAATCGCTAAGGGACAATGGTTCTATTAAGTTAAAAAACAGTGAAAATTAAACGTCTGAGTATAAAATTGCACGAACAGGTAATATGGGAATTAACTAATGGTTAGATAAAGGTTAATTTTTAACTTACCTTTGGGGGTGAAAGTCCCCGTTGCAAAACGTAATTCTAAATTCTAAATTCTAACTTCTTCATTCTTTTAATCTTTTTCTCTAGACAACTAGTGACACAGCAAGGTTTAAAATTAGCCAATATCAGGCAGTTGTGAGCCTGTGTACAAAATCCAAAATCCAAAATCGAAAATTGCTATGACTCATTCTACTGATATTGCCACCTTAGCCCGTTGGATGGCGGCTGATTTTAGCAACCAAGCTCAAGTGTTTGAGAATCCGGCTTTTTACGCCCATATTCGTGTATGTATGCGTCCTCTGCCTTACTCACTTCTATCTGGGGTGAGTTTGTTTGTAGAACAAGCTTATGACTATATGCTGAATAAGCCCTATCGAGTACGAGTGTTAAACTTGCTGACTGTAGGGGATAAAATCCATATTGAAAACTATACTGTCAAAGACGAAAAAGACTTTTTCGGTGCATCTCGTGATTTACCACGGTTACAAGCTTTAACGAGCGATCGCCTAGAAAAACTCTCCGGTTGTAACATGATTGTAGAATGGGCTGGTAGCCACTTCAAAGGCAGTGTCGAACCTGGAAAGGGCTGTATTGTCATCCGCGACGGGCAAAAAACCTATTTAGATAGTGATTTTGAAATTGATGGTGAAAAGTTCATCAGCCGCGACAGAGGACGAAATCCTGACACAGATGAGCATATTTGGGGTTCTGTCGCAGGTCCATTTTACTTTGTCCGCTGGGGTAACTTTGCTGATGAGGTGAAGTTATCCTGATTTGGGGACTGGGGACTGGGGAACAGGGGGAAAATCACAACTGACAAAAAATTTTTTCCCAAGGGGATGCAATTGATGGCAAAAGGTGATAATATTAGTAATTGTGAGTGCGGCGACATAGCCAAGTGGTAAGGCAGAGGTCTGCAAAACCTTTATCCGGCGGTTCAAATCCGCCTGTCGCCTTGAGGCTTCCAGCCTCTAAAGATAACCAAAATAGCTCGGTAGCCAGAATCTGATAGCCAAACTCATAGCCAAACTAACTCTTGATGAAATCTACCCAGGCATCTAAGGGGGTGAATAAGTACCGGGGGATGCCACATGATAACTCTTGGGATTTGACTCTAAGCCATTCAGCATCCCTGATCATTGGATCGGCATCAGCCACCCTAGCCTCTCCTGTGTTCCGGTCAATGGCAACTACATAATGCACCGGGAACTTATAAGCATCCCAGCGATGTACAGCCCCTACTAGGATATTATGGTCATCAAAGATACCTGCCTTGGTTTTGACCTCTAGGTTATACCCTTTACCATTCAATACTGTTCGGTTAAGGAAAAAGAGGGGGTAGGATCAAGAGAAAAGAGTTCGCGTGTTCATTACGAGAACTATAAAAATAGAGAGACTTACTTTTTCTCTTTGAGGCTATTGTATAAGTCAGCCCAGTTTTGCCGCAGAGAATCAATACATGATTGTAAGTAATCAACCTGAGTTCTTCGAGCAACCGAGAGAACCGCATCAATGTGAGCAGGACTTCCAGCTTTACCTAAATGCTTGTATTTAGTTAACTTGCCTGGTTGAGAAGTAGGGAAAATGGCTTGAGAAGCGTGTAACTTATAGTACCAATAAACCCCTTGTTTACCCCGTGCTTGATAACGGGAAACAGAACAACCAGGAGGCGCGATTTTCCCCGCCGCTTTAATTTGTTGAATCATCAATTGCAAAGTCGCAATCGCTTGTTGCAACAGTTCCGCTCTGGCAATGAGATCATCTTCTTTTGTGGACATGATCAATAACATTCGTATGTTCTCGAAATATGTTCGAGAACTAAGTGACAGTCAGTTGACCAAAAACTCATAGCAATGACTAAAGCTACAACTACGTGAGTGGGTAGTATTCGTTCTCCCACCGCTCCGATTAATTCAGTGAGAAGAAAACAGATTTGTTTCACTAACTATAGCTTGTAATGCTTTATCCCAATTATCAGAGGGTAATTGAGAGAAATAGGCAAAATCAAAAACTACTCCCATCGTTGGTATTTTAGCCCAAGCTGGATCACTCAACAAACGGTCATAATATCCACCACCATAACCTAAACGGAATCCTTGGCGATCGCAAGCCACACAGGGAACAAGAATTAAATCGACTTCTGTAGGGTCTATAGTTGGTGCTTCTGGGTGTGGTTCAGTAATACCATAATCACCAATGTGAAGTATATCATCAGGTTGCCATAAGTGCCAGGATAGAGACTTACCAACACAACGAGGAAAACCCCAACGACGCTGAGAGTCGGTAAAAATGGGACTCAGATCAGGTTCTTGGCGAAAGCTGAAATAGGCCAGGATGGTGGTTGCTTGAGTAAATAAAGGCGAGTTTTGAATTTGGTCAGAAATGCGATCGCTCTTTTGTTTCCATTCTTGAACAGTCATAGATTGACGTGTTTTCAGCAAGGAGCGACGGAGTTCTGTTTTGTTTAGCTGTGAATCAATTTTTAGCAATGTGCTATCTTTAATGTTTTTAATATCTGCTATATATCTCGTTCCCATACTCTTTATGGAAATGAATTCTCAAGGCTCTGCCTTTTACAATACCAGAGTCAGAGCCTCTGTAATGGCATTCCCAGTCGGAGACTGGGAACGAGATATATTAAACTATGCAGCGTTTTGACGATACCACTCAATGGTATTTTTTAGCCCTTCTTCAAAGCTTACCTGAGCAGTGAAACCAAAAGCTGCCTTGGCTTTTTCCGTATCTAAACAACGTCGTGGTTGTCCGTTAGGTTTGTCGGTTTCCCAAACAATTTCCCCTTTATACTCCATCAAATCACAAATCAGATTAATCAAATCCTTGATCGAGATTTCATAACCTGTCCCCAAATTAATTGGTTCAGAGTCGTTATAGGAAGTTGTACCCATAACAATACCCCGTGCAGCATCTGTAGAATAGAGAAACTCGCGGGTAGGAGAACCATCACCCCAAACAGGAAGTTGCTTATCTCCCTTAACTTGCGCTTCGTGAACCTTGCGGATCAAAGCTGGAATAACATGAGAACTACTGGGGTTAAAGTTATCTTCAGGACCGTATAGGTTCACAGGTAGTAGATAAATACCATTAAAACCGTACTGCTGACGGTAAGATTGCAGTTGTACTAAAAGAGCCTTCTTAGCTACTCCATAGGGAGCATTAGTTTCTTCTGGATAGCCATTCCACAGGTCTTCTTCTTTAAAAGGGACTGGGGTAAATTTAGGATAAGCGCAGATAGTACCAACACAGACGAATTTTTCTAAACCTGCTTGATAGGCAGCATGAATGAGCTGAGTTCCCATCATCAAGTTATCGTAAAACAACTCTGCGGGTTTTTCGCGGTTTAGACCAATTCCACCGACATGAGCAGCTAAGTGAATGACAATATCTTGTTGATCAACTGCACGTTGGCAATTTTCCCAAACTCGCAAATCACAATCATGCGATCTCGTGACTGTAATTTTATCACGGTCAGCCCCAGCTTTGGATAGTTGATCTATCACTTGACGGCCTAGAAAACCTGAACCACCAGTGACAAGAATGCGTTTGTTTTTAAGCTCTAAGCCAGTCATATTTTTATCCTTGCTGGTGTAAATCAAAAGTGGAGAGCGCCTAATTCCTGACGGATAGTAGCAATATCTTGGGGTTGTAGTGAACCATTGCCATTAGGGGAAGTGTGACCCAATGCCTGTAAGTCAGCTTCTACCATCAATGCTACCAGTTCTTTAAAGGTTACTGAAGGTTTCCAGCCTAACTTTTGCTGTGCTTTGGTAGGATCACCAATTAACAAATCTACTTCCGCAGGTCTTAAATAGCGTTGATCAAACTCCACATAATCTTCCCAGTTGAGATTTACATAACCAAATGCTAATTCCAAGAACTCCCGCACTGAGTGAGTTTCACCGGTAGCAATAACGTAATCATCTGGTTGGTCTTGTTGCAACATTAGCCACATGGCTCTTACGTAATCTTTGGCATAACCCCAGTCCCGCTTGGCATCCAAATTGCCCATATAGATACTTTTCTGTTTACCAGCCACTATGCGAGCAACTGCTCTAGTAATTTTGCGAGTAACAAAAGTTTCACCACGTCGGGGTGATTCGTGGTTAAACAGGATACCATTACAAGCAAACAGATTGTAAGATTCTCGATAATTTACCGTTTGCCAGTGAGCGTAAACTTTAGCACAAGCATAGGGACTACGAGGATAAAAGGGTGTTGTCTCACTTTGGGGAACTGCTTGCACTAAGCCATACATTTCCGAAGAACCAGCTTGGTAAAACCGGACTTGAATTCCTGTACGTTGTTGATAGTCGCGGATAGCTTCTAACAAGCGTAGAGTTCCCATACCAACCGCATCTACTGTATATTCTGGGGAATCGAAGCTGACTCTAACATGAGATTGAGCGCCTAAGTTATAAATTTCTGTAGGCTTAACTTCTTCTAAAATCCGGCGCAGTGTAGTACCGTCTGTCAAATCGCCATAGTGAAGTAATAACTTAACCCCATCTTTATGGGGATCTTCATAAATGTGATCAATGCGGTCGGTGTTAAAAGTAGAAGTACGGCGAATAATCCCGTGAACTTCATAACCTTGTTCTAGTAAAAATTCACTCAGATAGGAACCATCTTGACCAGTGATACCAGTAATCAACGCTCGTTTTTGTTCAGTCATACTTAATTATCCCTTGTTGTTGAAGTTGTAAAAAGTACAGGTAATGCCAGATAAATTAGCAACTCATTGCTAAACATTGCCTGATGTTAAACATACAAGTCTTAGTTGCTATCAAAGCTTAAATGTCAACTACTATACTTAATAACAAGCACTTTAACAAGTCAGTTTATTGTGTTACGATCCTAAAATTTAGGTATAATTTTAGACATTTGGCAATATTTAGGATAATTTAATAGATTATTAATCTTTATAAAGATTCAATAAAATTGATAGCAGGAGGCAGGAGGCAGGAGGCAGGAGGCAGAAGGCAGAAGTTCTGTGATTTTGACCCCCGTTATCCGTTTTCAGGAGGACAAGTTTCACGAAGGCAATCCCCGCTTTCACGGGGACATGGCTTTTGACTTTTGACTTTTGACTTGATTTGCTCCCCATCTCCCCATCACGGTTATAACTAGCAACTTGGGTTAATATGCGCCATTATTGTTGGGCATAATGACCACATTAATAGTTTTCAAGATGATGCATAAATCTAGCCACAAATTTCTGAATTTGACATAGTGTAGGTCTATTTGGACTCGTCGGGGGTAAGGAATATCATTACGTCCAGACACTTGCCATAATCCAGTAATTCCCGGACGGATGGTTAAAATTTCATTGATGTGACGGCCATATTTTGGTAATTCTTCCGCTACTAAGGGGCGTGGTCCGACAACACTCATATCCCCTTTTAAAACGTTCCAAAACTGGGGAAATTCGTCTAAGCTGGTAATTCGTAAAAAGTGACCAATTTTGGTAATCCGGGGGTCTTGTTTGAGTTTAAAAGTGCTGGTAAATTCCTGGCGCAACTCTGGGGATGTTTCCATTATTTGCGCGAGTATTTCATCCGCATTTGTAACCATAGTGCGGAATTTAATACATTTAAAGCGGCGATAGTTTTTACCAACTCGCTCTTGGATATAAAAAATTGGACCTTCTGAGCTTACAGCAATCAGTAAGGCCAAGATGATGTATATCGGAAAAAACAAGATCAAAACAGACAGCGAAAATACAATATCAAACAGTCTTTTGGCAAACTCTCCGTTTAAACCCTGAAAAGCAAAACCTCTAGGTTGTACCTTGGGGGGTTGAGCTTTTTGACCACGTTTTGCTAAAGTATGCGTCGAGGCACTAGCATCTTTACGTGGGTACCGTTTGCCGGAGAGGAGTGAACTCTGGGCAGTCATCATACTCCTTAATAATCCACACCACACATAGTCCCGATCTTAAAGCTAAAAGGCAGTAATTCTGGGGGAAAATCCCAAAAGCTTAGAAAATAAATGCAAAAATCCTGATTATGAGTTCAGGGAAGGTTTTTTTCTTGACACTGATTCAAAAAATCTAGATAACGATCTGCAAAAACCTGTCTAGAAAACTGATTCGAGTGTAATCTTATATACTCATATTTGAAAAAATCCTGATAGGCTTCAAATTTTTCTACGGCTTCCACCAAAGCTGCTACAGTTTGTTCTTTAAAGAATATACCTGTTCCGGTGTCCATACAAGTGCGAATATCTCGGACTGTTTCTATCGCACCCCCAGCACCATAAGCAATGACTGGAGTACCAGAAGCTTGTGCTTCTACTAAGGCGATTCCAAAATCCTCACAAGCAGCATAGACAAAGGCTTTAGCACGAGCCATATAGGTTTTTACTACTTCCTCTGGTTGCCATCCCAGGATTTGGATATGGGGATTTGCTATCTCTTGCAGATGTTTCATTTGGGGTCCTGTACCAATCACCACCAATGGTCGTTTTAGCTGATTAAAAGCCTGAACAATCAAGGATACTTGTTTGTAGCTGACTAATCGGGAAACGATCAAATAAAAATCTTCTTTGTCAGCGGAAAATGGACAGTTTTCAATGTTTACTGGTGGGTAAATGACTTTTGCTTCTCGTCGATAGCAACGCCAAATCCGTCGGGCTGTATGCTGAGAGTTGGCAATGAAGTAATCAACGCGGTTGGAACTTAAGACATCCCATTGACGTAAACTATGCAACAAATATCTAGTTATCCATCCAATTCCACCCTTTCCTAGTTTGCTTTGGTTGAGATAATCAAAGGTCAAGTCCCAAGCATAACGCATTGGACTATGGCAATAACAGATATGTAGCTGATCAGGGGTTGTCAGGATTCCTTTGGCTACAGCGTGGGATGAAGATAAAATTATGTCATATTCCCGTAAATCTAGTTGTTCGATGGCCAATGGTAACAAAGGCAGATATTTTTGTACACCTTTGCGGGCTAATGGCAGGTACTGGAGAAAGGTTTTACCAATCTGACGTTGATAGAGATAACTTTCAGGATTGCTGGATTCAAAATCTATCAGGGCATATAAATCAGCATTAACGTGATTTAATATTTCCTTGACTACGAGTTCTGAACCTCCTGTGGCTTTAGGTGTCAGCCACTCATGAACTAAAGCATACTTTGAAGACATTGTTTAAAAATTGGGGACTGGGGACTCTTTACTGGGGACTGGGGACTCTTTACTGGGGACTCTTTACTGGGGACTGGGGAGATGGGGAGATGGGGAGATGGGGAGATGGGGAGAAAATAGTTTACTTCTTCCCTGTTCCCTGTTTCCTGATTCCCCAATCACGAATCACCCATTACCAATTACCTATTACCTCTGATAACCTCAACAATAGGGGTGTTTTTTCACCTGTGTTCATGAGGAATTGGGATTTTATGCGTATTCTGGTTATTGGTGGGACTCGGTTCATTGGTGTCTACTTGACTCAGCTATTGGTGGAAGCTGGACATGAGGTGGTGTTGTTTAATCGTGGTAATCATCTAGCGCCTGATGGTGTAGGACAGATTATAGGCGATCGCACTGACTCTAGCCAGTTAAAAGCCAAGTTATCACCAGAAACCTTTGATGTGATTTTTGACAATAACGGGCGGGAACTGGCTGATACTCAACCGTTGGCGGAAATTTTCCAAGGACGGGTTAAACACTTTGTTTACATGAGTTCTGCGGGGGTGTATCTGAAATCGGATCAAATGCCTCATATTGAAGGTGATACTGTTGATCCGAAGAGTCGTCACAAGGGTAAGCATGAAACGGAAGCTTACTTACAACAGTTGGGAATTGCTTTTACTTCGATTCGTCCAACTTATATTTACGGACCACAGAATTATAATCCTTTGGAGAGCTGGTTTTTTGATAGAATTGTCCGCGATCGCCCAATTCCCATTCCTGGTAATGGAATGCACTTTACTCAATTAGGCCATGTGAAAGATTTAGCACAGGCGATGACACAAGTAATTGATAATGAAAAGGCGATTGGACAGATTTATAATATATCAGGCGATCGCTTTGTCACTTTTGATGGTTTAGCCCGTGCTTGTGCTGTTGCTGCTGGTAAATCTGTCGATGATCTGAAAATAGTACATTACGATCCGAAAAAGTTTGATTTTGGCAAACGTAAAGCTTTCCCAATGCGAGTACAACACTTTTTTGCATCGGTAAATAAAGCGATGACAGAATTAAATTGGCAACCTAAATATGATTTAATCTCTGGGTTGAAAGATTCTTGGCAAAATGATTATTTAGCCAGTGGTGCAGATAAAGCAGAAATTGATTTTTCTGTAGATGATGAAATTTTGAAAGCAGTGTAATTTCTAGTATTCATTATTCAGGGTTTAGCATTGCTAAACCCCTACATCTTCTATTTTACAACCAATTACCTATTAATACAAAAGCCGACCAAAAATAAGGATGCTCAAAGTTTTTCTGTTTTAAAACTTCTAATTGAGCGCGACGCAATGCTTCTGCTTTGGTAATTTTACTATTAGCTAATTCCTGATATAATTTCGTCATGAGTACAGAAGTTGCTTCATCATCAACCAACCAAAGACTAGCAATGGTACTCCGCGCTCCTGCTTTTACTGCTATTCCTGCTAAACCTAAAGTTGCTCTATCATCTCCACTAGCAGTTTGACAAGCACTCAAAACTAATAATTCAATGGGACGAATTTGTTTTTTATCAGAACGCAGAAGATTATTTAATTGGTCAATATTTAATTGATTATCCCAAGTTAAAATAAATGTATCTTCAGCCTTAGAACTAAATTTACCATGAGTAGCTAAATGAACAATTTGAGCAGGATATTGTTGAATATTATTTTCTACATTTTTAGTAGCAAATGATTCGTTTTTCAGAAAAATTCCATTAGGAAATCGAGCTTTAATTTGTTCTAATTCTGATACTACATTAGGTAATGGGTCAAAATTTTGACGAGCTTCACTTAATCCTCCTGCTAATAATTGTACCTGCTCTCTTGCTAAAGGTTTAATATCTACAAGTTGTAAACTAGGAGCAATAGCAACACTATATTTTTCAATTAAATATTCTTTACCATCATAAATAGTAGCTAAGGGAATATTTTTTAAAGCTCCATCCGAAATAAAAACTAGATTTTTGATACTCTGAGTTGGTAGTTCTTTTTCGATCGGCTGAATGAACAGGTTGTAAAATTCTTGAGATAACCTCAATCTTGTTTGTGTACGAGCAGTTGTAGGAAGATATAATAGTTCTTGTAAATCTTTAATTTTTTTATTTATTTCTCCTTCAGATATAGGTTGTGAATAATGTTGTAGAGGTTGGTTAGGTAAAGCTACAATTACTTCTAAGCTATCCTTTAAAATCAGACTATAGAAAATAGCCGTAGTCGGATCATTGAGTTGATCTATTTGTACAGGTTTAGCATTTAAACAAGCATTTCTAAAGAAATTATCTAACTCTGCTAGTTGTAAATCTTCAATAACTGTTCTAGCATCTTTTAATTGTTGTTGACTTGGTTTTTCCTTTAATAATAATCCTGCTAATTCTCGATAAACTGGTTCAACATCTTCTCGAAAAGAAAATTGTAAATCTGAACTAATAGCAACTAAATCAGTTCTAATATTTTTTAAAGTTTCAACCGTTTGTTGATAGACAGATATAGCATCCTTTTTGTTTCCTTGTGCTGCTAATATTCTACCTAATTGCCATTGCCATTGATAACTAATATCTGGTGATTTAATTCTTTGAGCAATTAAAACAGCTTTTTCTGTTAATTTTTGCGCTTCTGCATAGCGGTGATTTTTCTCATAGACACCTCCTAAAACTCCTAAAGCATAGCTTTCTGCACGACTATCTCCTAGTTTTTGAGACAAATTTAATGCGGTTGCTAATTCATTCACAATTAGACTTTGATTAATGCTAGATATTTTTTCATCTTTAAGAAGAGTTCTGGCTAAAGTAATACGAGCATAAACCGCGCTACGACTAGCAGGTAATTTAGTTAAAGTAGCTTGAATTTTGGGAATTAATACTTGAGCTTCTGCTGTTTGTACTGGTTGTTTAGATAATAACACATCAAGTTTATTCAAATAAGCTTGAATTAATAAATCTGGTGATGGGGATTTTTCAATTGCTTGTTGAAAATAATCTATATTCTGCTGAGAATTTGATTGTAATCTAGAGGTTTTACCTAAACTAATTAAAGCTTCAGTAATCGCAGAATCAGATGATAGATTTTTGGCAATAGTTAAACTTTGATTTAATGCTTTTTCTGATTCTTCTAATTTCATTATTCCTCGTAAAACATCACCTAAATTGAGGAGTGCTTTAACTTTGAGTAAAGTCTCTGGTTGTTGATCTAAAATTTCTTTAGTTGCCGTGAGATTTTTAACAGCTTGATTATATAAACCTAAACCTTGGAGTGATTGCGCTTCATTAATTTTAGTTCTAATTAATCCTGTAGTGTCTCCTAATTGGGTATAGATATCAATTACCTCTTTCCATGTTTTTAAAGAAGCTTGAGCATCACCAAGAGATAATTGAATTTGTCCTTGCACTTCGCGGGTTTTGGCAAATAATTCTTGACGTTTTCTACTATCTGATATTTTTGTCAAATATTTTTTACTTTCTTCTACAGCTTGTTGAGCTTCTTTAGCATCTCCCATTTTTTGATATACTAAACCTAAATTTCTCCAAGCTATTACTTGTCCTACAAAATTATCTTTTTTCTGATAATTATTAATAGCTTCTTTTAATTTAGCAATAGCTGGTTGAAATTCTCCATTTTGATATAATTTTTGAGCTTGATTTTCTAGAGATATAGTATTTTCAACACCTATCTGAATATGATTAATATTAGCCAGAACTGGAGAGGAAATAAAAACACAGATGAATGATAATAAACTTAAAATCAAAACCTTCCGATTTAACTTCATAATATCTTTCTTCCTTTGCGGGAGATTATAAAAACGTAATTATTTACAACGTGGTAAATTATCTTGATGACTTTGTAGAGTGACTTTTGCAGCATCAGCAATGAGAATTACTTTACCATCTGGGGTAATAATCCAACCTTGTGCTTCTTGTATTTCTGGAACATCATTTTTATTTCTTTGAGTAACTTTGACTGGTGATGGTTGCGATTCTGTAACGACTTCTGAATTATTTTCCCATTCCACATAAGCGGGAGAATTACTAATTAATTCATTTGTATCCGCAGGTAAACCACCTTTACCAGTAATGATGAAAGAACTACCTCCAGCAATTTTATCATCTTTGACAGCACAAACATCTTTATTTAAACTTTCTATATCTACTAAGGATGTAGGTAAATTAATTAAACCAGAGGTAGGATCTACTTCTGGAGTATTGATTTCCACATCTCCTGCTAAACCAAATTCAGAAGATACGGTAATATCACTTAATGGAGTTAGTTGATTCCGAAATTCTAGCCCAAATATGGAATTAGTATTGATTGAAATTCTCCCACCATTTCCTTCAAAAGCATTAGCAGTAATATCACTATTTTCTTGAGGAAAGGCAACAATAAAAGGAGTATTAATAGTGATGTTTCCGCCATCTCCAGCAGCTTGGGCTGTTCCTGCGGTGGCAGTAATTTCGCTGTTATTTCGCAACAATAATAAATCGGAAATTGCTAGTAGGTTAATATTTCCACCTTGACTATTATCTGTTGCAGCAGTGATCAAGGCTTGATTATCTAAACTGAGTAAACCTGCTGTTATGGAAATATCTCCACCTTGACCACCTCCTTGACTATTTACTGCTATCCTTGCACCGTCTAGATTGATGCGATCGCGGATATTCAGGTTAATATTTCCTGCTTGGGCGCTACTAAATGTGGTACTGACAACTTCTCCCCCTGTGGTAGCAGTAAATGTATTAGCGGTGATATTGATAGTACCTGCATCCTCTTGGCCAGAGGTAATAGCAGAAAGAGAAGAACCACCCAGCACTTCCAATGACCTAGTGGAAACCTCCACACCCCCTGCATTTCCTACTCCTCCTGATAGGACTGCACTTTGAGCAGAGCTTCGACCATCAAATTTGACACTATCAGCAGCAGTAATTCTGACAGTTCCTGCATTTCCTTGAGCAAGGGTACTGACTTCAAGTGTAGAACCACCCAGCACTTCCAAGGACTTAGTGGAAATCTCCACACCCCCTGCATTTCCTACTGCTCCTGATCCCACGGCGCTTTGAGCAAAACTTCCATCATCAAATTTGACAGTATCAGCATCGGTAATTCTAATAGTTCCTGCATTTCCTCTTGCAAAGGTACTAGCTTCCAGTCTAGAACCACCTAGCACTTCCAAGGACTTAGTGGAAATCTCCACACCCCCTGCATTTCCTACTGCTCCTTCTCCTACGGCGCTTTGAGCAAAACTTCCACTATCAAACTTCACAGTATCAGCATCAGTAATTCTAATAGTTCCTGCATTTCCTCTTGCAAAGGTACTAGCTTCCAGTCTAGAACCACCTAGCACTTCCAAGGACTTAGTGGAAATCTCCACACCCCCTGCATTTCCCACTGCTCCTGCTCTTACTGCACTTTGAGCAAAACTTCCACTATCAAACTTCACAGTATCAGCATCAGTAATTCTGACAGTTCCTGCATTCCCTTGAGCAAGGGTACTAGCTTCAAGAAAAGAACCACCTAGCACTTCCAAGGACCTGGCGGAAATCTCCACACCCCCTGCATTTCCTACTCCTCCTTCTCCCACGGCGCTTTGAGCAAAACTTCCAGCATCAAATTTGACAGTATCAGTAGCAGTAATTCTAATAGTTCCTGCATTTCCTCTTGCAAAGGTACTAGCTTCCAGTCTAGAACCACCTAGCAATTCCAAGGACTTAGTGGAAATCTCCACTAATGACCTGGTAGAAATATCCACATCTCCTGCTGTCACTCTTGCTCCTGATGCTACTGCACTTTCAACACTACTGCTACCATCCAACTTAATATTATCAGTGGCAGTAATTTTGACAATTCCTGCATCTCCTTGAGCTAAGGTATTAGCAGTCAGTCTAGAACCACCCAGCAATTCTAAAGACCCAGTGGAAATCTCTACACTCCCTGCTTGTCCTGCTGCTCCTGTTTCTACTTGAATACTGCTTCCAGCATTGAACTTAATGGTATCAGTAGCGGTAATCTTGACAATTCCTCCATCCCCTTGACCAGTGGTACTAGCAGTCAGCGAAGAACCATCCAGTTTTAGGGATTGAGTGGTAATATTCACGCTACCTGCATCCCCTTGACCAAAGGTACTCACAGAGAGAAAAGAACCACCCAGCAGTTCTAATGATCCAGAGGAAATATCTACACTTCCTCCTTTCCCGGATGATACGAATCCTACTTGACTAGTAGCATTACTTCCACCATCAAACCTGACAGTATCAGTAGCAGTAATCTTGACAGTTCCTCCATCACCTTGATCTAAGGTATTAGCAGATAAAACAGAACTATTGGTGAGATACAAAGATCCAGTAGTTATGTTGATATCTCTTCCCTGACCTGTTCCATTATTATCAGTGTTGATATTACCTCTATTAATGGAAATTGTCTGATTAGCTTTTAGGTTTAAATCTCCTCCCGCTTGTAACCTACCGGATAAGTTGATATTGTCAGCATCAAATGTCAGATTTTGTCCAACTGTTAAATTACTTTCATTTCTAATTTCTGAAGTTTGATTTCTCAAAGCATTTCTAAATAATGCCCCTGGTTGTACAGTCAGTAAATTGCTAGTTTGAGGATGAGTTGCACTAAATAACCCAGTTTCACCTAATCTAATGCCATCAGCAGTAGTAGCAGTGAATGAACCACTAATATTTAAACTTGCACCATTCCCAAAAAATATCCCATTAGGATTGATTAAAAATAAATTCGCTGCTCCTTCTACTCCTAATGTTCCAAAAATATTAGAAACGTTACTACCAGTAACACGAGTTAATATATTCTCAATTCTTAAAGGGTTGGCAAAATAGACGCTTTTACCTGCATCAACATTAAATTCTTGAAAACTATGAAATAAATTTACTCCTCTAGTTACACCACCTTCTATTCTGTCTTTTAAACTATCAACTGGTTTCACAATTGAGTTTTTTGCACCTAATGTATTATCTGGTGTGAGTTGAGCAGATGCGCTTTTGTTATTGATTAATCCACCAATAAATAATATTATTGTTAAGAATAAATGATAATAAAATTCCTTTTTTTGAAATTTCATTTGTTCAATCCTTGGTTTTAATGAACAGATTGATTTATTGATTCAATACTTGAAAAATACTAAATTTATAGGCTATATACATTCGACAGCTTTACTAATGAGGTAATTTATCTCCTCAAATTACCCATTCTTAATGGATATTTATTTGAGGAAAATTTAACCAGGTTTATTGACAGAAGACACTAGTTTCTTAACATCAATGATTGGGACATTGGCAACTTCTTTTAATTCGACAGATTCTAAAATTTTCACCCATATCTTCTTCAATTCTGGGTTATTATTTGATGTTAAAACATCCACAAGTTCTGCCCAAATACCATACTCAGCATACAATTTTGCCTGTTCTACAGGTTGTTTTAGCTGTTGTATTTTTGTTAGTTGTTTTGAAGTAAGAGATGTGGGTTCAATTAATCCTTCTACAAATTTATCTTTATTTCCGGCTTTATCTTCACAAATAACTCGAAGTTGCCAAGTATAAGTTTTATTTGCTTGCAATTTTACAGATTTTGGTAAACCAATTTTGATTATTCCAGCTTGATCGGGAAGAGAAAAGTGAGTTGTATAAATGTCTGTTTCTCCATCAACTAGAATAAATTCAGCTTTTTTACCAGGATTCGGATCAATATAAACGTAAACTGTGGGATTGGATGCTATTGTGGTGATGACATTATTTTTCGGTGTCACGGCAATTAAATCATTTTTTTTCTTCCCTGGGGATTCTGTTTTGACTATATGTGCATCACAAACCCCTCTTCTTCCTCCACCTTCGCTGCGTGCTGGCGCTCCCCGGTTAGGTGTATCGGGAAAATTAATACTCACTTTGTATCCGTGTGTTAATTGTGCTTTGCTCTGGGTTGGTACGCTGGAGATGATGAAAATAGCAGTTAATAATCTAACTACTAGGATTTTTAATGGATTCATTGTATCAATAGTTACCATGATTAATCTTTTGGCTAGGTTGTAGTTTCTGATCAAAAAGAAACAGTATTTTTAATTAATTATGAGAAGAGTTAAATTTTTTCAATGGGCTTATTCAGTAATTATACTGCATGACAACGGGATGAGATAGAGAAATTTGAAAAAAATAATTAAATTTAGTGTGAAGTTATGTAAATTGAGGGTAAGTGGATATCACATTTTTAAGTAAATACCGTAACAATTTTACTAAAAATCATACAGATAATCAGTAAAAAGGCACTCCTGGAAGAGTTTTGTGTAAATTTGACAGGTTTAATTTTTTATTCATTAACAATTTTGCTTTTTGGGGGTAGTATATAGATAATTCCAGAAGCTATAGTTAAAATTACGGAAATCCAAAAGGCTATTAAAGCAGGAAGTTGCCAACCTGGTGATAAAGGTGCTATGAGTAGGGCGATCGCAATTATCTGACTGACTGTTTTCAGCTTTCCCCAAATATTCGCACCGCTGATGGTGGTTTGATTGACTCGCCAACCTGCGATCGCTAATTCTCGTGCTAATATTATAAATACTCCCCATGCTGGGATTTTACCCAATTCAACTAATACTAATAATGGTGCTAGTACCAATAATTTATCAACCAGTGGATCAAGAAATTTCCCTAAATCTGTAATTTGGTTAAGTTTCCTCGCTAAATATCCATCTAACCAGTCTGTTAATGCTGCTATTAAAAATATGGTTACACATATCCATTTGGCTTGGGGTGTGGGTATATATAATCCGTATAATAAAAAGGGTATTCCTATTAGTCGAGAAAAGGTGATTGTGTTTGGTAAGTTCATGATTTTTAAGTTTGTTATTTTTCGGGTTTTTCGTTTTCTTACAGGTTTTTATTAACGAACCGCAGAGACGCAGAGGACGCAGAGAATAGGGAGAACTGTTTTTTGGTGAGGATAAAAAAGAAGTCGGTAATATTTTATTTTCTCTCTAGTTTAATTTTAAGCATTCAAATAATTTTCTTAATGTTAAATGTATATCTTTCATTATTTCGGGAACTGGTAATATATCTGTTTCGTTTTCTAAATAAATCGGTTGTTGGTTTTGGGGATAAATGATGATATTATATTCTTCGGGAATAATTAACCAACCTAAGCTAGTACCATGATTTAAACAATGTAAAATATTTTTGGTGGGTTTGGCTATACTTTGTTCAGGAGAAAGAATTTCAATTATCCAGTCTGGATAGGTATTAAAAGCATTTTCAATGTTACCTTTTTCATCTACAATAATTCTATTCCATGCAAATACAGCTATATCGGAAACTATGGAACTTCCCCCAAAGTTACATCTTAATTCGGGAAATGCTAAAGCGATTTTTTGAGGTTTAACTACACTATTAACAGTAGTCACTAACTCACCTTGAATAATGCTATGTTTACCTTGGGGCATTGGTTTTTGAATTATTTCTCCGTTGATATATTCGCTTGTAGGTTTGGTTTCTGGTAGTTGTAAAAATTCTTCTAAATTTAATTGACGGGTGGGTGTTGCTACCATAATATTTCTACCTCCCAGGATTTATTTTCTAGTATACTCTAAAACTACGTTGACTTTTATTTATCTAGGTTGAAAATTATAGATTTCAGAATGTTATTGAAAAATAATTTACATAAACTTACAATTGTATCAATAATATAGTATAATATTTATATTTAAATTACTAACTAAAATCATGAATGAATTATTAACTCGTATTACACAAGTACCTGGTCAATGTGGAGGTCGTCCTTGCATCAGGGGAATGAGAATTAGAGTTAGCGATATTTTGGAAATGTTAGCAGAAAATGTCAGTGTGAATGAAATTTTAGCAGATTTTCCCGATTTAGAACTAGAAGATATTCAGGCTTGTCTGATATTTGCTGCAAGACGCACTGATTTTGTTAGATTAACCGCATGAAAATTTGGCTTGATGCACAGTTACCTCCAACATTAGCAAATTGGATAACAAATACTTTTGCTATTGAAGCATTTTCATTAAAAGAAATGGGTTTGCATGATGCTAAAGATATTGAAATTTTTGAAGCTGCAAAAATAGCTAACGTAATAATTATGACAAAAGACAGTGATTTTATTGACTTAGTTTGTCGGTTGGGTATACCTCCTCAAATTATTTGGTTAACTTGTGGTAATGTTACTAATCGTAATTTGCGTGAACTTCTGAATTTCACTTTACTTGATGCTTTGAAAAAATTGCGTCAAGGAGAAATGATTGTAGAAATTAATAATAAATTGTAGTTAAATGAAAATCCAAAAAATCCTGAATCTGGAAATAATAAAAAAAGTAATGCAACATCCGCGTTTATCTGCGTCTATCTGCGTTCAACTAAAAAAAATTACTACCTAATTCTCACAAATCCAAAATAAAACAGTAAGCATTCAGCTATCCAACATTCTGACTCCTGACTCCTGACTCCTGAATTCTTACATATTAGACGTTTAGCATCCTAGCATGGGATGATTTGTATTCTCAGATCATCTCATCCAAACTTATGACTAATACAGATTTTCGCATTGAACGGGACTCAATGGGCGATCGCCAAATCCCCAATAACGTCTATTATGGTATTCAAACTCAACGCGCTGTGGAAAATTTCCCCATCAGTGGGTTAAAACCTCTACCCACTTACATTAACGCTGGTTTATATATCAAAAAAGCTACCGCTATCGTTAACGGTGAACTAAATTGTATTCCCGCAGATATCAGCAAAGCTATCATTCAAGCAGTTGATGAAATTTTAGCAGGTAAACTCCGTGATCAGTTCGTTGTTGATGTTTACCAAGCTGGTGCGGGAACATCTCACCACATGAACATTAATGAAGTTCTCGCAAACCGGGCTTTAGAAATTTTGGGAGATGAAAAAGGAAATTATAAGCGGGTTAGTCCTAACGATCATGTAAATTATGGACAGTCTACCAACGATATTATTCCTACCGCTATCCGCATCGGTGGTTTATTAGCACTTTCCCAAACTCTACACCCAGCTTTAGACAATGCCATTTCTGCTCTAGAAGCCAAAGCGGTAGAATTTCAAGATATCGTTAAATCTGGAAGAACTCATTTACAGGATGCAGTACCCGTGCGGTTGGGTGAAAACTTCCGCGCTTGGGCGCAAATTCTCAGCGAACATCAAAACCGATTATACACCGCTTCCGGTGATTTGATGGTTCTGGGTTTGGGGGGAAGTGCAGCCGGTACAGGAATGAATACCCATCCTGAATATCGGAAACGAGTGCTAGAGGTGCTTTCTCAGTTGTTAGAAATGCCTTTAGAACCAGCACCCCATTTAATGGCCGCGATGCAAAGTATGGGTGCGTTTGTGAATGTTTCCGGGGCGGTGCGAAATTTAGCACAGGATCTAGTTAAAATCTCCCATGACCTGCGTTTGATGGACTCTGGACCCAAAACCGGGTTTAAGGAAATTCAACTACCCCCAGTACAACCTGGTTCTTCTATTATGCCAGGTAAGTATAATCCCGTAATGGCAGAGATGACATCAATGGTATGTTTTCAGGTGATGGGTTATGATCAGGCAATCGCCCTAGCAGCACAAGCCGGACAGTTAGAATTAAATGTGATGATGCCTTTAATTGCCTATAATTTAATTCACAGCATCGAAATTTTAGGTAATACAATTGCGGCTTTAACTAACAATTGTATTCAAGGAATTACTGCTAACAAAGAAAGATGTTTGGGTTATGCTGAGGGTAGTTTGGCTTTAGTTACTGCTTTAAATACTCACATCGGTTATCTTAATGCTGCTGCTGTCGCTAAGGAGTCTTTGGAAACTGGAAAGTCTCTCCGTCAAATTGTTTTAGACAAGGGTTTAATGACTGAGGAAGAATTAGCTAATGTTTTAGATTTGGAACAAATGAGTTCTATTGTTCCTCTCTAATTTTGTAGGGGTTTAGCATTGCTAACCCCTGGAAAGTTAACTGTATTTCTTTAATAAGAAACGAACCGCTCCAGGCGCAGAGAACGCAGAGAAATAAAGAAGCATGATATAATGATAATGCTCGTTTGAGGTGGAAGTTATGAAAACTATTCATGATTTAAAACAACTCTATGAAGTTGACGATTCTCAATGGTTGGAAGAAACTATAAAGTTATTAAAAAATCAGCAATTTCAAGATTTAGATTTGGAGAATTTAATTGAGGAGTTAGAGGAGTTAGGAAGAAGAGATAAAAGTGCTGTAGCTAGTCTGTTAGAGCAAATTATTCGTCATTTATTACTACTTCAATATTGGACAAGTGAACAAGAAAATAATGCGATTCACTGGCAAGGTGAAATTTATACTTTTAGAACTCAATTAAACCGCAGACTGAATACAAATTTGCGTAATTATTTAGAATCAGAATTGGATTCTATTTATCAGGATGCTTTAGGTTTTGTGAAAATAAAAACTCAAAATTCTGTGAATTTTCCTTCAGAATGTCCTTACACTCTTTCCCAATTACTTGATATTAAATGGTATCCTATATAAATCTCGTCACCTCAAAAAAAATAGTAGTCTTGACACTCAGATAGATCCCCGACTTCTTTTATTTAGGGCTTGCTGAAAAAATGCAAAACCCAGATAAATCAAAGGTTCGAGGCTGATAAACAGGAAAGTAGGTGCTTTCGATATAGCGTCTTATGACTCAAAAACCTTGCACTTTTGTAGAGTTCGAGAGATGGAAAAGAAGTTTTCAAATCTCCTCCTGACTCCTGACTCCTAGACCTCAACGAAAAGACTTTATCAGCAAACCCTATTTATTGTGTCGAGAAATTATCACTTGTTGTCAGAAGTCGGGGATCTAAAATCTCTAAATCTCCTAATGCTGACATTTTAGCTAAAAATAGTCTATATTGTGATATAATAACGCAATTATTAATGAACTATGCAGACACCAAAACCAGCCGTTAGTTTAATTCGGGCTAAATCTTACGAACAAGAGGCTTTAAGAGAATCCTTAACCACGCTATTAGAACCTTTGGGGGGAATAGCAGCTTTTGTTAAACCAGGAAACCGCGTCCTTCTCAAACCTAATTTACTCACAGGTTCTCGTCCTACTAAAGAATGTACCACACGCCCCGAATTAGTCCGCGCTGTTGCCGAAATGGTGATGGAAGTGGGAGGTAAACCATTTTTGGGAGATAGTCCCGCTTTTGGTAGTGCTAAAGGTGTAGCAATAGCAAATGGTTTATTACCAATTTTAGAAGAGTTGAATATTCCTATTGTGGAATTTCACGGTAAACGTTACCAAACCGTGAACGACAATTTTAATCATCTGTTATTATCAAAAGAAGCAATGGAAGCAGATGTGATTATTAACTTACCTAAAGTTAAATCTCATATGCAATTAACTGTAACTTTGGGTGTGAAAAATCTCTTTGGTTGTGTACCTGGAAAAATGAAAGCCTGGTGGCACATGGAAGCAGGAAAAGATGCTAACAGATTTGGGGAAATGTTAGTAGAAACTGCCAGGGCAATTAATCCAACTTTAACCATTTTAGATGGTATTATTGGTCATGAAGGTAATGGTCCTAGTGGTGGTGAACCTCGTGATTTGGGAGTTTTAGCAGCATCAAATAATGTATTTGCTTTAGATCGGGCAGTTTTAGAAATTCTCAAGGTTGATCCTCTACAAGTTCCCACTGTAGCAACTTCTCAAAAATTGGGTATTTGTCCAGAATTACATGAAATTGAATTTCCTAATTTAACTCCTGATTTGTTACAAATAGAAGATTGGCGTTTACCTGATAATTTAATGCCAATTGATTTTGCGATGCCACGTGTGATCAAGTCTACTTTTAGGCATCTTTACATCCGCTTCATCAAAGAACCTATGAGTGCTTACAGTAGGTAATTCATTTGTCAGTTGTCAGTTGTCAGTTACTATTCTTCATTGTTGACTGTTCACTGACTCCTGACTCTAATTTTCTGGAATGTCTGTAATTGGAACTGTATCTAAGTTTTATCTAAATTTTAATAAATCCAAAATCCCAAATTGCTGTAAATGCACAAATTAATTAATCATTCTGTGACGATGATCACAAAATCACATGACATTGATGTACTTCCAGGCATTTTTGGCAAGAAATTAATTAATTACTTCATGAAAAAGCAAATGCAAATGTTTAATATTTCATCTGTAACAAAAATACCAAGTATCAAAACCAGCTATGTTTTTTTTGAAACAGGATAAGATTCTTGAAAGCTACAGGCTTTATCTGAGAAAAATAGCTAAAATAGAAATGAAGCTCTCAACGAGAGTTGAACTACAAGTGATAGGAAAAACCAGAATTTTTTATGAATTCAAATAGCCAGTCTGCCAACCCTCCCGATACATATTCCCAACGTTTGGCAGACATTGTGGGAACGGCGATCGCACTCGTGACCCTGATCCTACCAGTATTTATCATCTCCCACTATTCTTCACCTGATGTTCAAAATAATCCGCAAACCCTAACTTACCACTTAACCAGAAGCCAGAAGTAACTGTTGCTGGCTTAAGTTTAATTGTGCTACAGCAATTCTAAATTAACCATGAATAAGAAGATCCCTGATTTCTCTAAGAAGTCGGGGATCTGTGTTTTCTGGATAAAGACTTTGGGAACAGATGCAAAATTGTCCTAAAATCTTACACGGGGAGCCAAACTGCGTGCTACCTAGAATAACTGTTAGCGAAGGAGTGTTGTTGTGGATTTATCTCTTATTCCTGCCCAACCTAAACCGGGTGTGATTAACGTTCTGATTGAAATTCCAGGCGGGAGTAAAAATAAATATGAGTTCGATAAGGAATTGAACGCTTTTGCCCTAGACCGGGTGCTTTATTCGTCGGTAAAATACCCTTATGATTATGGCTTTATACCCAACACCTTAGCTGATGATGGCGATCCGCTGGACGGTATGGTTATGATAGATGAACCAACCTTTCCTGGTTGCGTCATTGCTGCAAGACCAATTGGTTTTTTGGAAATGATTGACGGTGGCGATCGCGATGAAAAAATGCTTTGTGTTCCCGACAAAGATCCTCGCTATGCCCATGTAAAATCCTTGAAAGACGTACATCCTCACCGTTTAGAGGAAATTGCCGAATTTTTCCGTTCTTATAAAAATTTGGAGAAAAAGGTAACAGAAATTCTCGGTTGGCAAGATGTAGATAAGGTCAAACACTTAGTAGAAAAGTCTATCTTGGCTTACGAACAATCATAATAGATCATGGGTAATGGGTAAAATCAGTAATTGGTGATGGGTAATGGGTAATGGGGACTAAAAACCAATCACCTCTTCCCCAATTACCAATTACCATCCTGTTTAATAAACTCAAACTACTCCCGGTTGTTGCGGAACAACCCAAAACGAAATGCAGCGCACTCTCCTTTTGGCTAAAATTCATAACTGTACCCTCACGGGGGCAAATATTAACTACGTGGGTAGTATTAGCATTGATCAACTTCTTTTAGATAAAGCTGGTATTTTACCTTATGAGCAAGTACAAGTAGTGAATAGTGCTAATGGTCAGCGTTTTATTACTTATGCAATTCCGGCTCCAGCTAACTCAGGAATCATTGAATTAAACGGAGCGGCTGCAAGATTAGGCATTATAGGCGATCGCTTGATTATAATGACTTACGGGCAGTTTACACTAGAGGAGTTAAAACATTACTCTCCTACGGTTGTCATTGTGGACGAAAAAAACCGGATGCTGGAAGTAAGAAACTACGATGATCTGCTCAGTAAGCTCTAATCTCAAGGAAAATGTCAAATATTGAGCGTTCTGATTCCCAAAGCTACGTCAATGATGAATTAACTCCTCCGCTCAATCACCTTGCTGGGGAGTTTTGGATTAAATTTTGGGGTGTGCGTGGTTTGATACCCACCCCCAATAGTCATACCTGTCGGTATGGTAGTAATACTGCTTGTGTAGAAATATATGTAGCAGGGCAACGCTTGATTTTTGATGGAGGTACTGGCTTACGCATCTTGGGGAAAACATGGCAACAACAAAAAGAGCCACTGGAAGCCCATTTATTTTTTACTAACGCCCAATCAAATCGTATCCAGGGATTTCCCTTTTTTGCCCCGGCATTTATTACAGACAATTGCTTTCATATTTATGGTACAGCTGCTATAAATGGTGCATCAATCAAACAATGCCTTTGCGATCAGATGCTGCAACCTCACTTTCCTTACCCTTTACAGGTAATGCAGTCAGAGTTGCTGTTTTATAACTTGACTCCTAGCAATGTCGTGGAATTAGATGAGGTAAAAATTACAACAGCCTTAATTAATAAATATCAAAGATCCGTAGGCTACCGAATAACTTGGGGTAACTATAGCGTTGCCTATACCACAGATTTACATAAGAGTTTTGATTTAGAAGAGCAAAACCAGATTTTACCCATTATTCAAGATGTTGATTTATTGGTTACTAATGCTACCTATACTCCACCAACTGATAAAAATCATGAATATGCGGAATTACTTTGGAAAACTCCAGTAGAATTAGCTCAAACTGCTAATGTGAAAAAATTGGTGATATCTCACCATCACCCAGATGATGATGATGATTTTCTGGATAAAATTCAAGACGAAGTGAAGTCTGTTTTTCCTAATGTTTTATTAGCTCGTGAAGGTATGGTCTTGTATGTAGGGAAGAGTTGATAGTTGATAATTTTTATCAATTAGCAATTACCAATTACCTCCTGTAGTTTAGCAGCTACTACACCACTGCTAAATAACTCTTTGGCTTGGTCTATACCAGCTGGGATATCTGTACAAATACCACTATGCCATAGGTAAAAACCGCCATTCCATAAAGCTGTTTGCATGAGTTCGCTCTTGTCTCCAACTAAAACAGACTGCATATCTTTGATGAGTTCTTCTGTAGTAGCAAGGGGGACGTTTTTGGGGGTAAAGCCATATTCACGGGGTGCGAGGTGTAACCGTTCTAATTCTGGTGTATTTAATGAAGATAAGCCAATAATCGCTGTGCGATCGCGTGGTAAATCACAACTACCTTCTAAACCTTTAATAAAGGTGTATTTTTTCACTCCTTGCATTTCTAAAGCTGTTTGAAACATGGCTTCAGTTGGTGGATGGACAAAACCAGCGATAATATGAGCATCACCAGCGTAGGGACACCAAATTAATTCCATTGTCGCTAATGGTGGGCGTTTTCCTAATTGTTCTCGATATTCCCAAAGAATGTTAGTGAGGGGAAAATGATGCGGTGTGTAAATAAAACCGAGATGAGTTTTATTAAATATTTCCTGGGTTTTTTCTAGAGGTAAATTAGTCCAATTTACTCCTAAATTTTGCCAAATTTCTATTAGCGGTAAACCATATTTAGTGGGATAGCGAATTCCTCCGTGCATAATTACAGGTTGTCCCGCAGTTGCTAATAATAAAGCTGTAATAATATTAATTGGTGCGGTGCGAGTTCTACCATCATAGGGTATTCCTAGAACAATAGGAATTTTATTATTGTTGTTATTATTATTAATTGGTTGTAATTTTGGTCCAATTTCATAATAAGCATCTAACATTCCTGCTAATTCTTCACCTGTGGGACGTTTGATCCGATGGGAAATTAAAAAAGCGCCTATTTGTGCAGGTGTAGCTTCTGCTAATAACATCATTTTCATAGCAGTAGCAGCTTCCGCACGGGTTAAATTTTCGGAAGTATGGCTACCACTACCGACTTTTTGGATAAATTCTCTAAATATATTAGTCATTAGTTATTAGTTATTAGTTATTAGTTATTAGTCATTAGTCATTAGTCATTGGGAAAAACTAACTATTAACCAGTCCCCAGTCCCCAGTCCCCTATTTAAGATGCTGAAAGTTTTTGGTCTAGTTGTGGAGGAATATTGTCACTTACTAGCTGCCAAAAGTGTTGAATAGGAGGAATTTGGAGACGGTCTTGAGTTGTTACCATGACTACGCGACGAGTTAAACTCGAATTATCAGGTAAATTACTATTACTGTCTAGAGGACGAATTGCAAGACTAGGATCAAATTTGGCTTCTATTAATGCTGAATGAGGTAATAAAGCAATTAGTTCTCCTTGTCTGACTACTCCGCGAAAAGCATCTAAGGTGTTTACTTCTAAAGCTGCTTGCAGTTTTGCTCCTAGTTTATCAAATCTATCTTGAATTAAACGCTGCATTCCATAGCCATCTTTAAATACTACTTGGGGATATTTGATTAATTCGTTCCAGGGTATAGATTCAAATTTGGCTAGGGGATGATTTACTGCTGTTAATACTTCTATAGGTTCATCATATAATGTTTGTACGACCATTTCTTTACCAGTGATCAAAAAGCGATTGTGCATGACTATTGCTAAATCTACAAGTCCATCTTTTAGGACTTTGAGAGAGCGATCGCTTCCTAATGATGTTACTCTTAATTGTACTTCTGGATAATCATGACAAAACTTTTGTAAAATTTGTGGTAGGTAAGAAGCACAAATAGAATGAATTGCCGCAATACATAATTCTGGTTGTTTTCCTGCTACTAAATCTGCTAATTCTTGTGTAGCAAATTCCCATTCTTGGCAAATTTTCCGCACACGGGGAAGCAAACGTTCACCCCCCAATGTGAGTTTAGCGTGGGTGGTTCTGTGAAACAGTTCTATACCTAAATCTGCTTCTATTGCTTGAATTTGCCTACTAATTGTAGATTGGGTGACACCACATTTTTTTGCTGCTTGTTGAAAACTGCCAGTTTGGGCGATCGCTAAAAAAGCTTGCAACTGCTCTAGACGCATTTTAAGTAGCCTGAATTAAATTTAAGGCTTTCATTCCCTAAATGAATTTATCTCCTCAGTTTAGTACATTTGGATACGAATCTTTGAATTTATTGGCAGTAGAAGCGCAGAATTTAAGAGTCAGGAGTCAGGAGTCAGGAGCAAAGCCATCTTGATACTTTCTTTACCAAGCATCGAATGTATTAAGCAGTTTTAACAAAAACAGAACCACTTTCAATCTTCGTCAGGTAGGTTTTTAGCGGTTTTTCGGCTGGACTTTTCTGGACTTTACCATCACGGGCAAATTTGGCATCATGACAAGGACAGACAAATTGATTTTTATCTGTTTTCCATGCAACGGTACAACCTTTGTGAGTACACGTAGGGTTAACAGCAATTAAATTGTTTGCAGATCGAGATGTACCAACTACCAATACTGCACCCACTGGAGAATCTTGTACTAATAATTGCCCTGTTTTGTCTAATTCTGCTACAGTACCGATTTTTTGCCAGTCTTTAGCAGCACCCTGAGAAGGTGAAGATGCTGTTGTGGTTGTGTCTGTGGTACAAGCTGCGATCGCTATAGGTAAAGAACTTGCTAATAAACCTAAACCCACCCAATTCAAAAATTCACGACGTTTCATAGATGCTGTAATTTCTGGTTTGATTTTTGACTATTGCTTATTATTACTCATTAATTTGAATATTGTCATTATCGAGTATTAAAAAATTTAATTTGTAGTGATATAATTAAGGATAAATTTAAAATAATCCCCAGTAATTTGTAATTACCAGGGGAGAAAATTCGAGAATCTTTGAAAACTCATTCATTTTAACCATCTTCACTGAAACCAGTTTTCATCTAGGATTTGTTCTAAAGAACCGATGGGGATAATAGGGAATGTATCAAGGGGAAGTTGAGAACGATCTGATGCTTCTTTTCTAGCATCTTGATAACATTCATCAAATATTTCTAAAATGTAAGGTTTTAAACTAGGACTATCTTTGAGTTCATCTTTTATTTCGATTCTAAATGTTCTAATTTCACCTTTCCAATGTCCTTGATTTCTTTCTCTTTCATTATCCCAATATTTGAGTTTTAGTAGATGTACAAGAAGCTTAATTAATAAACTTTTAATTGTTCGCTTCTGACTTCTACCCATAGTTTCTAATTCTTCTAATAAGTTCTCTAAATCAACATCAGAAAATTGTCCTGTGCGAAGTTGGTTAATGGTTGTTTTTATCCACAGGTAATAATCTTGATCGTATAGGGTTTGAGTTTTGGGTTGTGTTGATGTAACCATATACTTGTGAGAATTTTACTATTTATTTGATTTTAGCTTAATTTAGGGGAGCATCCCATTTTTGAAAAAATGAACGCAGCAACACTAAAAAACCTCTCAAAATCTCTTATCTTTGTGTCCTTTGCCACCTTTGCGGTTAAATCATATCAAGCCTTGAAGTATTTTTACCTAGATAAAAATAAATTTACACATTTGGGATGCTCCCGTGATTATTTTGTGATTTATGTCTGCTATTTCTGAGTTTATTAGGTAGGTGCAAGATATGAGCGTGATCGCGCATCTTTTTCATGAATCTAGGTTTATACGGAGAGTTGCCAGAAATTAGCTATGTAAATTCCCTGTAAATTTCCTGTAAATTTACTCTAAAGTAACAATAAATCTACATAAAAATAGTCAAAAAAGTTCTATACCGCCTTGTGTACAGCTATACATAGGTTTTTGCAATAGGCGGTCAAGTATTCTCATCCGATGTTTGCAGCGATAAACCTAATCAGAGTATCAAATTTTTCCGCGTATTTGTCTAGCTTGATAGATTGGGTTCACTTGGATTTTGTTAGTGTGAATATGAAATTAAATCCTTTATTTATTTTGGAGACGTGAGCCTGTCTGCTTTTATGTAACTTGTTATTAGAAGATTACAATGCAATTATATCAATTGATAGTTTTTAACAACTTTCATCATCTAACCAATTCTCAACCTTTAAACCTTCAACCCGCAACAAATCACTATCATTAGAAACCACAGTAAAACCCTTAACAATAGCAGTTGCAGCAATTAAAATATCTTCCGTTTGAATAGGTAAACCTCGTAACCTGAGATTTGCGTGAATTTCTGCTGCTTTTTCTACAATTGCTAAATCATCTAAAAAAATGATTTGATAATCTTGACAGATTTTATTAAATTCTTCTGTTTGTTTAGGAGACTTAATAGCAAATAAACCTCTCTTGATTTCAAAATATGTAATACAACTAATATAAATTGACGCATCCTGAAATTTCATTGATCCTAACTTTTGAATAATTTGTAAATTTTTCTTCATTGCAAAAGAAACAATGTTTGTATCTAATAAATAATTCATTTCCTTATTTCCTTTTCACAGCTTCATCAAAAATAGCGATTTGCTCAGGTGTCAAATCATCTAATAAACCTGATAACATTTGTGTTGACATGACAAAGCTACAATGTTCTTTTAATTTTTCATCGGATAGTTTATTAAACTGTTCATTAGTTAAATTGCGCTGAACAATAGTGCATAAATTATGAACCAGTTCCTCTACATTCAGTTCTTCCTTAAATAAAGGACGTTCTTCCATTAAAATATTCACAACTTTCTCAATTCTATTTTTCATAACTGCTTTTTCCTGATGCTCATTTTGTTCTTGATTTTCATCGGCAACAAGAATAATTACTTTAACTTGACTAGGTGTATCTATGTGTAAAGGTTCATCTAAAAATAATTGACCTTTTTCATCAATTTTACCCGTTACTTCAAAAGCTTTCATTGTTTAGCCTCACCTAAAATTATTTCCCTTGAAATCATCACTTATTCCTATTTTATCAAATTTCAAAAAAATAAAAAAATATCTGCGTTTATCTGCGTTCATCTGCGTTGAATTATTAGTGAGAATCCAATATTTACCCTTTCCAAAACTCAGGAATACTAATAAGATATGCAAAAACCGCAACCACAATATCCGTTTTCTGCATAATTACAAAAATTTCGTAACAAGCTATACGAATTGTTATAAAAATTCACCTTAACTTAGCAATATCGAAATTGTTACAACCACCAACAAGGAAACTACCATCAGTTGTATTTCCAAAGGTGGAAATAACAGCACCAACAAGAACACGGATAAACAATTAACTCAGTCCTGTTCCCAAAAAAACAACCATGACAGAAACAGCAACTACCACCGAAAAACTGAATAAATTTGAGAAATTCAAAGCTGAAAAAGACGGACTTGCAGTAAAAGACGAAATCAGCGAATTTGTCAAAATTGGTTGGGAAGCAATGGACGAAAACGACCTCAACCATCGCCTAAAATGGTTAGGAGTGTTTTTTCGCCCAGTAACACCCGGAAAATTCATGATGCGGATGCGGATACCTAACGGCATTCTCACCAGCAGTCAAATGTATGTTTTAGCAGAAGTGATACAGCGTTACGGTGACGACGGCAGCGCAGATATCACCACTAGACAAAATATACAACTGCGCGGGATCAATTTTTCAGATATTCCTGACATCTTTAATAAATTTAACACTGTTGGTTTAACTACCATTCAATCCGGCATGGATAATATCCGTAACATCACAGGTGATCCTGTAGCCGGGTTAGATGCCAATGAGTTATATGATACCAGAGAATTAGTACAGCAAATACAAGATATGCTGACTAACAACGGAGAAGGAAACCCAGAATTTACCAATCTTCCGCGTAAATTTAACATTGCTGTAACTGGAGGTAGAGATAATTCAGTTCATGCAGAAATTAATGATTTAGCATTTGTCCCAGCATTTAAAGAAGGATTTGGATTTAACGTTTTAGTCGGTGGTTTTTTCTCCGGTAAACGTTGTGAAGCAGCAATACCTTTAAATGTATGGGTAAAACCTGAAGAAGTTGTCAGTTTATGTAAAGCCATTGTCGAGATTTTCAGAGATCATGGTTTACGTCTTAATCGCCAAAAAGCCCGGTTAATGTGGTTAATTGATGAATGGGGTTTAGAAAAATTCCGCAATGAAGTAGAAAAACACTGGGGAAAAACCTTTAAAACTGCCGCACCAAAAGACGAAATAGACTGGGAAAAACGGGATCATATTGGAATTTATCCCCAAAAACAACCAGGATTAAATTATGTCGGTTTAAACATTCCCGTTGGTAGATTATCTGCTGATGATATGTTTGAATTAGGAAGATTAGCAGAAGTTTATGGCAGTGGAGAAATCAGATTTACAGTAGAACAAAACGCCATAATTCCTAACATTTCCGATTCAGCATTAAACACCTTCTTAACAGAAGCATTGTTAAATAAATTTGGTGTAAATCCTGGCTTATTAATGCGAGCATTAGTATCTTGTACAGGCGCACAATTTTGTAACTTTGCTTTAATAGAAACCAAAAACCGCGCAGTGCAAATGACCAAAGCATTAGAACAGGAATTAATATTATCAAAACCAGTGCGTATTCACTGGACAGGATGCCCAAATTCCTGCGGACAACCCCAAGTAGCAGACATTGGTTTAATGGGAACAAAAGTTAGAAAAAACGGACAAACAGTAGAAGGAGTTGATATTTATATGGGGGGGAAAGTTGGTAAAGATGCTAAACTAGGAACTTGTGTACAAAAAAGCGTTCCTTGTGAAGATTTACAACCCATATTAAAAGAAATACTCATTCAAAACTTCGGTGCAAAAGTTCGGGAAGAAGCCTTAATTTCCCATTAATTAAACAGCCAAAAATCAAAAAAACTCAATCAATACTGTTAAGTAAAAATTCCATTCTCCGTGTCCTCTGTGCCTCTGTGGTTCGTTACTTAAAAGTATTCAAACATAACTGCAAACCCAAATTAACACTGACTAAGAGTTGAAAATGAGCAATATTTCCCGCAGAAAATTTATTATTACCTCCAGTTTAGCAGCAGCAACTTCCATCATAGCGCACGGTTGTTCATCTAATAACTCTCAGTCAGCAACAACAAATACTGCTGCTTCAACTGCCCAACTTGCTAACAATTCCACAGTTAGTAATGCCCCAAAAGTAGAAATAACAAAAGCCAAATTAGGATTTATTGCCTTAACTGATGCTGCACCTTTAATTATTGCCAAAGAAAAAGGTTTCTTTGCTAAATATGGCATGACTGATGTAGAAGTCAGCAAACAAAAATCCTGGGCTGTTACCCGTGATAACCTGAAAATTGGCTCATCTGGTGGTGGTATTGATGGCGCACATATTCTTAGCCCCATGCCTTATTTATTGACCATCAATGATAAAGTACCAATGTATTTATTAGCCAGATTAAATACCAATGGTCAAGCTATTTCTGTGGCAGAAAAATTCAAAGATTTAAAAATCGGCGTACAAAGTAAATCTTTAAAAGACGCAGCAAATAAAGCCAAAGCTGATAAAAAATCCATCAAAGTTGCAATGACTTTTCCCGGTGGTACTCATGATTTATGGATGCGTTATTGGTTAGCTGCTGGTGGTATTAATCCAGATCAAGATGTAATTTTGGAGGCAGTTCCACCACCACAAATGGTAGCTAATATGAAAGTAGGAACTGTAGATGCTTTCTGTGTTGGTGAACCTTGGAACGCTCAATTAGTTACCCAAAAATTAGGTTATACTGCTTTAACAACAGGTGAATTATGGAATAATCATCCAGAAAAAGCCTTTGCGATGCGGAAAGATTGGGTTGATAAAAATCCCAATTCTACACAAGCATTATTAATGGCAATTATGGAAGCACAACAATGGTGTGATCAGCCAGAAAATAAAGAGGAAATGTGTAAAATTTGTGCTGATAGAAAATACTTTAATGTGGCTGTTGCTGACATTTTAGAACGTTCTAAAGGTAATATTGATTATGGTGATGGACGCAAAGAAGAAAACTTTGCCTATCGGATGAAGTATTGGGCTGATAATGCTTCTTATCCCTATAAGAGTCATGATACTTGGTTCTTAACTGAAGAAATTCGCTGGGGTTATTTACCTAAAGATACGAAAATTAAAGAAGTTGTTGATCAGGTAAATAGAGAAGATTTATGGAAACAAGCAGCTAAGGCTTTAGGTGTAGCTGCTGCGGAAATTCCTAGTAGTTCTTCTCGTGGTGTGGAAACATTTTTTGATGGTGTGAAATTTGATCCAGAAAAACCAGAGGAATATTTAAAGAGTTTGCAAATTAAAAAAGTTTAATAGTAGGTTGGGTTGATCAAACCCAACATTTTGAAGAATTTGTTGCAGAATTTGTTGGGTTGCGCTATCGCTTAACCCAACCTACTGAATATTTTATGAATGTAGGAGTAAAAAATGGCTATTAGTGTTGGCAGTCGTAGAGTTAGTAGTAAACAGCAGAAGGCAATTAATAAGTTTTTAGTAAATAAAATAGTACCGCCACTATTTGGTTTATTTATTTTTTTGGTGTTGTGGGAATTACTTTGTTTAATTCCTAGTTTTCAATTACCCGGACCAATTGAAACATTTTCTGAAACTTGGGACCCGTTCATTATTCATCCGTTTTTTGATAATGGTGAAAGTGATAAAGGTTTGGGTTGGCAAATTTTAACCAGTTTAGGTAGGGTGGCTTTAGGTTTTTCTTTAGCAGCAGTTGTTGGGGTAGTTTTAGGAATATTTATTGGGGTGAATAAGTTTTTATATAATGCTGTAGATCCCATTTTTCAAGTATTAAGAACTATTCCCCCCCTTGCTTGGTTGCCTATTTCTCTCGCTGCTTTTCAACAAGCCAACCCTTCAGCAATTTTCGTAATTTTCATTACTTCAATTTGGCCGATTTTAATTAATACAACTGTGGGTGTACAAAATATTCCCCAAGATTATGTAAATGTTGCCCGTGTTTTGCGTTTACGTAAGGGTAAATATTTCTTGAAAATTGTTTTTCCGGCAACTGTTCCTTATATTTTCACAGGTTTAAGAATTGGTATCGGTTTATCTTGGTTAGCAATTGTCGCCGCAGAAATGTTAGTTGGTGGTGTGGGTATTGGTTCGTTTATTTGGGATGCTTACAATACGACCACAGAAACTAATTTGAGTGAGATTATTATTGCGTTAGTTTATGTTGGTTTGGTAGGTCTGATGTTAGATAGAATGGTGGCTTTTGCTGCTGACAAAGTTGTCAAAACAGAACATAAATAATTTGTAATTCGTAATTATTCCCTATTCCCTATGAAGACTTTTGTAGAAATTGACCACTTGGACAAAATATTTAACCTCCCTAATGGTGGTAAATATATCGCTTTAAAAAATATTGAGTTGAAAATTCGCCAGGGTGAATTTATTTCTTTAATTGGTCATTCTGGTTGTGGAAAGTCCACTTTACTTAATATTATCGCCGGTTTAGATCGCGCTAGTATTGGTGGGGTGACTTTGGAAGGTAGAGAAGTTAGAGAACCTGGACCAGATCGGATGGTGGTTTTTCAAAATTATTCTTTACTTCCTTGGTTAACAGTAAGAGAAAATATTGCTTTAGCTGTTGATGAAGTACATCAAAATTTACCTCAAGGAGAACGTCGAGGAATAATAGAAGAACATATTGATCTGGTGGGTTTACGACGTGCAACTAATAAACGTCCTAGTGAATTATCTGGAGGAATGAAACAAAGAGTGGCGATCGCCCGTGCTTTAGCTACTCGTCCGAAATTGTTATTGTTAGATGAACCTTTTGGTGCGTTAGATGCGTTAACCAGAGGTAATTTACAAGAACAATTAATGCAAATTTGTAATGAACATCAAATAACTTGTGTAATGGTGACACATGATGTAGATGAGGCTTTATTATTAAGCGATCGCATTGTCATGTTAACCAATGGACCAGAAGCACACATTGGACAAATTTTAGAAGTTCCTATTCCCCGTCCCCGTCAACGGTTAGAAGTAGTTAACCATCCAAGTTATTACAACTTGCGGAACGAAATGATCTACTTCCTCAACCAACAAAAAGAAGCGAAAAAACGCCAAAAACAACCCACAAAACCTGCAATCATTTCTCAGAATAACTTAGAAATAACATTAGAAAAAACTCAATTAGAAATTGGTTATCTTCCCGTCACTCAAGCAGCACCTTTAATAATTGCCCAAGAAAAAGGGTTTTTTGCCGAATACGGTTTAACAGTCAATCTTCACCCGGAAAATAACTGGAATAACATCGCCAAAGGTATAGCCACAAATAAATTTGATGCTGCCCAAATGGTGGCAGGAATGCCCCTAGCAATGACATTAGGTGCAGGTAGTAAAACACCCATTTCCATAGTTACAGCAATGACACTTTCGCGTAATGGTAGTGCCATTACATTCAGCAAAGAACTATTTGATCATGGAGTTAAAAACCTCACAGAATTTCACAAAACCATTAACGCAGACCTAGACAAAACCCACACATTAGGCATAGTTCATCCTGCATCAATGCAGAACTTATTATTGCGTTATTGGTTAGCAGCAAATGGAATTGAACCTGATATAGATGTCAGTTTAATCACAATTGCACCAGAAGAAATGATCACAGCCCTTCAAGATCAAAAAATTGATGGTTATTGTGTAGGAGAACCTTGGAACACACAAGCAGTTGAGCAAAATTTAGGTTCTATTATTGAGATTACATCAGCAATTTGGCATGGACACCCTGATAAAGTATTAGGAGTAAGAGAAGACTGGGCGCGAGAAAATCCACAAACACATTTAGCATTAGTAAAAGCCCTATTAGCAGCTTGTGAATACTGTGATGATATTCGCAACCAGAAAGCAGTTCTCGCATTAACTTCTCCCTATTTACATACCAAATTGCATACAAATTTAATAGAAAATTCTTCAGAAAATAATCACCAAAAAACTCAAACTTCCCATCAATTTTATTTCAACAAAGCCAACTATCCCGACCGTAACGAAATGCTATGGATACTAACCCAATTAGCCCGATGGGGTTTAGTAGCTTTTCCCAAAAACTGGATAGAAATAATTGACAAAGTTTGCCGCCCAGATATATTCGGTGAAGCAGCCAGAGAAATGGGAATTTTAGATATTGGTAGAGAAGAAACCATTCAACTATTTGATGGCAAAATATTTAACCCTTCCGAACCAATAGAATATCTCAAAAGTTTGGAAATTAAACGCCAGCTTAGAGTTGAAGAAGTGTTTATATAAGGAGTCAGGAGTCAGGAGTCAAAATAATTTTAGATTGATGTTAAAAGAACTCCAAAATCCAAAATCCAAAATCCAAAATTGAACTACCCATTACCAATTTTTAAAATCATGACAACATTAAACTTCAACAGAAAGACAAAATCTCAACAATTATCAAACCATAAACAAGCAGACTTTCTAGTAATTGATAACCTCAACAAAATATATCCCACAGCCGAAGGACCATATACCGTACTCGATAACATTAACCTGAAAATTAGTGAAGGTGAATTTATTTGTTTAATAGGACATTCCGGTTGTGGAAAATCCACACTTTTAAACATGGTTTCTGGATTTAACACACCTACAAACGGCATTGTATGGTTACAAGGTCAACCCATCACCGAACCAGGACCAGATCGGATGATGGTATTTCAAAACTATTGCTTACTACCTTGGTTAAACGTATTTGATAATGTTTACCTAGCAGTTGATGCAGTATTTCCTAACAAAAACCAAGCCGAAAAAAGGGCAATAGTCAGAGAACATTTAGCAATGGTAGGACTAACAGAAGCAGCCGAAAAAACACCAAATCAAATATCAGGAGGAATGAAACAAAGAGTAGCGATCGCCCGTGCTTTAGCCATCCGTCCCCAAGTCCTAATATTAGATGAACCATTCGGTGCATTAGATGCCATCACCAAAGAAGAACTACAAGAAGAACTCCTACAAATTTGGTCAGATCATCAAGTCACAGTTTTAATGATCACCCATGACATAGACGAAGCACTTTTTCTAGCAGATAAATTAGTCATGATGACCAACGGACCAGCAGCAAACATTGGCGAAATATTAGAAATACCCTTCTCCCGTCCTCGTAACCGTCGCCGCATCATGGAAAACCCAGAATATTATCACCTCAGAAACTACGCCCTCGACTTCCTTTATCGTCGTTGCGCTCACATTGAAGAATAAAATTAAATAACTCAAACAAAGGCACAAAGACACAAAAAATAAAAGAATAAATAAAAATAAAAACCCAAAACCCCTCTTACCTTCGTGTCCTCCGTGCCTCTGTGGTTCGTTACTCATAAAAAAATCATCTATACAAAACCAAAAATATAAAACCTAAAATACAATGGAATCAATAAAAACACTTTGCCCCTATTGCGGAGTAGGTTGTGGTTTAGAAATCATCCCACCAGCACAACATAAAAAAAACACAGATCCAAACACCCAAGAAACACCAACCTGGAAAGTTAGAGGAGATAAAAACCATCCATCAAGCCAAGGAATGGTATGTGTAAAAGGTGCAACAGTCACCGAAGCACTACACAAAAACAGACTACATTATCCCATGTTTAGAAAATCATTAAACCAAGATTTTCAACCCATCACCTGGGACGAAGCCTTTAACATAATCACCCAAAAAATACAACAAACAATTAATAATCACAGTGCAGAATCAATATGTATGTATGGTTCTGGACAATTTCAAACAGAAGATTATTATATCGCCCAAAAATTACTTAAAGGTTGTTTAGGAACTAATAACTTTGATGCTAATTCCCGTCTTTGTATGTCTAGTGCGGTATCTGGGTATATACAAAGTTTTGGCTCTGATGGTCCTCCTTGTTGTTATGATGATTTAGAACTAACAGACTGTGCGTTTTTAATAGGAACAAATACCGCAGAATGTCACCCCATAATATTTAACAGACTAGCCAAATATCACAAAAAAAACCATCATGTAAAAATGGTAGTTGTTGATCCGCGTCGCACTCCCACCGCCGAAGCAGCAGATTTACATTTAGCAATTCGTCCTGGAACAGACATTGATTTATTAAATGGAATTGCCCATTTATTCATGAAATGGAACTATTTAGACACAGCTTTTATTGATCAATATACTAGCAATTTTTCAGATTATATAGAAGTAATTCGCCATTATTCACCTGATATTGTAGCCAGTCAATGTGGTATTTCTATTGAAGATTTAGAAACCGCCGCTAAATATTGGAGTCAGGCAAAATCCGTACTTTCTTTATGGTCAATGGGAGTAAATCAATCAACAGAAGGTACAGCGAAAGTCAGAACTATTATTAATTTACATTTAATGACGGGACAAGTAGGTAAACCCGGTGCTGGTCCTTTTTCTTTAACAGGTCAACCTAATGCGATGGGAGGTAGAGAAGCAGGAGGTTTAGCCCATTTATTACCAGGATATCGGTTAATTAAAAATGCAGAACATCGTGCAGAAGTTGAGGATTTTTGGGGTTTAGAAAGGGGTAAAATTTCCCCCATTCCTGGTTTAACCGCTTGGGATATGATTACTGGTTTAGAATTTGGTAATGTTAATTTATTATGGATAGCAGCAACTAATCCGGCTGTGAGTATGCCAGATTTAGAAAGGACTAAAAAAGCTTTATTAAAATCGCCTTTTACTATTTATCAAGATGCTTATTATCCTACAGAAACTTCTGCTTATGCTCACCTTTTATTACCTGCTGCCCAATGGGGTGAAAAAACTGGTATTATGACTAATTCTGAAAGAAGGGTAACGCTATGTTCAGCTTTTCAAGCACCACCAAAGGAAGCAAAACCAGACTGGGAAATTTTCGCAGAAGTAGGAAAAAGATTAGGATTTAATGATAAGTTTGCTTTTAATAATTCCGCCGAAGTTTATCAGGAATTTGTACAATTAACTTATAATCGTCCTTGTGATATGTCGGGTTTAAGTCATGAGTTTCTATCAATAAATGGTCCCACTCATTGGCCTTTTCCTATTGGTAGTAATTCAGAAAATAAACCAGAAAATAAACGTTTATATACAAATTTACAGTTTAATACTTCAGATGGTCGCGCTAAGTTTGGTGCATATTATTCTAAAGGTTTAGCTGAACCACCTGATCCTGAATATCCTTTTGTATTAACTACTGGTAGATTATATGGACATTGGCATACACAAACCCGTACAGGAAGAATTGATAAAATTAAACAAATGCACCCTGAACCGTTTATAGAAATTCATCCCCGTGATGCAGAAAAGTTAGGTATTGTTGATGGTCAGGTGGTAGAAGTGCGATCGCGTCGTGGTGCATCCAGGTTTCCTGCTAAAATCACCAAAGCTATATCCCCCGGTACTGTCTTTGTCCCCATGCACTGGGGTAAACTATGGGCTAATGATGCTGAAGCTAACGCGCTAACTCATTCAAAATCATGTCCTGATTCTTTACAACCTGAATTAAAAGCTTGTGCTGTGCAGCTAGTTCCAATTTCTGTAGAAATTACAACTAAAAATTATCAACTTCAGTCTTCACAATGGTAAGCTTCTAAGTAAATTCCTCAAGAGTGAATTGCTAATAGAGTCAATAATCTATAGTTACGATTATTTTTTTTGATTCTTAACTTGGAGAAACAAGTGCTTTAGTGTCTGTTGTTACGTGACTTATGTTAAGTAATACAGATGAAGTCTGATGATCCGAATAGCAATTGTCTCAATGAGGGTTTATTTTTGAAGATTTATTGCAGCATAGGACACTACTACAATGAAGAGATTTTTTAAGCAAATAAAAGCTTTGACCAGCGATGATAGTTTCATGCACTTCATTGAAAATATTGTAGTGGTGGTTTCTAAGATTCTCTCTATTTTGATGGTGCTGGTAATTTTTGTGGCGATCGCAGATTTGAGTATTTTTCTATTTAAAGAATTATTCGATGCACCTTATGGTAAATTCAATACCATTTTATTTAAAGTATTTGGTTTATTTTTAAATGTTCTCATTGCTTTAGAAATTTTAGAAAATATCACGGCTTATCTACAAAAACACGTTTTTCAAGTAGAATTAGTAATTGTTACCTCTTTAATCGCCGTCGCTCGAAAAATTATTATTCTAGATTTAGAAAAAGTCACAGGAATTGATGTTATTGGTTTAGGAATTGCTATACTTGCTCTTTCAATTAGTTATTTAATAATTCGTTCTAGTCGGTCTAATGATAAACATTAGCTGTTAGCATTTAGCCTTCAGCTATCAGCTTTCAAAGCTGAAATAGCAACCAGATTTATCAGTGGTGTCAATTCATCCCCAATCCAAAATCTAAAATCTAAAATCGCATGACAGCCGAATTTTTTGAATTTGAAGCAGATTTTGTTGATTCTCTCCGTTGTATACCAATGCAAGTCCGTTATAAGTTAGACACTTGTGGTATTAAATTAAAATTGTCTGATTGGCATCAGATGACTAAATTGGAACGTGCTAATTTAGTGGAATTACCTTGTTCAAAAGAAACAGAAATTCAATCTTACCAAGAGTACCTAGAAAAATTAATTTTAGAACGCACAGGAAAACCAGCTACTAAATTACTCATTGAAGCTCATCCCTCTTGGATGGATTCTACAACTGTACCACCCAGCCTTCAGGAAAAAGCACAAGAAATAGGTGTCACTATCACGTTACAACAGTGGGTAAGGTTAACTCCATTACAACGTTTTGCTCTGCTGAAACTTAGTCGTCCCGGACATGAAAACAAAAATTTTGCCACCGCCATGACAGAATTTAATCTGATTTAGTTAGTGGCTAGTGGTAAAACTACCATGAGTTGATATTTCTGACGAGATTGGTGGTGAATTGGGCATTTTGTATTTTGGAGTGGAGCAAAACGACGGTTAGTGAAGCTATAGTGTATTTATCAATGGTGCGGCTGTTTATGAGGCCAAGGTTCAGTCTACTACCCAAATATTTGATAGTTTAGTTTGGCGTAAGCCATAGAATTTGTTCAGACATACTCACTAACTCGATGACAGGCAAAAACGCAAGACATAAAGCATTTGTGCGGCTAGTGTCTAGTAAAGTTGAAGCTTCTGGGTCAGAATCTCGCTACTCGCTGCTTCCCAATCAAGAGATGGTCATTGGACGCGACCCCAGCTGCCAAGTTGTCTTGGATGCCATGATGTACAGGATGGTGTCTCGTCGTCATGCAGTCGTTCGTCCCCTTTCGGTATCACCAGACAGCAGGTTCAGCTGGGTGATTAGCGATTTAAACAGTGCCAATGGCACTTTTTTAAATGGTCAACTTTTGCGAGGTGCTCAGGAATTGCACCAGGGCGATCGCATTTCCTTGGGTGCTGATGGACCCCAATTCATTTTTGAGTACGAATTCATACCTCAACCCACAATGACCGCTAACCAAGGCACAGTCATAGCCTCTGCCAAAAACGGGCAAAAGCAATCACAGCATGACTCGGTTAGTTTCACACAGCTATTTCCCATTATTTCCACTGGTAAAGATTTAACTCGCAAAGCTTACCTTGTACCGGGTATCTTAACAGTTATCTTCGTAGTTTTAATGTTCGGTACTGTAGGCTATCCCCAAGCAAATCAAGTCATTGTCGGGTCTTATATCGCCGCCGCTGCTTACTACTTTGTTTACCAACTTTGTGGTAAACAGAAGCCTTGGTGGGTACTCATCGCTATGGCATTGAGTACAATGCTAATTTTGCTCAGTCCTTTATTAAATTTTTTTATCTTTGTATTTCGAGAAATTTTACCTGGTAGTCTACCCTCATCTCAAGATTCGATTACCTTTACCGAATTACTGGTGCGAATGTTTTTTGGCGCTGGGTTGATGGAAGAGTTACTCAAGGCATTACCAGTATTAGCTGCTTATTTTATCGGCAAATCATTACCAACTCCTTGGCGGGAACGGATAGGAGTTTGGGAACCACTAGATGGTATTCTCCTGGGAACTGCTTCTGCTGTGGGTTTCACTTTGTTGGAAACTCTTGGTCAATATGTGCCTGTAATTACACAAAATGTCACCCAACAATCAGGGGTGGGCGCTGGTCAACTGGTGGGTTTACAGCTACTCATTCCCCGCATTTTAGGTTCTGTCGCTGGACACATGGCTTATAGCGGCTATTTGGGCTATTTTATCGGGTTGGCTGTCCTCAAGCCTTTGATGGGTTGGCAAATTCTCTCCGTTGGTTATTTGAGCGCCTCCGCTCTTCATGCTCTATGGAATGCTACGGGTTCTATTAATGCCCTCCTGTTAGTGGTTGTGGGTGTTTTATCTTACGCTTTTTTGATGGCCGCAATTCTCAAAGCACGGGTATTATCACCAACGCGATCGCAAAATTTCGCTACTCGCTTTCTCGAACCCAAATAAAACAGTTATTGGCAACTGGCGACTGGCGACTGGGAAGAAATTTATTATTTTGTCTCTTGTCTTTTGCCTCTTGCCTCCTTCATCACTTTTCTATGTCTACGGATAGATGGCGCAATTATTGTCATCAGTCTATATGTAATTTATGCTGAAACAAATATTAGTAAAAAATGAAAATTCAGCGAAACATTTTGAGACACAGAATAACTGCGCCGCCATCGACAATAATTACTGCTTCCATTTAATACCCTCCCATTCATGAGGGGAAAAATCTAAGATTCTTCTTTTACGCTAGAGAATTCTTTGAAGGCATAATGAGCGATCGCTAAACTGATTTTTGCTTGTTCTATTTCTGATAAACTTGTCCACTCTCGATTTTCAATATTGCTGATGATAACTGCCAAGCTTTGTTGTTCGTTACTTCTCATGGAGTAGGTAAAAGGACGAGCTAAAACGAGCAAGTCTTCTGTTTGCCAATTTGGCAGCAAAGCTTGAACACATTCTACGAGTTTCTCACTTGTAGATTGTTCTAAATTATTGATACTTTCTGATACTTTTTGAGCTATAGTATTTAACCAATTTGAGGGAACAGAAGCAGCAAAAGCACTGTGTACAGCAGCGTATATACTTTTAGGTGGCTGTTCATCGCGATCAGTCTTAGAATGGTAAACCTGAGACCAAATGCCATCAAGATGACTATAGAAATCTTGCGATCGCCTAGTCAGGTCTTCTGCTAATAAATCCTCACATTCAAACTGCTGCTCTAATTGATTAAAATAAGCTTCTGATTCCTCATCAGCCATATTCCACGGATAAGTCCCATCTTCAGGTTTTAGTAGTGCTTCTAATAAGTCTAAATCGACGTTCGATGGTAAGAAGTGGCAAGTATCTAAACCATTGGTTTTATTAATCATGTTTCACCTCACAATTAATTAGCATTAATTAATTAACCTTGTTGACAGCTACAGCTGGAAGATTTAAATTTCCGCAAAAAATAATTCATTAGTCAGTTGTCAGGTAACTGGTAATTGGTAATAGGCAAAAAGCAAAAGGCAAAAGGCAAAAGGCAAAAGTTAATATTCTCCCCCTGCTTCCCCTGCTTTCTTAAGAGTCCCCAGTAAAGAGTCCCCAGTCCTCAGTCATCTCTCACCTGTGACGATATCTTCAATCACGAACTCCCATGTTTCACCTTTAGCACTGCCAAACTTTAATTTCATTCCTGATGATAGAGCTACTTCCTCGCGGAGAATTTGTTGCCAACCATTTGGACCTAGACACCAAGTTGTACCGTAGGTGGAGAAATCTTGCAGGTAATAAGTAACAACTGATTTAGAACCGTTGAAAATACTTCGGCAGAGGATTTCAGCATGGCGTTTAGAAACATAGAGTTCGGGGATAACAATATCATTATCTTTCGTGCGACCAATACGGGTGACACCAGAACGCAATAACCAAGTTTTACCTCCTAGTGAAAGCGATCGCAAAAAAGCTGTGGATATTGGGACAGTTATCCCAGAAATGGCAGTATCTGGTAGTTCAGTAATTCCTTCATCAACACTTTTAATCAAGTCCCCATTAAAATCAGGATGCAGATAGAGAACTGGTAATGTCCAAGCTGGTTGATTGAACTTATATATTGTTAACAGTTCTTGCCTAGCGGCTGCCACTGCTTCATCAATTGGTTTACGCGATCGCAATGCTTCGGCAAAAGCTTGAATAAAACTGTGACTTTCCTGGTCTGCAATTTCATCCCGCATTGCTAATACCGCAGGTACACCATGACGGATGAGGACTTCTGCTAAACTACTAGCGGGTATAGCCTGTTGATTAATGGCTGCTGGTTGCGCTCCCCAACAGGCATTAAACACCCCTAATTTTACACCTGTGCGGGTTAATACTTGGGCTAATTCTATGCCATTGAGGGTCAAATTAGGTTTCAAAAATAATAAACCACCATCAGGATCTGGCAGGCCATGACCAGCGTAAAAAAAGACGTTGTAGGTTTTGGTTTCTAACTCTTGAATTAACTGTTGTGGAGTAGGTTGCAAGAGTGTCTTCACCATACAGGCTGATACAGAATTTTTCCCAGATGGGTTAAATTCTGACAAGATTTTTTCCAGAATAGCAGCTTCTTTTTCCAATTCTAGATTTTCATCATGTCCCAAAACCAACAAGACATTTAAAGCTGGGTCTGTTCGCAAATTTGGCAGGGGTTCAACTTCACTGATAGTCCGACTAAATAAAATATCTTGGGAAAGAGATATTGCTGATTGGCCGGGTTCACGCTGCATAATTTCCCAAGGTAGAGCGATCAGATCAGGGTCACGAATTTCCAATCGAAAGCGCAACCGTTTATTCTGACCCATAGCCATACCGCGACTACGTTCTAGACTCCCCAGAATTTGCCCATCGAATACCCAACGCCATAAACTTATACCCAGATATTGCATCAACCGACTACTGTAAGGACTTGTGGTTTGTCCTACCTGGGATAAAATCAACTCAATTGGTAATGTATTGGCCTCTGATAATGTTGATATTGAAGCAATATCCAGGGGACTATGACCAGCAAACATTTGCTGCCATTCTTGCCAAATTTGACTAAGTTCAGCAGAAAAAACACAGTCACGCAAAACATAACCACTGGGATAGGGAGCTTTAACCACCCAAATGGCGAAGTTATCAGTGCCAGTATTGACTAGACGAGCGATCGCCACATTCAGGCAGGACATGGATTTGTGGAAACTAAACTCTAAAAACCAACAAATAAACTTTGTCTAGGAAGTTAATTCTTAATTTTGTTCTTCACCTGAATTATCATATCCCATGATGGTGATGAGAATCACTCAGGCGCTTGGCTCTTCGTCACTGGTAATGACAATTAGTTTTGTGGTTTCTCCTCGTTTGTTGGTATAGGTGTTGCGGTTGTCGTAGGTTGTGGGCTTACTACAGATGGAATTGGCGGATCGGCAATTGTAGATTGTGGTTCTCGCTGGTTTTTGATCCACAATCCCAGAGAACCTGCTCCTAAAAGCAAACCTAAAAGAATTAATAACTGTAGCGGTAGTCTGGAAGTACGAGCAGATTTGTTTTCTGGAATTACTTGAGTTTGCTGGTGGGAGGTGCCTAAAGCTGTTCCATTTGTTCTTTCTGGTGTCAAATTTACCGTTTTACTGGCGGAAATAGCAGGAATTTCTGCTTTGAGAATGATATCTGGTTCACAGTATTTGACTTGATCATGTACTAAAGCGATGGTGACATTATCATGTCCATTTTTTGTATTAGCGATTTCTATGAGTCGGGAGACAGCCGTTTCTATATTTGTCTCCCCAGTCAGAACTGGTAATATCTCTGTTTCCCAACACTCTTCTATTCGGTCAAAATCACTCAATCCATCGGAAGTGAGCAAGAAAACAGCATCTTCGTCAATGATAAATCGTTGGCAAGTAGGATGCAATGAGGCGCTCTTGCTCATGCCTAAAGCTTGAACTAAAGAGCCAGAACCACTATGTTGTAATGCTTCCCGATAAATAGCATAGCCCAATCGCACTTCACGGGAAGCCACATCATCATCTAGGGTAACTTGATAACAACCGTGGCGCGTAATCCAATAGGCACGACTATCACCAATATGGGTAATATACATCTCGTGGGCAATGGGCAAGGCCATGACGAGAGTGGTTCCCATCCGTTGCCGCCCTTGGCGATGTTCAGTGTCGTTGCGCTGACTAATTTTATCGTTGACAAGTGCTACTGCCTGTTCTAAATCACTCTGAAGTATGAGGGGGTCTATATTGTCATAAGGAACTGACGTAAGTTGGATGACTTGTTGCTGAATGGTTTCAATCGCTAAATTTGATGCTATGTTGCCTCCCTCGTGTCCACCAATACCATCACAAACTATGGCTAAGGCAGTTTGTTGGGGCGGTTTACTCACAAGAGTGCCGCTAGGTGGGTAACAAGCATCTTCGTTACGTTGACGAGAAGGTCCTGTATCTGTTTGGGTGAGAATTTTAATGCTGGTACTTTGGGTGGGTGAATTTCGTCCAGATGAGGCTGTCCCCAATCCTGCCAGTCCTTGATCTAAAACTGTAATTAATTGCTCAGATGAGTTGATTTCACCCTCAATTAGAGCATCAATAATTTGCTTGAGGAATTCAGCTATGGCTGGCTTGGCATTTTTGAGGAGTTGTTGCCAAAATGCCCCTAATTGTGACAATGTTGTTGCTGTTTGGGAATCAAATCGCAATTCTAGTAACCGCACTAAACCCCCTTCTACTCTGATTAAATAGGGGTCTAATAAGCTAGAGGCTACTCCTTCGGTAGCAAGCGGCTGCCATAAATGTGCTATCTGCCACAGCCAATTCATTTGTCGCATTGATGAAGCATCACCCCAAGCTGCTGTCAGCTGGCTGCACAGATGAACTTGTGTATCTGTACTATCAACTAATAGGGGCGGTTTTTCTAGGAGTAATATTTGTGGTTGAGATTGTCCCTGATTCAGAGATAGTATCCCATATACTTGTGGTATATGTAAGCGGTAGGGAATTAGTTTTAGATAAGCTTTTATTTGATCTAAATTATCTAATTCAGGTATTTGGGGTAATAAACCAGGTTTGAGATCAAGAATGATTGATTGACCAATGACTAAATAGCGATCGGCTAAAATTTCTCCAGGACTGCCCAGGCTCAAACTATCTCCCACTGCCCACAGGTAACGCTTGGGTAAGGGTGTGGAGCATCGCTGGCAAAACTTGTGGGTTAAGGGGTTGGCAGCTTGACAATATTCATTTGGGCAGTAAAATGTTGCCGCGTCATTTTCCATATTTGTCGCACCGATCAGCGATTGGCAATTTATTCAACAGCATAGCAGCGGTAATTTAGTCCGCTGGTGTTTTTGTACTTAACATCATAGGGGATTAGGGACCAGGGACCAGGAATTGAGAATTGGGAACTTTTCTCCCAGCACCCTGCTCCCGAGCACCCTGCTCCCCTGCACCCTGGCTTTTTCTCCCATGCCTTCCAGCATAGCTACCTTTGAGGGGCTGGTTTGCCATGTCCCTAATTTGTTTGTGAGTTATGAGTTATAAATCTATAACTGGAGTTATAAATCTCTAACTCATCCACCATAACTCTCAACCTTATTGATTTGCGTTGGCTGCAACTTGGGGTAGTCCCATGCTGTAGTTAGTAACACGGCTAGAGAGATTGTAGCTAATTTCACCTTTCTGTAAGAGCGATCGCAGAAAATGCTCTAGGTCTGACCCAATCCGACGCAAGTTATAATCTGTTAGGTCTACACCACTGGAAGCTTCTACTAGTTCATCAAACTTGCGATAAACTTTTTGTAGCGTGTCTTCATTCCAGTTAAATTCGTTGTCTGGATCAACATCTAACGTTAAGACATGATTGCTTGGAACTAGTTCATCCTTGTCCATCTCTGCCGCAAAAATGCGAATATGACGGGTTGTGGACTTGAGCAGCATCGGGTTATCCATAAAAAGGTGTAAGATTTCGGTTAATTACACTGCCATTATTTTAACGGCTCTGCTTGAGCTTAATTGTCTCAACTTACAAGCTTGGAGCGCAGTTTTATTTTCCCAGCCAGCCTAGAGGGTTTTAGCTTTTTCATATTTCTTTACATTAGTCATCTGTCAGTGGGAAAAGGCAATAGGCAGGAGGCAGAAGTTCTTTAATTTTGACTTTTGACTTTTGACTCGATTTATCTCCCCAGTCCCCAGTCCAGTGTTTGTATCTCATAACCCATAGATCATAGCGGTATCTGATTGTGGTCATACCTGAAAAAATAATTACTTATTGAACCACTGAAGCGGAAAAAGAATTGGTCAAGCAATATTGTGAGCAAGGTGAGCAAGAGTCCAAAACTCAAACAGATACTTTGTTGAAGTTGATGAGATAATTCAGTAAAGCTAGTAATATTTAAAACTAGCAATACTATTTTGTAAAATTACGGGCTAAAATAAGCTAGTTCCCTGTGTATGTGATTATCCACAACCAAATTTTTAGAGTTCATAAATTTACTGATTTACACCCTCCAAAATTTACTGATAAAAAGGATTACTTTATTAATTTCACCTAAATTGCCTAAAATGTTATCTAGCTTTGATAAAAGGAAAAATTACAGCAATTTTATTTAAGTAAAATTACCGCTGAGTCTGTAATAATTGAACAGCTATTGACGTTTAGATAAAGTTGGTGTAAAAACTTTTAAAAAGGTTGGACAAGTTCTTACAGAAACTTTATTGTATAGAATCTTAAAAACTGAATAATAGTGTATGACTTAGATATGCCAAAACTACCGCAGGAAGATCAAAACCCAGAAAGTAAAAATCGGTTTGGAATAAAAATAGGGGGGAGTGAGAAATGGAATGCAAATTTGATGGATGAGGAAAAACTCTTACATTCAAAACTTCTTTGTATTTAAAAGAAATATAAAGAATTTTTTTTCTGGATATTTTAGCTCCTCACCTGTATAAACACCAAGTAAAGGAATCCTCAAAACTATGAACTCTAAAGCATTACCGCGTCAAATCAATAATCTCGAAGTAGGTGTTTATGAGTGCGAAATACATCTAAAGTTCCGCTTGATTGAGGAAAAGAGTCTGTTGGGCGATCGCGAACAACTTTTGCAGGTGCTACTGGACGCACTCACTGAGGGATCTGATGACTTTTTGGAAACACTACAAGCGTCTGTGAAAGCGCAGGAGGTTTCTGAGTTCAAAGCCTCACCTCAGATGAGAAGACAACTGATGCGCTTAAGAAACTTTGTTGATAACAGCCAATAGAGAGATAATTTAACTCTATAACTACAAGCAAGAAGATAACTTAGAAGTTCAACTCAGCATCTACATTAACCCCTAGCAGTTGTACTACCAGAAAATCTGGATGTCTGTTCCTGCGGTCATCGCTTGCTTAAATTTTGGGTTAGGGTTGTTTAAAATTTATACTCAGGGGAATTTCACGAAAACTAGGGTTCCGTTTCAATCACAACAACCCATTTAGCAGAGTTTGGTAGCAAACTCAACCAGGTGCATTTTACCAATCGTTTTAATTCAATTTGAATACGCAAGTCGTCATCGGAACTCCTCCTGAAAATGGTGACATTATGTTGTCGTTTGCTGCTACTGAGCTAGTCCATGTTCTAAAGCAAAACGCACTAGTTCTGTACGGCTATTAGTACCTGTTTTACTAAATAAACGGCTAACGTATTTTTCGACGTTGCGGACGCTGGTTTCCAAGCGCCGAGCGATTTCTTTGTTCATCAATCCTTGTGCCACAAGGTTTAATACACTTTGCTCTCTGGGGGTCAAATCAATTTTAAATGGAGGTGGAGTTTGAGAAATACCTGTTCTGGGACTTAACAAATCTTTAATTTTGGAAATTTCATGGGCTAATTTAGCAATGTCCATGTTTTCACTATCTTCACCGATAGCTGGTGCTTGAGCTGTGCGACGGAGTAGCAGGTTTTCCACAATGGCTATTAATTCGTCAGGATCAAATGGTTTGGGTAGATAAGCGTCAACTCCTGCTTGATATCCTTGGATGCGATCGCCTGTCATGCCTTTAGCGGTTAAAAATACCACTGGTAATGCCTGAAAGCGGGGGTCATCTCGCAGCTGCTTGAGGAACTGATAACCATCCACCTGGGGCATCATAATATCAGAAATTACTAAATCAGGTGTATTTTGCTGCATCAAGTCCCAACCTTCACGAGCGTTACTGGCAGTTTGAACGCTGAAGCCGCTTTCTTGTAAATATTCTTTCACGGCTTCCCGTAACCCAGGTTCGTCATCTACCAGTAACAATTGTGCTGACATTGAAAATTCCCTTAGATTTACTGTTGATATCCTTTTTCTAATTTAGCGAAATTTGGTCAGGATTGGGTAATAGGGATGAGGGAGATTTGAAGTATGACACAGAAGTGCTTGAGTAGGCGCTATTTTGTGTTAACAAGGCTATTTGCACAACTTGGACGGGCAAGATGCCCGTACCACAAGAGTTTTATTTAAGATTGTTTTTGTCATCACCGCACGTTTAATTATAATTATCCATCAATTTCTAAATTTACAAACTTACAACCATTCAATTATCTTGGCATTTTCTGGTAATTTCGCTTCTCTTTGTCCAATACTTCTTTCTCTACCTGTAAATAAACCCAAAGGAGTATTTAACAAATCTACAAAATTAGATTTACCCATAATATTTTTAATGCTTTCCCTGGGGACTTCTTTTAATAACCAACGCAGGAGAATATAACCATATTCTTTTGTTTTCATTTCTCGCGTTAATTCTATATTATGCAATTCATGTAAATAGCGATTAGAACGCCCATAACGTCGCCATTGACTGGCTAATTCTTTCATTGTTAATCGGTGACGGTGTTGAACAATAGCGTTGGGAGCAAATTCTAATTTACCAAGATTAGCTTTGAGAATTCGCCAACAAATATCTGCATCTCCTCCTGTGCTTAAATAGGGACGAAATAAACCTGAAGTGTGGAAAATATGACGACGAATGGCTAAATTTGCAGTTTGTCCATAAGAACAAAATTTATGGGAAAGGGTATGTTTTTGAGATAAAGTTTCTTGTTTGTCTGCAAATTTTTCTAATAAACTTTTTCCTGGAAGTGCGACAATTTCCCCAGCGACAATTACAATTTCTGAATTTATAAAAGGCTGAATTAATGTGTGTAACCATTGGGGTTGGGGACGACAATCTGCATCGGTAAAGGCAATAATTTCACCATTAGCGGCTTTAATACCTGTGTTGCGAGCTGCATAGGAACTTTGAATATTATTTTCACTTAAAGGACGAATAGTAATAGGGGAATTTTCAGCGGTTGTTTGCAGAATGGAGAGGGTGCGATCGCTGCTATTATTATCTACTAATAAATATTCTACCTGTTCTTGCGGATAAGTTTGCGAAAATAGGCAACTCAGCAAGTCTGGTAAATCTGACTCACCATTATAAATAGGAATAACTACCGAAACTTTGGGTAAAAAATCTTCGGTTTTTCTTGTTTCTTCAGTCTGATAATTCATACATCTGATCTTTTTATTTACTTATAAATATTTATACTATATAATATCAAATCCCCAACTTCATAGAGAAATCGGGGATCTTATTTTTCCAATCTTTACTTCTGACTCCTGTACGGGTTGAGCATCGCTAAACCCCTACTCACTGACTCCTAACTCCTGACTCCTTAAATTAAAATTTCAAATCTTCAGCGCGAACGCTCAGAGGTTGGGAAGTTTGAGAAGTTTGAGAAGGTATGGAAGGTTGAGCAAATTTTGTATTAGAGAGCGCAACAATAGCACGAGCATATTGTGGATCACTCAAAGTCCCGATTAAATTGGGATTAGCAGCCAACTGAAGCTCTTGTGCTTCCGTCAAATCTAGCTGAATATCAGGTATAATGCCCTTTTTGTTGATATCTGTGCCTTTGGGGGTGTAGTAGTGGGCAATAGTTACCGCTAACCCAGAACCATCCGCGAGTTCATGGACTGACTGCACTAAGGCTTTACCAAAGGTTGGACTACCTACAACTACCGCCCGGTTATTATCTTTGAGTGCGCCGGTGAGAATTTCACTAGCACTGGCAGAATTACCATCTACAAGCACCGCTAAGGGTCGATTTGTCAAGGCTGTGCGATTGGCTTTAGTTTCTTCACTACCTCCCACACGATCTACCGTCTTGACAATGCCGCCATTATCTAGCCACATCCGTGCTATTTCAATGCTTGCTTGCAACAAACCGCCAGGGTTTCCTCGTAAATCTAATACATAGGAATCGACTTTTTGATTGTTCAAGTCACGAATCGCTCTACGCATCTGATCAGCGGCGTGGCCGCTAAACTCCCTTAACCGAATATAGCCAATGCGACGGCCACCGTCTTGCTTGAGGGTATAACGCACTGTAGGAACTTCGATATTTGCCCTTGTCAGCTTGACATCAAACTCATTTTTCCCTGGTCTTACCAGTCGTAAGGTGATAGCAGTACCCGCTTTGCCGCGAATTAAATTAGATGCGTCATCCACTTTCATCTTGAGAGTGGGTTTACCGTTAATTGCTAAAATTTCATCTCCGGCTTGGATACCTGCTTTTTGGGCTGGAGAATTTTCTATAGGTTCAACAACTGTCAATCGCTTGGTTTTTTCGTTGATTTCCATGCGAATACCAATTCCTGAAACTTCCCCAGATGTTTGACTGGTGAGGGTTTCAAATTGTTTGGGGTCCATGAACCGCGTGTAAGGATCACCTAATCTTTGCAATGCTTGGCGAATCGCTACATAAGCTTGTTCATTGGAAGTGTAGTCTTTGCTTAATAGGCTTTGCCTAATTGCTTGCCAATCTTGTTGATTAAATTTGCCATCAACATATTCACGATTCACCAGTTGCCATACTTGGTCAACTAAAGCTTTTGGACTATCTTGTAGAGCAGCATGAACACATTTTGTCCAGGCTTGACCAAATACAGATATAGTGGCAGTTGTAGCGATCGCTCCACCAATCAAGGCTGCTTGGAGCGGTGAGTGACGTTTCGCAGATTGATTCATGTATACAGATGGAATAAATAATTGTATTGTTGAGTGTTTAGCAATCAGGCTTTCCTGAACTTGTTAAGTTTTTATACTCTACTTATGAGCTATGCTTAATCCATCATTTTTTTCCTTTGTAAATGATGTGGAAATTACTGCCTTTTTATTAATATTTATCATTAGGATTTGGTTGGTTTACTGGAAAATCAACCAGATCAGTAGTGTGACTCTCATCACTCCTTTGTCTTTCCAGATCAAATCCTTTTCCTAAGATAGCACTTTGTTGACTTGATGGCAGGTTTTTTCAATATTAAACAATAAAGCTTGAATTTTCTATGTTATGAAGCACAAATCTACCATCAAATCATCAGTTTCTCGGCTGATTAGATTCAGAAAACTGTGGCGATTGTTACAAAAGATTAAGTTTGGTTTGGGTTTAATCCTGTTGGTTTGGTTAATTTCTACTACTATAACCTTAGTTTCTGCTTCTTCACAGCCTGTAGATGCCTTGTTTGTCCTTGGTGGTAGTATTCGTCGGGAAATTTATGTCGCTCAACTAGCGAAACAATTTCCGCAAACTCCCATTCTCATTTCTCAAGGTTCTCCAGAACCATGTATTAAGATTATTTTTCAAAGGGAAGCAGCAGATTTACAAGATTTACAAAAGGTCTGGTTAGAAAATTGTGCTAATTCTACCTTTGAAAATTTTTATTATAGTCTACCAATTTTGCAGCGTTGGAAAGTACACAAGGTCAAATTAATTACTTCAGGCTCTCATGTCTTGCGATCCAAGTTGATGGCACAAATTATTTTAGGATCTCATGGAATTTGGATAGAACCAGAAGTACCAAAGGAAATAGGTGTTCCTGGTAATCGGGAATATTGGTTAAAAACTGCATTAGATGTAACACGGAGTTTGTTGTGGACAATACCCAGTCAATTTATTCAGCCCCAATGCTCACAAGTAACAAAACTGATAGATGTGGATATGCAAGCTTGGCAAAAACGTGGCTTTAAATGTGAAAATCAGGGAAAATTGGGTAAATATTCCTGACTTCTAACTTCTAACTTCTGACTCCTGACTCCTGACTTCTAACTCCTGACTACCTGCTATATTTGCAAAACTTTACTAGCAACTAGCCTTAGTCATGATATTGTTACTCCCATCGGTTCTGATGAGCAGCAGTCATTGGACGCAAGGGGGAAAGTCCGGTGCAAATCCGGCGCTGTCCCGCAACTGTAAGCCAAACTAATGAATGGTGAGTCAGGATGCCCGCCGATGAAAATACTTTTACATCAATCTGCGAGGTACAGATTATGTCCATAAAAAAACGGGGTTTGATGAGTCTAACCCTAATGGCAGTTATTAGTTTTTATTTAGTAGTTGGTTTTCCTAAACCTGCCTATGCAATGCACATTATGGAAGGTTTTTTGCCAGTGCAATGGGCGGTTTTTTGGTGGGTTGTAGCATTACCATTTTTTATTTTCGGTTTGCGGAGTTTGACTCGGATTACTCAAGCTAACCCAGAATTAAAACTATTGTTAGCGTTAGCTGGTGCTTTTACTTTTGTCTTGTCAGCTTTAAAAATTCCTTCTGTGACAGGTAGTTGTTCTCACCCCACAGGTACAGGGTTAGGTGCGGTGCTGTTTGGACCTTTGACAATGACGGTTTTAGGTAGCTTGGTATTATTGTTTCAAGCTTTGTTATTGGCACATGGTGGTTTAACAACTCTGGGAGCAAATGCTTTTTCGATGGCGATCGCCGGACCATTTGCCGCCTACTGGATATATCATCTGATCATTCGGTTTGGTGGTAAACAAAGAATTGCCATCTTTTTATCAGCTGCAATCGCAAATTTACTCACCTACATTATTACTTCCATTCAACTTGCTTTAGCTTTTCCTGCACCCGTTGGTGGTTTTATCGCTTCATTTACCAAGTTCGCTGGTATCTTTGCTATTACTCAAATTCCTTTAGCTATTAGTGAAGGACTGCTCACTGTGTTGGTATGGAATTGGTTACAATCCTATAATCCTCAAGAATTAGAATTGCTAAAGTTAATCAAACTGGGAACTCAAAGTAATGAATCAGTCTAAACAAGGGTTAAATAATTGGTTATTAGTGTTAACCGTATTTGCTTTAGCATTTGCCCCCCTAATATTAGTCAAAAATGCTGAATTTGGTGGTGCAGATGACCAAGCCAAGTCCGCCATTAACGAAATTCAACCCGAATATCAACCCTGGTTTCAATCAATATTTGAACCTCCTAGTGGGGAAGTAGCCAGTTTATTCTTTTCTGCTCAAGCTGCTATAGGTGCGGGAGTAATTGGTTATGCCATTGGTTTGTATAAAGGACGTTCTCAACAACAAAAACATGAAAAATAATGAAGGTAGAAGGTAGTTTTAAAAAGGGAATTTAAACCCCGATTCCAAAACGTTTTCAAATGCGAAGTTTTAGACATGATTGGTAAGTATTCAGCCGTCAGCTATCAGCTATCAAGGCTAAAATACAAACAATACTCACAAATGCACAAAGTGTAAAATTCCTCAGTTAATGCTGCTAAATCTTTGTTTTTGCCGTTATAAGCTGATTACTGATAGCTGAATGCTTACCCTGATTGTTTTGATGATTTTACAAAATGAGCTTAAAATTAGATACTTTAGCTTACACTAATCAACTGCGACAAATTCCCCCAACACATAAAATCATCTTTGCCTTTACTACGCTGTTACTCGCACTTTTTACCCATCCATTAGTACAAATTTTACTATCATTATGGATGGGTATTTGGACAGTAGTTTATGCTAAAATTCCTTTAAAAATCTATTTGCGGTTGTTAATATTTGCGAGTTTTTTCTGGTTGACAAGTTTACCAGCATTAATAATTAATATGGTCAACTTCGCTAACTTTTCCCAAATACAAAAAGATTTAATATATGGGTTAAAATTTGGTACTGTTTATATTTACATTAGTCACAGTGGCAGTGTACAAGCTTTAGCAATTTTTTGTCGTGCTTTTGCTGCCATTTCTTGTTTATATTTCCTCATGTTAACTGTGCCATTTACAGAACTATTACAAACACTACGATACTTAAAATTTCCAGCAATTTTAACCGATTTATTATTATTAATGTATCGGTTTATTTTCATACTTCTCAAAACAGCCAATGAACTATGGACAGCACAAAATTCTCGTTGTGGCTACCGCACCTGGAAAATAGGCATGAGAAGTTTAGCAATATTAATAGGACAATTGTTACAGCGTACTTTACAACAATATCATCGTTTTTCTTTGGGATTAGCAGCAAGGGGAATGACAGAAGAATTTCGAGTGTGGCATCCCCAACGCTATAAGTTATCCAAACGATATATTATTGAAGCAATTTGTGGTTGTTTGGTCTTAATAGTCATAGAATTAGGGTGGAATGCAGGAATATTTACTCGAATTTGAACAAGTATATTACACCTATCCAGGTACACAACAATCAGTTTTAAATGGTTTAAATATAAAAATTCCATCCGGTAAAAATTGTGCCTTAATTGGTCAAAATGGTTGTGGTAAAACCACACTATTTTTATTAGCTAATGGTTTATATAAACCTGATCGGGGAATTATCAAATGGTTGAATGAACCCTTGAGTTATCATAGAAAATATCTCAGCCAATTAAGGCAAAAAATTGGTTTAGTATTTCAAGATCCAGAACAGCAATTAGTCGCATCTACCGTTGAAGAAGATATATCCTATGGGTTGTGTAATTTGGGCTTATCCCCATCGGAAATTCAAATCAGAGTCGAGAAAATATTGTTTGAATTTGGTCTAAATAGTTTAGCCGAAAAGCCTGTACATCATCTGAGTTTAGGACAGAAAAAACGAGTTTCTATAGCTGATGTTATGGTATTAGAACCACAACTTTTAATATTAGATGAACCTACAGCATATTTAGATATAAAACACACTCGCAACTTGATGAATACGCTCAAAAAAATTCATGGTAATGGCACAACTTTATTAATAGCCACCCATGATTTAGATTTAGTTTATCGTTGGGCAGATTGGGTTTTTGTCATGGATAAAGGAAGATTGATATTAGAAGGAACACCAGAGGATGTATTTAGTCAGCATCATCTTTTAGAGGAGTTAGAATTAGGTGTACCATTGATATATGAAATTTTATTTGCAGGGTTATCTGTTGAAGAGAGAATAATTATGGAGAGAGTTAGAGATAGAATATTAAATGATGATAAACAGTGAGATTAGGAAATAGATTTATGGTATAATAATGTTATGTATATAGTCATCCGATTTGATTCATAAATTTTTCGTGGATGCAGGGAATAGGAAGGATCAGGGAACAGGAAATAAGGCTTTCAGTATGTACGGATTTCCGTATGGCTGACGCCAAGCTACGCTATCAAAAATCAAATAGGAGTCATATATTATATTTTTGTAATTGACTTCTATTAATTTCTGTTGATTTACTTTCTCCTCATAAAATCTACGCAAGAGCCATAATTTGTTTAAGGGGAGTATAAAAATCTCCCATTTATTATTTTATAGTCTGTGAATATGGATCACTAAAAGCAGGATTTTTAATAAACTTTTCATCAGTTAAACTTTGCAAAAATGCCAGTAAATCCTGTTTTTCACTTTCAGTTAATTTAAACCCACTAATAAAATTACTTTTAAAAGGATTTTTACTACCAACTCCAGCAAATTCTCCTGTATGAATAGTTCTACCACCTGCTTGATAATGATCAATAACTTCTGCTAAAGTCGCTATACTACCATCGTGCATATAGGGAGCAGTGAGAGCAATATTTCTCAAAGTAGGAGCTTTGAAACGTCCCATATCTGTTGGTTTAGAAGTTATCTCATAAACACCAGTATTATCTGGTGGATAAGAACCTTTGCCATCAATATTATAAAGTCCAGTATTGTGAAAAGCGATTTCTTGAAAGGCTAATTTTTCGTGCATCACTGAATCTGTAAAATTAATCCCCCCATGACAGTGAAAACATTCTAAATCTTCGCTATTAAATAATTTTTCACCCCGTTTGGCTGCTGGTGAAATTGCATTAGCATCACCACCAAAGCGATATTTATCATAGGGAGAATTAACGGAAATTAAAGTGCGTTCAAAAGCCGCTAACGCTTTAGTTAAATTGCTGAGATTAAGAGGATTTTTCTCATTGTTAAAAGCATCTGTAAACATCCGCCGATATTTCGCATCATCTTGCAAAATTGCTAATATTTGTTTCTCCCTTCCTACCATCCCCATTTCCACTGGATGTTCCCCAAATATTGGCACTAACGCTTGATTTTCCAACTTTATCATTAAAGGATTAGCCCAAGTTAATACAGGGTTATAGGCAATATTCGCAAGACTCATGGAATTACGAGGATGTTTTTCTCCTGTTGCTCCCACTGCTACTGTTTTCCCATCAGTAAAAGCCAATTTTTGCAGATGACAAGAAGCACAGGAAAATTCACCTGTAATTGATAAACGTTTCTCATAAAAAAGATGCCTTCCCAATTCTACTTTTTGGTAATTCATTGGGTTGTCTGCTGGTACAATTGGTTTAGGCATCCAGACAGGAATATTCCAGTTATATACTGAAGTTGAAGATGCAGAAATTTCTGTACTCAATCCAATTGATAAACAGACTGAGAACAGAAAAATTATAGCCAAAGTGAAGCAGCGAGATAATTTCATTCAACTCTAAAAAATCTCTGTTTAGCAGCAGGTTTACCGTTGAAAGGTAAACCGAAATTAGTCATAATCACATTGCAGTCACTATCATCAGGAGATGACATACAGCCAGGAGGTGTATTTTTTTTGTTAACTGTTAAATTTGTGTTTCCTATTAAAGCTGCAATATCAGCAATTACGACATTTTTATTAACATTAAACTTCGTAAAAATGACTTTGGAGGTATTCAAATTACTGCAAGTTGATGGTTTTTGACTTCCATCAGCGGCTTGACAACCTGTGCTACCTAAATGGATAGGAAAACCTTGAGCCTTTTCACCTTTTTCAGTATGTTTTATTGGGGAATTATGATTTTGATTTTCCCAATCTAAACGCGCAAATTTATAACCAAAAAGCCAATTCCACCATAAAGAAGTCAGATTTAATGGTGATGGTGCAATTACAGAATCAGCATGATTGAGGTTAAAGGGAACACCTAAAGTAAATTGTAAGCCTTGATAATTACCTTTGGGTATTGTCCCAATAATTTGATTGCGTGTTTCGACAGTACCGTTAGCACAACCACCGGATTTATTTTCAAAGTCTAAGAGAGCAACATTTTGATATTGCCATTTTCCATCCTGTGTTAAATTCACAGGTATAGATTTACCATTATTATCAATTAAGGCGATATCAGATACATAAAAACGAAAATCGGCAGCAGTAACTTTTGTGGCTGGTTTACCTAAAGTATAGGTTTTACCGCATTCAAAAGGTTGTTTACCCACTCTTCCTTGAAAATTAATTGTTACTTCTTGGGTGTTGGGAGTTTGAGCTACAGTTTTGTTAAGGCCCCAGAAATTCCCAGCCAGGATAATTCCTGCTATTGTGGTAGATGTCAATAATAATTGCGGTTTCATGCTTGGTTCTATGAATAAAGGAATTTAGTTACTTTTTCAGTGTGAGGGGCTATTAACGTTAATATTATGAACAGCTATTTTCAGTTAAATAAACCACTTAGTCAAAAGACAACTTGTCAAACTTGAGTTTTGATATAGCATTTACTAGTCTAAGGAAGTACAAAATTATCTGCGTTTATCTGCGTTTATCTGCGTTTACTTATGAATGCTTGTACCTTACTTGAATGGGAATCAATACTGTTCGGTTAAGAGTTTTCGTAGGTTGGGTTGAACAAAGTGAAACCCAACAAACCCTTGTAAATGTTGGGTTTCCTATCGTCAACCCAACCTACATCATTATATTTTTTGGGCTTAACCGAAAAGTATTGGAATGGGAATTGCTAAATATTAAAATTAAAAGAAGTCTGTGTTCTAATAACAAAGACTCCTTAGATAATTATTCAGTTTATAACTCACCGTCAACTTCTTATCCCAAGTTATTAAAGAAAGTTGACCAAAGAGTTCCTGTTACTCCTACTGCAATTAAAACATTGGTAAAAAATCTACCTAATTCAGTTTCTTCTCCTAGTCCTTTGTCGTCTTGTCCTGCACTGAAAAATAATGACCAGGCTTGGTTGACATTAATTGTTTCAAAGTTATTAAATTCGGGACGAAAGACAACTGGCCCAATTAAGTCTTTTTTAGGGAAATCAAAATCAGTTTTCATAGTTTTCCTCTTTTAATGTTGTATTGGTGGACTAAAAAATAATTTACAGGTTTGATAACCATGCAATCAAGCCATTTCCGGTAATCGCTTCTACCGCTATGAGTGAAACAAAGCCTATCATGGCTAAACGTCCATTTAGCTTTTCTGCGTATTCTGTGAAACCTACTCTTGGAGTTTCGTCTACATATACTTTGGGTTCAATTGCAAAGCTGTTGAGTTGACCGAGTTCGTTGGTGGTAAAGCCTTTAGCTGTCATGTTTTTTTTTGTTTCCTTATGTAAATGAATATAACATTTTGTAAATATTTTTTGCAAGGGCTTGACATGATAAAAAAATACGGCAAGCCGTACAAAGTTTGTTGGGTATAACGTATATGCGTAAATAAATACTAAATAAATACTCGATTTGACACCTTGTCTTTTGACAACCTGAGTCTAAGAAGTAAATAATCCTACCTGGAGACTTGGGACGTAATATCTCTAGTTATTTTTTCGTGGAATGTGGGGGGCAGCTTTGAAGTTACAACAGTGTGTGTCTATAAGTGTGGCAAGTACGATTTGTTTGTTAATAAATCAAACAGCAAATGCAGAAACTGTTCCCAGTGGAGTTATTACAGATATTCCCCGACTAAATGATATAGAAAGTCCAAAAACGAGTATTAAAGATTGGTTAGCACAGGAATCTCCAACTTCTCAAGTTTTGCAAATTACTGGTGTACGACTGCAAGAAACAGAAACTGGTTTGGAAGTTGTTTTAGAAACGACCACTGGAGAATTATCCGCACCAAAAACTTTAATTGATGGTAATATTTTAATTGCAGATATACCCAATGCAGTCCTAGCTTTACCAGATCAAAAAGAGTTTACAACCAAAAATCCAGCAGTGGGAATTACGGCAATTACGGTTACACAACAAGAAAATAACCAAGTCCGAGTTGTAGTAACTGGAATTGAAGATGCACCAACACTACAGATAAGTGCAAATAATGGCAGTTTAACTTTAAATATATATGCCGCTACATCAGAACCAGACATAGAAATAACCGTCACAGCCCAAAAGCGGACAGAAGACTCTCAGGATGTACCACTTAGTCTAACGGTAATTCCCCGTCAGCAACTCGAAGACGGTCAAGTGAGTTCTTTCTCTGGTATCGCCAACAACACACCCAACTTTACCTTTTCTCCAACTTCATCTGGCGGTACTGAATATAACTATTACAGTATGCGTGGTTTAAGTAATTTCAACCCTTTTGCTAACCAAGATACTGTAGCTTTTTACATTGATGATGTCCCCTTCGATTATGGTGGCTTTTTAGACCTGAGCTTGATTGATTTAGAACGAGTCGAAGTCCTACGCGGTCCCCAAAGTACCCTTTACGGGAGAAGCAGTCCGGCCGGGGTTGTGAATGTGATTTCCCGTCAACCGACTCAAACGCCGGAATTTGGAGTTTCAGCCAGTTATGGCAGCTACAACAGCCGTGAATTGCAACTTTCCCTTAGCGATGCGGTAATTCCTGATCAGCTATCCTTTCGACTAGCTGGTGTATACAACGCACGGGATGGATTTATTGATAATACGACATTGAATCGCACTGTTGGCGAAGTATCAAAAGTAGCGGGACGAGGGCAAATTCTTTGGACACCTACACCAGAATGGAGCGTGTCTTTCAATACCTATGCTAGTGATAGTGATGGTGGAAATCCTAGCTTTAATCTCCGTAATGCCCCTGACCCATTTCAGATAGATCAAAGTGTAGATGGTTTTGCGCGGTTAAGCAGTAATACCCAAGCCTTGAAAATCGGCTATGATGGTGCTAAATTTCGGGCTACGTCCATTACAGCAAGGCGTTTTACCAATCAATCTAATTTCCTGGGAGATAACTTTCCTGAACTTGATGTACTCAGGCAAATTATAGATATTAATTCTACCGTTTGGTCACAGGAGTTACGTTTCCAGTCTCCTGAAAGCGCAGACCGTTTTCGCTGGTTACTCGGTGGATATTATGAAGGACGTGATTTTAATGTTGTTAACGATACTATAGAACGAACAGCAACAGCCACCGCCATATTCGGTGTACCAGAAGGACGCAACCGTGTTTCTGCCGAACAATCTCGTAATACTTATGCAGTATTTGGTCAATTAGACTACAAACTCATTGAACCCTTAACTTTATTTGCCGGTTTGCGTTATGAAACCGCGGATAGCACCCTGAGTCGTCGTCGTGTGTTGGAAACGCCAGGTGGTGGAGTTATCCCATTGAGTGCTGAATTAAAAGGTGCAGAAATCAGTAGTAGCGCCTTAATTCCTCGTTTTGGGTTGCAGTATCAAATTACGCCAAATTTAATGGCTTACGGCACAATTGCCCAAGGATATCGCCCCAGTGGACTCAATTACCGCGCTGACGATGATGCAACCCGTCAATATCGAGAAGAAACATCTTGGACTTATGAAGCGGGTTTAAAGTCTTCTTGGTTGGATAATCGTTTGATAGCTAATTTATCGGTGTTTAGAACTAATGTCAATGACTATCAAGTGTTGTTAACTGACAATGATGGATTTTTCCGCGATATTGCCAACGCTGATGTGGATATTACTGGATTAGAATTTGAACTAAAAGCCCAACCTGTAAAGGGGCTAGATTTAATTGCTGGTGTGGGTTATGTAGATAGCAAATTTCAAAACTACACCAATCCATTTACAGGCATAAATTATAGTAATAATCGTGTTCCTCTTGCACCAGAATTAACTTACAATTTAGCGATTCAATATCGCAGTTCAGGGGGTATTTTTGCCCGTGGAGAATTGCGCGGTTACGGCACAAATTATTTTGATGATGCTAATGAGATTAAACAAGATCCTTTTGTATTAGTAAATGCCAGAATTGGTTATGAGTGGAAAAAGTACGGTATTTATTTATTTGCTAACAATTTGTTTGACACTCGTTATATTAATTCTGGTTTCTTTTTCCCGCCGCCTAATGTAACTGCGGGATTTGGTGATCCGGCGATGTACGGGGTGCAAATCAAGGCGAGTTTTTGATTTATAGATAGTATGAAATCCGTAACGCACTATGATCAAGAATTTGGTGCGCTACGCTATTGCTCACATCGAAACAAAACTTATACCATCATTATGCAATGCCGAAAATTGCTGTTCAAAATCCCGCAGCGATCGCACCGCAATCATTTAGGTTGTATAATTATTAATGGTAGCTAAATATTCTGTTGTTTACGATTTCTCAGGAAACTTTGATGACTTCAGAAAATACTGATATTAAGCAACGTTCCACTGCTAAAGTTATTTACAGATTTCTTGGAGGTACTGCATTTGGTGTCTTGGTGGTAACTATTCCTATTTCATTATCGTCTATAGATGATTTGAATTTATTTCATCTAGTTATTGCATTATTCCTGATTCTATTATCTGGTTTGCTATCAAGTATTTGGGGAGAAAAATTTATTGATGCAATAACGCGGGTATTAAATTCCTTTGGTTCTTAATTAAGTAGCCATCATGAACTGCGTACACTAGGAGAGATGAAAAAATTTCTTATTCCCCTCGTCGCAAGCGAGGAGGGGTTAGGGGTGGGGTCTAATTAGGGCTGATAGCTGACGGCTAAATGCTCACAATACCCCAACGACAATTTTCAACGCCAACATACTTATATCTTGACAGTTAATTTCTTGGGATAGATGACAGATTACAAAAAGGTAAAAGAAATAAAATGACGATTTGTCAAATATTTCAAAGGTTAAAACTTTTGGAAGTAATACCAGATAAACACAAAATTACTGTATATCCTAAATACATATTTAGCGTTTTTGCGTAACTCCCTCAAAGAGTATGGAATTTTTATCTAATACCGTAGCGTTATCACGGATGCAATTTGCATTCACAGCGATTTTCCACATGATTTGGCCTGTGCTAACTACAGGTATGTCTATCTACTTAATTGTCGTGGAAGGACTATGGTTAAAAACCAAAAATCCTACTTATTATCATCATGCTCGTTTTTGGTCAAAACTGTATTTACTCAACTTTGGTATCGGAGTTGCATCAGGTTTACCAATGGGTTTTCAGTTTGGGACTAACTGGGCCCCATTATCAGAAGCGGTGGGAGATTTTTTAGGTAGTATTCTGGGATTTGAAGGCTCAATGGCATTTATGTTAGAGGCTTCTTTTCTGGGAATTATGATGTTTGGTTGGGATCGAGTTCCTCCGGTAATTCACTATTTAGCGACTATTCTGGTTGCTTTTGGTGCGAATCTTTCCACATTCTGGATTTTAGTTGCTAATTCATGGTTTCAAACTCCTGCTGGTGGAGAAATGGTGAATGGGAAGTTTATTGTCAATGACTATTTCCAAGCCATTTTAAATCCCTTCATGGTGAATAGTGTTCTCCATATGTTTTTGGCAACTTTGGAGACTTCTTTATTTGTAATTGGCGGCATTAGTGCTTGGTATATTCTTAATAATCGCCAGTCAGAATTTTTTAGCAAATCTTTGAAAATAGTTTTAGCGATCGCAATTTTTGTCGCTCCTTTACAAGTGTTAATTGGTCATGCTAGTGGCGATCAAGTTTATCATTATCAACCCACCAAACTAGCAGCAATGGAAGCACAGTGGGAAACAATTCCCGCTGGAGAATCTGCGAATTGGAGTTTATTGGCATCTCCTAATGGCAAAGCGGAAAAAAATGATTGGGAAATTTCTATTCCCAATGGTTTAAGTTACATTTTAGAACTAAAACCTAAACTTTCTCAGCCTGTTTTGGGACTCAAAGAATGGAAACCAGAAAACCGTCCACCAATGATTCCCCTCATTTATTATTCTTTCCGCTTAATGGTAGGAATCGGCTTTTTCTTAGTCGGATTAATGCTATGGAGTATTATTCAATGGTTACGAGGTCAACTGAGTAATAACAACATAAGTCAGCAAAAATGGTTGTTACGAGCTTGGATTTTAGCTGCACCTTTGGGCTATTTGGCAATTGAATCAGGCTGGATTGTTCGCTGTGTGGGAAGACAACCTTGGACGGTATATGGGCAAATTCGTACTACTGATGCAGCTTCTCATTTAGAACCAGGTGAAGTGTTATTTTCACTCACAGTTATTACTCTTCTTTACAGTGTGTTGTTCGTTTCAGCTATGTTTTTTGGTAGCCGCATTATTCGCAAAGGACCAGATTTGAATTTACCCATACCAGGAAGTGAGATCAAAACAGTAATTGCTACTGAATCTGTGAGTCATATTCCCGATAGTCGTCCTTTGGAAACACCGCAATAGGAACAATTACATGGAAGCTTTACTGCACTTTTTACCACAAGTTTGGTTTGTAATTCTGGGGTTATTTCTGTTTCTTTATGTGCTTTTAGATGGTTTTGATTTAGGCGTTGGTATCCTCTCTTTGACTTCTTCTGATGAAAAACGCCGTAGTTTATTAATGACCAGTTTGGGTAATGTGTGGGATGCTAACGAAACCTGGTTAGTTTTGATGGCAGGTGCATTATTTGGAGCTTTTCCTTTAGCTTATGGAACAATTTTAAATGCCCTGTATTTGCCTTTAATGGTGATGGTTGTAGGGTTAATTTTACGGGCTGTTGCTTTTGAATTTCGGGAACATTCTGATAATAAAAGTTTCTGGAATTTTGCCTTTGGTATTGGCAGTTTTATTGCTGCTTTATTTCAAGGATTTGCTTTGGGTGGTGTATTAGCAGGAATCAAAGTTGATGCAGCCGGACATTTTACTGGGGGTATATGGGATTGGTTAAGTTGGCAATCATTATTAACAGCATTGACACTTGTACAAGGTTATGTCTTGATTGGTTCAACTTACTTAATTCTGAAAACCGAAGGTAAATTACAAGAAACTCATTTTAGCACTGCCAAATTAGCAGCTTGGACAACTTTCATCGGGGCAAGTTTAATTACCATAACGACACCAATTGTCTATGAAAATGCTAGAGCGAGGCTATTTCATCAACCAGAAGTTTATATTTTCGCCCTGATTCCTTTGTTGGGTATATTGCTGATTTGGTTGCTGCTACAAAGCCTAAATAGTAAACAAGAAGTAGCTTCTTTTGTCTACACAGCTTTAATCTTTTTTCTGACGTTTATCGGCTTAGGATTTATTGCTTTCCCCTACATTATCCCCCCCACTATTACCATTTATCAAGCAGCTTCTTCTGCTACTTCAATGGTGTTCATGATTACGTTCATTGGGTTTTTGATTCCGATTATGTTGTTTTATAATATCTACAATTACTTTGTTTTTCGAGGTAAGGTAGTAACTACTGAAGAGGGAGAATAAGATGGGTAATTGGTAATTGGTAATTGGTAATTGGTAATTGGTAATTGGTAATGGGGTTATTCATTTCCCTATTCCCAACACCGATATAATTTATTTTTAAATGCCACTTTACTTTATAAAGGCGGAATATAACCAGGATAATTACTTGCAGTTTTGACAGAAGTATTAACCATAACCGCAAATAATATTATGGGTAGGTAAATTTATTATATCTTACTGTTATCAAAGTAAATCATTAAAAGCGATCGCTTGAATCATAGATATAGGAACTGTGGCAAAATATTCCTTTTGAAATTGTTCTTCCTTGACTGCGGCTAAAAATTGGTTAATAGCAATATTAGCCTTGTTTTCATCGCTAATAAATTCATCCCAAGTAATTTGGAAATAACGGTCTTGATGTTCAACAGTAAATCCTAAATATTTTAAAGCTTTAAATCCTAAATGTAAGCTTTTATCACAGATACTCAGTTTTTCTACAAGTTGTAAACGAGTAACTTTTTGATTCGTCCGATTTAGATATTTAGCAATTCCTACTAAGGTAAACCAAATTTCTTTGGGTGTTTGGTTTTCTGGTTTTGACCAAGCTATAGCTATTTGTTGTTGATTATAAATTGACCTTCTTAACCAAGCACGTAAATCATCCCAATTTGTTGGACAATCTTTAATAATCAATATTGAGTTATTTTCTTTAAATTCTAAATCATCCTGATTTCTCCAATCTAAAATCATCGCTGATTTCTCACTTTTTACTTCTAAATCAGCACAAGGACGCACAGCAATTAATCTAATTTCATAACGATTTTTATCTTGAAAACTATTAAAGTCTATTTCTGCGATACAATCACATCTACCATTAGGCAATTCTTCTTGATAATGTCCCCACCAAATACCAGGAAAAGTATGGTTTGTGGAATCATCACGAATCAAAAACTCGGTTTTAATATATTGTATTTTCTTGCCTTTTAAATCTTCTTGATTTCGATGCCAAGCTTTTTCAAACCAGCAATTTTTAATTAATAGTTTAGGAATAGGGTTTCCCATTCCACAAGGTTCTAAAAGTTTCAGTTCTAAAAATAATTCTTTTCCTAAATCTGCAACTGTCACCACTAAATCAGCTTGTACTGTAGGTGTGAGATTTATTCCCCCTAAAGATTGCCGTAATTTTTGATTAATTGCATCTGTAAATAAGGGAATATTCTCAACTAATAAACTTAAACCTGCTGCAAAGGGATGTCCACCAAAACGATGTAATAAATGTGCTTGTTCTTGAACTAATTGATATAAATCGACGGAATTAATGGAACGTGCAGAACCACGCGCAAATTTTGGTTTATTTGGTTCAGATTCTCCGCTTTCTGTACTTAACAAAATTGTTGGACGACCTGTTTCTTGTGCCACTTGACCTGCGACTAAACCTAAAACACCACTAGGCCATTGAGCGTCTTCTAAAACGATAACACTAGTAGTTGATAAATCTATTTGGGAGAGTTTTTTAAATACTTGATTTTGGACATCTTTTTGTAAAGATTTCCGTCGGGTATTTGCTAATTCTGTTTCTTCTGCAAGTTGCTGACAACGTTGAATATCTCGACTTGTTAATAGTTCTACACAGAAACTAGCATCACCATGAATTCTACTAACTGCGTTAATTCTAGGACCTAAACCAAAGGAAATATCTGTGGGGCGATCGCCACTTTTCTGGCATAATTCTAATAACTTTCCTACCCCTGGTCTTCTTCTTTCATCTACAGGTCTTTTAAACTCAGTGTGTAATTTTTGAATTCCTACTTGTGCTAAAAAACGGCAATCTCCACTTAATTGCACCAAATCAGCAATTAATCCTACCGCTACTAAATCTAATAAATCTTCTAGGGGATGTTGGGGTACATCTGGCAAAGTTTCATATAATGCTTCCACTAATTTATAAGCAACTGCAACTCCAGAAAGATGAAATAACGGATGTTCTTTAGGTAAAGAACGAGGATTGATAATTGCAACTACTGGAGGACGTTCAGCAGGTAAGGTATGATGATCTGTGACAAGAACATCAATTCCTAATTTTTGAGCATAAATAATTTCATCAATATTTGTACTTCCCGTGTCACAAGTAACGATTAATTTACAACCTTGTGCAGCTAAATTATCAATTCCTGCTAAATTTAAACCATGAGATTCTGTTAACCGATTAGGAATATAATAAGTTAATTGTTCATGTTGAATAAAAAATTGTCCTAAACCATCCCATAAAACCGCAGTTGAGGTAATCCCATCAGCGTCAAAGTCTCCCCAAATCGCTATCTTTTCACCAGATATCGCCGCTTTGTTTAATCGGTTAACTGCCAAATTCATCTCTTGTCCAAATTCAAACGGACTTGCAGGTTGATAAATTTGGAAATTAACAAAACTGGCTAATTCTAATTCTGTTTTTATTCCTCTTTGCCATAATAATTGTGCGGCAAAAATTCCATTTGATGAGGGTATGTACTGTTTAACAGCTTGGATAAACCATTCAGGAAGTGATTCTGTTTCTACTAAATTCCACTGCATTGAATTAATTAATTAAAAATTAAAAATTATAAATTAAAAAATCTGCCTTTTGCCTTTTGCCTTTTGCCTCCTATAATCATTCCTCATTAATAATTAAATCTGTTGGTAATTCACTACCCAAAGGATTGATCACTACTTCACCAGGAATTCCTTCAGATTTGCGGGAACGAATAGTAGAACGAGTACGCCTATAACCCGCCCTTTCAGCTTTTTGATGTTCATAATCTATTAATCTACCATAATATGGATGTTTACTCAAATTCATTGATAAGAAAATATGCTGCCGGATATTACCAAAACCTTTTCTATTAAAAAACTTCACTGCTGGAACATTTGTCGGATCTGTATCTACTAACATAAACCGCGCCCCATCTTCAATCATTCGCGCTACAACTTTATCAACTAATTTATCTGCAACTCCCTGACGTTGAAATTTGGGATTTACTCCTAACCACAAAATGTAACCATAAGTCCACGATGCTTTACTAATTATTGTGCCTAAAATAAATCCTGCCAGTTCACTTTCTGTTTCCGCAACTAGGCAATATTCTGGATCTGTATTATAAAGTCCTATGACTTCCCATTCATCCCAGGTACGATACAAATAAGGATATAAATCACTGGTAAATAGTTCTTCACCTAAGTGGTAAACAGGTGCTATATCATCAATTCCTAATTCCCGAACATAAATTGTGTCACTTTCATCAAAGGTTTTCATAATTTTTATTAACTTTTTGATTTATTTGATTTATTTGGTTAATTTTTGCTATATTTCTTTTTCCCTGTTAAAAGTTACCTGCTATAGTGCTACTTCTTCAATAATATCAAGATTAGGTAGATTATTAATTGCGGTTGCTGCTAAAGTTTTTGAGTCATACCTCCGATTAGCAGAGCGATCGCACTGTTTAGCAAACTGACAAAAATCACAGGTTTTAGATTCTTCTACCTGCGGAAATGGTTTACCATTTTCATAATCATCTAACCAATTTGTTAATTTATTTAACAATTGATTGAGTTGTTTTTCTGTCTGTCTGTGTTTTTTGGTTTCATAGTGAAAAGGAATATTTTTAGGTTGCTCTTTAGCCTGAACAAACCAGTAAGTCATAGATATATTTTCCAGCAAATAGGTGCTAGTTTCTGCTAAAACATACATATAAAGTTTGGTTTGCCAATTCTTAGCTAAATCATTTCTTTTTTGTGGTTTTTGATATGTTTTCCAATCAAAAATATCTGCTTTTTCGTTATCTGCAATTAATAAATCATAAACTACTGTCAGTAGGTAATTTTCTATTTGCAAAGTTCGATAATGTTCACTTTCTCGGAAGGTTTGATTATTAATATCAGGTGTTAATATTTCTGGTGCAGTTTCGTTAAAATCTGTCATCCAAGTTTTCAATTTATCATCTGCTTCGAGAAAACTATTAATTGGTAAACCTATTTCTCTCTGCTGCATTAATAGGTGAAAACGACTACCTGAAATCTGATGTTCTTCTTGTTTGGGATCTGTGGGTGTGGCCAGTTTTTCTAAATAATTATGCTGGAATTTACGCGGACAGGTTGCTAGTAAGTTCAGATGTCCTTGGGAAAGTCTAAATAATTCAGTATTAGTTGATGTTAATAGCATTTTTATATTTTCTGTTTTGATCAATTACTGATTATCAATCTATCAATTTTTATTTTTAATTTTTGATTAAAGTCGCGCAAGTTTTTATCTTTGGGTCGTTGACTTTTTCCCTGGGGCGCGTTACTATTTTAGTATAATGGAGTGTTGGCAAAATTTTTTAAAAAGCTTACATCTCATTATATTGAATATACTATATATGCTACCACGCCCCTAGAAAAAAATCAATCCTCTCTCCTACGGATTTTTTTCTATGTTTTTTTGTTAAATTAAATACCTTTTAATTACCAATTAGCAATTACCAATCACCAATTACCAAAAAACAAAAGGTAAAAGAATAGTATAAACTCTTACCTTTTTGTATACCTGATGCTTATTTTATATTCGCCCGTGCATCCTTGACGGCCGCAATAAAAAATAAAACAGTCAGGGGAATGCTTAAAGCTAGAATAATGGCAGTGGTTTGGACACCGAAATCAGGTTGTCCATAACTGAGTTCAAACACAGAACCAACAGCAGCGATCGCTGTAAAACAAGAACCACCTAAAAATAAACCGCTTTTTGGAGTTAAATACACAACTAGACCACCTATGCTACTGGTTTTACTGCTTGATACGAGAAGCCATTTTTAGATAGCTCCTGTGCTAAAGTCAAGGAATTATCTACACGATCCACAAATACCACACCATTGAGGTGATCCATCTCGTGTAAAATACATCTTCCCAATAAGTCACCAGCTTTTAAGGTTTTGGGACGACCATATTCATCTTTATAAGCAATTTCTACAACTTTCGGGCGTTTGACATCCAAAAAAACTTTAGGGATACTTAAACAACCCTCTTGAGCAATACAAAGCTCATTGCTAACCTGTTTAATCACAGGGTTAATCAAAACCAGTGGTGGTACTTCTGGTTTGTCTGGTTCACAGTCGATGACAATCAGTTGTTTATTAATTCCAACCTGGGGAGCAGCTAAACCAATACCATCCTCGCTGTACATAGTTTGCAGCATATCCCGTACCAGTTGGCGAAGTTCATCATCTATTTTTGTCACCCGCTTTGCAGGTTGACGTAGGACGCGATCGCCTAAATAATGAAGCTTCAAAGGTGGATTTTTTAACTTTTTCTTCTCTACAGCAATATCAGAGGGCATGATTGTCTTAGCTTAATGATGAATGTCTGATTAATTTCATTCTATCGTTATTTGGTTGGTGATTGGGGACTCTTTACTGGTGACAGGTGACAGGTGACAGGTGACAGGTGACAGTAAATAATTAATTACCAATTACCAATTACCAATTACCAATTACCAATTACCAATTACCAATTACCAATTACCAATTACCAATTACCAATTACCAATTACCAATTACCAATTACCAATATGTTGAAATTTCTCACTAAACTAGATTATCTGCTGAAAGAAACTTTCCTGGGGTTATTGCGGGGAGGTTGGATGAATTGGGCTGCGGTTAGCACTGTGACAGTGTTACTATTTTTATTTGGGTTAAGTTTGCAAACTTCCTGGCAAGTTGAACGACTCCTCAATCAGTTCGGTAGTCAGTTGGAATTATCAGTTTATCTGGAATCGGGTATTCAAGCTGTCAATATTGAACCAATGGTAGCAAATATCCCTAATGTGGCGGGAGTAGAAGTAATTACTAAGGATCAAGCTTGGACAAAGTTAGTTAAAGAACTGGGTTTGACTGATATTGAAGGTGCTAACCAACAACTAGGGGGTAATCCTTTGGTGGATGAAATCAAGGTAAAAGCTGCAAATCCCCAAGTTGTACCTGATTTAGCAACAGAGTTAGCCAAAATACAAGGTGTGGATGTGGTGCAGTATGTAGATGAAGCTGTAAAACGTATCGCTCAATTACATCGGGGTTTAAATTGGCTGACTTTGACAATTACCATTATTTTAACTTTAACTGCGATCGCTGTCACTACAACTACTATACGTCTGATTGTCATGGCGCGTCGTCGGGAAATTGAAATCATGCAATTGGTAGGTGCTACTACTGCTTGGATTTATTTACCATTTATTTTACAGGGAATATCCTTTGGTTTGGTTGGTGGAGCGATCGCTTGGAGTTTTATTTCTGTCACTCAACAATTTATCAACCGCTTACTAGCCAATCAACCTGAATTTATCCAATTTATTAGCAACGGTTTACAGCTGACTTTTTCCCAAACCTTGCTATTACCTCTCATTCTCCTCGGTTTTGGCGCAATTGTCGGGTTAATGGGTAGTTTATTCGCTGTCCACCGTTTTGCTAATAGGTGACTGGGGACTGGGGACTGGGGACTGGGAAGATATCTTTAGCAATTACCCATTACCAATCATTCTAATGAACAAGGTATTTGTAAAGCTTGTCTCAATAAAGTCTCATAGTCTTTATTATTGATGGGATAAGCACCAAATCTCTCTAAATGAGGATTCATCATTTGTGCATCAAATAGTAAAAATTTCCTTTCCCGCAATCTTTCTACCAACTTGACCATTGCTACCTTAGAACCTTCGGGAATGTTGTAAAACATCGATTCACCAATAAAAGCACCACCAATCACAATCCCTAAAATTCCCCCTGCCAGTTTATCACCTTGCCACGTTTCAAAACTATAAGCATAACCAGTTTGGTATAGTAACCAGTAGATTTTTTTTAATTCTTCAGAAATCCAAGTAGTTTCCCGGTTAGCGCATCCATTAACCACACCCAGGAAGTCCCGGTTAATCGCTACTGTAAACCTTTCTTGGTTGAGAACCCGTTGTAAAGACTTGGGGTAGCGAAATCTGTTATCTAAGGGAATCAAGGTATGTTCTTTACTTCCATACCATCCCAGGTGATCATACTCATCAGCCATGAGAAAATAGCCTTGAGCATAACCTCGAATAATAGCAGCAACATCATATTCCATAGTTCGGCTAACAATCACAATAAGCCTCAGAGAAACGCAACTTGCTGTTATAGCAATGTTCAGGATGGTTAAAAAGGAGATCAAGTGATGATGAAACTCAGACTAAAACAGGGTTTTACTCCTGACTCCTGACTCCTGACTCCTGACTCCTGGTTCCTCTGAGATTACCTTGGTACACAAAATCTATTTAAGATATACAAACATGACTCAGCCAATTCCACCCATTACCCTACCACCAGCGGAAAATCCTCAACAAGAAGGCGAATGGTTGCAAAAGCGACTGTTGTTATGGCTAGATACAGAATTTCTTCCCGAAGTAGTTAATCAAAAAATTGCCCACCGTGCAGCGCAGATTTTTGTCAGGCAACGCATGGAAGGAGAAAATGATTTAGGATCTCTGGTTATTGCTATTGTCACAGAGATGCAAGCATTTGATTTTTCTAAAAGCTTTTATGGAGAGTTTGCGATCGCCAACGCCGTTAGCGATCTACTCTTAGATAGCCTGGGAATTGATCGTTGTTGTGGTCAATAACAATTTGGTCATTAGTCATTAGTCATCGGTCATTATACTTTTGACTTTTGACTTTTGACTTTTGACTTCCGCGAAGCGGTTGACCACTGACTACCAGCTAGACTTAACAACCCCAGGTAATAAACCTTGGTGCGCCCATTCCCGGAGAACGTTCCGAGATAGTCCAAAATCACGGTAAACTCCTCTAGGACGACCAGTTAACCAGCAACGGTTTTGGCGACGAGTAGGCGCACTGTTGCGAGGTAGTTGTTGAATTTTGCGGTGAATTTCTAGCTTATCTAGGGGAGATTCTGCTGATTTGAACTCATCTAGCAGGGCTTCCCGCTTTTCAGCATACTTTTCCACCAATTTGGCGCGTTTCTTCTCGCGCTCAATCATACTCTTTTTGGCCATAAAATCCCTAATGTACTCAAAGGCAGCGTTTTCTATTCTACACTCTCTGCGTCTGGAACGTCTCTACAAGAGCAAAAAAATCAGTCGTTTTGCAATCATCATTTTTTTTGGTATTTTTCCGCAATAGAGATAGTCAAATCTATTGACACGGACCGAAAACCCTGTTATGATGATTTGGACGAGGAAGAACTATCTGAAATTTATAACCACGTTAATTCAAATTGCGTTTATTTTTTATTTCACGCAGAGAAAAGAGTTATTTTTAATTTATTGATAAGTCGCGTAAGTAGTAAAAGCGATCTTTTTTCCAATAATTTTCTTTAATTCTTCCTAAATAACCTGTTAATGGTGATGATAGTTCGATGAGAATATTATATAATTCCCGATCATCCAGGTTTTTTGGTGGGTTAGAAGTGACATATATTGCATGAAGTGATTCTACTTTTGCACTTTCATTTTGGGAAAGTTGTAAGTAGTTTTTTAATACTTGGATAATGTGCGATCTCAATTTTATTTCTTTTTCTACTTTTTTTATATATTCGTGAATTTCATCATCAGCTTTTTCTCCAAATGGTTCATTTTCTAAGTATTGCTTCAAATTTAATAAATCTATTGAACCTGGATGTTTTGCTTTTAATTCAACTAACCTTTGTAAAGTTTCTGGACGAATAACGTTCATTTTATTTCCTTTTGCAGTTAATTCAGCATCTTTTGTTAAATCACCAGCAGCCATAATAATTTTAATACAAAAGGGTGCAAATTTTCCTAGTTTTTCTTGAATGTTGGGAATAATTGGAATTTCTAAGGGTTTATCTAAGTGATAAACTCGTAAATAAGCTAGGAAAAAATGAGTAAGGTTTTGTAATATTTCCTCAAATCTTTCTGTTTTCCAGATGGTTATTTGAGATAAAATATCTAGTGATTCGGTTTTATCTAAAGTTCGACAAAGTTCACATTTAGCCCATGCTTTAATTAAAAGATTATTTTGAGATAAGGGTAATTGTAGTTGTTGGTTAGTTTCAATTAAATTCAGTTGTTGAGGTTGTAGTAAAATTCCTGGTTTATGAAATTTTCCCCATGCAGTTTTAGCAATGGGTAAAAAGTTTTTACGGTAATATTTATCAATTTCTACTGTAGATATTTCTACAGGATAAAGATAAAATCTTTGTCCAGGACGAAGAAACATTTCAGGTAAAACTGCTATTGTTTGTCCCTGTATTAATGCTTCAATATCAGGGACGGGTAAACATAATGCAGTAGGAAGTGAAAAGGACTGATTCATTTTTACTTTAGATGTTTAATTTAATGTCATTGCTATTATCAACGCTTTGAGGTATTCTCATTGGTAATTCATCATCTGTTAAATTATCAGGTTCTTGACCAGAAGGATCACTTAAAATTTCTTTAATTAGAGGATTTGTAATTACAATTTTCTTCTGTTTAATAAATTCAAAAATCTGCTCTTCTGTTAATTCGTAACTCTTATGATTTTCCCACACATAAAATATTGCTAAGAGTGGTTTAATATCTTGAAATTGTAAACTTACCCATTCTCCTCCTTTTTCTTTTAAGAGTTTTCGTAAATTTTCTCTAGCTGCTGCTGCATTAGTACCTATTTGTTTGGAACGTACTAAACAACCGCGAGTTAAATCATACTTTTCATAGGCAATTAGTTTACCTAAAGCTGTTGTAACACCTACACCTCCTGGCTGTTGTAAAACATCTACTCCAATTTTCACTTGTTGCTGATTACCAATAATTTTAAAATCAAGATGGTTGTCATTAGTAAACTCTTCAACTTTTTCAACTGTTACACCTTTCAGAGTTTCACCTATCAATCTTTCAAAACAGAATTTTAGAGATTTAGAAATAGTTTCTTCATCGTCTAATAATGAATCATTAGGATTTTTTAAATGTACTAATTCCGCTAAAAAGAAGGGTTTAACAGGATTAGGATCTATTTTGTCTCCATTATCTTTTCCTGGTGGATCATCACCATTATTAGATATTACAAAATTTTCTGCACACCATTTTAAAACTGCTCTAATAGTCGGTTTACCTTTACCAAATTCTCTCAGTTTACTTTCATTAAATGGGTAAAGAGGATGAGGTGGCATTTGTTGATATTTTTGGTAAAATTCTTGTAACCATGTTTGTACTAGCGCAACTACATGATCGGAATTGAGATAGTTTAAAATGATTGGTTTTCGATCAGTTTTTTCACTAATTAATCTATCAATTACTGCTTCTGCTTGTGGTAAATAATTTATTTGATCTCTCCATGTTTCAGGATACATTGCTAATAGCAATACTCCTTTTTTAAGGTTGTTATATAAATCTTTGGATAAATTAGCAACTACCTGCGCTGCTGTAAATCCATTATCTGCAATGTCAGCTATATCTAATTCATCAAAACAAATTACAGGAACTCGATAATCACTAACAATATCTAAAATTTGCCTAGCATTATTTAAGGCTTGAGTTTCTTTGTCACTTTCGGTAATATTTGGTAATCCCATTAACTTAGCGTGTGCTTCTGGTAGTTCTTTTCCTGATAACCAGAAATTTGCAGCATTAATATGATTTGTGGAAAGTGTCCATAGAATTGCTTGAACTATATAAGGGTTGCTAATATTAGACTTTTTTTGTTCAATTCGATTTCTTAATGTTTCAACTACTGTTGTAACTGAATTATATTTTTCTAAAGACTGTTTTAGTAACTTCGGAAATACATGATCAATATAGTTTTCTGTAGTATATTTCCATCCCATACCCTCATTAATTAATGCTGCGGCTATTTCTTGAAATGGCATTACATTAGGTCTAATAAATGCTCTTAAACTAGATGTAACACTTTCTAAAAACTGGCATTGAATTTTATTTAAATTATCATACTTACTCATGTAAATAAATACGCCATCTTGACTGCCTTGTAATTGATGACGTATTCTACTAATAATATGACTTTTTCCTAATCCTTTTTCTGCGGTAATTGTAATACCTACAGTCTGATGTTGACCCTTTTTAATTTTGTCAATTGCATCAAATACAGCATTAGAAGCATGAGCATTTATTGAAGGAACATCAGGATAACTTTTACCCCATATTTGTTGAGGTCTAACTACAATATGACCTGCAAATGGGTTATGAGTTTTAATCAGTTGATCAATTTTGGATGTGTCAGTAGTCATAATAATTTCAGTGTGGTGTGTGAATGTTTCAATAAAATCTAAACTTTTTTAATCTTTCAACAGTCGAGCATAACAACGTAAACCATCTAATTCTGTACTGACAGAATCTTCAATTTTGTCTGGTGCGCTATCTTCTACACTCCCTCCTTGTAGTTGAAAAATATCATCAGCTTGCATTTCTAATAACCAATCATTAAATTCAGTTCTACTAACGCGCTCTCCTATAGTTCTTCTAATACGATAAATAGGTACTAAATTATTAAAATTATATTCATAATTCAACTTATCATAAACATCCAACGCTACAGTTTTAAACTCCTCATAGGAATTAATAACCCCACCCTTAACCCCATCATTAACAACCACAGGTGCAGCAACAACCACATTATCCTGACGCAACAACCGCAATAAAGAATTACCTACCCAAGCGCCAATATTTGTACTAAACTTAAACTCACCACTACGCAAACCCGCACCCAAGACCTCTAAACCTATTGGAGAAGTGAGAGAATAACTCATTCCAGATCCTTTTTTAGCAACAGCGATCGCTCCCTGTGCTTCCAAATCCTCTAAAATACCTTGATAGTCCGCCATCTTCTGACCTTTGGACACTACCCGCTTGCTTAATTTACCCTTAGCTACCTTCTGCTCACATCCTCCCAAATCCCACAAAGCAAGCAGCAAGCGAGTTTTAGCGTAACTTGCCTGTAAATCCTTAGTCTTTGAACTCATGGTGATGTGTGTTAAATAACTGTAACCATTATAATAATGATTGTAATTTTTATGTCACCACCATCAAAAATTGTTTATTTTCTCGATGTTTCTTATAAATTGCTCAAAATATCGACATAAAAAGCAACAGAGAATTTACGTAACTTATAAAAAAATATTAGCAGTAGGTTGGGTTGACACAAGGAAACCCAACAACAATTACAAACAACATTAGGTGTAATTAGCAAGATTGGATTGACACAAGCAAACCAAAAATCACTTTAAAAAACGCTATTTTTTCGCATTAGAAAGAGTAAAACCCCTTGACACGACCCGAAAACCCTGTTATGATGATTTTGATGAGGAAGAACTATCTTGTGTGCATAAGCAATTTAAAAACATTCAATACATACCCTTGATTCTCTTTGCGCCTTTGCTCCTCTGCGTCTCTGCGCGAAACCATCCTCTATAAAAAACCATAGGGGCAGCTTTCACAACCACCCCCAAAACAACTTGTAATTTAACAACTACTCAGCACTAGCTAAAGTGGGAGCAGAAAAGATTTGAGAATATAAACTTGTAGGTTGTTGACGAGCAACAACAGGCAACACTTGACGAGCATGAGCCGCAACTTCCACAGTTTTCACATCATAGGTTTCTGTAACTAACTTAGGATAGAAACCAATACCGATGATAGGAAGTAACAAACAAGCAGTGATGAACAACTCACGGGGTTTAACATCAGCAACTACAGCATCTAAAATTAACTCTTCACTTTGCTTACCGTAGAACACCTGACGCAACATAGAGAGTAAATAGATAGGTGTCAAAATTACACCAACTGCTGATAGGAATATAACTACAACTTTGAAACTAGAACTATAAACATCGCTAGTTCCAATACCCAGGAACACCATCAACTCACCCACGAAACCACTCATACCGGGTAAAGCCAGAGAAGCCATTGAACCAACAGTAAACAAAGCGAAAGTTCTAGGCATTACCTTAGCCATACCACCCATTTTATCCATCATCAAGGTGTGAGTACGTTCGTAGGTGACACCAGATAAGAAGAATAAACTAGCAGCAATTAAACCATGAGAAACCATCTGTAACACCGCACCGCTAATACCAATTTCGGTATAAGATGCAATGCCTATTAACACAAAACCCATGTGGGCAATAGAAGAATAAGCTAAACGGCGCTTTAAGTTGGTTTGAGCGAAGGCACAACAAGCACCGTAAACAATATTAACTACACCTAAAATTGCTAAAACTGGAGCAAAAACAGCGTGGGCATCACCTAACATTTCCATGTTAAAGCGAATTAGCGCATAACCACCCATTTTTAATAACACACCAGCTAAAATCATAGAACCGGGTGCAGACGCTTCACCGTGGGCATCAGGCAACCAGGTATGGAATGGGAAAATAGGTAATTTTACACCGTAAGCAATTAAGAAACCTGCATAGAGAGCTAATTCTAACAGTTGGGGATATTCTTTAAGTCCCAACTCTGTCATGTTGAAGGTGAAGTTATCACCATAGAAAGCCATTGTTAAACCAGCTACGAGAATAAATATAGATGCTGCGGCTGTGTAGAGAATAAATTTAGTAGCTGCGTAACGGCGGTTTTTGCCTCCCCAAATAGAAATCAATAAATAAACAGGTACTAACTCAATTTCCCACATTAAGAAGAATAATAACAAGTCTTGGGCGAGGAATACACCTAATTGGGCACTATACATCACCAGCATCAACGCATAAAATAAACGCGGCTTATTGGTTACTTTCCAAGCCGCGAATATTGCCAATGTGTTAATTAAACCTGTAAGTAGCACCAAGGGCATTGATAAACCATCAATTGCTACTGCCCAATTTAAGCCAATTTGAGGTATCCAACTATAAGTTTCTGTGAGTTGTAAAGCGGAACTTTGGAAGTTGTAACCTTGCCAAACCGCATAAATCATTAATGCTAAATCTGCAAAAGCTACTCCTAAACCATACCAGCGAACGGTTTTACCGTCTTTGTCGGGAATGAAGGGAATTGCTAAGGATGCCACCAAGGGCAAAAAAATTATGGCTGATAGCCAAGGGATCTGTATCGGATTCATCACTGTTGACAATCAATTTTGATTTTTTCTTTTAATTACATTATATTAAGGAATCGTTACTTTTGTAAACACATTTCTTAACATAATTTGAGTTTAGGCAATAAATAGTAATAAATACTTACTCAAGCTGCCTAGCCGCTATTCTAATCATAAATTTTTGTAACGTCAACAAAAAAGCAGCCAATTTTGGCCGCTGTTTTCAGATATGATTAGGGTTTTGTGAAAAAGTCTTATTGTGGGAACAGGGAACAGGGGAAGATTAATAACCCAGTCACCAGTCACCAGTCACCAGTCACCTACCCACCTAAACAATACGGTTGACAATTGTCCACACTTCCCCATCAGAACGGACATGGGGAACGGAGATAGTTTTGAAGCCGGTAATGAAGGGTTTGTAGTAAACTTGCCAATACATAGGGCTAAGTTCATCAGCACAGGCTTTGAGCAGTTTAATTTCTTCAGCTAGTTCTTGTGCCAGTTCATTCACTTTTTGGGCATGAATTTCGGCGACTTTTTTCGCTGCTTCTAATTCTTGTTGTTGTTGAGAAAGACGCTGTGTAAAGGTTAGCGAACTATTTAACTGAGTTTGTTTTTGTTGTTTTTGCTGTTCTAAAAAGGCGATCGCATCATCAATTCCTTTTAATTCTGCGGCAATTTGGGGATTTTCCCTAGCTTGACGACGGTATGCTTCTACTATTGCTAAGGTTGTATTATTTTCACCAGATTCTATATTATTTTTAGTTAGTTCTGCCCTCTCTTGTTGGAGTGCTTGAATTTGTGAGTTGAGTTCTTTGATTTCTGCCTGAATTTTTTGCATATTATAGAAGGAATACTAGCAAGCTATGGTAACTTCAGCAATCATGTTAATAGTGGAAATTAGGAGAAGGGGATAAAAAGAATCTGACCTTCATATTCATCTGGCTGACTACAACAAACAAATAAATATAAGCGCAATATTGAACCATTGAAGTTTTCATCTGTTAGTAAACGCACTGATTATTATTTCTCCTTGAGTCTAATAACGATCAAGTAATCGCTGTCTAAGATTAGCCAAGTTATACTGTTGGGAAAATTCACTACGTTGTTGCTGAGATTTTCGCTGACGTTGCTCTAAGTAGCTATCAATTTCCTGACGATGACTAAGGTAGTAAGCGATCGCTGAGTATATATCCTCTAAATGGAGAACAGAATATTGAACCGCAATTTCTTCGGGTGTAGAACCGCTATGATATGCAGCTAAAAGACTATCGAGAGTAACTCGACTCTCACCAATGCGAATACCCCCTGCTTCATACCAACGAAATGGCGGAGCAGAAACTTTAAATTCGACTTGAATACTCATAGGTTGATTTTGGCAACAGTTGTATTACTCTATCTCTACTTCTCAATCTTATACCTAAATGCCCAATTGCTGTTAACTCATCACTTTCTCGAAGATCCTATACAAGTCAAATAGAAAATGCTTTGCATTTCATTAAGCCTCAATTAATTTGCAAATACCCCAGTTTCAATAATCGCTTTACACAGTTTATCAATTACTGGCACTGAAACACTATTTCCTATTAGTTTCATCCATCTTGCTCTTGACTCTGGTAATTTAAAATCTTTGGGAAAACCCTGTATTAAACAAGCTTCGCTTTTAGTAATTCTTCTAAATTCTTTTGTCCTATAAACTTCCTGGATGAATTTCTTTTTAAAGTCATGATGATTTTGGGCTGCGATTGTTTTAAAAGTGATAAAGTCATTTGTATCACTGGCAACTAACGTAGGAAAAATATCAGAACTTGGTAAAAAGATCCGATTTACACCAAATAATCCTGTACTTATTTTAGTATTCTTAAAATCATAACGAATTTCTGTACACTCAATAATATCTTTTTCTTTTAGAGACTCAATTGTTTTGATAATTGACACTTTTTCTATTTTAAATTCTCTTTGCTTTTTTAACCTATCAATAATTATTTCTTGATTATTTGTAAATGAAAGTAGAAGCTCTTCATCCTTGGTCAAGTCATTAATATTATACTGCTTCACAATAAAACGATATTCTTCAGGTTTGAATATTTCCAATTTAATCAATTCATCAATTTCTGCTTGTGTAATTGACGGATCTAGACTTTGAAAATGTGCTAATGATAATGGGTTGCCATCTAATTCACCATAATTACTTTTGCGTCTGTTTTTCAGTAATAATAAGCAAATATCTTTCTGTCTTTGAGTAGTTTCAATAATATCCCAAGAATGTATTGTTGTATGACCATTTCTCAGATCATTAAACAAAAAGTAATCGTTGAATCCGTTTGTCGTTGAAAGACTCATCCTTTTAGATTCAACAACATTTCCAAATAAGTCTCTTTGAATAATTTTATTTTCTTGTTTAGGTGACGTAATACCTAATATATCACCTAGTTTTAGCTTATTTTCCAGGGGTTTTGGTAATATAAAATTTTGGAAATATTCTTTTTCCTTAAAGCCAATTATATATACTCGAATCCTATTTTGTGGAACACCATAATCAAAAGAGTTAATTACAAAATAGTTGGCATGATAACCAGCTTGTTCAATTCTTTGTAATATATATGATAAAGCATCTTGATTTCGAGGATCGACTAATCCTTTAACATTTTCAAAAATAAATACTTTTGGTTTCGATTGTTGGAGTAAATAAATTGTATCATTCCATAACTGCCCGCGATCATCATTAAAACCTAAATTTTTACCAGCAATAGACCAACTTTGACAAGGAACACCAGCAGTTAAAAAATCATGAGGTGCTAAGTCTTTGATTTTGGTAATATCTCCCAAATTCAAACTAGGTGAAACTTGGAAATTTTCACAATATGTATTGATTGCATCTTTATTTATTTCACTAAAACCTAAACACTCACCACCATTATTACTTAATCCAAATTTAAACCCACCAATTCCCGCAAAAAGATCAATAAAAGTAAACCTTCCATTTTGCATTCTAGATATTTGATATAAATGAAATTTATCAATTACGAAAAAAACTCATAAACCCTCATTCCTCTGCGTTCTCTGCGCCTCTGCGGTTCGTTTCATCCGTAAATCGTGGGTAAATTGGTAAATTCTGTTATGGATAAATTACGAATTACGAATTACGAATACAGACGAAAAAAATCTCTCAAACCCTCTTACCTTCGTGTCCTTCGTTTCTTCGTGGTTCGTTTCATCCGTAAATCGTGGATACATTATGTTATGAATAAATTAAATTACCCATTATAAAATAACCGCCCCTTGCATATCAATAGGGAGCGATCGCACAATAGAACTAATTCCTGCCTGTTGCCAAGCCTCTGCCATTGCTGTCACAACATTTTTCGCTTGTGCTGCATCCGTTAAAGCTAACAGTGTTGGACCCGCACCACTAATTACCATCCCATAAGCACCAGCCGCAACAGCCGCAACATTCACATCATCGTAACCAGGAATTAAGGCTTGACGATAGGGTTGATGTAACTTATCTTGTAAAGCTGCTCTTAACCATTCTTCCCGACTCGTTGCCAAACCCCGCAACAATAAAGCTAAATGGGAAGCATTGAAAATTGCATCTGCACGACTTACCTCTGTTGGTAAAACTCGCCGTGCTTCGGAAGTAGATAATTCAAAATCAGGAATTGCTACTACTGGTACTATATCTCGATGCCAAGTAAGATCACAAATTTCCCAACCGGTGCGACTGGTAGCAGCCAGACGACATCCACCTAATAAAGCTGGTACTACATTATCAGGATGTCCTTCCATTGCGATCGCCAATTCCATCACCTGTAACTCAGACAAAGGTGAACCCGCCAACTCATTAGCAGCAACTAACCCGCCCACAATAGCAGTCGCCGAACTTCCCAAACCCCTCGCCAGTGGTACACCCAACTTAATCTCTATTTTTACAGATGGCGGAGTTTCTTGGATATGTTCATATAACTTCACAAAAGCTTGATAAAGCAAATTACTTTCATCAGTTTGCACCTTTTCAGCTTCTGTACCAGAAACCTGAATAATTAACCCGCTATCATTGCGAGTAAACTTAAATTCGTTGTATAACCTTAAGGCTGCACCAATGCAGTCAAAACCAGGACCTAAATTAGCCGTCGTGGCGGGAACTTTAACAGTAACAGTAGAAATTACAGACATTGGGGACAATTAAAAATTAAAAATTAAAAATTAACAATTGATTCTTTACTAGCATCCCATGTAAAGGGGACATTTTTGCATGATTAATCAGATTTTTTGCTCTCTTGAAAACATCAATGCTTTTTGGAACTTTGAGCCATTTCATGTAAAAAAATACCCGCTACCATTTTTACTGGGGTTGCGGGAAAAATTACATATCAAAAGTTTGGTATTTTGTCGAGCAAACAATAGAAAACTTAATATTGTTCTCGAATCTAAGTGTTAGCTGTTGGGCATTTAACTTGCATATTACCTAGAAAAATATTGTGGGGTGGGCATCCTGCCCGCCCTAATTATGCAAATTAAAGGTTCATTAGCTTACTTCACAGTTGCCAAAACCGAATTTACCTCAACTTCAGCAATTTTCGGAGTTAATAACCCATTTGCATAAATACCGGGGTTGGTTTGCGAGATAATCGTATAAGATTGGCGGACATGGGCATTTACAGCCACAGTCTTGGCATCGTACATCTGCATAGCTTCTTTGGGATAGAAACCAATACCGATAATCAGCACTAGAAAACAGGCTGCAATAAATACTTCACGAGGTCTAGCATCACTGTAAACGGATTGGCCAGGTAATAAACAATCAGTACCAAAACAAGCAGTACCTTCATCTTCTAGGTTTTCCGAACCTGCATTATTGATATCACAAATCAATGCTGCATCCTTACCATAAAATACCTGTCTCAGCATAGAAAGCAGATAGATAGGTGTGAGGATAACACCGACAGCAGCGAGGAAAACTGTCACAGTACAGAAGGTGGAACTATAAACATCGCTAGTTGTCAAACCCACAAAAACCGAAAGTTCACCCACAAAACCACTCATTCCCGGTAAAGCCAGAGATGCCATTGCACCTATCGTAAACAACGCAAACACGATGGGCATGGCTTGACCAATACCCCCCATATCTTTCATTACCATTGTATGGGTGCGGTCGTAGGTGACACCAGCTAGGAAGAATAACACAGAGGCAATTAAACCATGTGATATCATTTGTAACATTGCCCCATTCATCCCCAAATCGGTGAAAGAGGCCAAACCTATCAGTACAAACCCCATGTGGGAAATGGAAGAATAAGCCAAACGCCGTTTCATATTCGTTTGGGCAAAGGAATTTAATGCACCATAGATAATATTGACAACACCGAGAATGGCTAGAACTGGTGCAAAATAAATATGGGCATCGGGGAGAAGTTCCATATTCATGCGAATTAAACCATATCCGCCCATTTTCAGTAACACACCTGCCAAAATCATAGATACAGGAGAAGATGCTTCACCGTGGGCATCAGGCAACCAGGTATGTAAGGGGAAAATAGCCAGCTTCACCCCAAAGGCAATAAACAAACCTGCATAGAGCAGCAATTGTAAACCTAGAGGATAATCTTGACCTGCCAAGGTGGTGATATCAAAACTGATATTACCATCACCGTATAACCCCATTGCTAGGGCGGCTACTAGGATAAATATAGAAGCTGCGGCGGTATATAGTATAAATTTCGTAGCGGCGTAGCGACGTTTTTGACCACCCCAAATACAAACTAATAGATAGACGGGAACCAGTTCCACTTCCCACATAATGAAAAATAGCAGCAGGTCTTTGGCGACAAATACCCCAACCTGTGCCGAATATAACACTAACATCAAAAAGTAAAATAAGCGCGGCCTGCGGTCAACTTGCCATGCTGAAAAAATCGCCAGGGTGGTGACAAAACCTGCTAAAAGAACTAATGGCGCTGAAATACCATCTACTGCCACAGACCAGTTTAGCCCTAATGCTGGCATCCAGGCATAATTTTCTATTAGTTGAAAACTCGCATCACCAGCATCATAATGCAGCCAAAAAGCATAGCACATTAACGCAAAGTCGGCGATACCTACACCCAACGCATACCAACGGATCAGCTTGCCGTCTTTATCCGGCAGCAGGGGAATCAAAAAGGATGCAAGGAGAGGGAGGAGGATAATCGCGGTCAGCCAGGGAAATTGTTCCGCTATCATGTCAATAGGAAATAATACTCATTTGGGTAATGATGTCATTTTACTAAACTTTGTAACAATTTATTTATAAATTTTTATCCCTGATTGATATAGAGAGAATAAATACCTAGAAAAATCCTATGGTGAGGATTGAGTATTAGGACATACACAAAAAACCTTTCAAACTCTTCTTTCTCTGTGTTCTCTGCGTCCTCTGCGGTTCGTTATTCTGTAAATAGTGCATAAGTCCTGAGTATATACAGCAGATTTCATTGCTATGAGGTACAGATCACAATAATGAAACTCTTGTGGGGTGGGCATCTTGCCCGCCAATAGTGTACCTCATTACACCGGAAAGTGCTGTATCTGCTTGGTGTGATAGGTTGCAATCATTCATTCAAAAATTGGTAGGTTGGGTTTTTTGTAATGTTGGGTTTCGCTTGCGCTTTACCCAACTTACTAATTATTAGAAGTTGCTAAAATTAGAAATCGCTTCCTGCATTTTATTCACAACTTCATCTACAGATATTGCTCCCAACTCCCCAGATGCACGGGTACGAATACTTAAAGAATTGCTTTCTACTTCTTTTGCACCTACTACCGCCATTACTGGGATTTTATCTTTTTCTGCATTGCGAATCAATTTACCCAAGCGATCGCCACTTAAATCAACTTCTGCTCTAATTCCTAAAGCTACCATTTTCGCAGCAACTTCTTTGGTAAAGTCTAATTGCAGATCACCCACAGGTAACAACCGAATCTGCACAGGTGCTAACCATAAAGGAAAATCACCTGCATATTCTTCAATTAAAATCCCTATCAATCTTTCTAAAGATCCAAAAGGTGCGCGGTGAATCATTACAGGACGTTTACGCGAACCATCCTCAGCAACGTATTCTAAATCAAAGCGTTCAGGTAAATTGTAATCTACCTGTACTGTTCCCAACTGCCATTCTCTTTCTAAAGCATCACTGAAGATAAAATCAAGTTTCGGACCATAAAAAGCCGCTTCCCCAATACCTTCAAAATAGTCCATTCCTAATTCTTGCACAGCGCGACGAATCGCACCTTCGGCTTTATTCCATGCTTCATCACTACCAATATATTTATCACTGGCTGGATCACGGAAACTCAATCTGGCTTTAAAATTCTTCAGTTGCAGACTTCTAAACACCGTCAAAATCAAATCTACAACATTCAAAAATTCACTATCTAATTGTTCGGGAGTGACAAACAGGTGAGAATCATCAACAGTAAAACCACGTACTCTAGTTAAACCTCCTAATTCTCCTGATTGTTCATAGCGGTAAACTGTGCCAAATTCCGCTAACCGCATCGGTAATTCACGATAAGAACGTAATTCACTCTTGTATATTTGGATATGGAAAGGGCAGTTCATCGGCTTGAGGACAAAACCCTGTTCTAAAGCTTTTGCTTCCTCATCTTCAGCCATCATCGGAAACATATCTTCCTTGTATTTTTGCCAGTGTCCCGATGTTTTAAATAAATCAACTCTGGCAATATGGGGAGTAACAACAGGTAAATAACCCCGCTTTAACTGTTCTTTTTTCAGGAAGTCTTCTAAAATGCTTCTCAGCAAAGTACCTTTAGGAGTCCAAAGGGGTAAACCAGGACCCACAGGATCAGCGAAAATAAACAAACCCAGTTCTTTACCCAGTTTACGATGATCACGCCTTAATGCTTCTTCTTTGCGACGTTTGTACTCTGCTAGTTGTTCGGGAGTTTCCCAAGCTGTAGCGTAAATGCGTTGTAACTGGGCTTTGGTTTCATCACCACGCCAATAAGCACCGGCTACACTTTCTAATTCTATGGCTTTGGGGTTGATGTCTTTGGTATTTTCGACGTGGGGACCAGCGCACAAATCCCACCATTGATCACCTAAATGATAAATGGTGATCGGTTCTTGTTTAATATCTGCGAGAATTTCTAATTTATACGGTTCTTTGATTGCTTCAATTCGTTTTTGTGCTTCCTCACGACTGACTTCTTCCCGAATAACAGGGAGTTTGCGGTTAATAATTTTCACCATCTCTTTTTGGATGGCTTTTAAATCCTTATCGCTGAAGGGTTCAGGGTTATCGAAGTCATAATAAAACCCATTTTCAATCCACGGACCAATGGTAACTTGCGCCTTGGGAAACAGCTTTTGTACGGCCATGGCCATGACATGAGAAGCGGTATGGCGAATTTTTTTTAATGTTTCTGACTCGCTGGTGCGGGGTAAATAGATTTTTTCTACTGGTTGGGTTTCTTGATTTGGCGACATCGGCTGTTAAACTTTCGGCGAAGTGTTTAAAGATAAAGTTGACAAAAATATCTTTACAGTTTCTCCTAATTTAGCCCAACCACAGGCTTCTGACAAAAGAATAGGAAAATAATTCCGTTTGCAGATAAATATAAATGTCTATTTTGTGAGGTTGATTTGTACCTTTAGACATATTCACACTTACTCCCAAGAAGCTTTACAAACCTCTTGCCAAAATTATATAATTGTGCAT
>JBJOKS010000015.1:0-125473 GCA_046045965.1 Cyanobacteriota bacterium | reverse complement strand
TAACCCTAGTTGATATTGAAGGCACATAACCACCACGCCGAGACTGATTTTGCCAGTTGCGTCACTTGTTGCAGTACAAACATATTATAATATAGCGATCGCCTGTGCCAGTTGCGTAAGTCCTGATTAACTGCATCCTCCATTAAATCAGCAGTGGAAACTACTTGTAATTGTAAATTCTTGAGAGTAGCTAAATCTGCTTGGACTTCAGCAGCAGTGTACATATTTGCACGTACATATTTCAAGAAAACATTTGTACATTCTATATAAAATAGTTCTGGTACAAAGATTTCTGTTTGCGGATAAGCAAGGTGAGCAAAAAGTTCGATAACTTTAGGTGTCTGAGGATCAGCAATAAAATATTTAATGCACACACTGGTATCTAATACACATTTAAGAGTAGTAGTCATCTGTCTCTATCTTCTCTAATCATTTCTGTACTATCTGGTAAACCAAAATCGGCTGGATTTAAGCGCCGACGGTTACGACTTTCCTCTAATGCTTGCAAAACATTATTACGTCTTTCTACTTCTGTTTGCTGTTTTTTTATCTGCAACGCTTTTTGTAAAAGAACCACAACTTGAGATTCTATAGAATCATTTTCAGCTTGAGCTAATGCTTGCAGTTCTTGATATAATTCATCGGGTAAATTGATGGTATTCAGGGTAGTCATTGCCTCAAACTCCCAAAGGTAATTATTGTTATTATTCTTGATCATAACACCAAAGAATAAAAAATCTATATTTCCAGATAAATAAAGTTTGATAATTCTGTTTTTGTTTGATAATTAATAGGCAAGTTTTTTTCTGCTATTTTTGATAGCAATCAATACTCTGGAGTATGTGACACAAGATGAAAATTAAAGCTTGAAAATTACATCAGTTTTCATATCTTTTTACCATACCTTTTGCCTTCTTCCTTTGCGTCTTTGGGTGAGACATAAAAACCTAAGTGCTAACTTCTGACTACTCACTGGTATGATAATAAATCTGCAAACAAACACCCATTAACACAACCATGACACAAAACTACCGTATAACCCTACTTCCTGGCGATGGTATCGGACCAGAAATAATGGCCGTTGCTGTGGACGTGCTAAAAGTCGTCGCTAAACGCTTTGATATTAACTTTGACTTTCAAACCGCTCTTATCGGTGGTGCAGCTATTGATGAAACTGGTGAACCTCTACCATCCGCAACTTTAGAAACTTGTCGTAGCAGTGATTCAGTATTACTCGCTGCTATCGGTGGTTATAAATGGGACTCCTTACCTTCTGATAAGCGTCCTGAAGCGGGTTTGTTAGGACTAAGAGCAGGTTTAGAACTATTTGCAAATTTACGACCTGCAAAAATCCTACCCCAGTTAATAGACGCTTCCACTTTGAAACGGGAAGTAGTGGAAGGTGTTGATATTATGGTGGTGCGTGAACTCACAGGAGGAATTTATTTCGGTAAACCAAAAGGTATTTTCGCTACAGAAACAGGCGAAAGACGTGGGGTAAATACGATGGTTTACAGCGAATCAGAAATTGAGAGAATTGGACGAGTTGCTTTTGAAACAGCACAAAAACGCGGCGGAAAACTTTGTTCTGTTGATAAAGCAAATGTATTAGATGTATCTCAACTGTGGCGCGAAGGCATGACTAAACTAGCTTCAGAATATCCAGAAATTGAGCTATCTCATTTATATGTAGATAATGCAGCCATGCAATTAGTCCGCGCTCCTAAACAGTTCGATACTATTGTGACTGGTAACTTGTTTGGTGATATTCTCTCGGATGCGGCGGCCATGCTAACTGGTAGTATTGGGATGTTACCTTCTGCTAGTTTGGGTGCTTCAGGACCAGGTGTATATGAACCTGTTCATGGTTCAGCACCGGATATTGCAGGACTTGATAAAGCCAACCCCTTAGCACAGATTTTAAGTGCAGCGATGATGTTACGTTATGGTTTAGACCAACCAGCAGCAGCAGACTTGATTGAAAATGCAGTGTTACAAGTTTTACAACAAGGCGATCGCACAGGAGATATTATGTCCCCAGGAATGAATCTTTTAGGTTGTCGCGCTATGGGTGACGCTTTAATACAAATTCTTGAAGCCAAATAGTTTGATTGTACTAAAACGAAAATTTTAGCAATGGAAACTTTAGCGTTTTTTGCTAAAAGTTTCAGATAAACTAGAAGCAAATCTATCAATAACATAAAAACTAATAGTGTACGCTTCACAACAAGGACAGGGAAATTTTACTGCCCCACCAAATCAAACGCCTTTGGTAGATACCGCTGTGATTAAAGCCGCTGGGCAAATCTATTATACCTACTGTGAGGTACATCCTGAAATTGTAGGGCAACCTTCAGGAGTAGCAATTAGTCGCCTAACTCATCGGGGAAAGGTGATTTTTACTCAGCAACCAATTCTATTACCACAAGAATGTTTTATACCTTTACAGCAAATCGAATCGTATATGTATTAGGTGATTGGTGATTGGTGACTGGGTAAAAATAACTAATGACTACTGACTAATGACAACTGACAATATGGACATTTTTATCTTCGTCCCTACTAGTATCATTGTCTTCGCTTTAGGTGCAGCTATTGGTAGCTTTATCAATGTTGTAGTTTATCGCCTACCTGCGGGATTATCATTGCTTTGGCCGCCTTCTCGTTGTCCTCATTGCTTAAACCAATTAAAGGCTTATGATAATGTGCCGGTTTTTGGTTGGTTGTGGTTAAAAGGAAAATGCCGTTATTGTCACAGTAAAATTTCTCGTCGTTATCCCGTGGTAGAGGCAATAACGGGCATTATATTTTTAATAGTATTTTCGGTATTTCAATTTTCCATTTTAACCATAGGTTATTGGGCTTTTTGCAGTTGGTTATTGGCTCTTTCCCTTATAGACTGGGATACAATGATCTTACCTGGTCCACTTACTAAGTCAGGGTTGGTATTGGGCTTAGTTTTTCAAATGGTTGTAGGTTTTTTAACAGAAACTAGCTGGGTAGGTTTGGTAAAGCACCTCATTTTCGGTATAGCTGGTGCAGTAGTTGGTTTATGGCTATTTGATAGCATCTCAATTTTGGGTTCTCTGGCCTTTGGTAAAGCTGTTATGGGTGCAGGTGATGCGAAACTAGCAGCCATGATGGGAGCTTGGTTAGGTTGGAAGCATTTACTCATAGCTAGTTTTATGGCCTGCTGTTTGGGAGTATTAGTAGGTGGAGGTGCAATTATCCTCTCACGTCATAAAATGGGACAAAAGATGCCTTTTGGTCCTTTCTTAGCGTTGGGAGCCGTAATTGCTGTTTTTAGCGGTGAAGCTATTTTATCGTACTACCTGCGGCTAGTGCTACCAGTATCTTGAAATATAGCGTTTGTCAGTTATTATTCTTCCCTGTTTCCTATTATCATCAAATTCCAACTTGAAAATCCCATTTCTTGAATATTCAATTTAAATGTCTTTTCTTCTCATCTTCAGCAACCTACATCCTCCATGACTGTAACCACAATTACTTCATTTGCTCTTTATATTTTGGTAAGATTAACCTGTGAATTGTATTACACTCAAAGAAAAATTCTGGCAGCTGGCAAATATAACTAATTCCATCAATGCTGACTGCTGATAATTGAGGAATCAGGATGATGTGTTGGTAAAAAGATTCATTTTCATGAAGGTTTTGTATTTTCCAATCTTTGCCGATACGTTGATATAATAAAGTCCCCTGACACGGATGAAGAAAATTGTATTGGCAGCAGCATTTTGATGAAATTGTCAACAAAAAAATCCAAAATCTTGTCTGAAATTGTTTACAAGCATTATTTGATGATGTAGTCAAAACCAGAAAACATCATTCTCAAATCAACAATTCTCAATACCCACAAAAAAATGTGTGAGGTCAATCTAAAATCTAAAATCTAAAATCTAAAATCCCAAGTTGATTGACCTGTTTTGAACCTCATACCTAGTTAAATAAGATAAAAATGGCAAACAACGAAGAATCACGCGGTTTAAAGTCTCTATTTGATTGGTTTGCAAATCGTCGTAAATCAGGATCTACTAATTTAGAACGCCAAGAACGGGAAATTGCGGACGGTTTGTGGCACAAATGCCCTAAATGTGGGGTTTTGGCTTATGCTAAAGACCTAAAAGCCAATCAAATGGTTTGTGCAGAATGTGGCCATCATAATCGGGTAGATAGTGATGAGCGTATCCGTCAGTTGATAGATGCAAATACCTGGAAACCCTTAGATGAGCATTTGCGACCTACAGATCCTTTAGGATTTCGCGATCGCAAACTCTACAGCGATCGCATCCGGGAAACTCAGGAAAAAATCGGTTTAACAGACGCAGTAAAAACCGGTTTAGGTCAAATTAACGGTTTACCCATCGCTTTAGGAGTCATGGACTTCCGCTTTATGGGTGGTAGCATGGGTTCTGTTGTCGGTGAAAAACTCACCCGCTTAATAGAACAAGCTACACAACGCCGTTATCCTGTTGTGATTATCTGCACTTCTGGCGGTGCGAGAATGCAAGAAGGAATGCTTTCCTTAATGCAAATGGCGAAAATATCCGCCGCCTTACAACGTCATCAAGATGCCCGTTTATTGTACATTCCCGTGTTAACAAATCCCACCACAGGAGGCGTTACCGCGAGTTTTGCTATGTTGGGTGATCTGATCATCGCTGAACCCAAAGCCACCATCGGTTTTGCCGGAAGACGAGTCATTGAACAAACCCTGCGGGAAAAACTACCCGAAGATTTCCAAACCGCTGAAGATTTACTCAAACATGGTTTTGTGGATGATATCGTCCCCCGCACCCAATTAAAGAACACATTAGCACAGCTAATAGCTTTACACCAACCAATGCCAACTACACCCAATATGGTGATGTGGGAAACCATGAAATTGAGTTCTACCGCTGTTGAGTAGGAGACTAGGGAATGGGGACTGGGGACTGGGGACTGGGAAGAATAAATAATTATCTATTCCCTGTCACCTATTCCTTAACAAAAATCAGTGGGATCAGTGCTGCAAGTCGGCAAATACTAGAAAGGGCAAATAAACCTAGTAAACCGCCAAAATGGGGAGATTGAGCGATAAAACCGCCAATGGTTGTTCCTACTGCACCAGTTACACCCGCAATAGCAGCAGCGATCGCAAAATAAATAGACTGATTTCTAACTGGGGTAATGCCAATTTGCATATTGTTATTACATAAATCTACCCCAGCTCCAATACCACCAATAAAAATATGTAATAGTGGTAGCCACAACCAGATATCTAAATTACTATCACCAATTCCAAACCACAGCAAAGGCGTAACCGCAACAATAATCCCCGTAAATATTAAAATGGGGCGATTTCCCACCTTATCTGCTAATTTACCCCACAGCACCACCATCAACAAATTTGCTCCTGCTTGCAGACTGCTATAAACCGTCACCCAACCCACATCTAAATTTAAAGTTTCCAGCAGATAAAGATTAACAAAAGGAGCGCAGAGATTAAAAGCCAACATCCATAAACTGAAATAAAGTAAAAATATCCAAAAATTAGAATTTTTCCAGATATTTTCATCCCATTGCTGTTGTGGAATTGATACCAAATCATTTTTACTGTTTGGAGAATCAACTATAATATATGTATTTTGTAATTGGGGATTAACATCAATTTTGAAATACTGACATCCTAAACTAACTAACCCAAATAAAACCCCTACAAACAAAACCACACCATAACCTTGAAGAGTTCCCCCATACCAATGAGAAACAGCAAACCCAGCCAAAGGTACACACAACAAATTAGTCAAACTGGTAGCACTATTGCGGATACCAAAATATCTACCACGCAAACGTCGGGGGACAATTATTGCTAACCAACTCATCCAAGATGCACTTCCCAGTCCACCTGAAAGATGACTAAAAAAAACAATTAACAAAGTTAATATCACCAACTGTTGAGAATTTATAAATCCCAACCCTGTACCGATAATACCTATTACTAAAATCAGCCACAACAGCCGAGAAATTCCATAAACAACCGCCGAATACTCAAACCGGCTAGTAGTCCGTTCTGAGATATAAGCACCCAACGGCTGAATCAAATTCACCAGCATAGGAATTGAAGAAAGCATCCCAAAAACCACCGGACTAGCATCCAATTCTACCAAAAAATTACTAAGTAAAATTCCCCCAGTAGTAAGAGAAAAAATTGTGGCGAAAATAGCATCTAGAGTAGATGCTTTTAAACTTGTGCGAATAGCATTTTTAGGAAAACGAAAGCTAGATTGAGATTGAGAAGATAAAACAGTTTTGGACGACTCAATCTGAGCAATTTCCAGATTTAAAGATGCAGGTATTTCGACTTGAACAGAGTCCATAAAATATCATCTACAGATGACGCAACATAACACAAATTGAGTGAATGACAATTATTTGTTATTTTATCTATTATTTCTCAACAAAACTTTAAACTGCTTAAATATCAGTCCAGAGTTACAAAAGCTATAAAGGAGGAAAGATAAACTTTTACCTGACCGTGAACAAACGCAAATGGTTAAAATTTTGGTCATTAGTCATAACTGTGGCTATCATCGTTATAAGTTGTCATCTTCTACCACCCAGCACATCATCAGTTAGTATTAAACTCAGTGGTTGGGGTGGTTCTCCTGTAGAACAAAAACTTCTCAAACAGGTATTACAAAACTTTGAAACAAAGCATCCCCAGATCAAAGTTAAATATGAAGTAATTTCTGATCAATACATGGATGTAATTAAAACTCGCTTAATTGGCGAAGCAGCACCTGATGTATTTTATTTAGATGCGTTAGAAGCTCCTTTTTTGATGAGTAAAAATGTTTTAGAACCTCTAAATAATTACATCAGTGATGAATTTGATTTACAAGATTTTGATCAAGAATTATTGAAAATATTTAGATATCAAAATCATATTTACGGCATTCCTAAAGATTATTCTACCTTGGCTTTATTTTATAACAAAAAAGCCTTGAAAAAATTAGGTTTAAATAAACCGCCAACTACTTGGGAACAACTATTAATTTACTCTCGAAAATTAACAGGTAAACTTAATAGATACGGCTTTGGTGAAAGTCCAGAAATATCACGCCATGTTTACAAAATTCAAGCTTTTGGCGGAAAGTTAATTGATAAAAATGGTAATGCTACCTTTGCTAGTCAAGCAGCTTTACAAGGTTTGCAGTTAGTAATAGATCAATATCGAAAAAACCAAACTTCAGTCCTTCCATCTGATGTTGGTGCTAGTTCTGGTATTGATATGTTTGGTCAAGGTAAAGTATCAATGGTAATTGAAGGTAACTGGGCTATTCCTTATCTTCAAGAAACCTTTCCGCAGATAGATTTTGCAACAGCAGAAGTTCCAACAATTAATAATAAAAAAGGCACGATGGTTTATACTGTCGCTTATGTGATGAATAAACAAACAAAACATAAAAAAGCAGCTTGGGAATTAATTTCTTATCTCACTGGTAAAGAAGGAATGGAAAAGTGGACAGGAACAGGTTTTGCTTTACCGACTCGTAAATCTGTAGCACAGAAATTAGGTTATGATCAAGATTATTTAAGGTCTGCTTTAGTAGCGGGTGTTGATTATGCTACACCTTGGCAAGTAGGGGAATATCCAGCAGCAATTGTGAATAATTTTGATAATCAGTTTTTAAGTGCTTTGTTGGGGGAACAGTCTTTAAAACAGGCGATGTTGAGGGCGGAAAATAATGCTAATCAGCAGATTAAAATGATGGAGTAAGGTAATCCTTGACCTAAACAAAGTTATAAATTTCAACTTTTTTACCTAGTATTATTGCGGAAAACAACAATTAATGGTTATAATTGCAAAACTATCAACCGTAAAAATACTTCATTTCATTAAATCTAATCTACTATGTCTATTAATTATCTTGTACAAGGAAATAAATTTAAATATATCAACAAAAGTTTTATTACTGTTAATCCTAATACAAGGCTTATTGATACAATTCAGCGAATGAGTCTAGGAATAAGTCTGGACCCAGAAAACCCCATTGAAAAAGTTAAAGTAAGTTGCACTTTGGTTGAAGAAAATAATCATTTAATAGGATTAATTACTGAAAGAGATATTGTTAGAGTATCAGTACAAAACTTATCATTTGAATCTTTAACAGTTTCTGAAGTGATGACTAAGGAATTAATTACCCGTCAAATATCAGAACTTGGGAATATTTGTGATCTTATTGATTTATTTAAGGAATACAAAATCCGTCATCTTCCTATTCTCAATGAGCAAAAAAAAGCGATTGGTATTGTTACACCCAGTAGTATTAGAGCTAATTTACAACCCTTAGATTTATTAAAACATCGCTATGTAAATGATGTGATGATTAAACAGAGTATTTATGCTCAACCTCATCAGAAGGTTTCAGAAATAGTCCAACTTATGGCACAGCATAGAGTGAGTTGTATTATTATTGGCGAACCTACTCCTAAAAATACTGTTAAACCTTTAGGAATAATTACAGAAAGAGATATTGTTAATTTTCAATCATTACGCCTTGATCTTGGCAGATTAACAGCATTAGAAGTAATGAGTTATCCGTTAAATTTGGTTTCTCCTAACAAATCTCTGTGGGATGCACACCAAATTATGGAGAAGTATAATTTGAGAAGATTAGTAGTAGCTAATCGAGCAGAAGAATTAATAGGTATTATTACACAAACCAGTGTTTTACAAGCAGTAGACCCCAGAGAAATAGATAGTGTGGTTTCAGTGTTAAAGCACAAAATAGAAACGCTAGAAAATGAAAAAAATCACCTATTAAAACAATTAAATATAAATTTACAACAACAAGTTGATGAACAACAAGCAAATTTAATTTTATCAGCAAGAAAAGAAAAAATACTATTTGATATTGCCTTAAAAATTCGTTCATCCTTGGATTTAACTACTATTATGCAAACGGCGGTTGATGAAATTCGCCAGTTCTTAAAAGTAGAAAGGGTGATTATCTACAGGTTTACTAGACAATGGCAGGGGAAAATTGAAGTTGAATCTGTCATTACACCAGAATTATCTATAATTCATCACAATGATTTTATTCAAGAGGAATCTTTTGAATCAGAATGGTTAAAAACTCTGATTGATGGCAATATTACAAGAGTTGCTGATATTTATCAAGCTAATTTAACACCTTGTCATGTAGAATTTTTAGAAAAATTACAAATCAGATCCTATATAATTGCCCCTTTAATTTTTGACCAAGAATTATGGGGACTACTTTGTGTTTATCAATGTAATGATACCAGAGATTGGTTAATGGAGGAAGTAGAATTTTTAGAAAAATTAGAAATACAATTAGCTGTAGGTATTCAACAGGCAACACTATTAGAAAAGGTTAAAGAGAATGGTGCAAAATTAGAAATTAAAGTTGCAGAAAGAACAGAAGAACTTGCTCATAAAAATGCTGATTTAGAAAAAGCAAGACAAGAAGCAGAGCAAGCTAATAATGCTAAAAGTTCTTTTTTAGCAATGATGAGTCATGAAATTCGTACTCCCATGAATGGAGTAATTGGGATGACTGATTTATTGTTAAATACTGATTTAACTTCAGAACAAAGGGATTTGATAGAAACGGTTCGTGGTAGTGGAGATAGTTTACTAACAATTATTAATGATATTCTGGATTTTTCTAAAATAGAATCAGGTAAGGTAGACTTAGAAAGTCACGCTTTTAATCTACAAGATTGTATAGAAAATGTCATAAAGTTATTAGAATTTCAAGCAAATTCCAAACAATTAACCTTATCTTATAATTATCCCGAAAATAGTCCTAGTATATTTTTAGGGGATGTAAATCGCATTAGACAGATTTTAATTAACTTATTAGGTAATGCTATCAAATTCACTGCTACAGGAACAGTTACATTAACTGTTAATAGTCACGAAATTAAACAAAATGAAAATCCTAATAATATCCCACAAAGCAAAATTCGAACTTTGTATCAAATTCAATTTGTAGTGAGAGATACAGGTATTGGTATTCCCTTAGAACGTCAAAACAGGCTGTTTCAATCTTTTAGTCAATTAGATGCTTCCACAAGTCGCAAATATGGAGGTACAGGATTAGGTTTAGCAATTAGTAAATCATTAGTAGAGATGATGGGAGGTTCGATGTGGGTAGAAAGTGAAGTGGGTGTAGGTTCAACTTTTTATTTTACAATTACTGTTCCTATTGTCACAGAAGTATCTCTAATAAATACAACTCAAATACCCCAATCTTTAGATGTCGCACAACAGGAAAACAAGTCCATAAAAATACTTTTAGCAGAGGACAATAAAGTTAACCAAAAAGTAGCTTTATTAAGTTTAAAAAAATTAGGATATCAGGCTGATGTAGCAACGAATGGATTAGAAGTAATTGCAGCTTTACAACGTCAATACTATGATGTAATTTTCATGGATGTACAAATGCCAGAAATGGATGGTTTAGAAGTTACTAGGTGGATTCGAGATCATTATCCTCAAGATCAACAACCTTATATTATTGCTATGACAGCTAATGCAATGGATAGCGATCGCCAAATTTGTTTAGATTCTGGGATGAATGATTATATTGCCAAACCAATTAATTTAGACTCTCTTCAAAAAGTCCTATCAATTAGGTGAAAATTAGAGGTATTGCCAAAATTCTTTTCTTGTAACTTGATCTAAACATTCTTTCCTTTCTTGTGTATAATCACTACTTACCCATCCCTCGTTCCCAGGTTCTACCTGGGAATGCTTTTTAGAAGGCTCTGCCTTCTGTTATTGTGAAAATACACTGAAGACGAATTTTAGATAGGAGGTAGAACCTCCCAGTAGGCATTCCCAGTCAGAGACTGGGAACGAGATATAAGCTGTAAAATTATAAAAAATTATCGAGGTCTAGTTGTGTTTCCCATTAACAGACAACACCGCAACCAACGCTGGAAATTTACCGAAAACCTAGCCGGGTATCTGTTCATGATGCCCACAATTCTCGTTTTAGGTACTTTCGTTATCCTCCCCATCCTCTACGCTGTCTTTCTTTCCCTCCACAAAGTACAACTTTTAGGCGATATTAAATATCAATTTATTGGCTTTCGCAATTTCACCCGTTTGCTAGAAGACGAACAACTAGGAATTGCGTTAAAAAATACAGTCGAATATGTTGCTGTTGTTGTCCCCAGTCAAACTATTTTAGCTTTGATTTTAGCTGTAACTTTAAATTCTGGTATTCGTGGAAAAAACTGGTGGCGAATTCTCTATTTTTTACCCACAGTCACATCATCAGCGGTGTTAACACTCATCTTTATGTGGATTTATAATACCAATGGTTTATTAAATAATTTTCTCGCTTTTTTTGGACTACCTACCTATAACTGGTTAGGAGATCCAGCAGTTGCATTAAAAGGCATTATGATCATGAATATTTGGTCAACTGCACCTTTTTACATGGTGATTTATTTAGCAGCTTTACAAGATATTCCCCAAACACTTTATGAAGCAGCAAGTTTAGATGGTGCAAATGGCTGGGATCAGTTTATTAGTATTACTATTCCTTTACTGCAACCTGTGACTTTTTTTGTGTTAGCAGTAGGAATAATTGGCACTTTTCAATTATTTGACCAATCTTATATTTTCTCAGGCGGAACTGGTGGACCAAATAACGCTACTTTGACAGTCGTATTACTAATTTATCAAGCTGTATTTAGAAATTTACAATTAGGATATGCAGCAGCTATTGCTTTTTTACTTGCAGCAGTAATCATTATTATAACTTTGATTCAGCGGCGAATATTTGCGGGTGAAAAAATATGAATCAAATTTATCGCTTTCCCTGGTTGAAATTCCTCTTATATTTAGTTTTAATCATCTATGCTGTAATTACACTACTTCCTTTCTTCTGGGCGCTTTCTGCATCCTTTAAACCTCTTTCAGAAATTATCAACGGTGAGCCAAATTTTATCCCCAAAAATTTCACTCTCGATAACTACAAGCAAATTTTTCTCCAAGAACCGCTATTTTTTCGGTGGTTATTTAACAGTGTAGTAATTGCTGTTAGTGTCACGCTTTTAAACTTAATTTTAAATTCAATGGCTGGTTATGCTTTAGCACGATTGCGATTTGTGGGTAAACGCTTTTGGTTCTTTTTGATTTTAGCTGTACTAGCAATACCCGCACAAATCACTTTAATTCCCACATTTTTAATTTTAAAAGCATTAGGTTGGCTCAATTCTTATCAAGGCATGATTGTTCCTAGTATGGTTAATGCTACTTTCATCTTTATGATGCGGCAGTTTTTTGTCAATTTTCCTCAAGAATTAGAAGAAGCTGGTCAACTAGATGGTTTAAACACCTGCGAGATTTTTCGAGATATTGTTTTACCCCTAGCTAAACCAGCACTAGCAGCACAAGCTGTTTTTGTCTTTATGGGCAGTTGGAATAATTTTATACTACCTTTGGTGATCTTATTTGACCCGGAGATGTTTACTCTACCCTTGGGACTAAATACTTTCAAAGGTCAATATATCAGCTATTGGAATTACATCATGGCCGCTTCTATGGTATTCACTCTACCAGTTTTGGGAATTTATGCCTTTTTCAACCGCTATTTTATTCAAGGCGTAACTTTTACAGGAGGAAAAGGTTAACTTTACAGTTTGTAAATTTTTTTATAAAGATTTGTATCGAAAAATAAAATGTCCCCATTCCAATACTCACTCTTAACCCTATTCTTACTTATGGAGAAACTCAGTTCAGCAACAGCATAGAGCAGCTAATGGTAAACTGATTCATGCTGATGTTAATGATAGCCTGAACATTTTACGTAAAGTAATCCCGACAGCTTTTAGCCCAGGGATCAGGGGCGTTCTAGTTCTCCCCATCGGCGTTATAACCGGCCAACTTTTAGCATCGGATCAATATCTATGCTTTTTGGAACTATTAGTGTCTTAGCTGTGTTGAGCATTAAAATCTTGAAGGGGAAATATGTTTAGAAGACTGATAAGCGTTGTTGTTGCTACTGTTTTGCTGACGTTTCAGCTATTTATCGGTAGTGCAACAGCAGTGGAACTGGGTGAAGCTACCAGAACCGTACCATTGAATGACAAAGGTGATACTGTTGTTGTCAGCCTTAAAGAACTGGCAAAAGGTAAAAAATTATTTAATGACACCTGCGCTCAATGTCATGCTGGTGGTGTAACTAAGACTAACCAAAACGTGGGACTCGAACCAGAAGCTTTGGCTCTGGCTACACCAAAGCGTGACAACATTGAAGGCTTGGTGGACTACATGAAAAATCCCACAACTTACGACGGGGAAGAGGAAATTTCTGAAATACATCCCAGCATCAAGAGCGCGGATATCTTTACAGAAATGAGAAATTTGACCGATGATGACTTAACAGCGATCGCTGGACATATTCTCGTCCAGCCAAAAATCGTTGGTATTAAATGGGGTGGTGGTAAGATTCATTACTAAACATCTGCTAGTTGGCTTTTTTACTCTCTGAAGTAGGGGCAATATTGCCCTTACTTTGGAAAAATCTCATTTCCTGGTCTTGATATCGGAGTGCATTCAAGCATAACTGTCATCTTTGGTTGCTTATGCTTACTGCTTGTACTTGAATCTGCTCTCTGGCAGCAAGACCAGGAACTTTGTATTTTATTCCCTACTTTACTTTGCTATTGATAACCGCCAATTCTGAAAAAAAAATTCATCTATGACAGATTGTCATATTTGGTGTTAATTGTATTTAAAATGAGAACAGGAAAATAACACTATATCTCAGGAGAGAGCCATGAAATTAATCGCCGCCAGTTGGAGACGCTTGACTTTAGCAGTATTGACTGTTCTTTTAGTTGCAAGCAGCTTTGCCGTTTTCACTCCCACCGCATCAGCCGAAACATATCAGGTCACGTTGGGTAGTGACAAAGGACTGTTGGTATTTGAACCTAAACAGTTAACTATTAAGCCTGGTGACACAGTTGAATGGTTGAACAACAAAGTTCCTCCCCATAACGTTGTGTTCGATCCTGCTAAAAACCCCGCAAAGGATAAAGATTTAGCTGCATCTTTGTCTCACACTAAATTACTTTTGAATCCTGGACAGAAGGTAACAACAACCTTTGCCGCAGATGCACCTACAGGTGAATACGTTTTCTACTGTCAACCTCACCGTGGTGCTGGTATGGCTGGTAAAATCATGGTTGCAGGCTAATAATCTTGCTAATTTGACACCTGATGATTTTTCTTGCTCATTAGGTAGCGCAAACTACTAAACAGGTGCGGTAACGAGTTTGATCCCTGGGTAAAAAGATTGGGAAAACTAGTTACCGCTAATTTTAGGGACTTCCAAATCAAAAAATATCCCACGCTTTTATGGCGATGAGCAGGGGCGAACGGCTATTCGCCCGTACAGGAGTCAGGAGTAAAACCCTTTTGTAGTGGGAGTTTCATGATCAATTCATGTCCTAACACCCTGTTCACGGCTATAAGTTTTGATGACAGAAATTGGATTATTTATTTTTGGAGTTCCCTTCATCCTGTTTGACAAAATTATGTATTATAATATACAGTAAATCCGACAGTTGGAGATGTTATTAAATATCTCACGCTGCTATCTGCTATATATATTTATATATTTATTGGTTACTGGCAAAGATTTTTCAGTTGTGGTGTGCTTGTTACGAGGAAAATCTCTTGAGAATACTTTTATTAAAAATATTGCCAGCATTGTTAGCGATCGCCCTATTGTTTAACTTCACATTCTCCTATCCAGCCTTAGCCGCAGAAAAATCTACTGGCAACACAATTTTTCATGCTAATTGCGCTTCTTGCCATATAGGAGGAGGTAATATACTTGTTGAACATAAAACTTTAAAAAAGTCAGCACTATCACAATATTTAGAAAATTATGATCATGACCCTATTCAAGCTATTATCAACCAAGTTCAAAAGGGTAAAAGTGCGATGCCCTCCTTCAAGAATAAATTAAGCGAGCAGGAAATTCTGGAGGTAGCCGCTTATGTTTTCCAGAAAGCCGAAACAGGGTGGTAGCTAAGAAGGGAGTGAGTTTGTAGAGCATTGGGCATTGGGCATTGGACATTGGTAAAAATCTTATCCTCCTGGCTCCTGGCTCCTGGCTCCTGGCTCCTGGCTCCTGCCCCCTGGCTCCTGGCTCCTGCCTCCTGAATTCTTAATTTTCTTGATTGGAGTTTTGTTTTTCTTCCTTGAGTTGACGTAACTGTTTGATTAGCTTTTGAGCAGATTCAGTGGAGAAAGTAGGCTGATCGTCACTAGCTACAGGTGTAGGTGATGCGTTAGGAATGACCACAGCTTGATTCTTTTGCTGATTTTTTCTTTCTTGTGGCTCAGATACTTGTTGAGCATCTGGATTTGGATTTGGTGAAACTTTCAGTTCTGGAGCCTGTTGGGGAATATTTTTATCGCTGTTATTTGTAAACCTGAGTTGGAAAGGATAAGAGCTAATCTGTTTCTTACCTTTAGGTGGATTAGCGTTGAAAAATGCCCTGGTTTTGGATTGCAGTTCCAGAGCTACTGACTGATCTTGGAACTTGATATCTAAAACTTTACCATCAGGATCTACAACTAATCGACCCACAACAGTACCTTCCATATCTCGTTTATTTGTAGAGATAGTTTCACGGATGACTGCTTGTTCCTTGAGGTTGGGGTATTCTTCCCGAACCGTGTTTCTCAGGGTGTTATAAGAGTTGAGCTTGGCCAGTAACTGTTCACTTTTCTGGGGTTGAGAATCAGACTGACTGACAGTTGGTACTAGGGTTGGTTGCTTTGCTGAACTTTCTGTAGATGGAATTACAATCGGTGCCGCTGATAGTAATTGACCTTTACCTTGTTGAGATGGTTCAACAGGGAAGTCAGATGGAGGATTTGCAGCAACTTGAATTGGGGTATCTCCAGGCTGAATTTTTTGTGGTTCAGTAACATCCTGTGGTGTTGTAGAGCCAATATCAATAGCATCGGGAGATGGATTAATGAGGGGTTCAGTCGGTAATTTATTATCTGCCTGAACTTGTGGCAACCTGTTTATATTAAGTGGTTGTGTTTCTTTAATTTTGGCATCTATATCATCAACAAAAGGAGACGCTGAGGGAGAAAATGTACTTCTGGTGCGGAAATTAGAAACTTGGGTTCTAAAATCGTTTTGAGCAAATCTTTGGATAGGCTGCCTTCTAGGCAAGTAAGAAAGATTATAGTTAGCTGGTGATGTAGGGATGGGTGGCAGTACCGACTGGCTGGGTAAAAGTGGTTGTATAACTGGTTCTAGAGGTGGGATGATTGCTGATTCGCTACCAAAATTCACCAGAGGAATTTGCGGTTGTAGCGGTAGTTGGGGTTGTTGTAAAGCCACCTGGGATGTATCGGCAGTTTGTGGCAATCGGTTTTGGTCAGCAGGACTCAATTCCATTAATCCTACTGCTTGTGTTGAGTCAGTTTCTGAAGATTTACTGGAATCAACAGGCATTAATGGCACAATCAAAGCAATAGCACCGTGGATGCCAAGAGAGGCTATAGCTGCTATCCCAGTTGGTTGGCTTAATATTTCTGGTATATTTTTCAGCAGGGAGACGTAAGACATAGCTGTTATCGTTCACTCGGCTCGGTTGCAGTTGACTAGTCCAATCAGGCAGACGGCTGTAATACTCATAGAATCTACTTTTTTTGTCTATTGCTAGATAAAGCCAGTTCTGCCTTTCTGTACTAGGGTTTTTATCTTTTAATAAATTATATTCCCATTTTTTGAGATGGGATTGTCTAACTCACAAATAATAACTTCCTATTTTGGCATTGAAAACAGGAACATTCAAGTTATCATTAACCACCGTTAATTAACCCTGATTTTGGTAGTAGTGCATTTATTTGGGTTGCTATGGCAATATTTACAATACTTTCAATTACCAGATGCTTCAGTAGCAGAAAGTTGAGACAATTTAGCAGTAGGTACTTCTTCAACTTCTGGTAACTTTTCTAAAGCTAAAGCGGTAGATTGACTCGCACCAGATAAGCGTTTTAAGAGATTTGGTCTAGAATCGTACAACAGGTAGATAATGCGATCGCCTACTTCCCAATCTTGATTAACTGACATTACCTGTAGACGTTCTTCCCTCTCTAGCAATAGCGGTACTAACACCCCAGACCGAATCTTCTCTTGGATATGCTCCTGTTGACTAGAAAATTCGGACTCATTCAAAGTAGTTGTCCCCAATTTCACCCGCCCATTACTTAAATACTCATTCCAAGTTTTAATTGGTAAATCTGAGACAAAAGCTTGATTAACTCTACTATTGCTACTATTGACTGAGGTCGAAGCTTGAGGATCACGAGGAAATACTGCTAAGACACTAGGCGGATTAAATTCCTCAGCAGCCCGTTGTGCTAACACAAAATTCACTTCACCATTATTAGTCATGGACAAAAAAGTACCCAGAGAAGCAATTCCCGCCTCCTCCAAAACCTCAGCATCTAGCGCACTACTAGCAATCACGCGCAGATTTTGAGCTTCAGCTTGAGCAAAATATTGGGAGTCAGTGTCAATCATGACCACGCTTTCCCCCCGTTCTTGAAAAAAGCGGGAAATCAACAAACTCAAGGGATTACAACCCACTATCACCGCTCCAGTTGCATCTTTAGAAGTGATTCGTAACCACTTCACCAACCAGCCCGCTGTTAAACCCTGACAAAAAACAGTCATAATAATTGTCAGGAACACCAGAGCTTTAATTGCATCACCACCATTAACACCGTGTTGTGTTAAGGAAATCGCAAATAAAGAGGCTACAGAGGCGGAAACTATTCCTCGAGGAGCAACCCAGCTTAAAAACAATTTCTGTCGCCAATTCAGATTACTGTTCCAAGTACACAACAGAATATTAATGGGGCGAACCACAAACATCAACACCAAAACCGTAAATAAACTACCCCAACCCAAGGCCAATACACTGGCAATAGATAAATCAGCTGCTAGGAGGATAAACAGTACAGAAACGCTGAGAATTGTCAGTTGATTTTTAAAGCTTCGCAACAGACGTTCTTCAGGAACTGATGAGTTAGCAAATACTGCACCTGCAACGACTGTAGTCATAATTCCTGACTCGCTGCGAATAGTTTGCGCTAGGGTAAACAAACCCCACAGTACCGCTAAAACTACCAGGTTTTTTAGTTCAAAAGAGAGAAAATTGGCGCGTTTGAAAATCCAACTCATCAGATAACCACCAATACCCCCAATCATTGCTCCCACACCCAAACGCAATATTAAACCCATGATGGCGTTAATAGGGTCAGGATCTCCATTCAAAATTGTATCTAGGACAACGTAGGCCAGGATCGCTCCCACGGGGTCGATTAAAACTCCTTCACCTTCCAACAGCGTTGCTACTTGTCGATCTACGTTAATTTGTTTGAGCAGGGGACCAACTACTGTCGGACCTGTGACAACGACTATAGAAGCATAGAGAAAAGCTATATTCCAAGGAAATTCTCCCAACCAGTGCGCCGCCATACTGCCACCTAGCAGCGTTACCAAGGTTCCCAGGGTGACAAGCAACTGCAAACTGACGGAAACTCTGCCCATCTCCCGCAGATCCAACTTCAGTCCGCCTTCAAACAAGATAATTGCTGTTGCTAGGGAAACTATTACTTCTAGCCCTGTACCTAGTAGATGGGGGTGCAATAGTCCAATGCCATCAGCACCCAAGAGGATGCCTAACAAAAGTAATAAGACGATGCTGGGCAGCTTGAAATATGCGGCCATCACTTGGCCGCTGATACCTGCCAGGACTGTGAACACCATCTGTAGGGTAATTTGAAAAGATGCTTCCATGTTGTAGATTTTGAGGGATTAATTTCAAAATCCGTTAATTAACCTCTTTCAAGAACCATAAATATTATCATCTCTACAGGGTACAGCCGCACACCCATCTTTAAGAAAATTAGAGCTTTTTTCATGCTTAGTTGTTTATAGTACATCTTTTTTAGCGATTTGGCGACTGCATAGGCTGTCGTGTGTAGGTAAAGCATTTTTCCCATCTCTCCACTTCCCTATCGCTGAAAACCTTGTAATCTACTGAATTTCGGTCAGAGGTAACTCTTAACGGGCAACTCTTAACAATCTTTTTTTTTGACTGAGCTTTAAACTCAGAAACTTTTGTTTCTTATCTGTTCCCTGTTCCCTGTTCCCTGTTCCCTGTTCCCTGTTCCCTGTTCCCTGTTCCCTGTTCCCTGTTCCCTGTTCCCTGTTCCCTGTTCCCTGTTCCCTGTTCCCTGTTCCCTGTTCCCTGTTTCCTTTTTTGTAATTTAGATGCCCGGAAAAATTTTTTAGAAAAAGGTGTTGACATCTCCTGGAAAATCAGGTAACTTATTAAAAGTGAAGTCCGATGCCCCCATCGTCTAGAGGCCTAGGACACCTCCCTTTCACGGAGGTAACGGGGATTCGAATTCCCCTGGGGGTACTAACAGATAAAACATCAAGAAGTAGAAAGGAAAGTATAGATTATTTCCTTTCTATTTTTCAATTAAGTGAACTTATAGTTACTAATAGTATTCGCCACAAATTTGACTCGCCCGTTGACGAATTGCCAAGAGGTTGAGTTGTAGGTCTTTGCTGAGACGGTTTTCAATGATTGCTATGGGCATTGTCAGCTTAGGCCAAACTTGAATTTTGTAGCAGAGAATGGTTCCCTGTCCTGCATCAAGGGAATAAGGTTCTAAGCACCAGCTACCAGAAAAGCCTTTGAAATCTCCTTCTACCATTTGAAAGTTGATGAGTTTGGGGAATATTTCTTCTAGATCCAGAACTACACGCGCACAAAATTTGAAATTGAGCAAACGCTGAGAGCCTATTTGCTCCAGACGTATACCTCCATTGGGATGCTCTAACAGGCAACTCTTAGCTAGATTAGGAATGAATTGAGGTAAGGATTCATAGTCTGTGAGAATCTTCCAAACTTTTTCGATGGGGTGGGGAATTTGGACTTTGGCGGTAATTTGCCGCTGTCGCTCTGATAATTTCTCCACTTCGATGCTGACTGGATCAATATCCAAATTGGTTTCTAGACCATTTTCATCAATGGGGTTGGGGGAATCAAGTCCCGTGGTGTTGTTTTCTGTAGTCACTTTTGAGAATGTGGATGAGTTGCTGAGGAAAACTGAGGTAGGGTGAGGGTAAAGCAAATTTCGCTTAACTGAGAGTTCTCTATGGGTGTACTCTCAACTGCGATCGCCCCCTGTAAATGCTGTACTAGAGACTTGACTAAAGCCAATCCTAAGCCAGTACCAGGAGTCCAACGTCCTTTACCACGACGGAATTTATCAAAGATATAGGCTGCTTCCTCTTGCGAGATGCCACGTCCTGTATTAGTCACTTTAATAATAACTTGATCCACTTCTTGTTCAACTCTGTGAGTCGCCTGTAAGTGGACAACAGTATCACGTTCCGAGTATTTACTGACATTGTTCAAAAGTTCTTGCAAAATGCGGTCAAAACTTTCGATTTCCGTTTGCAGTTTTAAAGGCTCTTTAGGTAAATCTACGGCTACAGATAAGCCCTGATTGGTGAATGGCTTTTCTACAGCAGCTACCAAGTCATTAATTTTATGATTTAAGTCTATAGTTTCAAATTGCGGTGTTTCCTGATGCGATTCTAGCTTTTGGAGTGTCAGGAGGTCATTAATCAGGTTAATTTCTTTGGTGCATTCTGATTCTAAAATATCCAGATATCGAGCTTGACGTTCTTGTGAAATTCCTGGTAGACGTAAATTGCGAATTGACATCCGCATATTTGTGAGGGGATAACGCAAGCGATCGCTTATATTGCTGACAAATTCATCTTTCAGTTCATTGAGTTCTTGCAACTGCTCAACATACTGCTTTGTTCTTTCGTACAATTTTGCTTGTACTTCCAAACTACGCTTGAGTTGTTCTGTCCTTTCATCGACTAAATTTTGTACTTGTCGCAGTGTTTGTGATTGAATTATGGCATTACTCAATTGAGCGCAGACCATTTCCACAAGATTTAATTCTGAGGGTTGCCAACTGCGAGCAACTTGTTGTTGTAAAACCACAAATCCTAAAACTTTGCCTTGATTTTCCAATGGCATTAACAATGTGGTAGGAAACTCTTCAATGGTAAACAATGGATTTGGTTGCCAATTCTCTTTTTTATCTGTACAGTTATCAATCATGATCGGTTTCCCCGATTCTATAAATACACGTTGGCATAAACCACATTCTGACAACCAAAAAGTTTGGTTTAAGTTGTCTAAACCAGTGGCTGAGGGATTTTGAGTTTTAGTCCATTCTCCAACTACAGTGGCTTTGGCTTTAGGAATTTGCTTTTTTTGACGATTCCTAAACATTGGATCTGTATATTTTAATAAAATCAGTAATCCTCGATCTGCTTCTAAAGATTTGGCAGTCGATGAAATAACTAACTGGAGCATTTGATTTAACTCCAAGTTACGAAGACTTAGTATAGTTAATTGCTTAATTAAACTTTGATGCTGGTTAGCTTGATGAAGATGCTGTTTCTGATTAGTGAGTATCTGTGTTTGAGATACTTGAGCTAGAGCGATCGCACAAGATGGCGCTATTGCTTGCAGTAATTGTTTTTCTGATTCATGCCATTGATAGGCTTGAAATTTGATCAGGCAAATTACACCGTTATTTTTACCACTAAATCGTGTAGGAATTGCTAAAACAGATTTAATTGGTATTGGTAAAGATTGACAGCTAGTTGCTAGGGTTTTTTGAATTGTGGAAATATCTTCAATAGTTAATTGTTCAGTAGCACACTGTACAACTGGTGAATTCATTAATAATTGTTGCTTGGATAAGATTTCGCTAGACTGTAGTGGTTCTAGATATTTTTCATGACACCAATTAGCCGCCGGTACTTTACCACATTCTTCACTTGTGTCTGTCACTAAACAGCAGCAATCTACTTTGAATGCTACTCCTAGCAAGTGAGCAATTTCTGGCAACATTAATGATGTAGCCTGACTATTGGCAACGATATGATTAATTTTCTGCGCCAACATATCGGCTGTTTTTTCCTGTGGCTGCATCAGCTTGGCTCGGTATGGTTGTAGATGATCATCTACATCATTTTGGCATTTTGGCAGCGATAATAAATGTTTTTCCATTATTGTTACGCTTTTGGATGATTATCCGTTTGTTAGCTTGCACCCAACTTTTTAATACATTTCTTAACTTTATTTGTGTTCCTTCACCCTGTTCAATTGCAAGTAATTGATCAAGCATTTTACTCCTCTTTTCTTGCCTCTTTAATTTATATAGTGATCCGATTTGATGTATGTCCGCGTAGCGTGGTGTCAGCCATATTTTTCGTAGAGGTAGGGAACAGGGAACAGGGAACAGGGAACAGGAAAGAAGGGTTTCAGTATGTACTGGGTCTTGTTCAATAATCAAATAGGAGTCCTATATGTATATTAATTACCTCTATTGAGATTTATGGACTGGTTTTAATTGTCCAGGTTATGATAATTTGATCAATCTCAAGGACTGACTTACAGGAGGCTCAAGATTTGTAGATTTCGCTAGTCTATGAACATCAGTCTAGGATATCTTGTTTGTAAGTCTACATAAACCGTAATTTCTCTGTAATTACATAAAAAATATCATAAATAGTATCCGCGTTAACACTATATTCCCTAGTATCAATACATAGCATATCGTTACTTAATTTGATTAATTGTGATGAAAGTTAACATCAAAAAATATTGCTCAAAGCAGGAAAAATTTAGTAACCTATCCTGCTGATTTTAGCTAGAAGTTGATAGATTTTTCCCTAGTTCAAAAACCTGTCATGTGTGCTTGAATCAAGTTGGTAGTTTACCCCTTGATGTAAGATTTTGGACTTGCAATAATTGCCAAACTAGGCATGATAGGGATGTGAACGCAAGTATTAACCTCAGAGACGAGGGACTACGAATTTTGACCTCTGGAACGGGGGATAAAGCCTGTCGCCCAGATGTAAGTCGGAGTAAGGGAGGACGCAAGAAATCCACTACTACGCTTTCTGTTGGACAGGAAGCCTACGGTGACGCTTCGCGTACACCGTAGGTAGTTCACACTCAACACTATCATGACCACTGGTGAGCAAACTAAGCCATAATATACTAGAGAGCCAAACTCTCAACACTGAGAGGAACCATGTCGCCATTCCTCGTCAGTCCTAAGAACATTGGCTGTTGAGCTTCAATTAATTTACCTGTAAGGACACAGCGTTCATCTTGCTGGGCTGTTGCTGCTATACTAGCTCGAATGTCAGCGCGTGAAAATCGCGGTTTCCAATCACCTGATTTTTGCTGCACATAATTCCAGAGAATATCTCGAATCAGAGCTTGATATCCCTGGTTTCCAGCTATTTCTTTGAGTTTATCTTTTAGTTCGCGTTCCAAACGGATGCTGGTAACTTCCATGTCGGTAGTTGGGGTGCGTGCGATGGTGTGCATGATTTTTTCTCCTTATAGATATAGACAGGATAGTAATACAAGTGTAGTATGTTTAAAGGAATGTTCAATAGGTGAAATTTTTTGTGAAATCCCTTTACCCTATTTCCACCCCCTCCCATCCCACCAACTACCAAGCCAGTTGGGAATTTGCTGCTGTGGGAGTGGAGCATTTATTTATGGCCGATGGTAGCCAGCATCAAAGGCAAAACACAGAGGGTAATGATGATTTTAGATATATCAGCTTGGATCTGCTGAATAGGAAACCACAACTAGAGATAATAAGCGGGAGGTACAAGGGAAATGTTGTACTGCAATAAGACCAGAAAAGTATCAGGTCAATTTTAACCCCCGCTTCTGATTTAGGTAAAGCGGGGGTTTTTTAATCAATGGAATAGGGACTGGGGAGATGGGGAGGTTAATAACCCAATTACCAATTACTAATTACCTAATAACTGGATATGCAAGCAGACCTGGAATCACAGGAGAGCATAGGAAATGCTGAAATTAACTTACACTGAAGGAAGCTTTTATTTAGAGTGTCTCACTTTGTCACTAGAAGAATGGGTGGCGCAAAGAGTGATTTTATCACTGCGAGTTGGTCAACCTCTACATTTTGAACCTAGCACAGCTTCCTTTTTGCTGCCTGTGGACTTACCAGGAGTGGAAAGGCTGAAAGCTGAGGTGCAACGCAATGACGGTGAAATCATAGCCTTGTCTAAGAGCGATGCTGAGTATCTGGAAATCACCCTGCGGGGTTCTTGGTTATCAGATGCTGCTGAGGATGCTGTGGGTGTGTTTGTGACGACGATGAGCGAACGGACAGAGTTCTTTTTACACAAACTTTGGCAAGAAGCGCAGGTTTGTGCGTCTGTTTAGATCCCCCCAACCCCCCTTAAAAAGGGGGGCTAAGAGCTTTATTGCTGCATTTCTAATAATTCAGGAATTGTGACAAATTTATAGCCTTGTTGTTTGAGTCCCGTGATAATTTGTGGTAAGGCTTTGACAGTTCTTTCACGATTTCCGCCACCATCGTGCATTAACACAATTGCCCCTGGTTTAGCATCTCTGAGAATATTTTTCACAAATACTTGATATTTGGCACGAGGATCGGTGTCTGCTGAGGTCACTGACCACATGACAACGGAATTTTTTTGACTTTTAGCATAAGTAGCTAAACCGTTGTTTAAATAGCCTCCGGGGGGACGGAAAATAGATGTTTTGACACCTGTTGTTTGGTAGATTAATTCATTTGTTTTTTCAATTTCACTTTTAGCTGTGGCTGCATCCATGCGTTTATATAAATGATTCCATGTATGATTACCAATAGCGTGACCTTCAGCTACAACTCTTTTAGCTATTTCGGGATGATTTTTTAAGGAACTTCCTACCCAAAAGAATGTGGCTTTGACATTATTTTGTTTGAGGATATCTAACATTTCTACCGTGGTTTTGGCCCAGGGTCCATCATCAATTGTTAAAGCAATAACTTTCTCGTTGTTTTTGGGTTCGACTTGATAAACTGTCTTTCCTTGAAATTTAGCTGGGACGGTAAAATTCAAGTTTTTGATTTTAGCTGTTGGTTGTGATTTTGTATTATTTTGATTTTCAGGAATGGAAACTCCTAAAGCTTCGCTGTTGGTTTTTAATTGGGGTGTATTTTGGTAGTTGGTACAAGCATTTAGAGATAATGCTATGGTGGTGATAGCAATTATTTTTATTATTTGGTTGTGGTTGTTTGTGGAATTAGCATTTTGGGGCATAAAGTTTTATGATTTATTTCACAGCAGGGGAATTTGAGCTTTTACAGTATTAACAGATCATCTCGATTTGGGGTAAGTGTTTACACGGAAGAACGAACCACAAAGGAGCGTTCGCGTAGCGTTCCGAAGGAATAGGAAGCGAAGGTAAGAGTTTTCAGAGATATTTTTCGTGAGTATTGTTATCTATCTAAAGAGTTATTGTATTTTAATTCAAGGTTAAAGTTAATTCTATCGCAAGATTGATTTCCCAGATATTTTATTCCATTAATATTATATATTAAACCACAAAATCAACCAAAAGATATAAAAAAATGAAAATTCTTGATTTTGTTAAATCTAGATTGCAGTTAGCATCAAGATTGATATTAGTGGCTTTTGCTTGTACTTTCATATTTTTATTTAATGCTTTTCCGGCTTTAGCTATCAGTAGTTATCAAAGTGACCCCACGGAAGGACCTACTCAACTATTGGAAACTCAACGCAAAACTGATGAAGCAGCTAAAGAACCACCTATAGGAATGAAAGAGTCTCAAGAAAAAACTAGGAGAGGACTTAATGAAGTTCAGGGAGATGCTGATATTGATAAAATGAAGACTCCCGAAAATTCACAAGGTGCAACTTCTGTAGAACAGGAAGTAGAAGGTTTTTTGGAAAAAATGACAGGTAGCAACAAATAATAATTCATAATTCATAATTCATAATTATGAGTTTAGGGGTGGGAATTTGTTGCGGAATTTTAGAAACATAGATCCCCAACTTCTGAGATTAATTCATAATTTCTTGAAAAGACAAAAAAGAAGTCGGGGATCTTAATTGTTATAAATAATTTACCTATTCCTAAATAGATAAAAGTAAGTAAAGTTGGTTCTTACCTTTGATTGATGTGGAATATATCAATATTTGTAAAACTTATGTTTATGAAGTTATTTACGTGCTAATAGGGATGGGAAATAATGACCGTACATAAAATAAACATTGGTTTGACAGATGAACAGCGTCAAGGTGTGATGAATTTGTTAAATCAAGATTTAGCAGATGCTTATGTACTGCTAGTAAAAACGAAAAAATATCATTGGGATGTTGTTGGTCCTCAGTTCCGCAGCTTGCATGAACTTTGGGAAGAACACTATGAACAACTGACGGAAAATATTGATAAAATAGCTGAAAGAATTCGGACTTTGGGTGGTTATCCAACTGGCACAATGGAAGGTTTTCTGAGTCTTGCTACTCTCAAAGAACATAGTGGGGAAATTCCTACAGCCACGGGAATGGTAACTCAATTGGTGCAAGATCATGAGCAGGTAATTCGCAATTTAAGAAATCATGTAGACCAGTTTAGTGAAGAATTTCATGATCAAGGTTCTGCTGATTTTTTAACTGAATTGATGGAAGAACATGAAGAAATGGCTTGGATGTTGCGCTCATTTATTGAAGGACAAGCTTTAGAACCGGATGGTAAACAACAAACGGCAGAAACTAAAGTTCCGGTGGGTGTGTAGTTGATAATTGTTAACATAAATTCCCCGCAAAAATACAAGGAGTAAATAAGTGTCAGAAGGATATCAAGCAGAGCGTACAATCTCAGCTATTTTTAAAGAACAGAAGCAAATTGATGATGTAATTCGTCGTTTACTAGATAGAGGTGTACCGAAAGATCATATTTCAGTAATGGGCAGAAATTTCCAGTCAGAAACGCGAATTTCTGGTTTTATTACGAAGCGAGATGTAATTTTAGGAGGTTTGAGAACAGGAGCAATTTTTGGTTCTTTGTTTGGTTCATTCCTCAGCTTATTAACGGGTGTAGGTGTATTATTTATTCCCTTTGTGGGACCAATTGTAGCAGCAGGTCCTATTAGTGCTTTATTGTTGGGTGCTGCGAGTGGTGCGATCGCTGGTAGTGCTGGTGCTGGTTTAGTATCAGTTTTTACTGCTATGGGGATGCCAGAGGACAAAGCTGCGCTTTATCAAACCCGGTTACAAGCAGGAGAGTTTTTGTTAATGGTAGAAGTACCGAGCGATCGCGGTGGAGAATTTCAACTACTATTAGAAAGTGCTGGTGCTGAAGAAATTAATACCATTGGTAAAGCACTAGCTCATCCTTGTCCTGGTCCATGCAACAGTCCAGAAGACTTGTCTCCTGAAGTTCGCGCTCATTTATCAGCAGAAGCGCAGCGTGTGTTCATTCAGCGATATAACTCCGTACTCAATGATACAAGTGACGAATTTACCGCTGAACAGTCTGCTTGGGATGCGGTTCATCAACAATTTGATGAAGATGATAAAGGTGTTTGGTCAAGAGAAAAAGTTGGTGTTTAAGAAATAAATAAAATAGGTAATGGGGTAATACTCATTACCTTTTTATAGCTGAATTAATTTTAGCTTATTAATTTTAGGTTCTCAAATTTCAGCTATAGCCATTAACACATCTTCACGCATCCATTAATGACTGGTACGTCCAGTAAATAATCCCCAAAGAAAAATGGCGATCATTGCACCAATAATAGCAACAATTATCCCCGGAATACTTAAAGTTGCGGCTGTAAATTGTAATGTTCCTGTTTCTAACAAAGTTACTAAAGTTCCCCCAATTAAAGCACCAACAATTCCTAAGACCATTGTGGCAATAATTCCGCCACCTTGACGACCAGGATAAATAGCTTTTGCGATCGCTCCAGCAATTAAACCCAGAATTATCCAAGCAATAATATTCATAGTTTAATCCATGAAAATTTCCATCTATAGATTAGTAATTTTATCTATTTATTAAGTCTATCGAAAGAAGTATTTAACTTATTCTTATAAAATTTGATGTAAATATTGCGGTGGTACATGATCTACTAACCAAACACCATTATCTGAACAATAGAAAATGTAACCATCCTCATACATCTTACCAGCATCCACAGCAAAAATAATGGGTTTTCCATGTCTTGCACCCACCATTGTAGCTGTATCAATATCAGATGATAAATGTACATGATGACGGGACATTTTAGAAAGTCCTGTTTCCATAATTGCATCTACAGATTTGTTTCCTGTTCCGTGATAAAGTACATCATTCGGTACAACAGGTTCTAATTGTAAATCAACTTCTGTACTGTGACCTTGGTTAGCACGAATCAGAGTTAATGTAGAATCAAAAGCAAAGCGTTTTTTATCGCTATTAGCAACTACTTCTTTTAATTCTTCTAAGGTAATAGGAAATTTATAATTAGCACAAGCTATGAGCAATTCATCCACAGCAACCCAACCACCAGCAGCTAATTTAATTCCTATTTCTTCTGGTGTATGACGTAGATATTTACTCAGAAATTTACTGATTTTAACCAAGCGAGAATTACTCATTTTACATCTAAAGTAACTAATACTTAAAGGTAATTTAATAATTTTTTGAACGATGGCTTTTTAAATAATCCCAAAAGCAAACTATAAAACCTAAAACACAACTTGTTTTCCAGAGAAATAACCACCAAGGTTTCCACCATCCTCCAGTTTGAACTTCGACAATATCAGATAATCCAAACAACAGAAAAATCAATGCTGTAATTTGATTTTTACGTTTAGCAATGTGAGAATCTTTTTTGTAGCTATAGATTATAAATCCTAATGCAAATAAACCCCATAATACTGCCTCAATGTAATTTCCCTGACGATAAAGAGTTTCTAAAAGTTGGGCATTTTCCAATGAACCAGACTGATTTAACCACAAAATAAACCCTAACATTGCCAAAAATAACAGGCTTAAACGTAGAATTGCCCCTTTAGTCAACTGTAAGGGAGATTGTGGATTCATAAGATTGAAATTGCTATTTAATGGGGATTAAATTGATAAAATTTGTTTTCCTATTAGAGCTAATGCGACTGTAATCATTACAGTTAACGTGATTTTACCACCTGGTATCAGAGATTGATAAATACCATTTGTTAATTTTTGTTGGTTTCGTTGTTGCCAACTCATAATTGCGGGAATAATTCCCCCTAAAACCGAAATACTGAAGATTCCCGTATAGTCTAAAGCAGTAAAAAAGATGCTGGGGTTTATTGTGCCTAAACTCATTGGTGGAAACAGAACAAGAGAGAAAATAGGTAAACGAGAAATTTCACCTTTGGTAATGCGGGAAATATCTTTGAAAAAATCTACCAACCCATACACAAAACCGATGAATGAGGTGATAATTGCAAACTCTGAAAAAATAGTTAATACTAATCCTAATAATTCTCCTGCTCCACCTGAACGCAGAATTTGTAAGGGATCAAAAACATTACTAATTTGTGAAGTATTCTGTAGCATATCAGAACTAACGCTGCCTAAAATAACAGCATTCCAAGCCAAGAACATGATCAGGGGAATTCCCGAACCAATGATAATTGATTTTCTAATTTTCGATATATCTCCTTCTAGTTGTGTCACCACTACAGGCACGACATTATGATAGAAAAGAGCTACACATATCACAGAAACTGCACTACCAACAGCATTCCAATTTTGAAATAGTAATTGTTCGCTTTTTACTTGTCCTGATCCTAACAATAATAATCCTAGAAAAGAAGTAATGACAATTGCCACAAAGGCACTATTTAATTTCTGAATAAATCTTTCTTTTCCTAAATACAAAATCCCCCCAAATAACAGTGTAAAACTTGTTGTTCCTACCCAATTAGGTAAGATTAATATATTGTCTAACCCAGAAATTTTAGTTAATGCCGATACTAAAATATCTCCACCTTTGCTGATATATGCTACTAAAAGAGCGTAGTGCATAAACAAATATGTAGCACCTGCAATTCTCGCTCCCACTTTACCCAATGTTTTTTCTACAATTGCCAGAAAACCTATACTGGGAATGCCTTCTGCACCCATAACATTTAAACTAACTTCTGCAATTAACAAACCGGAAAATAATGTGTATAACCAAACGGCAATGATGACAATTGTAGATGGTAAAATACCAGATGGTAAAGTCACCGCAGGTAGGGCAAGAATACCAGCCCCAATGGTAGTTCCAGCAATCAAAGCAGTGCTTCCTAAGACGCTACCTGGTTGATGATTTAATTTATTACCATCAAATTCCAGGTGAGAAAATAATCTATTGATTTGCTTTTGTTCTGATTTAAGAACTGTCTTCATAGGGGTTTTTGCTCAGATATTCGCCCAAGGGGGACAATGAATATTAACTTATGTAAATCATTGTAGCAAAAATCTTTGATTTACGCTAATTTCCACCTGGTTTTAAATTCACTGAACAGAAGAGAGGCTGATCATTAAACCCCTACAACTGATAACTGTTAAAGTAATGCTATTTTTTGAGTAGGTTTGTAATTGGGTAAGATTTGATTGAGTTGGCTGGTATTTAAATTCAGATGACGTTGCAACACTGTAGAAATCACATCACGAAAATCTGTAGAGATGTCTAAATCTCGTTTTTCATAAAGTTGAGATGGTGATAAACCAGGCCATTCTCCATAAACTTTGCCGCCTTTAACATTACCACCCAAAACCCAAACAACGTTACCATGTCCATGATCTGTACCACCGTTATTATTTTGCCGCACGGTGCGACCAAATTCAGACATCACAACAATGGTAGTATTTTGATAAACATTGCCCAAGCCTTGCACTAAAGTAGCTAAACCTTTACCCAATTTGCCTAAATTATTAGCTAATATTCCTTTACTACTACCTTGATTAGCATGAGTATCCCAACCACCTAAAGCCATAAATCCTAATTCAATTCTGGAATCTCTAGCCATTAGTTGTGCTAATCTACTCGCATCCCTGGAAAAACTATCAGGTAAAGGCGCTCCATTGTTAGCCATGATCATTTCCTGATCCAAGTCTTTCATGATAGCTTCACGTGCCATTCTTCCCTGACGATAAGTTTGACTGAGGCTATCTTCTCCACTGTAAAGTTGATTAAATGCTGTTGTGACTTGAGGACGATCTAGCAGCAGCCGTTGTTTAGCATTTGGACCTGATGGTAAATTGGCTATGGGCATTTGACCATACAAAATCCCAGGTGTGTTTTGTCCTACAGTCACTGCTTGCACAGGGTTTTTTTTCGCGATCACTCCTAGTAAACGATTCATCCAACCATCTCTAGTCCTATTGTTACCGGGAGTCCCACTTTCCATATATTTTTGAGCATCAAAGTGGGAACGAGTTGAGTCAGTTAAACCGCAAGCATGAACAAATGCTAAATTGCGTTTTTGCCAAAAAGGTATTAAGGGAGATAGTACGGGATGTAATCCAAAGCGACCATCTAAATCTATCACTCCTCCTTCTTTACCAGGTTGGGGAATTGCTATTTTTGGTCTAGCTTGGTAGTAGGCTGTTTCTGAATAGGGAACAACGATGTTTAAACCATCTACTCCTCCTCTCATAAATATGACAATTAAGCGTTTTGGGTTGCTGTTGGGAGTAGCTGAATGAGCAACCCAAGCATTAGTACCAATAGTGGTAATCAATGAAGTGGAAAATAGTCCAGTTTGAATCAGGAAATCACGTCTTTTCATAAAGTAAGGAACTGGGGATTGGGGATTGGGGATTGGGGATTGGAGGAGAATAACTTTATATCTATTCCCTATTCCCTAATTAGGAATTACCAGCCTAACGCTGCATAAATTCAGGACTACCTAAGATTAAGCCACTACGAATTTTTGGTGGACTTGATGCGATCGCTTTTTGGGTTTGAGGAGAAAAAGCATTACCCAATGTATTGATCAGTTGTTCATAGTCTACAGGTATAAGCTGATTGGCTTTTCTCGATGGGGAGTTTTTTGCTTTACCTGGTTTCATTTGTCGTGTTGGTTTAACTATGGTTAAATTACCATTATCAGCAGGTGGGATGGTTGTTTTGGGTTTTGGTACTTTTACTTTGTCTGGGTTTATTTGCGGGGGTAGGCTAGATAAGCCTAAACCACCATTAGCGATAACAGTGGCAAAATTCAGCCGCCGAGTCATGGCATCAGGATTTAACCAAGCTTCTTTAGTATTTTTGTACCCGTCTGGTGTCGGACACTCATAGAGAGGCATAGCCAACTGACTAAAAAATTTTGTGATTGGTCTGGTATTCTTCAGTTCTATATCTGTTGCTCGTACTACGGAAATTGCATATTGATAGGGTGTTTTAAACTTGCTGTTAAAGTTTTTCTCATCCCAAAATTCAGAACTTTGAAATAGAGTATTCAGCACTTCACGAATATTGCCATCAGTCGCCAGATATCGTTGTGACAGTTTTTTGACTAAAGTTTCTGGAGGGCGATCGCTGACAAAATATTGCGCTAACTTATAACTAATATGACGAGCAGTAGCCGGATTGCGAGCCAAAATATCTAAAGCTTCTTCACCCTCAGCTTGACCACTACCTTTAATTTTGTGTCCTAAAAAAACTTTGTCACTCAAATCATGATGTTTAGAATTGAATACAAAGCCAGAACTATTCTGGGGATTTTTTTCAGTAAAAATTCCCCAACCACTGAAAATTTTTGCTAAAGCAATCACATCCTGTTGAGTATAACCAGCATCTACTCCCAAGGTGTGTAGTTCCATCAACTCACGGGCATAATTTTCATTTAAACCCCCAACTTTCCCATTCACACCAGGACGATTAGTAACTTTATTTTTGGCGTTATCTAAATACAATAGCATTGCTGGATGGCGTGCTGTTGCTCCTAATAAATCCCGGAAGCGCCCCAAAGCATAAGGACGAATCGCCTCATGTTCATAAGCACCTACCCACATCCGATTTTTTTCTTTATTCGCATCGACATTGAAATGGTTATACCAAAAGTCCACCATCACTTCTTGAAGTTGGCGGTTACTCATAGTAGCCCTTAACAACCTGGCTTGGACTGCTTCGTTGAAGATTTGACGAGGTGGATTAATTGCACCTGGCTTTTTTTCCTGTTGTGGTGTCTTTTTCCTGCGGAAAGTCGCAACATATTGCCAAAGCTGTACTGAATTTAAATTCAGAGTCTTCATTTGTGCAAGTTGACGAGTCAAACTTTCTGGTTCGGGAATGGAATCTGGGGAGAGTTGCTGTTTGATATAGTTATCTATCCCCATAGATTCAACTTTTTTAATATCCCCAGGTGCAGGACCAAAGCTCAAACGATTAATGATATGTAGAACCCTGGGGTTTGCTGGTTTAGGTTCTGCATCAGCAGGAGCAATGCTTCCCAATAACAGAAACAGTGACAAAACCCAGTATTTAGTCTGCAAGGTCATAGGGTTATTTTGATTGTGTTGGGGGGTTGGGAGGCGCAGGCAACCGTTTTTGTATATGTTCAGACCACTTTTGACGTTGTGTTGCGGTTAAAATTTCTCTAATCTGTAGCTCATCTTCAAACTCTGCATTTGCCAGTTGTTCTCTGAGGTTAGTGATTTGACGGTGTTTTGTACGCACCTCTTCCGCGGAGGCATTCCCGGCCATCAGTTTCAAAAATTCTTGTTGTGCTTGACGCAGCTCTCCCTTTGTCCTTTGTATACGCTCTCTAACTGGATTTTTTCTGCGAATTTCTCTAACTTGCTCCAGCTGCTGAGGCGTTAAATTCAAATCTTTGGGTAATCCTCCTTGATACTCTGTATTGGTAGTAGGTTTTTGGGTAGGAGTTGGGCTTGGTTTAGGAGATTGAGCTAGGAGTAAGTTAGGCTGGGCAACAGCTATGGAACTACCTAAAGTCAATAGTATCAGTGTCCTCATGGAAGTACGATTTAACAACATTCAAACTCCTGCAAATATGTACAGTAATCACTTGTATTCTTACTTAATAAGGTGACGATAATTTTTTCTCTTTGTTTCCGTTGTTGTATAAACTGATTTCTCAAACAAACCGTTGTGTAAACTCACACATTAAGTCTACTCGGCCTTTACGTAACATAGCGGGATCTAATCTTTCTGTAGTATTACAAGTCATTAATACCACTAAACGCTGTTTCATCTGCACTCCCGATTCATCAATTACACTTTGGTACAAAGTTCCATCCAACAAAGCCAAAATATGTTCAGTTTTGTTGTTATATTGGGCTACTTCCGAAGCTCTATCTTGAGCTAAGTTATCAGCTTCGTTGATAATAATACAAATTCTTTCTAAATAGCTTGGTGGTACAAAGTTAGTAATGGCATCATGATCCAAAATAAAAATTACATAGCCTAAAGGTACAAGAATTTCTTTGGCTACTGATTGTGTCCATGCTGTTTTACCTGTACCCGGTTCTCCATGTACCACAACTGCTAATTGGTTTTGATTGAGAATTGCTTGCTGAACTGAATCAGTAAAATCTTGAATTTCTTGGGTAAATGTGCGAATAGGAAATTGATTATGTACCTTACCAACACGACTTTGATATCCACTTAACATCACTGCTAAATCATAAGTGGCTTTATTAATTAATGGAGCTAAATTTTTCGCCATTAAAGTATATTGTCTTCGTCCCCGATCATAGGGATCAATTTGTAACCAAATATCATTTTTAGACCAGTAAGCATAAACGGTATTGATGACATCTAAACGTTCCCAACTCACAAATTTTTCTACAGGGAAATAGAAATCTCTCTCTGAGTAATATTGGGTGATGATATCAGGACGTTCCAATAAACGTAAAACTCTCAAAACCGCGATTTCTTGTAACAAATTCAGTACATAATCAATAGGAATGCTGTTACGATTGACAAATTGGACAATTGGAGTTTCTGTACTTAAAACGTCTTTGTAACGATAATCAGGTGTGAGTGCATCTGGTGTAATAAAGTTCCAAAATTTTTGGAATTCTCCACGAGTATAGTCAGAAGCTAAATTTATTATATTTGCCCACCAAGCATAATCTTTTCTAGCTAAAGCATCTGCATAAAAGCTGACTAAATTAATACTTCTTTGGCTTAACTCTTGAGTATCATTAAATATTAGCTGCTGGAAATATTCCCAATCAAAATCACGCTGAAATGGTCGCCAACCACTAGCTAGGAGGTTTTGTCGATTGTTATTATCGGAATTATTGTCGTTACTGCGGAAATAATCAAAATCCATAGAAGTCAGGTATCCGGTGTCAAGAGTCAGGAGTCAGGAGTCAGGAGGAGGCAGTGCGGTGGACGGGTTTCCCGGCATAAAGGAGGCAGTGCGTTGGGCGGGTTCCCCGACTTGTAGCAACTGCCGTCAACTGCAGTTCAGGAGTAAAACCCGCTAGATGCTTGTTAAATAATGATCTAACTATGTATTATAGTACATTACATATATAGCACCAATATAGCTACGTCAAATATTATGCTTAAAATAGATTGGGTTGAGCAAGTATCATATCACTTCTTTACAAACTAACTAAGTACCATTGCAATTCAAGTAATATTTATTTAGCAATTTTTACAACCTATGAGGGGATATAGCTATTTATTTATGAGGTTTTATAGCAATTTTTCATATTCTGTTAGCAAAGTGAAATACAGGTGCTATCAATTTTACAGTCTATTTTCATACTCAATAAGAATTTCAATTTAACTAATTTAAATTGAACTTTTACTTAATAGATAGGTCACTAAAGATACTGAAGTAAATAACTAGGCAATTTTTCTCTATAAAGTTATTGTGAACTTATGAGGAAAATATTCTGTAATTTTGCATATAATCAAGGGGTGTCTGCTAAAGCTATTCAGCTTAAGTTTTTCTTTCCTGTTTGATGTAGGTAAGGATGAACAACTGAGCGCGAGCAAAACACTAGCTAATGCTAAATCAGCAGTCTCTGATGTCTTGTGGGATTATCCTCTGGTTTGACTAAAAAGACGATAAAGCCCAATTTAATTTTCTGGAGAACAGATGTATCTGACACATTCATTCATGAGTGATGAAAAGAAGCAAAGCTCTCAGCCGCCTTTAATTTTGGTAGTAGAAGATCATGAGGATAGTCTACTGTTGCTTAGTTATGCACTTGAGTTACTAGGGTGTAAATTTATTTGTCAGAATGACAGTTATACCACACTATTGGTAGCCAAAGAGTATCAGCCAGACTTGATTTTGTTGGATATTTTGTTACCAGGTTTGAACGGTCTAGATGTTGTGCGATCTTTAAAACATGAACCACTTACTTGTCACATTCCTGTAGTTGCAGTTACGGCTTTAGCTGGTAGGGAACAGCAAGAGCGTATCCTCAGCGCAGGTTTTGATGACTATATCAGTAAACCCTATATGCTTGAGGATTTAGAGGCGATTATTTGGCGTTTGCTAGATGATAAATTTGAGCGTCATTCATCATTGGAAGTATGTCGGGAAAGTTAGAGCTATAGCAGGAGTCAGGAGTCAGGAGTCAGAATATTTGCTGGTATCAGGAATTAATATAGAGGAGGAAGTTTTGCACGAAATAATCAAGCTCGAATCGCAAATCCTGATTCATACTAAATTCTGAATTCTATATTTTGAATTCTGACAATTAAGTTGCTTTTGGTAGTCTGATTGTGAATATACTACCTTTACCTAATTGTGAGAACAGTGCTATTTTTCCCCCGTGTGCTTCTATAATTCGTTGTGATAGATGCAATCCTAAACCGCTACCTGATCTTTTATTTCTCCCTTGACGAAATCGCTCAAAAATAGTTGCCTGATCTTCAGGTGCAATTCCATAACCAGTATCTGCAACTTCAACCAAGACTTCAGCTTGAACTGTTTTAGTGGGTAAGGTTTCCAAAATGCGAATTTCCACACCTCCTGTATCTGTAAACTTGATGGCATTACCGATGAAGTTATTTAAGACTCGGCGTAATTCTAGTCTATCACCAAAAACAAGTCCCCCATGATCTCCTGGGTTTAACTGATGAGTGTCTAATTTGAGAGTTAAGCTTTTCTCCATAGCTAGGGGAGTTATTTCACTGATGACTTCTTGGGCTATTTCTTTTAAGTCGCATTTTTCTAAATTGAGGGTTTTTTTACCTGCCTCGAAGCGATAAACTTCTAGTAAGGTATTGACCATTTGCATGAGATTTTGGTTACTGCGAATCATCACAGCGATCGCTTGTTTCATTTCTGGCGATATTTTGCAAAAAACCTCCTGTTGAAATAAAGCTAACATTCGATCAGCTGCTACTAAAGGTGTGCGTAAATCATGAGTTAAACGAGAAACAAAATCTTCTCGTTGACGGGTCATTTTTTGTTGTTCATCAATACTGTGCTTGAGTCTTAACAGCGATCGCACTCTCGCTAGTAATTCATCTGTATCAAATGGTTTGCGGATAAAATCATCAGCACCAGCATCTAATCCTTCCACTACACTAGATTCGTGAAAAGCTGTGATTAACAAAATTGGAATATAGCTAAGATCAGGATTACTACGAATTCTCCGTGTTACTTCATAACCATCCATTCCTGGCATCATCACATCTAGTAAAATCAAATCCGGTGGAGATTGTGCCACTTTTTGTAAAGCAGTTGCTCCATCTGATACTAAATCAATTTCATAACCTTCACTTTCTAAGAGTGTTTGCACCAAAATGAGATTATCTCTTGTATCATCAACGGCGAGGATACGATCAACCTGATCACTTTTGACAACAGACATAATTTATCAACTTTTTGAAAATTAATCTCAATCTACACTTGGGAAATTTACAGTCTGAGATGAGGATATCCTAAGGAAACTTTGTTGAATTGAGATGGTAGGTGAGGTGGATTTGGATGAGAATAATAAATACCATCGCCACTACCTAAATTTAAACTATAATTATCTCCAGTATGATTATCTCCATTATGAGGTGATAATGCTATTTGCCGGGGCAATTCAATTTGAAATACCGAACCTACTCCTAATTGACTTTCTAAAAATATCTGACCTCCCATCATTTGTACTAATGAATCAATAATTGCCAAACCTAGTCCAGTGCCAGGATATTTACGGCTAATACCTTGATCTACTTGTCGAAATGCCTCAAAAATATGTTGAAAATCTTGAGGAGAAATGCCAATTCCTGTATCTCGAATAGTAATTGCTAATCGATTTTGTGCAATGTCTTTCACTTCTATTCTAATACCTCCATATTCTGTAAATTTAATGGCATTAGAAAGCAGGTTAATTAACATCTGGTGAACTCGCACTGGATCATTAAAGACTAAAGTATTTTGTAAATCTATTTCCACTAGCAAAGATAACTTTTTTGCTTCTGCTAACGAACGTATTTCTGCTACAGTATTATTAACTATCTTTGATAAATCAAATATTTCCGGTTTTAGCTCTAATCTACCGGACTCTAGTTTAGAAAAGTCGAGAACTTCATTGAGCAACATCAGCAAATGCTTACCATTATTGAGGATACGTTCTACCATATCCGTTTGTTGATTGGTAAGTTGACCAAATTTCGGACGTAACAGTACCTGAGAAAAACCAATGATGGCATTCATTGGGGTTCGCAACTCATGAGATATGGTTGCTAAAAATTGTGATTTGAGTCGTGATGCTTCCAACAGTTTCAAATTTTGCAGCTGAATTTGTTGCCGTTGTTTCTCCAATTCTTGGTTCTTTCTAATCAGTTGTTCATTACTTTCTTTGAGTTGTTGATATGCCAAATCTGCTTTCATTTCTGCCCGATACAACCGAATTGCATTCCGCAAAATCATTACCAAATTTTCTGAGTTCAGCTTAGACTTAGAAAGATAGTCTGTAGCACCAGCTTGCAATAACTCAAGAGCAATTTGTTCATCCCCTTCAGTGCTGAGGATGACTAAAGGAACTTTGATTTCACAAGAGCGCAGTTTGTGAATTAAAGTGAAGCTATCTTGGTCTGGTAAGCGATAATCGAGAAAAACGCAGTCAAAGTTAGTATTCTGGAGAGCAGAGAAAGCATTATTCCCGTCACTGACTTCACACATTTCCATATAAACACCCGCTTGCGTCAGGGCTATACGGACTGCCATGCGATCTACTTCATCATCATCTACAACCAAAATTTTCAGCGTCTCTTCCATCAGTTTTTATCTTCGCTGTCCAATAGAGATTGGATTCAAGTACAGCATTTGTGTTGTTAAACTATGTAACTACAAAATTGACAATTTTTGTGTATCTCAACTATAGCTATTGAGTAACTCAGGTATTTTACACAATATCTAATTAATATTCGTTACATTTAATTTACTGTTCTCCATTCCTAGTAGTTATTAATTTTGATGTCTTTCACTGATTGCAGAATCAAGGATTTGATTTTTTCTGCCAAATTTTGTGATGGCATTGAATCTGCTTCCTGATAACTCTAGTATCTGGAAAATTGCTCACGTTTAATAAATAATAAGTTGTAAACAATTAGCAATTATCCAGGTAAAAATGATTCTCTATTAAATTGGGCAGAGTCGATATAAAGTAAAATCAAATACTTTATCTATCTCAACACAATTGTAAATGAGCAGATGATTCACCGTCCTCACCCATTAGTGAGAGTTGCATACAAACATTGTGTACCATAAGCTTGAGCAGTTTTACTCATTTGAACAGTACCCAGTATTGATTCTTGAGTAATGACTCATTCAATATTAAAAAGTTTTAAGTGCATCTGTTGATATTTCCATACAAGCACCAGTAATTCTTTTTTAAGCGGATACAATCCTTACAAAAAAGGGAACAGGGAACAGGGAACAGGGAACAGATAAGAAACTAAAGTTGGTGAGTTTAAAGCTCAGTCAAAAAAAAGATGTTTTTACAAGATGCGTAGCACGAAAAAAACAGTGTCATTATTTCAATCTCATGTTTTTAAACATGAGTTTTTTCTGTTAAGAGTCGCCCGTTAAGAGTTCCCTCTGAATTTCGTTACGGAGTTTTGGAAGTATTAATTATCTTGGCGTAGAATGCTGTCTGTTCTATGTGAAGTTACAAAATGGTCATGCGCTTGGTAAATTTATGTCACAAAACCCTCCTATTGTGCTATAATCATGGTGTAAACCTCTTTTATTTATAAGAGTAATTGCAGATTTTTACCTGAAAATGTGACAAATTAATTTTGAATTAAATGTGACCAGGTGATTCTGACTACAGGCTTGAATGAGAAGGCAAAGAAAAATTGATCACATTTAAGCAACTCGTAAAGGGATAGAAAAACTATTCAAGGATACTGGACTAAGAGCAAAAATGCGGCTCAGTTAATTGCATAAATTCCCAGATATGGGTAAAGCAGCCTCCGCAGCTTTTTGCAAAGCTTGGTAGAAGAATTAAGGAAAAATCGAGACTAATGAAGGCGCGTTCATGACAAGGAGGATGTATGATTTTGCATTCGTCTCAATATTTCATATTCAAAAAATTTAGGCATATATCCGTAGCTAGATTTTTACTTCTATCTCACATTTAATCAGTGAAATTTATTATTTCTACCGATGGATGCAACTAGGTCAAAATATCATCTATCTTTGGTTTGGGGAAATTAGAACCAAAACCTACATTGATGTTTTTAAGTTCAAAGCAGCAGTTAGATATATAATTGGGTGTAACAATGAGTGAGATTAGCATTCTTTTAATTGAAGATCATGATTTAACCCGGATGGGATTACGGGCTGCATTACAGTCACACAGTGGATTAAGAGTAATTGGTGAAGCAGCAAATGCCACCCAAGGACTAAAACTTTTGGAAACTGCCAAGCCAGATGTAGCTGTAGTGGATATTGGTTTACCAGATATGGATGGGATTGAACTCACCCGTAAGTTTAAACGCCATCAAGCAGAGACAGGGCAGAACAATACAAAAATTTTGATTCTGACAATGGATCACACAGAAGATGCAGTCTTAGCGGCTTTTGCTGCGGGTGCAGATTCTTATTATATGAAAGAGACAAGCATTAATAAATTAACCGAAGCCATACAAGCTACTCATGCGGGTAACTCTTGGATTGATCCGGCGATCGCCAATGTGGTATTAAAGAAAATGCGCTTGGGTTTACCAGGGGAAAGTGTGGCATCTGATAAACCAAAGACTGTCAAAATTGAAGCTTTGGCTACAGAATATGAGCAAGTTTTGGAAACCTATCCCCTAACTCAGCGGGAACTGGAAATTTTAGAATTAATTGTTGCTGGTTGCAGTAACGGACAAATTGCGGAGAAACTGTACATTACAGTGGGAACAGTAAAAACTCATGTTCGCAACATTTTGAATAAACTCTGCGCTGATGACAGAACCCAAGCAGCAGTCCGCGCTTTGCGTTCTGGTTTGGTGGGTTAAGATGATTTCAACAAAATCTTGCTTGCAAACATTCGGCAATACGTTTTGCAGCACCTGGCCTACCCATCCGCTTAACGCTATTTTCGGCAATTTCCTGGAAAAGATCGGGATTTTTGAACAGGGTTTGCACTACTTGGGCTACTTGTGCTGGTTGGTCTACTAAAATTAAAGATGATCCTAAAAGACGACTTTGGGCTTCTGCAAAAGCAGGGTTATATTGAGGACCGTTACCCGGAATAGCGATCGCAGGTTTACCTAAACCAATAAATTGTTCTGTTGCTGTACCCGCCATTGCGATCGCTAAATCTCCCAAATGTAAACAGTCATTATAAGCTTGTTGGGTGAGAATAAGAGAAGCATTTCTGTGTTTAAAGATCAAAGCATGAGGATCAGCAAGTTGAATAGGAAATTGATCCCAGTTTTGCCAACCTTGAATTTTTAAAGTTTGAGATAAAATATTGCTATCTAAACCGGGAGCGATCGCCCCTAAAAACACCATCTCTCGCTCCCGAAAACTCTCCATCAAAGCCGATACAGCAATCATCATCACTTCCCAATTAGCATAAGCCTCACCTGCACGGGAACCAGGAAGCAAAGTCACCATCAAAGGACGCTCAATCTCTGTTTGTTCAACATTACCACTGTCAAACCTCTGGTTTGTCACAGTCGATTCTAAACCATCCATCATGGGATTTCCCAAATCAAAAGCCGGAATTGGCCACTTTCTTAAAATTGCCGTCGTCAGCGCATCTCTAGGAAACACCCCACGACAACGACGACGACTCATCAACCACCTTTCCCAAGGATGGTAAATGGAACCAGAAAAATTTTCCCACCGTGCTGATTTTGACTTTCTCGGTAATAAACCGAACTCATCCCGCACATAATATTCAGATTTTGCCGTTCCCACAAAAGCATAATTAGCACCGCTGATAGTTGCAAACAACAGCGGAACAATATCTCCCACAGCTAAAATAGCCTTTTGATTACCTAATTTGGTTTGCGAACTCACCCAACCGCGAACAGTTTGAATTTGGTTCCAAGTCAGTTGTACCAAACCACCCCGCACATCCCGCATCAGTTGACGGCTATCCATATAAATAAAACCACCAGAAGGCATGGTCTGCACCTTACCAATACAAGGTACATTCAACTGTTGGTAAGCACGTCCTTCACCCACTATTGGTAAAGCAAAGATATCTGGTGGTGTAGATAGCTGTTGTAATTCCTTGATTATACGTACAGCAATGATATCTTCTCCATGACCATTACTTAAAACGAGTAGCTGTAAACGAGAAGTAGTATCTAGAGAATTGGTAACTAAAGGTAGTGGGGATAAATGACTCATAGAATTTTAGATTTTAGATTTTAGATTTTAGATTTTAGATTTTGGTTTGGGAATATTTACTGGCTCTTGCAATTTGTAATCATAGAGTCTGATAATAAGTAATATCAATTACCAAAACACCCAATACCCAGATTTTCAGCGATCGCTTTTTTACCCAGAAACAAAAAATTATTATTCTTGGTCTATTCATCCATAGGTATCGACAGTAAAGATCATAATACAGGCACAAAGGAGACAGGATCGTGAGGAAGTGATTTTCTATCCCCTATCCCCTATTCCCTTCTTGCTAACTACCAGTTGATGAAGTTAATCAATATTAATTATGCGAGTTTCTTCTGCGGCCATTTTTACCTTAGCTACTTTAGCTGCGAGTAATGTCACTCAGCAAGCCAATGCAGCACCAACTCAAACCACAAATCAAGAGAATAAAACCGCAACAACAGATGTGGTAGTAGTACCTTATGTGGAATCTCAAGAAAATCCAGTAATAAATACTACAAATCCAGAAACTACTTATGCCATAGAATTTAGCTCTCAGCCAGTATCTCAGCAAATAATCGTACAGAATAATACTATTAATAATAGAAACAATAATAACAACTTGGTCACAGATGCTAATTTATTCGTTACCGCTACCAATGTACAGATAATTGGCGCTAATTCAGAATTAGAGCAGATAATTCGCAAAGTTATTAAAACCCAGACCGGGGGAGAAACCAGTCAAAACCAACTTCAACAAGATGTAGACGCAATTTTAAAGACTGGTTTATTTGCTAGTGCCAATGTTAACAGTAGCATTACATCTACTGGGTTGGATGTCGTCTATCAAGTCAAGCCAATAGTTGCACAAGCAATACAACTATCTGGTGCAAAGGTTCTCAGCTATACAGTAGCCTTAGAAAACTTTAAAAATCAGATCGGTAAAGATATTAGTCCCGCAGCACTTGAGAAAATAGTGCAGCAAATAAACCAGTGGTATAAAGATAACGGTTATTCCCTAGCGAGGGTACTATCAATTCAACCCAGCCGTCAAGGTGTCCTCACAGTGAACGTAGCAGAAGGTGTAGTGGGAGATGTCAAATTTCGCTTTGCGAATGAAGAAGGACAAAAGGTGGATAATAATGGTAATCCCATCAAAGGACGTACTAAAGAAGATTTTCTCAGACAGCAACTCAAATTAAAGCCAGGTAAAGTCTTTGCAGACGATTTAGCACGGCAAGATGTACAAACTCTATATAGATTAGGTTTATTTAAATCCGTAAATGTTGCATTTGAAGGGGATGCAACAAAACTAGATTTAATTTACGAACTGCAAGAAGTAGGAGCGCGTTCAGTTAACGTAGGCGGTGGATACAATGCTGATGATGGGATATCAGTGATATTAAGCTATAGAGATCAAAATGTTGGTGGTGTGAATGATACCTTAGCCGCAAATGTGGAAGTAAACAGACAGGATATACTGTTTAACACTAATTTTAATAGTCCTTATCGAGAAACTAACCCGGAACGCTTGGGTTACAACATCAGAACCTTTCGTAGACGACAACTTTCTGATACCTTTGACGATACAATCAGGCTGGCCAATGGAGAAAGAGTGCGGGAAGGTAAAATTGGCGGTAGTGTGAGTGTTCAGCAACAAATAGATGGTTGGGATGCTGCGGTTGGTCTTAATTATACTCGTGTGACAATTCGCGATCGCCAAGGTAATATTACTCGAAGAGATGCTAACAACAACAGATTATCTTTCAGCGATACAGGAATTGATGACCTCACTACCGTATCATTCACAGCTACCAAAGACGAACGGGATAACCCAGTTCAACCAACTCAAGGTTCTATTCTCAGTTTCAGCACCGAACAATCTATACCTGTAGGTAATGGTCAGATTACCATGAATCGGCTGCGGGGCAATTATAGCCAGTTTATGCCCGTACAATTATTTAACAGTAAACAGCCTCAAGTATTTGCCTTAAACCTGCAAGCTGGGACTGTAGTTGGTGATCTACCACCTTACGAAGCTTTTAACTTGGGTGGTTCTAATTCAGTGCGTGGTTATGATGCTGGTGATGTGGGTAGTGGTCGCAGCTTTGTATTAGCTTCCGCTGAATATCGCTTTCCCATCTTCCCCATCGCTGGAGGTGTGATATTTGCTGACTTTGCTACTGACTTAGGTTCTGGTGATACAGTGATTGATGATCCTGCGGGTGAGCGAAATAAACCCGGTAGTGGTTTTGGTTATGGTGCAGGTGTGCGCGTTGATTCGCCTTTAGGTTTAATTCGTGCTGACTATGGCATTAATGACCAAGGAAACAGTCGGGTGCATATAGGTATAGGTCAGCGATTTTAAATTAGGTTGTGGGGTGTTCACATTTTAAGTAACGAACCGCAGAGGCGCAGAGGACGCAGAGAAATGAAGGGTTGAGAGATATTTTGCGTAAGTCTTGATTAATTAGGGTTAAGATAAGAACAAAGCCTTGGTTTTGAGTCTATGCGTCAATGTCTTAATCCTGACTGTCTTTTTTCTAATCCTGATAATTTTCAATATTGTCAGAAGTGCGGTAATAAGTTACTTTTACGTGAAAGATATGCACCTCTATCAATTTTAGGTCAGGGTGGTTTTGGTAGGACTTTTTTAGCTATTGATGAGGATAAACCATCAAAACCTTTTTGTGTAATTAAACAATTTTTACCCCAAGCACAGGGAACGGATAGTATTGAAAAAGCATCTCAGTTATTTGCACAGGAAGCACAACGTTTAGAGGAGTTGGGTAAACATCCTCAAATACCTGAGTTAATGGCTTATTTTACTTATGATAATCGTCAATATTTAGTACAGGAATTTGTTAAAGGTGAAACTTTACAAACTGAGTTAGATAATAATGGTGTTTTTTCTGAGCAGCAAATTAGAAAGTTATTAATAGAAGTTTTGCAAATATTGGAATTTGTTCATAGTCAACAAGTAATTCACCGAGATATTAAACCAGAAAATATTATTCTTAGCAGTGATAAAAAGTTATTTTTAGTAGATTTTGGGGCAGCGAAAATAGTTAAACCCCAGCAACGCACAGCTACAGGAACAATTATTGGATCTGCTGAATATTGCGCTCCTGAACAGTCAATGGGTAAACCATTATTTATTAGTGATTTATATAGTTTAGGGGTAACTTGTTTGCATTTATTAACGGGAGTTAGTCCCTTTGATTTATATAGTCCAATAGAAGGGGAATGGGTATGGAGAGATTTTTTAAATGGGAATGTGGTAAGTGATGAATTAGGTAAAATTCTGGAAAAATTAGCAAGTCCTATTCCTAAGCATCGTTATCAATCTGTTAAGGAAGTGATTCAGGAGTTAAATTTTGTAGATCAAAATGTGAAGCGATCGCCATCTAAATTTTTACCTGTACCACCTTCACCATATCTACAACTTGTAACAATTCCTCAACCATCTGTTACTGTAACCAGTCAGTATCAAAAACTAGAAAAATTATTAGCAGCAGGTAAATGGAAAGAAGCTGATGAGGAAACAGCGCGGGTAATGTTAGCAGTAGCAAATCGGCAAAAAGAAGGTTTTTTAGATGCTCCAAATATTGATAATTTTCCCTGTGATGACCTGTACAATATTGATAGACTATGGCTTAAATATAGTAATGGTAAATTTGGATTTTCTGTACAGCAACGGATATATCAAAATTTAGGGGGAACGAGACAGTATAATTCTGAAATCTGGGAAGGCTTTGGGGATAGAGTAGGATGGAAAAAAGAAGGAAAATGGTTATCCTACAAAGATATTACTTTTGATATAAAAGCACCAGAAGGCCACTTACCAGCACGGTTAAAATGGAATGTGGGAGGTTTAGGGAGAGGAGTTATCTTCTCTCGCGTTGAGACTTGTGGACTGTAAAATTCAAAGATTACAGAAAAATATTAAGTCTGAATCAGGATAACCAAGATTAAAAGATGTACAGGATGTTACCGTTAACCTACTAAAAAATAACAGAAATTGCTCTCTGCGTCCTCTGCGCCTCTGCGGTTCGTTTCTTTAAAAAACTTATACACAAAACCGAAAAAGTCTGAATCAGGATAACCAGGATTAAAGGATGTACAGGATGTTACCGTTAACCTAATCAAAAATAACAGATAGTTCTCTCTGTGTCCTCTGCGTCTGGAGTGGTTCGTTCTCAATCTTCTAAGTTTCTGGAAAAATTGAAAATTTTGTAGTATAATAAGACAAGTGCTGTCTATAGCATTTCATAGTCAATTATTCACCCAAAAAACACTATGCGCTTAAAAAGATGGGAATCACCCCGCAAAGAAGGGAGAAACGACAAAGGCCGAGGCGGTTCAGCCAGACAAAGACAACTGAAGAAACAAAGGCAGATGCTGAGAAACAAGCTCAAAGAACAGCAAAAGGAACAGCAAAAGCCAGAAAACAACCAAAACAACAAACCAAGGGAAGGGATAGAAACCTTCCCTTTTTTTTGCGCCAAATTTCCGACTTCTCAAAGATTCGTGGATTTATAGCAGGTGATAGGGTGGTTAGGACATCAATTGATGAAACTCCCACTACAACAGGGTTTTACTCCTGATTCCTGATTCCTGACTCCTGACTTCTAAATTTTTCTTGAAAAAATACTTGACAGAACCTATATGGTTACTGCTATATTATTTAAAGCTGAGTCATTGGGGCGTAGCCAAGTGGTAAGGCAGCGGGTTTTGGTCCCGCCATCCCTAGGTTCGAATCCTAGCGCCCCAGCATTATTAAGGGTAGATTAAAAAGTCTACCCTTTTTTGGATTTTAGATTTTGGATTTTGGATAGATTGTTATTTTTCCGGTGATTTGAGAGCTTGATCTAAAACTTCTCTAGCTGGTTCAGCTTTGGTTTTTGCTTCTTGATAACGGATATTGGCTTGAGCGAAATTTTTCAGAACCTTAAAACCTTCCTTGAGACGGGTAATTTCTTCCTCAGTCACAGTATTATCAGAAAATAGAACATCAACAGCTTTGCGAATTTCTAAAGCTTCAGTGCGGGTTTCTTGGACTTTTAACTTTAATGTAGCTAAATTGCTGAGAATTTGGACAGCTTGAGTAATGGCATCCTCACCGCTAGTATTATCAGTAATTGGTTCTTTGACTTCAATTAACTGTTGAGGACCAAATCCTTCTTCCAATTCTGTAGGTAGTTTATCAGCTTCCATCAATTCCATCAACTGATCCATAGCTTTATCACGGGCTTTAGCCGAATCTCTACCAGGAACAGTCAGAATAATTTCTGGACTTTGAGCGAGAGTATATTGAACCATAGTAGGCAGAAAATTTGCTGGTTTACCAAGCAGGTAATTAATTTTAACATTTAAGTGTCATTAGTTCCCAACTTTTCTCAGAAGTCGAGGATTTTAAATAATTATTTATACTAAATAAAAGAACTGTAAAATACAACAGGAGAGGAGAGGCGATGACTCCCAATCCCGCTATTATGCGATCTGTGGAACAATTGGGCTACCGTGTTACTGTGGGTGATGTAGCTAGTCAAGCTGGCTTGAATGTAGGTGAAGCGAGTCAAGGTTTATTAGCTTTAGCGTCTGATGCTGGTGGACATTTACAGGTAGCAGAAACAGGTGATATTGTTTATCAATTTCCGCAAAATTTTAGAACTATCTTACGTAACAAATACTTGCAGTTGCGGTTGCAAGAATGGTGGAAAAAGATTTTGGGAATGCTAATTTACCTAATTCGTATTTCCTTTGGTGTTTTGTTAATTGCTTCTATTGCGCTGATTACTGTCACCATCATTATCATTATTACTGCTGCTAATTCAGACCGAGATGGAGATAATAGAAGCAGCAATTCTAGTGGTTTCAATTTCTTCTTTTTCCCTGATTTATTCTGGTATTTTAGCCCAGATTATGGTAATCAAGAACGACGAAAAGAAAGAAGAGAAAATAGTGAGTTCAATTTTTTGGAAGCTGTATTTTCGTTTTTGTTTGGTGATGGAAATCCTAACGCCAAATTAGAAGAAAGACGCTGGCAAGATATTGGTACTGTGATTAGGAATAATAAAGGGGCAGTGGTAGCGGAACAAATTGCGCCGTATTTGGATAATTTGGGTGAGAAATATCAACAAGAATATGAAGATTATATGTTACCTGTGTTGGTGCGATTTAATGGCAAACCCCAGGTAAGTCCTGATGGTCAAATTGTTTATTATTTCCCAGAGTTGCAGGTAAAAGCTAGTAAAAAGCAACGTCAGTCTATAGCGCCATATTTAGATGAAATTCCTTGGCGGTTTAGTGCTGCTAGTTCAGGACAAATTATGCTCAGTGCGGGTTTGGGTGCAGTCAATTTGGTGGGGGCTTTAATATTAGGCAGTTTATTGAAAGGTGGAACAGTTGCAGCCGAAATAGGGGGATTGGTTGGTTTTGTACAAGGAATTTATTGGTTATTGTTAGTCTATGGAATTGGTTTTTTAGGAATACCGTTAGCGCGTTATTTTTGGATTCAATGGCGTAATGGTAAAATTGCAGTCCGTAACCGTGAGCGTTTAGAAAGAGCTAGAATTTTAGCTAATGCAGATGATTCTTTACAACAGAAGATGGCTTTTGCAAATCAGTTTGCAACCGAAAAAGTAATTGGTAAAGAAGATTTAATTTATTCCAGTGACAGTGATTTACTAGAACAAGAATTTGAGCAGGTGAAAAGGCAAAATTTGTTAGATGATAGGGAATAGGTGATTGGGAAAAAAGTGACAGGGAATAGGGAACAGGGAACAGGGAACAGGAAAAGGCAAAAGTTACAAATTTCATTTCTCCTGCCTCCTGCCTCCTGCCTCCTGCCTTCTGCCTCCTGCCTCCTGACTACTTAGCTTGAATAGGAGTTAAAGCTACACCTTTGTAATAATGTCCTAAAATTTGTAGGTGGTTTGCACCGCGTTGAGCTAAATTGTAGGCTCCCCATTGGCTCATACCTAAACCGTGTCCAAAGCCTAATCCTTGGAGGACAAAGTTACCATTTGCGTCTTTGCTGAGGGTAAAACGGGTACTTCTTAGTTTAAGTGCGGTACGGACTGCTTCACCTTTGAGGAGTTTAGTACCTTGATCACCAACAATTCTCAAGGTTTTAACGCTGCGGAAAGGGGAGAGAGATTCGATCATCATATCTTTGACGTTGCCTATACCGTCAATTCTGGCGTTAATTTCCCCTGGGGAGAAAGTTCTTACCCAGTTGCATTCTTTGACGTTTTGATCAAAGTCTTGGACTGCACGTAAATAAGGGAGGGCATTTCCCCAAACGTCTTCTACGTTTTCGGTGTGTCCACCAGAACAGGCATGGAATACGGAGAGAATAATGCGGTTGTCGTAGGTGAGGACTTGACCGGCGGTGCTGTCTACTGCGGCGTAGGTGTTGCGAGATTCGCTGCTAACACCTTTGTAAATTTGCCAACGGTCGGGACTATCTCCTAAGTCATAAACGGGGTTGTTGCGCTGTTTTTCGCGCTCATAGAGGGCATAGGTACGAGCTGCGATCGCTTGAGCTTTTAAGGCTTCTTGCGGCCAGCTAGAGTTCATTTCCCCTCCCAGGACGCTGTAAAGATATTCTTCTAAATCTACCCAGTTAACTGCGGTTAAGCCTTTTTCGGTGGGGATAACTAGAGTTCTACCGCGAAACCAGCGATCGCCTATATAAACAAATCCCTTACCTGTTGGTTCAATCCAAAATAAACCAGATTGCCATTTATCTAAAGCTACTCCTCCTGGAACTGCTTGAGCAGCATAAGCACTCATTCCTGGTAGTTGTCCCAGGGTACGGCCAGCACTATCTTTAACTATTGCTGTCGTGGAAGCACCAACTTTAACTTGATTTACTCCCCTTTCAATTGCTACGCGCAGGATGACAGATGCTTGAGCAGGAGCAACTAAAACAAACCATAAGAGGATACCTATCCACCAATGTTTTCCTTGAATTCGGGAAAATAAAGCGCCTAAATAAAGTTGGATTTTCATGCTGATTGTCTAATCACAAGCCTCTACAAGTTTAAAAGATATTTTTCCTTGTGAGGAAGTTGCCACTTCTACTTATTATGCAGCTATCAGTTATCAGTTTTTTCACTGTCACCTGTCACCTGTCACCTGTCACCTGTCACCTGTTCCCTGTTCCCTAAATTCTTTACGTCATTGGCAACAATACCAATTAAATTCAACTGACTCAAGATTTCTGTTGTTTGTGTTAGTTCCTGTGGGGTTAATTTGCCGATGCGTCCGACGATGACAATACCATTAGAAACAGAGGCGATCATTCTGGCATCAACGCTATCTAAGACAGAAGAAGCGTCTATTAAAACTAGGTCATAGATTTTTTCAAAGGTTTCAATTAATTCTTTTAGTCTTCCTGAACTCAGTAGATTAGCTGCATTATCTGGTTTGGGTCCTGCGGTCAAAACATCAATTGATGGGTGAATAGGTTGAATATAATTATGAAATTGAGTTTTGATGTCATCCAGTAATAATAGAGATAAACCCCAATCATTGGATATTTCCAGAATTTTGTGTAATTGGGGCGATCGCAAATTAGCATCAATGACTAATACCCGTTGGTGCATATTTGCTGCACTAGCTCCCAACCCTAAAGCTAATGTTGTTTTTCCTTCTCCTGGTAGTGCAGAAGTCAACATCAAGGATTTAAAAGGTAAGGAATTCTTGAAGATTTGCAGATTTTGATAAATCATATCCAGGGTTTCATGGCTGGATAATTTAGTTTCGCTTGCGGATATTACAGATGGTGCTTTTTTTCGTTTATGTCTAAATATGTCTTTTAGCCTGGTTTTTAAACTAGGTTTACCCAATTTTGGCACTGAACCAAGTAACCGGATATTCGTCAGCTTCTGTAAATCTAAAGGGGAAAAAATAGCCTGATTAAACATTTCCCAGATCAAGGCTAAAATCACACCTAAAATCGGACCAATGACCACTCCACTAATAATCAATAACCATTTTTTTGTGCCAATATAAATTCCCAAATCTGGTTCTTCCAAAACTTGCAATTCAAATCCTCTTTGAGCAATTTTCATTCCCAAGGACTGCTGTAATTGCACCAATTGTTCAAGGGTTCTCCGTTGGACTGTGACATCTGATAACAAGCGATTATACTCTGCTATTATTCCAGGGTATGTATTTAGCTCTGAGCGAATTTTCTGTTCAGATTTAGCTAATTGGTTTTCTTTTTGAATCAGGGAAATTTGTTGATTTTTTAATTCTGTTAAATCGGTTTTTAACTTGTTATCAGCCTCAAATGAATTTTCTGTTTTGTTGTGATCATTAATAGCTACAGGTGGCAATTTTTGTTGTAAGAGTGCCATTTGAATTTGGCGTTTTTCCTTGAGTCTAATTACGACTGGAGAATTATCAGTGTAGCGGGAAAGCTCCTGATTTAAACTCATTTCTGTGTTTCTAACTTCATTCAATAAAGCTTCATAACTACCGGAACTACTTACACTATCCGCCAATTGTGCATTTTGCTGGGAAGATGCTAATTTTTGTTCTAGACTATTGTAGCGACTTTGGATATCTTCAATTTGGGAGCGAGTTTTTTGGCGTTGTTTCTGAAGATCAGCCACAGATTCTAGTAAGATTTTACTTTGTAATTGCGGATCGATCAAATTATGTTTCTTGCGAAATATAGCTAATCTTTGTTCAGCCGCTAGGGTGTCATTTTGCAATGTAGGTAATCGCTGATTAACAAAAGCTAAACCTTGATTGATACGCAGGTTTTTCTGCTCAATATTGTAGTCTTGATAAACCTTCTGTAGAGCTTGCAATACTCTTTTAGTTTTGACTGGGTTCGGATCTTTAAAAGAGACAACAAATACTTGATTTGCAACCTGATTAAATTCAGAAATTGCTGAGGCTGGTCTGACTTGCAAATATCCTGGGTTACCAGTATCACTTTTACCTTTGATCTCTTCTATGGTTATATTGGGATAATCAGAACTTAGTAAGTCAACAGCTTTTTGTACCAGTTTAGAACTCAGCATTAATTGAATCTGACTGGTATTTTCTAAAGATGAAATATTAGGGTTATTTAACTCACTTTTTACATCACTTTGGAATTGTTGCGAGCGTAATTCTTCGTCCAAATCATTGCTTACCATGATTTGCATAGAACTCTGGTACATGGGTTTCGTGATTACAGCTAGAAGGCTTGTAACTGACATCACTGCACAGGAAACCCCCAAGATGAAAAAGCGACGATAAAACAGAATTGTAGCTATTTGTCTAAGATCAAACACGCTTTGTTTAGAGGTAGTAACCAGTTGTTTGCGATTGAGACCAGTTGTAGCCACTATAAAAGCCCTCTACTATCAAAATAATATATCTGGAAGATAATGATGAGCAAAAATTTTGAGATAAAATTTTGGAGATAATTTATACTCAAATTTGTCTCTTAAATCAATAAGAGTTATTTTTTCCAGGTTGATAGAACTACTTAACAGAACATATCCTGATATAGCTCTTAGATAATCAATTCATTCAGATATATGTCCAATCAGCACTATGATACTAAATCTCTTGATCAGAATTTTAAATATTTAATGAAGGATAAATATGAAATATATTAAGAGGAAGTTTGAAAAGTTGCTAGTGATGTATCAAAAATCTTTATACCCCCCCTAGTACCGCTTTGCGAAAGTCAAAAATCAAAATTCAAAATTCAAAATTCAAAAGTCAAAATTAAGACAGAATAGACTTTTCGGAGATTGAAAATGGTTCATTCACTTACACCGCAGTGTACTAGTACCCTTAAAAAGGGGGTATTTTTGGGGATATTAAGCGGAACTCGGTTAGCAGTTTGGTAAGGTGGGTAAATGGTAAGTAACGTGACTAGCAGTGCGTAGAAACAGCAATCAGATAATTTTGTTTACCACATTCAAGGAGCATCATCATGACAAAGGGAAATTTCGAGCAATTCCTAGAAGCATTGGGTACAAGGGAATCAGGAAAACCATCAGGAGATCCACTACAGTACAGTACCCAGAACCCATACACTAATGCTACAGGGAAATACCAGTTCACAGAAATACTATTTGTAGACCTGGATTATTACAATAGCGATGGTAGCCTGTTTGACGGAGTTTTTAATGGCACTTGGACAGGCAAAAATGGAGTAACTAGCCTCAATTCTTGGACTACAAACCCTGCTGCTCAGGAAACAGCAATTCGAGAAGCTTTTTACACGAATTATGGCTATATCAATTTTAGTCTGAGTGAAAATGGCATAACCTCTATTGATACCTATCTCTCTAATTCTGCTAACCAAGGATCAAAAACAGTAAAATATTTTAAATTAAATGATGCCCGTACTGACTTCCAGAAAGATGCTAATGGAGACAAAATAATATATACACAGGAAATCACCATCTCCTTGTCTGGCATCTTAGCAGGGGCAAATTTAAGGGGGGGTTTTGGTGTCGCAGAAGTTCTAGTACAGTTGAATAACAAGAGTTCCATAGATTTTACTGATGCTCAATTCAACCTGGAATACTACAGAACCTATCTTTTAGATGAAATAAATACGCCAATTTTTACGTATATCAATGATTTGGGCGATTATACAGTTACCACTGGTGATTTTACTCTTTCCAGCTATGGTAATGAGACAAATTATGTTCTGTATGGCACTCTCAATAATAACACCCTGAATGGTGGTGCTGGTAATGACACCCTGAATGGTGGTGCTGGTGTTGATACATTAATTGGTGGTGCTGGTGTTGATACATTAATTGGTGGTTTAGGCAATGATATCTATGTTGTTGATAGCACCAACGACACAATTATTGAACTTTCCGGGCAAGGCACAGATACAATTCAATCTAGTGTCACCTTTAGTATTGCCACCCTAACCAACATCGAAAACCTGACTCTGACCGGATCAACCGCAATTAACGGTACAGGTAACACAGGCAATAACGTCATTACAGGTAACAGTGGTAATAACATTCTTACTGATAATAATGGTAATGATACCCTCAATGGTGGTGCGGGTGTTGATACATTGATTGGTGGTTTAGGTAATGATACTTACATCGTCAATAGCACCACTGACACCATTACCGAACTTTCTGGACAAGGGACAGATACAATTCAATCTAGTGTCACCTTTAGTATTGCTGCCCTAACCAACATTGAAAACCTGACTCTGACAGGAACAGCCGCAATTAACGCTACAGGTAACGCAGGCAATAACGTCATTATAGGTAACAATGGCAACAATGCCCTCGCGGGTGGTGCTGGTAATGACAGATTAACAGGGGGAACTGGAAAAGATACTCTCACCGGAGGCTTGGGAGTTGATCGTTTTGACTACCGCAAATTAGCTGATTCTGTCTTCAATAACTTTGATATTATTACTGATTTCAATGCTACTGCTGGTAATGATTTATTCCTTGTTGCTACTGCAAGATCCGGATTCAATAATGTGGGAACCGTGGCAACTCTTAATACATCTGGCATTGCGGCCAAATTAACCACCGCTAATTTTGCAGCTAATTCTGCTGCTCAATTCACCTTTGGTAGCCGTACCTTTGTGGCTATTAATAATGCTACAGCTGGGTTTAGTGCCACTGCTGATGCCATTATTGAGGTGACAGGTTTAACCGGCACTCTGGGACTTGGTAACTTTACTACTACCTTAGTCTAGATTCTGGTATCGTTTAGGTAAAGCAGATTGTAGAGATGTTGTATGAAATGTCTCTACATCAGCATTACTCCTTTCCCACCCAAAGAATACCGATTGAATAAACCACGAAGACGCGTTCGCGTAGCGTCCCGTTAGGGATAGAACACGAAGGAAGAAGAGAAGAAAGAAGAGAAGAAAGAAGAGAAGAAATATAAGTATGTAAGGGTTTAGCAATGCTAAACCCCTACCCTAGCTACTAGAAAAAACCTGCTCTCATACCATAAATCAGCTTATGTGTCAATAGTTGATTTTTTCTGCCAATTAATTTTTTTTAAAATTGCTCTCTCAAATCGCTGGAAATTTGTAAAGTTTTATATTATTTTTGGGTATTGATTTCTGAAACGACCATAAATAAAGGGTTTGAGAATCATCATTTTCAACATATGCAAATTTGAAAATAAAAACCCAATTATGAAAATTTAATAAATTATAGCAAATCGCTGAAAGTATTGCAAGCTCGTTAATTAATAAAAATAATTCTCAATTAATTTTTAATAAAATTTAATTTTAAATGTCGATAAATTATAAATATTAAAATACTTAACCAATAAATATGAATTTTACTTATGCTTATGAAAATTGAAAATGACACCTCTGTGGGAGACTAGGAACAAGATAAAACATTATGAATTATGACTTAACTTCCCGTCGTCTAGGTACATCGTAAACCATAAAATCCTGAGCCATAATAGTTTTAGGAAAAATAGCACGGGCTTCTCGAAGTAAATCTTTTAACTCAATTGCATTACCTGGGGTGTAGCGGGGGCTAAAATGAGTCATAATTAATTGATTTACTCCAGCTGCATAAGCTGTTTGTGCCGCCATTGTGCTGGTAGAATGCAATCTTTGAAAAGCCATATCCGCATCTTGATGGGCAAATGTAGCTTCATGAATTAAGACATCTGCATCCTGCGCTAGTTGTACAGCACCGTCACAATAAACTGTATCTGTACAATAGGCAAACTTGCGGCCAATTTCTGTCGGACCGCACAACTGAGAACCATCAATCACCCGTCCATCTGCCAGGGTAACGGTTTCACCGCGTTTGAGTTGACCATAAATAGGACCGGAGGGAATTTGTAAAGCTTTGGCTTGTTCCACATCAAAGCGTCCAGTGCGGTCTTTTTCCTCTACACGATAACCGAAAGCTGTAATGCGGTGATGCAGCAAACCACAACTAACAATAAATTCATCATCTTCGTAAATTACCCCTGGATGGACCGTATGTACTTTTATGGGGTAGGAAAAGTGGGTGTGAGAGTAACGTGAAGCGGCTTGCAGGTATTCATTTAACCCAGAAGGACCATAAATATCAACTCGTTGTACATTACCAGCTAAACCACAACTGGCCAAAAGTCCCATCAAGCCAAAGATATGATCCCCGTGGAGATGGGTGATAAAAATTCGGGAGAGTTGGCTAATTTTTAGGTCACTCCGCAAGATTTGATGCTGTGTACCTTCACCACAGTCAAACAGCCACAGTTCTGCCCGTTGTGGTAATCTCAGTGCCACACTGGAAACATTACGTGATCTTGTAGGTACACCAGAACTTGTTCCTAAAAATGTTATCTGCACAGCGTTTTTTAGCCTATTCTACATTCTAAATTCTAAATTCTTCATTCTTTTAATGATTTATCTATGATAGCTTACAAGTCATCCAGGCCAAGATAATTCACAAATAGTTCCTTGAGGATAAATAGGAATTCGTTGAAATTTACCTTGAATTTGTCGTGCTAAATTTTTAAACTGTTTTGTTCCCCGGCCTTCCTTGGCGGAGTTAACGCCTAAGCCATCATCTACTATACTCAGTGTGTACCAACCCATAGATAAAGAACAGGTAACTTTGAGGCAGGTTACTCCTGTAGCATATTTACCCACATTACACAATGCTTCTTCCAAAAATCTGCATATTCCGCGTTTTGCTTCAAGAGTTAAATTGCTTTCATCTACAATTTCAAAACTACGAATCTTCAACTTGATAGTTTTAAAGCAGGGAAACTCTCGTTCTAAGGTGTGACTATAAACTTGATAGAGAATTTCATGGAGGGGATATTGTAAATTGATAATTATATTGTTTCCTAAGTAAAGGTTTACTTCTTGCATTAGGTTTTCTTGTTGCCAAAATTCATAAATTCCCCGTAATTCTTGGTTTAATTGTTCAAGTTCTGGTTCTAATTCTGGGATTAATTTCTTAATTGATATGTCTTGTCCTCTCACCAGTCTCAAAACTCTATCGAGGCTTTGTAGTGGACCATTATGAATTGTCTCAAATGCAATTTCAATGATCGCTTTTCTAGCTTTAATTCCTGACTTCACTGTTTGTCTATAGTGAAATAATGCGGTAATGGCTATAGCATTTACAGCCAAAACTAAAATTGCTGAAAATTTTGGAGTTACGCAACCCCAGGTTAATAGGACATAACTAGCACTCACTAGGTTAGAGAACGCAATACCAATAACTACAATATTTGTGACTGGATATGTATTTAACATCCAGATATCTTGCCATGCTGATTTAATTTTCATCCTAATTTTAGACTGCATAAGCTTTGGCTCCAGTCTGGATAATGATTTATTTAAAATTGGTAATTAATTGAATTTATTAATCAATCAAGCCTTCTGCTCTAGCTTGCATTTGTGTTTGAATGCGGATATTTTTACCTTCTTCTGGATAAACATTTAAGGCATCTTGTAATTTACTCCAATAATGACGTACCATGCGTTCAGATACACACATTTCTTCAGCAATTGCTTTATCTTGTAATCCTTTTTCAAATGCTAGATACAATACCTTTAACCATTCTGATTTTACCTCTAATCCTGAGTGAATTCCTTTGATATCTTTTATATGAGTTAATCCCTGTAAAGCCCAATCAACTCTTGTTAACATTTCCTGGGTAGAAAGACTTTTATCAGCAATGGTAAAGCCTCCTTTATGACTATCAATATCCAATCGAATACGTACCAATGTCCTGGCATGGGCGCTTTGAACTACTATATTCAAATTGGGATATTTTTTCATCAAAATTTTGAGCAGCTGAATACCGTTATCAGGTCGGGCAGTCATGCCTACTGTTTCAGGAATTGAAAGATCCATGACGATCAAATCAGGCTGAATGCTAGTAACTATTTCCAGAGTATTATTGACATTAATAGCTGTCATAAATTCAGCATTAGGATAGTTTTTTCTGAGGATATCAACGGTTCCGCTTAATACTGATTCGTGATCATCAATTACCAAAACTTTCAGGAATTTATTCGCTGATAAAATTTGTTCCATATTTAATAATGAATCATAGTTAGCTTTTTCTAAATTGTATTTATGTTGGTTGGTTTGCTATGAGGTATGCCACCCTTACCCCATATATTTATACTGAGTTGTGGTGAAAATATTGGTCATATAATAACAATTACCAACAAAAATAACAAGCTATCCTGTGATTACTACTGTTGTAAAAGCATTGACCAGACAATAAATATTCAAAGCTATGACTGAGATATTTTAATTCTGGTAAATTGGAGTAAAAGAGCAGGGTAGATATATCAGGATAAGTAATTTTTACAATTAATTGTTTTGTATTTTCTTTGCGGGTTAATTTGATAGAAATGGAAGTAGGTGTAGAAAATTGTGGCAAAGTTATGGTCAGTAATTCCTCTAAAGCTCTTAAAATTATGAGGCTACATTCTACTGGTTCGTGTCTCCAGGAGACTGGTAGATCAAAATGAATTGTGAGATGGGGATGAGATGCTAACCAAGGAGCTAGTAAGCACTGAATAGATAAGGGCAAACTATCTTGAATATACACTGGACATAAGCGATCGCTCAATTGAACTAAAGAGTGATGAAAATTATCAAATTTTTTGATGTACTCGGAAATTGGATAAATTGATAAATTCAGATGATCTATTTTTAATACATCTAAGCTGCGACGGATGATGAAAGATTCTTGTAATAATCCATCCCGGATTTTTTCGGCTTCCCAGAAAAGTTTTATTGATTGTCTATAAGACCACCACTGTAATGCTTGTTGAATTTTTTGATGATAGGTCATAAACTTGACAATTTTTATGACTTGAATTTCTATGGGGGTATTTATATTTTTATATAAATATGCGAGAATATGCTGGTGATACAATATATGATACAACTTAGAAAGTTGGGTTAAATGAAGTGCAACCCAACATCAAAAAATTTGCATTTTCAGCTTAACTGTACCCACTTATAAGTCAGTAATTAATCTTGCTTTCCTCAGCATAAATCTTAGTGCTGTCTCTTCTCTGGAAATAATGTCAGCTTTTGCTTGCATTCCTGATTGAATAAAACATTGGTGATTACTATTACCAAATTGAATAGTTTCCGGTTGAATAGTTGCTTCAAAATAACTATTAGATGTTGCTATAGCTGTAGTATTACTTTGGTTAGTAATGACATCAGGAGAAATACTTTTAACAACTCCTTTAAGTGTGCCATAATCAGGATAAGGACAAGAATCAACCCGCAAATCAACTTTTTGATCAACAGCAATTTTTGTAATTTCCGCCGTAGGAATCATCGCTTTAATGACTAGAGGAGCATTATTAGGAACAATCTCAGCAATAGATTCACTAGCACGTACTACTTGACCAGGGTTGCGTAAATTAAGCTTCTGGATAATACCGTTACTACTAGCAAGAATGATGCTCTTTTTGAGTTGATTTTCTATTTTTTTTAGTTCTTTTTGAGATTGCTGAATCTGGTTTTGTAATTGCACTCGACGCTCCATTAATGCTTGTCTTTCTTTATTGAGACTAGCAATATTAGCTTTACCTTTAGCAGTTTCTTGGGCAATTCTTTCTTGTGCTATCATCACCATTGCTGTAGTTGGGTTCACCGCAGCTTTAGCTGATTTTACTTGAATTTTTGCTATTTCAAAAGATTTTTGTTGTGCTTGTAGTGTTAATTCTGTCTGCTGGACAACCAATTGTTTCTGCTCAAATTCTCGTCTACCAATTGCACCAATTTCTGATAATTGTTCATAGCGATCGCGATCCATTTTGGCAAATTCTAAATCAGCTTGAGCTTTTTGTAAATCCGTCTTAGCTTTTTGCAAACCTGCTTCAGTTGTCAGGAATTCATTTTGGGTATTAATTTGCCGTTCTTGATATTCCCGTTGGTTGCGTAACAAATCAGCTTTTGCCGAAGCAACAGCGTTTTCTATAACTTGTTTTTCAGCAAAAATTTGATTAGCTAAAATACGGATTTGGGCATCAATTTGAATTATTTGTAAGTTACCTTGTTGGATATTACCTTGCACTTGGCTTTTTTGGATCAGCAATTGATTATTATCCAGATGGGCAATTACATCACCCATTTTCACAACCTGATTTTCTTGCACCAAAATACTTTTAATAGTTCCTTCCATTTCCGGTTGTACCACACGAATTTCTCCTGTAGGACGAACAATAGCATCAGCTTTGACGGTGACATTATATTTAACCCATGAAGAGAGGGTAATACCAGTAGCAACAGTACCGATAAGAAATATTCCCGCTAAAGAAGTCCAACGACTAATAGGAGGTAGAAACTCATCATTTTCCACTGAAGAGATAATTTTTTGATTATGAGTGTAGAGCATAATTACCTGATAATTCTCAATAATTAATTAGGGAATTAGGGAATTAAAAAATCTAAATGTTCCCCAGGTTTAGTTTTTAAATCTTCTAAAGAACCTTGTATTTTTAACCTTCCCTGATCTAGCAAAACAATCCAATCAGCACGATTAATTACCTTGGGACGATGAGTAATTAAAATTGTTGTTTTACCCTGACGATGTTGAAATAATTGATCCAAAACTTCCGCTTCACTTACAGGATCAAGTCCCCCTGTAGATTCATCCAAAATCAAAATTGGTGGCTCTGTAATAATAGCTCTAGCTATAGCTAATCTTTGACGTTGACCACCAGAAATATTAGCCCCAAATTCACCTAAAATAGTTTGATATTTTTCTGGAAGTTTACTGATAAATTCATCAGCACCAGAAATTTGACAAGCTCTGACAATTTGCTCAAATGTGACGTAGGGCGCTCCTAAACGGAAATTTTCAACAATAGAACGACTCCAAAAATGAGCGTCTTGAGGAACAAGAACTACCTGTTGACGTAGACTTTCTAGAGAAAGGTCTGTGAGGTTATAAAGTCCAATGCGGATATTTCCAGATTGGAGAGTATATAATCCAGCTATTAATTTAGCAAGGCTACTTTTACCACATCCAGATTTACCAATTAAAGCCACAACTTGACCACCGGGAATTGTTAAAGAAAAATCTTCTAAAAGGTCAATTCTACCTGCATAATGAAAGTTAATGTTTGTACAACAAATGTCAGCATTTTCGGGAATTTTAGCAAAAGGCTTTTTACCATCTCCTTCATTTTCTGGAGTAGCATCAATAACTTCTGTCAGACGTTGTACAGAAGTTTTCGCACGCGTAAATTCTTCCACAAAGCTGATGATAGTACCAATTAAACCCAAGAAGTTACCGTTCATTGAGTTAAATGCAAGTAACTTTCCGATGCTGAGATTTTCAGTCGGTTCAATCACTAAATAGCCACCAAACCACAGTAAAATAACTCCACCAATACCAGAAACAAAACCAGAAAAGGTATTATTAATAATGCCAATTTGCATGGTTCGATATGTGAGATTAGCCAGACGACCAAAACGGCTTTCTAATTCATCCCAAAACTGTGGTGCTGCTGTAGTTGTTTTGAGGGTTAATGCACCTTTAAATGTTTCAACTAAAACACCTTGATTTTCTGCATCTTGTACTAAAAGCTCACGAGTTTTTCGTTGTAAAGTCGGCTGAAAGACAATAGTAGATAAGGTCATTACCGCAGAAATGATTAAAGCTACTGTGGTCAGCTTCCAACTATAAAAAAGCATGAAACCCAGAGAAATTAAGGCTATAAAAAATCGGCTGGGTAGACTAACGACTAATTTGGTAACTAATTGATTAATTTGCTGAATATCTTGCAAGCGGCTAACGATTTCACCACTACGTCGAGCTTCGTAATAACTTAAAGGTAAGCGGAGAATTTGCCGACCAAAATCTAAAACTAACCCTAATTGTAGGCGTTGAGCAAAATGAGCAATTAAGTTAGATTGAACAAATGAAAGGCTATTAGAAACAAAATTCATTACTACTACAGAAATAGCTACAGTAGTGAGTAATTTGGTGTCACCTCTAACTAGCACATCGTCGGTGAGAATTTGCAGTAAAAAAGGAGAAGCTAAAGATAGTAAACCCAAGACTAAATTGAGAGGTAAAGCTTGGACTAAAATAGCGCGATAAATCCAAACTCGTCTAAAGAAACGCCAAAAACCTCCAGTTTTATCACTTTCTTGTTCAAAAAAGCGGATGGGGTCTGGTTCTAGTAAGAGAATTAACCAATCTTTCCAACCATCAATTAAGTCTTTTTTAGAAAGATATCGCACCCCGACTGCGGGATCTGCAATCAGATAATTTTTGCCTTTTTTACCGTATAAAACAACCCAATGATTTCCTTTCCAGTGAATAATTGCTGGTAAGGGTGCTTCGTTCATTCTGTCAAGAACTTCTGGTGATGTTTTGACTGGGTTAGCTTTAAAACCAAGGCTTTCTGCACCTCTTCTTAAGCCTAATAATGTAGTTCCAGTTTGTCCAGTTCCGACGGCTTCACGAATGCGGGTGAGGGTAAATGTATGACCGTAATATTTAGCGATCGCAGCTAAACAAGCTGCACCACAGTCTTCTGCACTGTGCTGTTTAACAAATTGGAGTTTCATAGATTAATTAGTTTACAGATTAACAACTATCAACCAAAAATGTTGTCAATCTGTTTGCTTATCTTAGGTTTTCAGTAATCTTTTTGATTGTCAAGTTTAAAAATGTAGAAGCCGAAATAACGTATTTAATAAACTTAAGCTACTCTGGTTGAAACTTTGCCAGCTTTCTTGAGCAAATATATTCAATCCAATAGTAATTTGTGAAAGCAGATATCCAGTTTGTTGTTTGGTAGAAAAATTCTTGTTACCATCAGAAAAATTTGTTTCATTCAAGGCATAAGAGTATATATCTGTCTTTTGAATATCAAGTGAATAATAGGAAATTCCTCCAACTACTGACTCTTGTTCTTGTTCAGACAAATCATAGAATAATTCAGATTTTGGGGTTTTGATATCTTCAGACATATGGTTATTTTTTGGTTATTTTATGATTAAAGCCAAATAGATATCTTCCATCACTTTCAAATTAAATATGGAATTTACGTTGACTGTATCGCCGAAACATTTTGAATTTATCTAAGAGTGATGGAAGAAGATTAGGCAATTAATTTTGTATATGATTTAATTGCCTAATGATTACTCAATTAGATGTTATTAGATGCTGAGGTTAACATCTTTGAAAGCATCAGTAAATACATCCGAAGCGAAAACAAACTGATCTACTGTGCTACCGTTACCATTAGATGAAAGAGTGGTATCAAATAGCAGTATTTCTTCAGAGAAAATAGTTGCAGCCAATTCATCCAATGTAATGCTTCCACCAGCTACGATTTCTTGTTGTTCAGCGGATACTGCGGTAAATAAGTTAGACATGATAGAAATCTCCTTGATCTGAGTTATTGCTTGGAGTTGATTTGTCTTGCGTGCTGCTCAACTCCTCGCTTGTTAATAGAATATCGAGGACTAACCCTTGAAGTCATGCTCAATTTCTGCAAACTTAATTTCCAACTTTAGAAATCTTTATTTCCGAAAAATACACGCGCTAATTATTAGAGAGAAGTATTTAAATATCAACAACAATATACCCGACTTCTTAGAGAATTCGGGGAGCTATATCCTGAAATTTTAAGTTTAATTATGTTGATTTTCTTATTAAGATATATATCAAAAAACCAAAAAAATCCTAATTTCACAACTGATTAGATTAACAATCTTCCATCACTTTCAGAGCAAATATCGAATTTACCTTGACTGGAACGCCGACAAATCTTCAATTTATCCAAGAGTGATGGAAGAAGCTTAGGCAATTAATTTTGTATATGAGTTAATTGCCTAATAATTAATCAATTAGATGTTGATGTTAACATCTTTGAAAGCATCAGTAAATACATCAGAAGCGAAAACAAACTGATCTACTGTGCTACCGTTACGATTAGAGGAAAGAGTGGTATCAAATAGCAGAATTTCTTCAGAGAAAGCAGTTCCAGTTAACTCATCCAATGTAATACCACCAGCTACGATTTCTTGTTGTTCAACGGATACTGCGGTAAATAAGTTAGACATGATAGAAATCTCCTTGATCTTGATCTTCGTTATCGCTTGGAGTTGATTTAGTTTTGCGTGCTGCTCAATTCCTCGCTTGTTAATAGAATATCGAGGAGTAACCCTTGAAGTCATGCTCAATTTATGCAAACTTAATTACCAGATTTAGAAATCCGTATTTCCGAAAAATACACGCGCTAATTATAAGTAATTGTGCAAAAATAATAAAGATGAAAATTCCAGATTCAAAACTCTCTGTTATAGTGGTTCTGGATGGAATTGAAAAAGACAAAACCCCTATCCTTGTGGGAGAGAGGTTTGAAAAGAGGTATTTAACTGTATTTGACTCAAATGCAAAACTATATATATAAATGAAGTGGTTATTTATAGGGAAAACCACAATTTTATTTAAATCTCTTTAAAAATCTCTTAAAAAGAATGATTTAACAACTTATAGTAGATTGCAGATCAATGAGGTACAGAATCAAAATTGAAACCTATACACATTCCCCTGTTTTACTCCTGACTCCTGACTCCTGACTCCTGACTCCTGCTGTATGTGGTTAACAAGTTGTTAAATTTACGAAGATACATTTTCCAGCAAGCGATCGCTTCGCTCGCTACAGGCATCGCGAATTCCTATCAATTGTTGTTGACTATTCACTGGACATCTTGGCGCTGGTAATTCATTATTAGGCCAGGTGTCCAAATAATAACAAGGACACAATATTGATGGCATTCCCATAGTTTTAACGGGTACTAACATGGCACAGCGTCCACAAGGAAGCACTTCCCATGTTGGTGTCAGCAGTTGGGCTATAGTTTCTTGAGTGCCTTCTAAATAACAATCACGGGTTTCTAAGGAAAGAATTGTTTCCCAAGACTCTTCAAATTCTGGACTATAGCGATCGCCCTTTAACACTGGGTTAGGTAAGAAGCTTTGATCACTGTGACCAACTATAACTTTCTTCCCTAACTGAAACCAGTGAGCAAGATATTTTTTTACGTCTTGTTTATTTGCCATAATCTTAATTTTAGTGGCTAATTCCGAAATTTTACCTGGTGAATCTTTAATTTTGAATTAAGACTTTGTGGGTGGTAAGGGAAAACCGATAACACTGAGATTGAGAACATGACCACCAGTTACTAAGTAAACCGTTTCACACATCGCACCTAACTGACGGACTAAAGCACCCAAGCGATCGCGAAACTTCCTACCTATGGGATAAGCTGGAACTACACCCCAACCTGTTTCTTCGGCAACAAACAGCAACTCAGCCTCAACTAAAGATATAACTGCTAACAACTCTGCCAAGGTTTTTTCCCAGTTTAAATCATCCTCTTCCAAAAAATTAGCTACCCAAGTTCCCAAAGAATCAATCAAAATACAGGTATCAGATTTGGCATTACTGAGAGTAGCAGCAAGTTCCACAGGTACAGAAAGAGTTACCCAATCTTGCGGCCGACGTTGTTTGTGTTTTTCAATACGTTGTTGCCACTCTTGATCATCGGGATTTTCTGTAGCTGTTGCTATATAAATAACTGGATTTCTGGACTGAATTGCTAAATTTTCCGCCCATTCACTTTTCCCTGAGCGTGCTGGACCTGTTACTAAAATAACTCTACTCATAATTATCTTGACATATATCTGTTCAAAACAGTCCTGATTTCTAGTTAAGATTCTTATCAATTACTATAATTCCTTATACAATAAAGAAAAGTTTCTCAATAAATTTGCGCTCTTAACAAACTCTCAATAGTTAACAATACCAGCAGAACAAGCTTCAGGATCTGTTTATGAAACCAGGCTTAAAACGCATTGAGGCAACTCTACATGATTTAGGTATACACGGAACTCAGTTGCCACCAGAAACAGGTGATGGGACAAAACGCCCATTCTCCTTTAGGATTAGTATCGGATCTAACAAAGCTGGAGAAAGTAGAGAAACTTCCACCGATGAAGGCATCAGTACAGTTGATGTAAATACAAATACTAAGATCGAAACCGAATTACAGCAGCATTTATTTCCCAAACATAATTCCGTACAGACTTTTCCCGCCCAAGAAACTGGAGGAAAAACACCCAGCTTACCCAAATTTAAATCACCAAGCTTTAGTAACCATCGTCACGGTGCAAATCCAGCATTTGCTATGAATCTCCTACAGGATATTCAAGAGACGGTGGCAGGGTGGCAAATAGAATTACAAACAATTCTTCAAGAAATTCAGGATATTTACTTAGAAGGTCCAGTTATTAATGGCTGGTTAGAATCCAATCCCCAAGAAGCAGAACCAGGGGGAACCGCAACCCTGCGTCATGCGGAAGTTGAACGGCTGATGGATTATGTGCAGGAAATTTGCGAGTCTGGAGAGAAGGTATCCTATCAATCATCCCGTACTGGCTACCGCCTTTGTGGAATTGATGAGTCTGGTAAAGTTTGGTCTCGTCAATGTCCAGTCGATCAGGTTCCTACCGTTAGTATGGCTATTGCCAGGTATCAAAAATTACGTCAACTGTTTGGACGCAAGCAGCATCTAGAAACTCGCTTAAGCCAATTAGCGGAAACACTTGTGGCTTTACACAGCCATATTCAACAATTATAGTTTGGCAAAAAATTGGATGAATTAAATATGAAGGAATTAACAAGTTTTCATAAAGTTTTTTACAGTATAAATACGGCTGGTAAACTTGGTGAATTTTAGGGTATATTAACAAACAGAGAGCCAGAGTAGAATTGATTTGAGTATTTTCAACTAAAAACTCAAATTCCTCAGTACCAAACCAGGACTATGCCAGATATCCAGATTTCTGCCATCATTTGTACTCACAATCGAGATACCTACTTAGGCGCAGCAATTGACAGTCTGCTAGGGCAGGAATTTACTGCTAACTTTGAAATCGTGGTAGTGGATAATGGTTCAAGCGATCGCACCCGTGAAGTAGTAGAACAAAGATCCCAGCATCCTCACCTGAAGTATATTTTTGAACCAACTATTGGCTTATCGGTAGCTCGTAACACAGGGGCTAAAGCTGCCAATGCCGACATTATCGCCTATTTAGATGATGATGCAGAAGCCAGTCCCCAATGGTTGCAAGTTTTGTACTCAGCATATCAAAATAATTCTAAATTAGCGATCGCCGGTGGTAAAGTTACTCTACTTTGGCCTCCAGACATCCAACCACCAAAATGGCTATCTCCCGGACTAGCTGCTAACTTAGGAGCTTACGACTTAGGAGACAACATCCTCCACATTCAACAACCAGGTTCCACCCCTAGAGGCTTAAATTACTCCATCCGTCGTAGTTTTCTAGACGAGATAGGAGGTTTTGATCCACAACTCGGAAGAGTCGGCAAAAACCTCTTATCCAACGAAGAACTGCAAATGACCGAATTTGCCCTCCAGCGTGGTTGGCAAGTCGCTTATCTTCCCGCAGCCTTAGTAGCTCACAATGTCGCCCCAGAACGGCTAAAACCCTCCTGGTTTTTCAACCGGGGTTGGTGGCAAGGCATTAGTGAATGCTATAGAGAACAACTAGCTGGTCAAGCTGGGATTGGACAACTGCAACGAGGAAGCGAAAAGTGTTTGCGTGGCTTATATAAATCATTACAATATATTACTGACCCTGCCGAAAGATTTGATAAATTGGTCTATGCTTATAGTCAGATTGGTTACTTAAATGCTGCCATTCACGGACTGCTGTCTAAACACAACAAAAAATGAATTAAAATAACAATTATTATGTCATCTAAGATACCAGTTTCCGTACTCATTCCCGCCAAAAACGAACAAGCAAACCTACCAGCTTGTCTTACGAGTTTACAAGTAGCCGATGAAATTTTTGTTGTTGATTCGCAAAGCACTGATCGCAGCATCGAAATAGCCGAAAGTTACGGTGCTAAAGTCGTACAATTTAAATTTAATGGCAGTTGGCCAAAAAAGAAAAATTGGTCATTAGAAAACCTGCCTTTTCGCAATGAATGGGTATTAATAGTTGATTGTGATGAACGCATTACACCTGAATCATGGGCAGAAATTGCTGAATTAATTAAAAAGGATGAATGTAATGGTTATTATATCAATCGCCGTGTATTTTTCTTAGGGAAATGGATTCGTCACGGTGGTAAATATCCTGATTGGAATTTGCGGTTATTTAAACATCAAAAAGGCCGTTACGAAAACCTGAACACTGAAGATATACCCAACACAGGGGATAACGAAGTTCACGAACACGTAATATTGCAAGGAAAAGTTGGCTATCTTAAACATGATATGATCCACGAGGACTTCCGGGATATCTATCACTGGTTAGAAAGACATAATAGATATTCTAACTGGGAAGCCCGTGTTTATTTTAATTTACTTACAGGTAAAGATGACAGTGGTACTATAGGCGCAAATTTATTTGGTGATGCGGTACAACGCAAACGTTTCTTAAAAACTCTGTGGGTACGCTTGCCATTTAAACCATTCTTGCGGTTTATCTTATTCTACTTTATTCAACGTGGTTTTTTAGATGGCAAAGCCGGATATATCTATGGACGTTTATTGAGTCAATATGAATATCAAATAGGAGTCAAACTTTACGAATTACGATCTTTAGGTGGAACTTTAAACGTTGCCAAAACTGCTGAATCTGTTCTTAAACCTGTCAATAAAGAAGTTGAAAAAACAGCAATTTAAGTCATTAGTTATTAGTCATTAGTCATTAGTTATTAGCTAAAAACTAATAACCCAGTACCCAGTACCCAGTACCCAGTACCCAGTACCCAGTACCCAGTAAAGAGTACCCAGTCCCCAGTAAAGAGTCCCCAGTAAAGAGTCCCCAATTACCAATGACAGATGAAAAACCATTTGTAGATTTACGCAAATATGATCAATCCAGGTTTGATCGTGGTCGTCCGGGTTGGTATGTTTTGTTATGGTGGTTAGTGCAAGCGATCGCCTTTCCTCTCACTCTCCACCCACTAAATAATCTCCGTTGTAACCTACTGAGACTGTTTGGAGCGAAAATTGGCAAAAGCGTAGTAATTCGACCCACAGCCCGTTTTACCTACCCTTGGAAAGTTACCATTGGTGATTATAGTTGGATTGGTGATGATGTAGTATTTTACAGCTTGGATCAGATTCACATTGGTGAACATTGTATAGTTTCCCAAAAAAGTTACCTGTGTACAGGTAGTCATGATATTCAAGATCCAGCCTTTGGGTTGAAAACCGCAAGTATTACCGTTGGTAACGGTGCATGGGTAGCAACAGATTGTTTTATTGGACTGGGAGTAGAAATTGGTGCTAATGCTGTCATAGGTGCGCGTAGCAGTGTATTTACCAATATGCCAGCAGGCCAAGTATGTTGGGGAAGTCCTTGTCGTCCCCAGCATCCCAGAATTAAACAATAATTTTCACTGCTTCAGTATTCTCAAGTAAGTACCGGGAACAAGAGATCCTGATTACCGTCATTCAGAAAGTTATCGACTGAACATGAGAATGATAGGTTTTTCCATGAACAAGAGACATTTTTTTTCAATAGCTATTTTGGGTGCATCTGCGATTCTATCTTCCTCCACACTTGTCCTAGCTGAAGAAGTTACCTGTCGCAGTAGACTAGGTGCTGTTACAGTTGATAACCTTCGAGTACCTGATGGTGCTACTTGTACTTTATCTGGAACAAAAGTAAAAGGTAATATCAAGGTCGAGTCTAAAGCAACACTCAGAGCAACCAATATAAATGTAGTTGGTAACATTCAGGCTGAAAACTCAAAAAATGTGGTTGTTAATTCTAACTCAGTAATTGGTGGTAGTATCCAAATCAAACAATCTGGAGCAGCACAGATTACTAATTCTCGAATCAATCAAGACTTACAATTTGATGAGAATACTGCTCAGTTAACTGCAAATGGTAACACAATTGGCGGTAATTTACAGGCTTTTAAAAACACAGGAGGAATCACTATCAGAACTAACAAAATTGATGGTAATCTGCAATGTAAAGAAAACCGTCCTGCACCAACGGGTGGAGGCAATATTGTCCAAGGTAATAAAGAAGATCAATGTTCCCGGTTGTAGATAAAACTTGATTTTCTTGTCTAAATTTTAATCAATTTGAAAACAATAGATCCCCGGCTTCTTTGAGAAGTTGGGGATTTGGTGATTACAGAATTATTTAAAATCCAAAAAACATTAAGAGATTTTCCCACCAAGAAGTTGTGAGATTTCCGACATTAAACTTCATTTTTTGGCGAATGTCTTGAATTTTCCAGTTTGTTAATTGTGCTAAAGTTTGCGCTTCTTGTTCAAAACGTCGAGATAAAGACCGTTTATATTCCCTCCCCGCAGAACATTGTAAATTACCTGTAAACGGATGTTGTAAAACATAACGTCCTTGAAAAGATTCTCGGTTAGAAGTTGTTTGAAACATCAAATCTTCAGGGAACTTATTACGAGTATAGCGGACGTGCAAACGGGTAACGTAAACATTACTGTTAGAGAATGGAAAACCAAAACCAGGTGCTATTCTATTGTTATTATTGCCATTTTGATCCAACCAAAATACACCAGCTTGCTTGAGTTCTTCCGGGTTGAGAGGTTGAGCAGAACAGGGATCGCAATTACCCATATCCCAAGCATATTCTAGAAATGCAACTTTTTTATCTTCTTTGGTGTAAGAAGTTTGGAACATAGATTTATAAAAGTCGCCAAATTCGTTTTTGACAAAAACAGGAATATTCACATTAGAAGGAACTTTTACCGTGCGGTAGTTGGTGACTTCTGCTTGTCCTTGGGGTGAGAGAATATAAACAATCAAATCTTGCTCATTTGTAGAGTTAATCATCCCCAAACGAATGGGTAACATAAACTTGGGTGACTCATAAGCAATTTGCAAAGGTCGCAGAAATTGATAACCAGATTCTGCAAATTTATCTAAGTTGACTTTAGCAACAAAGAACTTCATAGAAGAACGGATGTAAGGTTTGAGTAATTGATTTGCACCTCTAGGCATTTTATAGCCATTGCGATTTAACCAAGTTTCCAAACCATTAGATTCTTTAGCACTGAGGATCAAAATATCATATTCACCGACATTAAACCGAGCCTCAACTGTCACACCTAAACTATTATCTTGCATTGCTTTTTCTTCAGATCGTCCACTTCTTGTAGCTGCTGTTGGTGCTAATAATGATTGTGGTCTGTTCTTTGGAGAACAGGGATCTTCATCAAAATATTCTACCAATCTAGGGGCGCTAAAAGCATCCAATCTTTCAATAATATTGGGTTGAGCAACGCGAACTTGTTCTTGTTGTATGACTGTAGGAACAGGTACAACCATTGCAAAGTCTTTTACTTCTCCTTGAAAGTCGTTAGCCATTGTTAATACTGTTTTGTTACCATCTCGCGCAATGACCACTTGAGAAGCTTGGTTATACAATTTCGTATCAGCTTTAGCAACATAAAAACCACAAAAAGCTAAAGCTGTAGGGGCAAAAGATAGCACAGTAACAAGTGCTATTAGTAAGGGAATGAACAAGCGAAAATTTTTCATTGTTTTCATAATTGGTAATTGAAAGCTACAATTTGTGAATTAAGAATTTTCTTCTTGTAACCAAGAAAATCTAGGGGCAAACCAGAGAGTATCTATGAGAATAGTTAAAGGTGCAAGGGCAAATAAAGCCCAGAAAACTGCGGTAGAAAGGTAGAAATAATTCCGCAAAATAAAGGTGATAATGGCGATACATACAGCCCAAATAATACGACCGATGGGGGCGTTAGGAATAGAACGGGGATCTGTCACCATAAATAAGGCAAATAGTAACAAAGACCCACTCATCAACCGATGTAAGTAAACATCCCAAGTCCAACCTAACCAAATATTACGAACTGCTTCCAGTAGGGAATATGCACTTAAAAAAGCTGCGGTAGTGTCCCAACGGCCAACTCGTTGTAAAATCATCCCTCCAGTACCCACAAATAACAGACAATACCACCATTCTTCCCCCCACTGACCGGGGGAAACCCACGCATCAGGAGTTAGTGCTAAGGCGGAAATAATGCCAAAGTTGGCGGGGTTAAAGAAATGTTTATCACCTGTTTGGAAGATAAATTTGCTACCGATGGCAGTTGCTGCGGCTAAAGCCATTGTTGTCCAATGGTCAGCCCGTAGTAGTAAACTGAGTCCGAGAGAGGTGATGAGGGAACTGCGAAGATTGATATTTGCTTCTTTTGCGGTGACTAATGAGAATATAGATTGTGTGATTACACAGGTGGCGATCGCTATTAAAATCAATTCAGGCCGCAGTGTCCAGTCTCTTGTCCCTATTCCCAAGATGAGGAATAGACTGAGAAATAAAATTTGATAGTCTCGAATATCTTTGAACATTACCCTTTCAGGGTTTACCCCTAACTTTCCCACCACTTTAGACTAGAGTTAGGGAGAATAATATTCTCGTTACAGATTTTGTTACACTTATTTAATTCAGGCTATAGCTACGTTAGACTAATGCTTTTAGTAATGCTTGAAGTTTAAGCTGCACTTCAGCAAATTCTTTATCAGGATCAGAACCGGCGACGATACCAGCACCAGCATAAAGTCTAGCGCGATCGCCATCTATTAATGCTGAACGAATACCGACAATAAACTCACAATTTCCTTCCCCATCTACCCAACCTAGCGGTGCTGCATATAAACCCCTTTCAAAACTTTCATAACGGCGAATTTCTGCACAAGCAATATCTCTGGCTGCACCTGCTACTGCTGGTGTCGGATGCAATTGGGCAACGATTTTTAAGGGATGGATGTTAGCAGGTACTACAGCAGTAATTGGTGTCCATAAATGTTGGATATTAGATAATTGTCGTAGACGCGGGGCTAAAATTTGCGGAAATAATCCTAGTTGTGATAGACGTTGGGTGATAAAATCAATTACTAGGCTGTGTTCGTGTTTTTCTTTATTACTATTAACTAAATTGTTGGCATTAGCCGCATCTTCATTAGGTGTTTTACCTCTGGGTGCTGAACCTGCCAAAGCATCAGTAATTAATTGCTGATCTTCAATACTAATTAAACGTTCTGGACTAGCACCAATAAAGTTTTGTCCTTTGCCATTGCTGGTAGAAAAGACATAACAATTAGGATGTAATTGTCGCAGATTATTTAAAGATTTGAATAGGTTAAAGGAATTATATGATCTGACATCCAAGGCATCTGCTAAAACAATTTTTATTAAATGATTAGATGCAATTTTTTCTAAGGCTGATAATACTGAATGTTTAAATATGTCGGAATTGGTAATCTGGTTTTTGATAAAGGTCGTTGGAGAAATTTCCAGGTTGGGAGAGTAATTACCTAAAGATTGGAGGGTCTTAATTTGGCTTTGTAATTCCCGTAATATAGTTTGAATATTAATACCTGCATGAATTAAATTATTCACAACTAAGGTGCAAGCAGAATTTTTGACAGCTACTTGTAATTTAGGTAGGAAAATAGTAGCAGATGGAAATGGATAATCTAATTGGTGATGCTGATCAAAAAAGCTGAAGCTACAAAAAAAGTGAGTACCTGCAAAATGTTGGTTAGTATTGCCAAAATTGATCACATTTTTGAGACAATCTTTGATAAATTCTTCAGTTTTACTAAATCTGTGTTTACCAGTAATCTCTAATTTTGTGATAGCATCAATGGCTGCAATAGCTTCACCTTTACTTTTATTTTCAAAGTAAAAATTCAATGTATTTGCTTGAGCAAACTTCTCTAATACAACTAAAGGGTCTATGAAATCAATTGGTAGGGAAATACTAACAATTTGCTGGCTGTGATTTTCATAGCACTTTTCCTGCACTGCTAACAGTAATTGATGCAAATCTTTATAGTCTACAAAGAAACTGCTGCGACATGGTGAAATTGTCATGGATGTATAAGTTAAATTTTTTTAAGTTATCTTCCTAAAGTGTAATAAATCGTGGTCGTATTTCTATAGGTAGCATATTCTGTTACCATTAACCAGCCTCAGCTTTAGTTGGTTCTGGGAAAACCGAGAATACATACTCTTGGAGGTGGCAAAATGTCAAGTCAAGTTTTGTGAACAGAAGGTAAACCATCAATCACAAAATTAGCATTTTTCTGTAATTCAATACCGTAAAATGTCTCACCAAACTATAAAATCTAACTGATAAGTAAATTTTTAGTAATTTAATTGATCACGACTAATGACTGCAAATCAGATATCAATCCCCAAAAATAAATTATGGATGGCGGCTATTAAACCACCAATGTACAGTGTTGCTATTATGCCTATATGGGTAGGTTCGGCGGTAGCGTTTGCAGAAACTAGGATTTTTAATGGTGTCATATTCGCGGTTTTTATGACTGCGGCAATTTTAATTTTGGCTTGGGAAAATATCAGTAATGATGTTTTTGATGCAGAAACAGGTATTGATAAAAATAAACATCATTCCTTGGTGAATTTAACTGGTAATAAGCAGTTAATGTTTTGGTTGGGTAATTTATGCTTGGTTTCGGGTTTGTTGGGAATAATTGCGATCGCCCTTTTGCAAAAAGACCCGACGGTAATTGGTATAATCCTGCTGTGCTGCGGTTTGGGTTATATGTACCAAGGACCTCCTTTTCGTTTAGGATACCAGGGTTTAGGGGAAATTCTCTGCTTTTTTGCTTTTGGACCTTTGGGAATGACAGCAGTATACTACAGTCAAACTCAAACTTGGTCAATTACTAATTTAGCAGCTTCCGTGATTGTTGGTATTGTCACCAGTTTAATTTTATTTTGTTCACATTTTCATCAAGTTAAGGATGACATAGCTGCTGGAAAGCGATCGCCTATTGTGCGTTTGGGTACAGAAAAAGGCGCACAAGTATTAGTTTGGTTTACAGCTAGTATTTATCCCTTATCTTTGTTGTTAGTTGGATTGGGAATTTTCCCAGTTTGGACTTTGTTAAGTTGCTTAAGTTTACCCTTTGGGTTTCAATTATGTCGTCATGTTCTAGAAAATCATCACCTACCAGACAAAGTTAGTAATTCTAAATTCATCGCTGTCAAAGTTCATTTTTTGAGTTGCTTACTTTTGGGTGTAGGATTTGTGATTGGTTCATGATTTATCAATTTTCCTTTCGTCACATTACTCAAAAATTCACTCTTCCTGTAATTACAAATCATGGAATTTGGGAAACACGCGAAAGCATAATTCTCAGACTTATAGACATTACAGGTAAAGTTAGTTGGGGAGAAATTTCCCCTATTTCTTGGTTTGGTTCGGAAACTTTAGAACAAGCTTTAGATTTTTGTCATCAACTACCAGAACAAATTACCCCAGAGATAATTTTTGCAATTCCAGATAAATTACCAGCTTGTCAATTTGGTTTTGAGTCAGCACTAGAGAATTTATCAGAAAATCCCAAATTTATCAATTACGACAATCTTAATTATAGCGGATTATTACCAGCAGGAGAAGCAGCTTTAAATCAATGGGAAAGTTTATGGAAACAGGGTTATCAAACATTTAAATGGAAAATTGGAGTTGATGAAATAGCCAAAGAATTAGAAATCTTTAATTTACTGATTCAGAAATTACCCACATCAGCAAAATTACGTTTAGATGCTAATGGTGGACTTAACTATGATTCAGCTAAATTATTCTTGAAACAATGCGAACTTTTTACAAACAACATTGAATTTATTGAACAACCTTTACCTGTAGATAAATTCGCAGAAATGCTAGAATTGAGTAATTATTATAGTACAAAAATTGCTTTAGATGAATCTGTAGCAACATTACAACAACTTGAAAATTGTTACCAACGGGGTTGGGAAGGAATTTTTGTAATTAAACCTGGTATAGTGGGTTCACCATCAAGGTTAAGGAAATTTTGCCAAAAATATCAAATTGATGTTGTATTTTCATCTGTATTTGAAACTGCAATTGGTAGACAAGCTGCATTAAAATTAGCAGCAGAATTATCTAGAAATAATCGCGCAGTAGGTTTTGGTATCAACCACTATTTTACAGAAAAAGAAGCGAACTAGCCTCAATCTTTATGGAACAACCTTTAAATTATTTACAAAATCTCAAAACTCATGATTGGTTAATTGTTGAAAATAGCCATAATTTTTATAAAATAGCGACAGAATTATATTTAGAATTAACGCAGTTATCAAAAAACGAAATCCCACCAAAAATAATTTTAGCTGAACGTGAACCAGTGAGATTTTTAGCCGGTTTCATTGCTGCTTGTGCTGCGAAATGTCCAGTTTTTTTATGTAATCCCGACTGGGGGAAAAATGAATGGGAACAAGTTTTTGATTTGGTACAACCGGATATAGTTTGGGGACTGGGGACTGGGGACTGGGGACTGGGGACTGGGAATAATCATTTATCTGATCTCGAAAATTGGATTATGATTCCTACAGGTGGTTCATCAGGAAAGATTAAATTTGCTATTCACACCTGGGAGACATTAACCGCATCTGTACAAGGTTTTACAGAATATTTTCAGTTAAATGCAGTTAATTCTTTTTGTGTTTTACCGCTATATCATGTCAGTGGTTTGATGCAGTTTATGAGAAGTTTTACCACTGGTGGTAAATTAGTAATTACCTCATTTAAAGAAATAGAATCTCAACAAATACCTAGTATATATAATATTAATTATTCAGATTTTTTTATATCTTTAGTTCCTACCCAGCTACAAAGATTGCTGCAAAATAAGCAATTAACACAATGGTTATTTCAGTTTAAAACTGTACTTTTAGGAGGTGCGCCGGCATGGGAGGAATTGTTAGAAAAAGCGAGATTTCATAAAATTAGGTTAGCACCTACCTATGGAATGACAGAAACAGCTTCTCAAGTTGCTACTTTGAAACCTGATGATTTTTTGAAAGGTAAAGTTAATAGTGGGCAAATTCTCCCCCATGCGGAAATAACAATTGATAATTTGACAGGAAATATAAATATAAAAGCTAAATCCTTAGCTTTAGGTTATTATCCCCAACTTTGGGAAAATAGAGATAATTTATTAGTAGATGATATGGGTATTTTAGATGCAGAGGGATATTTAAATATTATTGGACGGAGTAGTAATAAAATTATTACTGGAGGCGAAAATATTTACCCGATAGAAGTTGAATCAGAGATGAGAAAAACAAACATGATTATTGATGTTTGTGTAATTGGTATACCTGATAAAATTTGGGGAGAAGCGTTAACAGCTATTTATATTCCTAAACACCCAAATACCTCTATTTTAGAAATTCAAAACCAACTAAAAGATAAACTGAGTAAGTTTAAAATTCCTAAATATTGGATTCCCCTACCAAACTTACCTCGTAATGAACAAGGTAAAATAAACCGTCAACAACTCCAACAAATAGCCCTAGATTTTATTGAAAAATCATCTGTTAATTCTTAATTCTTGATTCCTAATTTTTAATTACGAATTACGAATTATGAATTATGAATTATGAATTATGAATTATGAATTATGAATTATGAATTATGAATTATATAATCTCTTCCCTTGATTTTCTTCTCTCTGCGCCCTCTGCGTCTCTGCGGTATGCCTACGGCACGCTACGCGAACGTTTCCAACCAAGAAATCATCTCATTTGGTAATTCCTGCTTAATTCTACTATTCACATCAATACAAACGTGCCTTGTAATTGCCTTAGCAACTATTACATCAACCACCGTAATTTCATAGTTAATGTTAAATTTATCCATACCTATTTTTTGTGGTATTAAACTAATCATTAACTTGTCACCGCAATACATCGGACGTAAAAAATCCACATTTGCATGAACAATGGGAAAAGCAACAGATGGATGTGTAAAAAAAGTTTTGATATTTATACCTGAATTCCGTAGTGATTCTTCGTAAGCTTCATGACACATACTTAAAGTATTAGCAAAATAAACCACTCCCGCAGCATCAGTATCTGCAAATCTGACGGTTCTTTGATATGTGAAAATCATCTGCTAAAAATCCTCAATTAAAACAAAAAACAGGTAAAGTACCTGCGCTACAAACTTATTTTACTGCAAAGGGATTTAGATCCCCGACTTCTTTAAGAAATGGGGGATCTGAAGTTGAGTTATTAGCAATTTAAGGGAATGTATATATCTTCAGAACTGGGGTTAAGATAAGGACGCTGAACATCAATTAAATGTTGTGCAAAATGTTTATCAATAATTTGGATGCGTTCTTCAATGGCATTTTTACCTTTTTCCCAAGCTTCTAACAAAGCATTAGCAACTATTTGACATCTGTTCATCCCGAAACTTTCCTGGGCAGCAAATTTTTGGTTTGGTTCTTCTGATAAACTGAGTCCGGGAGCTAAAAATTTAGTAAATAGGGGAATTTCTGGGTGAAAATAAGATTGATGTTGTGTATAAGCTGCCTGAAGAATTTTATGAATGACTGGATAATCTTGTCTTTCAAAGTGAAGTGTACCAGCATCATAACGCCCATAACTTCCAGGGTTATAAAGAACTTCAAAACTAAAGGGAATATTGGCGTTGTTGAGTTTTTGTGTGAGGGTATCCATGAGAACGATCGCACCCAATGGCGTAAAATTAAAATAAATTCGTCCTACTCCCAAATTAGCCTCTGATGTAATTTTGCGTTCCTGTCCTAGATTACTAACTGCCACATAACAGCCATTGTGTAAGCGATTTTTGGGCATCCAAATGGCTATTAAATCACCTGGTTTCACAGACTTTTTACTAGATTTGAGATAACATTCTGGCTCAACATACAATGTCAAATCATTTTTAGTTACGGCGATACTCTGATCAGGTTCTAGCCTTAATACTTCCCAACTAGAATCATAATGACCAATACCGTGATTATTTTGGTGTAATTGCTCATAAAAATCCCCATCAATGCCCACATTATAATTTTCTTCTAAACTTTTGTGTGGTGAGTAATTTCCATGATCAGCATTGACTGATAACACAGTTTGCAGCGAACCATTATAATAAATACCGTGTAGGAAATTCCGCAAGAGTAGAGCTAGATATTTATGTTGTAAATCTGGTGAATTGTGTTTAAAGCGATTTGCTACTGTTGCTGGTAGAGCAAAGGGTTGATAATTGGGATGTTGAATACAAAAGTTTGGTGATATTTGAATATTGCTGGCAATATCAAATAAAGAATTGATGATGTGATTGGTAGAATTATCTAACATGAATAAATTTGCACCTCCAAATTTAAATACTACCTAAAATACTAACAACCACGAAGGCGAGTTTTTTCGTAATAAATCCGCAGTAGTTGCCGTTCTTTTTCCGGTTTAGCGATTGTGTTTACTCCGGTTACAGGTTGGAGAATTTCTGACTCGGAACTGCCGAAAATAGTTAACACAGCTTGCTCAGGCATGGTTAATAGACTTTTAGCAACTTCCAGCATACACAGGTGGGTATTATCAAAGTATTTGCGTTCCTCAATCATGTTTTGAATTTGATGAGTGAGTGCCAAACCTGTAAACTGAATAACACGCAATATAAAGTCCCGACGGTATTCCAAAATCATGGGAAAAGCATGGAGATAAGCGCGGATTATCGCCACAATTGAAGGTTGAATTACCTCTAGCGGGATCATTGCCAAATGTAGAGATTCTTCTAATTCTAAACTGGGATCTACTACTAAACTCGAAAGCCAAAGTTTGACATAACTTGCTAGTAAGGTTCCTAAATCAAAAGCTGGATCTCCCCAAGCACAAGCTTCCCAATCTATCAATCTTACCAAGCAATTATCTAGTTGTTGCCAACGGGAATGAACCAAAATATTGTTTAACTGTAAATCATTGTGAGTTAAACAACAGGGTTTCCATTCATATGCTAAGTCGGCGATCGCTGATTCTAAACTTTCATATTGCTGATAAAGAGTATGAAATTTGAGTGCCTCTGTGGGAATATGTCCAAAGATATCTTGATTAATTGAACCTATACCTTGAGCGGGGTTGTAATAGTGATAGCGAAACTGTCCTTCGGGAGCAGTATCCATAAAATCACGATACTCTCGTTTTTGGAAAGTAGAACGATGTAACCCCGCTAATGTCGTACCAATGGCGGTGGCAATTTCTATAGGGAAAATACTTGTGCTTTCGTAAAATTCCCCCAATTCCATATATTCACTTAAGTAACTATGGACAAGGATAGAATTTTCTTGATCAAAATGGAGCAATAATGATGCGATCGCCGAAATATTGCCAATAACTGGAAACTTATCGAGTAATTGGTGAAACAGCCACTCATTAAAAAAATCATGGCGACTGCGATCAAAATTCATGCGCCTTTGTTGTTTAACCCGAAGTTTACGATTATCTGCCAGCTTCACCAGTAAATTCCGATTATTACCGCCACTTTCTGGTAAATCAGATTCATATAATGCGCTATCTTCTGAGCTACACAGACCTGCTTTTTGCAGATACTGGATAACATTTTGAGAAGACAGTGATAATATCATGTATGATTTTCCTAGTTTCTTAAATTGCTGAGAGAATTACTTAGTCTGGGGTGGATTTAGCCTGAGCAGGATTCGGTATATAGCTACAATAGCGCAAACATTAATAACGATTGCTACTATCTAGTAATATCTTATTTATCTCAGGAAAACCTGCCAAAATGGCAAAATTACCTTTATTTTTCCTTTAAATTATACTGAATATTCCATAAAATCTTTACACTATGGACAATACTAACTCTAGTATATATAGAGTTCTGTGCTTAAATCTTGTTGATAGTAATTTTTACTAACAAGTTAATAATTATTGGTTGATATTCTTAACTCCAAGGAGTTTTTTTATCCACACTCCCTAATATGTCTTGACACTCCCCTGGCTAAAGCCGAGGGGATTCTTGGTTCACAGACTCGCCATTAGACGACAGGTTTACACCAATCGCCCAAGAGGGCAAATCTCCCCAAGCGTAGCTTCCGGCGTGTCCCGCCGTAGTTAATCCCAGTTTTAGAATATTGATACTGGCGTTAATATCTCTATCTTCAACAAACCCGCAATGATGACAAACATGAGTTCTAGTTGACAGAGATTTTTGGACTTTTTGACCACAATTAGAACAATTTTGACTTGTATTATGGGGAGGAACTGCAACAGTTGCCTTTCCATATTTATGTCCAAAATATTCTAACCATTGCCTAAAAGTAGACCAACCAGCATCAGAAATTGATTTAGCCAGATGTCGGTTTTTTACCATGCCTCTCACATTTAAGTCTTCATAGGCTACCAAATCGTTAGATTGGATCACGGAATATGCTAATCTCTTGCAATATTCTTTTCGCTGCCTACTTACTCTTAAATGTTTCCGTGCATACCTATTTCTAGCTTTATGATAGTTGTTAGATTGTCGTTGCTTTGCTTGTTTACGTTCCCGACTAAACTTCTTGGATTTTTGACGATTAGCACGGTTTAACTGTTTCTCTGACTTCCGGTAAAACTTGGGACATTCTTCTATATTGCCTTTTGAATCAGCAATGAAATAGTTTAACCCCAAATCTAAACCTACTACCTGTTGAGTTGGTTGTGTTTCAACCCTGATATTTACATCAATTGCAAACTGGGCATAATACCCATCAGCACGACGTACTAAACGTACTCGTTTAATTTGCTTGATATCGTAGTAATTCAAGTCATAAGTACCTTTTAATTTCAGAGTACCTATTCCTTTTTTGTCAGAGAAAGTAATTGCTTTTCTAGTTTCAGATAGTTTCCATCCGCTTGTTTTGTATTCGACAGAACGGCAATTTTTCTTAAACTTTGGAAAGCCTGTCTTGGAAAATCGCTCCACTTGGGCAAAGCCCAAGACCGCGTTTTCCGCTTTTTTACCTTTAACTTTCTTTTTGCAATTATCGTAAAACCGAGCTATTGCACTCCAAGAACGTTCAGCCGCAGATTGTCTAGCCATTGAGTTGAGTTCATCGGCAAAGGGAAATTCAGAAGCTAATACCGCACAATATTTATTAAGGTCATATCGTCCCACCCCTTTGTTATCTATCCAGTAGCGTAAGCACTTATTTTGGATAAATTGGCTGGTACGAATAGCCTCATCTATTGCTTGATATTGCTTATCTTTTGCTTTGACTTTGAACTCGTAAATTATCATGGCGACGACCTAACAACCATGATATTATGTTAATTCACTTTACATAATCTGTCAAGGAAAAGAATGTGTCGCTGAGGGAAGACAGCCCTTGTTTGGCTTTCATCCCTGCTATCAAGGACGGTTAAGTCTTTCCGCCACGCTCCAAAACTTAACCTCAAGGGTTTTCAGCCTTTTTCCTTATAAAGAAACTTTACTCTGAGCCTGGATGTAGCCGATGATTCCCCCTACTAATGCTAAAATGCCATAGCCAAAAGCGACAACTATACCTAAATTCATTGTTACAACCTGTGTTGATTGGGATTTTACGTTTTAATTCAGCAGACAATTACATCAGCCATGTCTACCGTAAATACTTCGTCGTACACCAAAGTGCAATTTTTCCAACGCCAAGCAGCGTCTCTTTTACTTTACCAATCTGTCCTGAACGGCGAAGTAGCGATCGCATTTCTTGATTTGCTGCAAGCTATACGTTACACTGACGCGGACGGGCGTGACTGTCTCCAAGCTTACGGTAATTATTTTCAAGCTTTGGCAGCCAGCAAACAAACCTGGGAAGAATACCTAATTAACCAAATTCTCATAGCTGACAACCCCTTTACCAGACTAGCTCAACAGCGAGAATTTACTGAATTACCATCGGCGTTAGTCGCAGCTGCCCAACATGATTTACAAGTATTACAAAATTTATATGAATGTAACAGTGCTGTTTTAAGTGAGTGGGTGCAAATTGTATCTCATTTGCCAGTTTCCCCCGTCGTGTGGTATCAAGAACCAGAAGCAGCAATTGATACTGATTTAATTACCACTTGGCAACAGTTAAACACTTGGGCTGATACAGTCAAAGATTTAGCAGCTTATTATCAGCAGCATGGAACTGGTTTATTTGCCGAATATCGTGCTTTTCGCTGGCAAGATGGGCAGTTTATTGGTATACCATATCCTGACCCAGTTAAACTGGATACATTGGTAGGTTATGACTGGCAAAAAGATACTTTGTTAAAAAATACCAAGTTCTTATTGTCAGGACAACCAGCATTACACGTATTGCTTTACGGGAGTCGCGGTTCTGGTAAGTCATCTTTAGTAAAATCTTTATTGAATGAATATAGCGACAAAAACCTGCGCTTAATCGAAGTGGCAAAATCGCAACTACAAAACCTACCACAAATTGTCGAACATTTGCGAGGAGTACCACAAAAATTTATCATCTTTGTAGATGATCTTTCCTTTGAGGAAGATGATGATGCTTTTAAAGCACTAAAAGTAGTTTTAGAAGGCAGTTTAACCGCTAGACCAGAAAATGTAGTGGTTTATGCTACATCTAACCGTCGTCACTTAATTCGAGAGTATTTTAGTGATAGACCTACCCCCAAGGATAAGGAGGAAGTCCATGCTTGGGATACAATGCAGGAAAAGCTTTCCTTTAGCGATCGCTTTGGTTTAACATTAACCTTTGAAGCCGCAGATCAAAAAACATATTTACAAATTGTCCAGCATTTAGCAGTACAAGCAGGTATTAATATTAATCAAGAAGATTTAGAATATCAAGCTTTACAATGGGCAACTCGCCATAATGGACGTTCTGGCCGCACAGCACGGCAGTTTATTGACTTCTTAAAAGCAGATTTAGCTGTTTATGGTGATAATAAAAATAGCCTGTAATTAACTTACTAATAAATTTTTATTTACACACCGTGATTTTCAAGAAGATGTGAACAATAATGACCTTAATAACTACTGATTCCCACCAGGTTACTACGCTAAAAACAAGCAAAATGCAATCAGGAATAGTAAGTAATAGATTAATTCTAGGTGTATCTGCCTTTAGTGTGAGTTTTGGTTTAAGTCTTGTTCCCAACTGGAATTTTACTCAAGCCTTAGTCACTGGTATAATCACCGTACTTGCAACCTATTCAGCCGCATTATTTGTTGATAAAAGACGCAGAAATTATGAACTGCTGGTTTTAAGTTCTCTCCATAGAAAAATCAGAGAACTTGAAGGCTTAAAATATAGAATTGCCAGAGAAGTTGAACAAGTAAAACAACATAAAATTATTCTCTATACCGAATCACAGCAACTGCAAAATCAAATAGCAGAATCCCGTAATCAAAGAGATACTTTACACAGAGAGATTGGCAACTTTGCCGGACAAAAAAAGCAGCTAGAAGTAGAAACTAATAACCTCAAAAATGCACTAGAAAACCTAGAAAATAGTACCGCAGACCTCAAAAAATCATGTTCTGAACTGGCAATAGAAAAACGCCGTTTAGAAATAACTTGTAATGTATCGCGGTCAGAAATTAACCAAATTCAAGCTCAAATTGAAGCCTTTAAACAGGAAAAAGAGGAACTCGAAAATAACCTCATTCTCTCTAATAGACTCAAACCCCAACTAGAGGAAAAACTCTATGAACTGCGAATAGAAATTCAAGATTTAGAAATCAAATTATCCAATCAAAATAACTTACTAACAGATAGGATAACCGCCAGAGAAAAGCTAGAAAATATACTTAGTGATTTACAAACGCAAAAACAAGCAGAACAAGCTAAAATTAAACAATTACAAAATCAAATTTCCTTATTACAAGATGAGCGCGACTTATTACAAAACCAAGTTTGGGAATTACTCCAAAAAATAGAAAACCTCAATCAAGAACAATTACCTGATAATACCCAGGAAGATGAAATTGAATTATTTCCTTTTGATGAATTACTAGAACCGTTAGATGAGAAAATCACGACTTCTTTACCTCCAGAATGGAGTAACTTTATAGAAACCCTGCCAACCTATCAAATTCAGGTATTAAAAGCCATAGTTGAACAAGATAATCCCAAAGCAATAATTAAACAAATTGCCGAAGCACAAATTACCATGCCGAATTTATTAATAGACTCTATCAATGAAATTGCCAATAATACTATCGGTGAACTAATTATTGAAACAAGTGAAGAAAACCCAGAAATTTATCCAGAACATCTGCTAAATATCAAAAAAATTATCGCCATTTATGAAGATTCTATGAATAAATAACCATCAGCTAACAAAGAATTTTCACCATTACTTGAATAGGAAAACTTGTATTTCTCTGATATACTGTATTATGCTTTAAACGGAAAATGAATTAATACCAACTACATGACAAAACACAAAATATCAAAAAAAGTTTCCACAGCTTTAATTAATTCCCTGAGTGCAGGAGTAGTTCCCAGAACAGGAATTGAACATATAGCAGTAGGTAGAGAAAAAGAACTAAATAGCATCCTCCAAAATCTCAATGATATTGCAGAAGGTGTAGCCGCATTTCGGTTTATCATTGGTAACTACGGTTCAGGAAAAAGCTTCATGCTACAAATGGTTCGTAACCGCGCAATAGAGCAAGGATTTGTAGTAGCTGATGCTGATTTATCCTCTGGACGCAGACTAGCAGGAAGCAACAATGAAGGTTTAGCAACCTATCGAGAATTGATGAGTCATCTCGCTACAAAAACCCGTCCTGATGGTGGTGCTTTAATTTCCATATTGGAAGCATGGATTAATAAAATGCAGCAAGAAGTAGCCAAAGAAACGGGAATGCGTCCCAATGATGAAGGATTTGATGACCAAGTAGAAACCAAAATTCGGGAAGTAGTTCATTATATTGAAGACTTAGTTCATGGCTTTGATTTTGGTAGTGTAATTATTGCTTATTGGCGTAGTTATCGCTTAGATGATGATGACTTAAAAAATGCTTCTTTGCGCTGGTTAAGAGGAGAATTTAACACCAAAACAGAAGCTAGAGCAGCTTTAGGAGTGCGCGTTATTATTGATGATGAAACTTGGTATGATTATATTAAATTATTAGCTAAATTCGTCGCCGAAATCGGCTATAAAGGACTGTTAATTTTAATAGATGAAGCGGTCAATTTATATCAAATATCCACTACAGTTACCCGTGAAAAAAACTATAATCGGCTATTGGGGATGTTTAACGATACCATGCAATGTAAAGCCGAAAATCTGGGGATTTTCATTGGTGGAACCACAAAATTTTTAGAAGACCCAAACCGGGGACTTTTTGCTGACCAAGCTTGGCGTAGACGCACCAAAGAAAGTCGATTTGTTACCCAAGCTAATGTACAGGAATATTTAGGTCCTGTAATTCGCCTTAACCCTTTAACAGAAATAGAGATACTTACACTTTTGCAAAGATTAACAGAAATTCATGCCTTAAATTTTGGTTATGAACCAACATTGAAAGATGCTAATTTAAAAGAATTTGTCCAAGAAATAGTTACTCGCTTAGGTGCAGAAGCATTATTGACACCGGGGGAAATAATTCGGGATTTTATTAGTGTGTTGAATGTTATTTATCAAAACCCAGAAATTAACTTTTCTGAATTGATTCACGGTGCTAATTTTAAACTTACGGTAGCAGGTAAAGATGCTGATTTAGATGATGATGTAGCGGAATTTAGTCTGTAACAAGTTACATTTTTTGATTTATTTAACCGCAGAGACGCAGAGAACGCAGAGAAAGAGAAAATTCTGCTCTATGCGGTAATTTTTTGTTTGCTTTGCTATGTAGTAATTTAATTTTTTGTAATTGGTAAATCAAGCCATTCACTGAGTTCTTGAGCTAACCAATCTAATTCTATGGTACTCACAGAAAACATATTATTCTGGCCAGTATGAATTTCATACTTTGTTAGTCCTGCCCAGATAATTAAACAAGGATGAGGAGCAAGATTATAATATATACTACCACGCTCCAAGCGAATAATATTCTTTCTGTGACTGGGAAGAGGACTAAAGCGCCTCATACCAAATAAGTCATAACATAAAGAAATTTCTCTTTTATTGATATATAGTCTTTTTTTGCCAAATAAAGACATCAGAATGATAAAAACCAATATGAATATATTAAGTGTAGGTAGCAAAGGTGAAAGGATACCAAATATAGGTGAGAAAAAGGCAAAAACAATAGAAAGCGGTAAAACGGTCGTAAAATACCAAACAAACATCGCCCCTACCTTAGACATTCCTGGTTTGGGAGAAAGGATAATTTCTATAAAATCAGCATTTTTATTTAAAATAATCTGACTACCAAACGGCTTGTCTAAAATTAAATTAGATGTTTTTACTGGAGTAGTAATTTGATTGATAGGTATCTGTAAAGCTTGTACAGCTTGTTGAGCAGAAGCGAACCGTTTACTCAACATCGGTTGTGTCATCTTCCGCAACCAATTACTAAAATCAGGACTAATATTAGCAGCTTGTTCAAATTTAATCACTAAATCTTGTTGCGGTAAATCTGCTGGATGTTGACCAGTAACTAAATAAATTAAAGTCGCACCCAAACCATAAAGGTCAGAAGCAGGACTAGCTTTACCACTAAATTGTTCAGGTGGCATATATCCATAACTACCAACAACGGTCATGGTACTATTACTTCTGACAATAGTTTGCACAGAACCAAAATCAACTAAATAAACATCACCAACGCTATTACCAGAGCGATTTGTTAATAATATATTGCTGGGTTTAATATCACGATGAATTATTGGTGGTTGCTGACTGTGTAAATATTTGAGAATTTCTAGTAATGCTGTTGCTAATTGTTTAACTTCTTTTTCATTGAAACTACGTCCTGCTTTCAGTTGGGTTTCTAAAGACTCAGCAGGAATATAACTTTGTACCAGTGCAAATCCTTTGTAAGAGGGTGTATCTAATTCAAAATAGTCTAGATAACGGGGAATAGCAGGATGAGAAAGTGATTTTAGGGTTTCTGCTTCGCGCTCAAATAACTTTAAATCGTGCCATTGAAATTCATCATCAAATGTCAGTAATTTAACTACTACCAGTTCTTGGGTTTGTAAGTCACGAGTTAGCAGCGTTCTCCTTCCAGCTTTTTTACCCAGTTGTTGCTGTACTTCATAGCGTTCTACTAGGGTCTCTTTGGCAAATTCACCTAAATCTTGATTTGTCATTTTCCCAACTTTACAGCTTCGTTACTTTGATAACTTGACTCATTGTTACTAGCTTACTGTAAGCTTACTGAGGTCAGCAACTGACATGAAACACAACATTCTGTGATTATCCTGCTATCTATGAGTAACAGCACCTTTTCTAGACTTGCTCCCTTTATCCAAGAATACATTTATCTTCACAATTGGACAGAATTAAGACCAGTACAAATTGCGGCTTGTGAAGTTATATTTCAAACTGACGCTCATTTGCTAGTTGCTGCTGCCACCGCTGCGGGAAAAACAGAAGCTGCATTTTTACCTATTTTAACTTTATTACAGGAAAACCCATCTACTACTATCGGTGTATTGTATATTAGTCCTATCAAAGCTTTGATTAATGACCAATTTCAACGCCTCAATGACTTATTAAAAACCGCAGATATTCCTGTGTATTCATGGCATGGTGATGTATCTCAAAGGGGCAAAAACAAACTTTTAAAAAATCCTCAAGGTATTTTACAAATTACACCGGAATCTTTAGAAAGTTTATTGATTAATAAACATCAGGAATTAAGCAGATTATTTGCTGATTTACGCTTTATCGTCATTGATGAAATTCACGCCTTTATGGGTTCAGAAAGAGGTTGTCAAATTATCTGTCAATTACAACGATTAGCAAAAGTTACTAAAATTCAACCCAGACGCATTGGTTTATCCGCTACTCTAGGTGACTATGCAATAGCGGAAAAATGGTTAAGTTCAGGAACAGATAAACCAGTAGTTACCCCGAAACTTGAAGCAGGAAGGCGACAAGTTAAACTGGCTGTAGAACATTTTTTTATTAATAAAGATATTGATGAGTCTGATTATGATAAATATATTTTTAACCTTACCAAATCTCGTAAATGTTTAATCTTTGCTAACAACCGCACCCAAACAGAATCTATTATTTCTGATTTGCGTAACATAGCACAAAATGCAGGATTTCCAGATATCTATCATGTCCATCATGGTAGTATTTCTGCCAGCTTACGACAAGCTGCGGAAAATGCTATGCGTGAACCACATACCCCTGCGGTGACTGCGGCGACTTTAACTTTAGAATTAGGTATAGATATCGGTTATTTAGAGCGAGTTATTCAATTAGAATCACCGTTATCTGTTGCGAGTTTTTTACAAAGATTGGGACGCAGTGGAAGAAGGAGAGAAGCTGCGGATATGCGTTTTGTTTGTGCTGAAGAACACCCATTATCAGAAGCTACTTTACCAGAACAAATTCCCTGGCAACTCTTACAATGTATCGCTATTATTCAACTTTATTTAGAAGAAAGTTGGATAGAACCAATTACACCAATTCAATATCCTTTTAGTTTGCTTTATCATCAAACCATGAGTATTTTAGCCGCAACATTAGAAATTTCTCCTGTTGCTTTAGCTCAACAAATTTTTAGCTTCTCACCATTTGCTAACATTTCCACCGAGGATTATAAGTTATTGCTACGATATTTAATTGATATCAATCACATTCAAAAAACTGAAACTGGTAAATTAATGATTGGTTTAGCAGGAGAAAAAATAGTTAATAAATTTCAGTTTTATGCTGTGTTTGCTGACCATCAAGAATATACTGTAAAACAAGGGAAAACAGAAATTGGTAGTATTGTTACACCTCCTGCTGTGGGTAATCAATTTGCTTTAGCTGGTAAGAGTTGGGAGGTGTTAGAAGTTGATTTTAAAAAGCAGGTGATTTTGGTTAAACAGGTTGAGGGTAAATCTACTATTTATTGGCGTGGTGGTAGTGGTAATATTCATGGGAGAATTTTACAGAAAATGCGTCAGGTTTTATTAGAAGATACAGAATATAGTTATTTACAAAAAAATGCTAAATTACGTTTGCAGGAAGTGAGAAATTTAACGCGAAAGGTGGGGTTAGATAAACAGAATATTCTGCAATTAGAAAAAAATAAATGCTGCATCTTTCCTTGGATGGGTACTGTAGCTTATCGAACTTTAGAAAGATTGCTTAATTGCTTTTGTCGGGAATCTTTGGAAATTAGCAGTATTGGCGGGATAAATCCTTATTATTTGACATTGAAATTAGGTAAGGACAAATTTTCATCAGTTTATTCAGAAATTGCCTCTTTATGTGAGCAAAGAATTACAGCAGAACATTTAGTGAGTCATGCGGAAGCACCGGAACTGCAAAAGTATGATCAGTTTATTCCTCATGAGTTGTTGCGTAAAGCCTTTGTTAAGGATTATTTAGATATGGAAGAAATGAGGAAACAGGTTTTAAAATGGTAATTTTCGATGATCAAAAATTAGATAATTTAAGTTGTATATTTAGGGCGGGCAAGATGCCCACCCCACAAAATTTGGATAAAATTGAGATAGGCAAAATAAATTTGTTTTAACTCAGTCTATTTGGAAATGATGTACTCAAATAATTCCACATCTACAGAAAAAACCGCTGTTGTCATTGGGGGAAGTATCGCCGGAATGCTGGCTGCTCAAGTGCTGACTCGGCATTTTGACCGTGTAATAATTGTAGAAAAGGATTTGCTAGGGGCAACCGCACAACCAGAACAACGGCCTGGTGTTCCCCAATCTCTTCATGTTCATGGGCTGCTGATGCGGGGTCAACAGATTTTAGAACAGTTGTTTCCTGGTATTGTTGGTGAGTTAGCAGAGTCAGGCGCACCAATGATTAATTGGACAGCAGATTGTCCTTGGTTGGGTTTTAGCGGATGGTCTCCCCGTTTTCGTTCTCATTTAGCTACCCACACCTGTAGTCGGAATTTGCTGGAATGGACTATCCGCAAACATTTGGCTGCAAATGACCGTGTGGAATTGAGGTCAGGTACACAGGTAACTAGCTTGTTATCCAACGCCAACAAAACTAATTTTACTGGTGTACGGATACGCACTGGTAATGAACCGGAAACAGAAATATTTGCTGATTTGGTGGTAGATGCAACTGGCAGAAATTCGCGCACACCTCACTGGTTGCAAGAGATGGGTTATGAACCACCCCAGGAAACAATTGTTAATTCTTTTTTAGGTTATGCCAGTCGCTGGTATCAAATTCCATCGGATTTGCAAATTGACTGGCATTCTGTGTATATGACTGCACAACCACCAGGTACTCGTGGGGGTGTGATTTATCGAGTTGAGGGCGATCGCTGGATTCTGACATTAGTCGGTATAGGTCGAGATTATCCACCTACAGATGAGGCTGGTTTTTTGGAATTTACTCGCAGTTTGCGATCGCCTATTATCTACGAAACCATCAAAAAAGCTCAACCAATTTCCCCAATTTACGCCTATAAACGCACAGAAAATTGTTTGCGTCATTATGAAAAATTGTCTCGATTTCCAGAAAATTTAGTAGTAGTCGGTGATGCTGTTTGTAGTTTCAATCCTGTTTACGGTCAAGGTATGACTACTTCTGCTTTAGGTGCTATGACTCTGGATGAATGTTTAAGCAAACAAAGTAATTTAATTGGTCTATCTCGACGTTTTCAAAAGCAACTCAATCAGGTAATTAGTGTACCTTGGATGATGGCTACAGGTGAGGATTTCCGTTGGTCTACTACCGAGGGAGGACAACCTAGTTTTATCAATAAAATGATGCAAAAATATTTAGAACAAGTGATGATATTACAAAGCAAAAGTGCGGAAGTTCATCAGTTGTTTTTAGAAGTAGTTAACATGATCAAACCTCCTAGCGCATTTTTCCATCCTAGAATTTTCATGCAGGTTTTGAAACAGGTTTTCACTTCCCAGGGTCAAGGGGAAAATTTGAATAATGGGGAAAGTTTAGCAAAATCTTTACCTGCGGTTGTGGAGTGAGTTGAAGAATTTATCAACCTAGTTTGGAAGTTGTGTTAGTACATTAATATTAAATTCGAGAAACTTTTGTGATACCATTGGCTGATAACCTGCAAGTATTTTTGAAGCAAAATCAGCGTATGTCCAGCATTAATACAGGCATAGAATGGACTGACAAAACCTGGAATCCAACCACAGGCTGTGACAAAGTGAGTCCAGGTTGTACCCATTGTTATGCAGAAGCAATCACAAAACGTTTCTCGAATAATTTCCCTAATGGATTTACTTTAACTTTACATCCAGAAAGAGTAAAAGAACCATTACGCTGGCGTAAACCTAGCCGCATTTTTGTTAATTCGATGAGTGATTTGTTTCATAAAGATGTGCCTCTTTCTTTTCTGCAAGAAGTTTTTAACACCATCCATCAAACACCTTGGCACATATATCAAATACTTACTAAACGGCACGAAAGGTTACTTGAATTAGCACCTGAATTGAATTGGCCTGATAATATTTGGATGGGTGTATCTGTTGAAAATCAAAATTACATTCATCGAGTTGATTACTTGCGAAAAGTTCCAGCAAAAGTAAGATTTCTCTCATGTGAACCATTATTAGGTTCATTAAAACTGGACTTAACAGGAATTCATTGGGTAATTGTTGGTGGTGAATCTGGACATAAATATCGTCCTATTGAAGCTGAGTGGGTACGGGATATTCAACAGCAAGCAAAGAAATCTGATGTGGCATTTTTCTTTAAGCAATGGGGAGGAATACATCCTAAAGCAGCTGGTAGATTATTAGATGGTGAAATCTGGGATGAAATGCCACAAGCATGGGATAAACATCTTCATAAATGGGGAAATAAAACCATACCAAATCTTAATAGATTAAAGAAAGCAAGTTAAACGAAATGTTTATTTATTGCTTCGGTGGAAAAGTTACTATTACTCCATCTCCAAATGTAACTTCTCCTCCTCTCTTCTGTCTTTTCTCAAAAGGTGGATTTACTGTGATTTCTCCTTGTTTTTCTAGGCTTTTTAGAGCATCCTTATAATTCTTTCCAATGAATTTTTTACCAACATGATGCTGATTACAAATATCTATCATTTTGATTGTTTGACCTGCAAATTCATCTAGCAGCATCTTTTCTAAATCATCCAGTGGTCGTGAATTTTCATAGTCAAATAATGAAAGCTGTCGATCTTTTGGTGGTATATATTCAAAAGATGCTACACCTTGAGGACGAGAAGAACTTAGTTTAGCCATAATATCTTTTATAATATTAAGACCTATTATGTTCTTAGATACAAAAATTATGTAATGACTGGTACGATCAGCATCATCTTTTTCAAAACAAAATTCTTGAATGTATGACCCACCTACACCTTTTAAAGCATCCTTGATAGACTCAGTAATAGCTAATTCTCGTTCTTCTGGTTGCTTGTTTTTGACTTCTTCTCTCAAATGATTGGCACGTTCTTTACCAAATAATGAATCTATATATTCCAAAACTTTTTTATTATTCAAATCTTGATTAATACGGTTATAGTTGAAGAAAAATATACAATCACATCCCCAACCTTTTATTGCTGAACTGATCAGAGCAAGGGATAACCCTTTATAACCATAAGGATCAATAAAAAATAATGTGGGAAAAGAAACAATTTGTGTAAATATCTGGGTTATTTCTTCGCCAACTTCCATGTTATAAATTTTGGGTTGGTATCTCAAGTTATTAATACCAGGAATATTATTTATAGTTTCTTGGAGTGATTGAAAATACTCTAATTTTTTATCGTTAAAGAATGTTACTAAAATCTCTCTCAGATCCTCTCTCAGATAAGGATCATTAATTGCAGTCTCTAGTATAAATACGGGTGTGGATTTAGAACCATCTTTGTAGCAACCTGGACCAGAAAACAGATCAATATAACCAACCTTTTTAATTCCCTTTTTCTTCGCTCGCGGAACAATAATTTTTGCCCATGCAGGAAAGTATTTAGTGACTATCTGAATCTTGATCTGTGACTTTTTTGTGGGAGACTCAAAAAAAGTGTCTTCAGTCATGGCTTTTCCTCTTATTTATGCCTAGTCTTATCACTGTAAGTCAGTATAATATATTCATACAATATTTTAAATAAGTTACTGTGAATTAATACAAGAATCTTATATGAATAATTTAACAAAAGTTAACGCCGATTTAAGTGAAAATACGTAAAAAACCCCAACTTTTGTAAAACTTCCCAAAAGTTATATTTTTCCTACAAACAACTCGAAAGTTTTCAGTTAACCTATAAATAAGAATATACAAAATAATTAAACATCTTATGCACAGATTATTATCTGGACCGTTGAAAACAGAGAAAATAACGGTAAAAATTGCGGGTTTACCTGCATCATTACAAGGTAAAAAACTGGTGCAAATGTCAGATTTTCACTATGATGGTGTGCAATTATCAGATAAAATGTTAGCAAGAGCGATCGCAATTACGAACCAAGCACAACCAGACTTAATTTTATTAACCGGCGACTACATCACCACCAGCACAGCACCCCTTCATCAACTGGTAAAATACCTCAAAAATTTGCAAAGTCGTCATGGTATTTATGCCGTACTGGGAAACCATGATTTATATTATAGAACCTCCCAATCTGAAGTTACAGACACTTTCACAAATATAGGTATTCATGTTCTCTGGAATCAAATTTCCTATCCACTAGGAAAAGAATTACCAATTGTAGGATTAGCAGATTTTTACTCAAAAGAATTTAATCCCGCACCAATTATGAACCAGCTAGATTCTACCACACCTCGCATAGTTTTATCCCATAATCCAGACACAGCAGAAATATTGCGAAAATGGCGCGTAGATTTGCAATTATCTGGTCATACTCATGGGGGACAAATCGTTATTCCTGGTGTGGGTCCAGCATTAATGATTTACCAAAAAATAGCTCGAAAATTGCCTAAAAAACTGCAAAGGTTTCTTCCATTCTTCCGAGAGAATAAGTCTATAATTGCTAATTGGGAATGGTCACAGGGTTTACATCACATAGGAAAAAATCAACTATATGTCAATCGCGGCTTAGGTAGTTATTTACCAGGACGTTTATTTTGTCCTCCAGAAGTAACTATAATTACTTTGCAAATGGAATAAAACTTTGAGCAGCATATTTGATTTTTTATATAAAATCTCAAATTTGTTAATTCCTGACTTTACAATTGTTCTGACTCTTGTACGGTTTTAGCAATGCGCTTTACCTCTACTGACTCCTGAATGATTACATAATGTGATTATAATTTTAAGAATTGTGAACTTTCAAAATTCAAGGTTATGAACGCAGCCGACGATAAAACAATAGTCCGCGAATACTTTAATTCTACAGGTTTTGACCGCTGGCAACGCATCTATGGAGATGGTGAAGTCAACAAGGTTCAGCTAGATATCCGCACTGGACATCAACAAACCGTAGATACCGTCATCGGCTGGTTAAAAGATGATAACAATTTATCAGAGTTATCTATTTGCGATGCTGGGTGTGGTGTGGGTAGTTTAAGTATTCCTCTGGCGGTGGAAGGTGCTAAGGTTTACGCCAGTGATATTTCTGCTAAAATGGTATCAGAAGCTCAAGATAGGGCTGTAAAAGCTTTTTCCAATTCTGTCAATCCTACTTTCGCGGTGCAAGACCTAGAATCTTTAGGTGGTAATTATCACACCGTTATCTGTTTAGATGTGCTGATTCACTATCCCCAAGACAAAGCAGATGAGATGATTTCTCACTTGTGTTCTTTGGCACAATCACGCATGATTATCAGTTTTGCGCCTAAAACCTGCTTTCTTACTATCCTCAAGAAAATTGGTAGTTTCTTTCCCGGACCCAGCAAAGCCACTCGTGCCTATTTACACCGTGAAGCTGATGTGGTAAAAATCCTCGAAAAAAATGGCTTTAAAGTGCAGAGAAAAGCCATGACTAGAACCCGCTTCTATTTTTCCCGCTTGTTAGAAGCTACAAGGTAAGAGAACCCCAAGGAAATTAATTTTCCTGCTAATAGCTAAAGTCATCTAAAGATGATTAAATAACCAAAAATTATTTACTAAACTTTAGTTTACTTTGGCTATTAGACCGAAATTTAAGTTCTGAGCGGGTGTGTAAGCCAACAAAATTTATAGCTGAAGTAAGAATTTCCAATATTAGTGGAAGTTGGCAGCAAGTAAGGTTAAAATCGCAAGCAAAGTCTAACTCTGAAGTAAAACTATGAAGACGGCGGAAAAATTGGCTGCTGGCTGGCTACTCACACTCGGATTCATGTTTTTAACGACATCAGTAACAGCGGTAATTGCAAAAAATACTACCCTCAAACCAATCTTAGCAGGTATACCAGATGAAGCATTAGCCAAAGATTTTGTTAATCACGAGGCGCTATATCAACTTGATAATACAGCAGCCCAAGGTCTAATGTTTGGCGTTCCTACGATGCTATTAGGGGGATGGTTAGCATTAGGAATGTATAAGCAAAACCGACAGAATACAAAAGCGTTGACAGCACAAAAAAATGAGCATTTGCAATCACAATTTTATCAAATGTTACAAGCCAATCATGGCAGAATCACATTATTAAGTTTTGCCATGCAGTCACAGTTACCAGCAACAGAAGCTAAACAATATTTAGATCAAAAAGCTAAAGAATTTAATGCTAATTTTCAAGTAAATGAAGAAGGAGGCGTATCATATCACTTTGATGTTTAGTGTGATTTTGCCCATTTACAGCTAGGTGATCATGACGCAGATTTTTTTGACTGTAGCCGCTATTTTCGGCGGTTTGTCTGTTGCTGGTGGTGCTTTTGGCGCTCATGCTTTGCGGGAAAAAGTCAGTGAAAGAATGCTAGAAATTTTTGACACTGGCGCACGTTATCAAATGTATCATGCTTTGGCATTGTTATTAGTAGCAATCCTCATGAGTCGTTTAGAAATTCCACCTACTACACTTTTAGTTAGTGGTTGGTTATTTATTATTGGTGTCGTAATTTTCTCAGGTAGCTTGTATGCTCTCAGTTTAACAGGTATTAAATCCTTGGGAGCAGTTGCACCATTAGGAGGAATAGCATTAATGGCTGGTTGGGGTGCTTTAGCTATTACTGCTGCAACCATCAAGTTTTGATAAATATTTGACTTTCCCAAAAATTATGTAGAGACGTTTGATGCAACGTCTCTGTTTTTTATGTTCAAAAACTCATGTATAATTATATCAATATGGGAAAATGACCATAATTGTTTTATTCATATTCCATCTTGATTTAATTTATTTAAACCCTCATGTCTCCAACATCAGAAATAGCAGTTGAGTTTCGGGATGTCAGTTTTGAAATTAATCATCGTTCTCTATTATCTAATTTAAATCTTAGCATTTACCAAGGAGAAGCTATAGTTTTATTAGGGCGCAGTGGTAGTGGAAAAACGACAACTTTAAAATTAATCAATCATTTACTTGTACCCACCCAAGGACAGGTTTTAGTAAGTTCTCGTCCCACAACTAACTGGAATGCTATTAAACTCAGAAGAAGAATAGGTTATGTCATCCAAGAAACAGGCTTATTTCCTCATTTTACAGTTGGTGAAAACGTCGGACTTGTACCATCTTTAGAAAAATGGCCAGCACAGAAAATTGAAGCGCGAGTCCATGAAATGTTAGACTTAGTTGGACTAGAACCCAAACAATTTGCTCAACGTTATCCTCATCAACTATCAGGAGGTCAGCGTCAAAGAGTGGGAGTTGCGAGAGCTTTAGCGGCAGATCCACCTATACTATTAATGGATGAACCTTTTGGCGCACTTGACCCTATTACTCGTTTAGAATTACAACAACAATTTCAATATTTGCAAAGACAACTAGGAAAAACCGTGATATTTGTCACCCATGATATTCAAGAAGCTTTCTTTTTAGCCTCAAGAATTGGTTTAATGTATGCAGGAAATTTAGTAACTTTAGGAACGAGAAGAGAATTTATCCAATCTCAACATCCAGAAGCACAGGCTTTTTTGGCTTGTTTAAACACTGCCAATAATTGGGAACAACTTAATTAAAATCAATTATCTTTATAAAATATCATGTTTTTATTTCAATATGCTTCAGAAATTCTCCTTCGCAGTGGCGAACATTTAATATTAGTGGCTATAGCCATGATAGTGGCTATTTCTATTGGTATACCTGTCGGTATTTTTATTACTCGTCAACAAAAACTAGCACCTCCTATTTTGGGTTTAGCAAATGCTATCCAAACTATCCCTAGTTTAGCCATCTTTGGTTTTTTAATTTCTGTCCCTTTCTTGGGAGGAATTGGTAAAAATCCAGCTATTGTTGCTTTAACACTTTATGCTTTATTACCCATCATTCGTAATACTTACATTGGTATTAATAGCATTAATCCCGCCATTAAAGAAGCTGGTGTAGGAATGGGAATGACAGATCAACAATTATTATTACAAGTAGAAATTCCTCTGGCTTTACCAGTTATTTTAGCAGGTGTGAGAGTAGCAACTGTTATATCTGTAGGAATTGCCACAATTGCTGCTGCTATTGGTGGTGGTGGTTTAGGAGTATTTATTTTTCGGGGAATTTCTACAGTTAATAATGAATTGATTTTAGCAGGTGCAGTACCCGCTGCTTTTATCGCTTTGAGTGCAGATTTTGGATTAGGTTTTTTAGAAAAAAATCTGACCAAAAAAACAGAAAAGAAAAGTAAATTTAATCAGCGCATAGGTGTCATTTTAGGAATAATTTGTTTAATTATAGCCGGATTAATAGCATTTAACTCTCAGCAAACACCAGCCACAATTACTATTGGTTCAAAAAATTTCACCGAACAAGTAATTTTAGGAGAAATATTAGCACAAACAATAGAAAATAATACTAATTTAAAAGTAGACAGAAAGTTTAATTTAGGTGGAACATTTATTGCCCATGAAGCAGTGAAAGCTGGGAAAATAGCGGGTTATGTAGAATATACAGGTACTGCATTTGCAGCAGTTTTAAAAGAAAAAACCATTACAGATCCGCAAGTTGTTTATGAAAGAACTAAAAAAGCATATCAAGAAAAATATAATTTAACAGTCATGCAGCCTTTAGGCTTTGAAAATACCTATGCTATGCTTATTCGTAGTGAAGATGCCAAAAAATGGCAAATTAAAACACTTTCAGAACTTGGTAAATATAGTCAACAGATGAAAGCAGGATTTGGTTATGAATTTTTAGAACGTGCTGACGGTTATCCTGGTTTCTCAAAAACTTATGGTTTAAAGTTTGCTAATATTAAACAAATGGAATTAGGGGTGATGTATCAAGCATTAAAGGAAAAACAAGTTGATTTCATAGCTACAAATTCTACAGATGGTTTAATTCAAGTTTTAAATTTTGTGATGTTAGAAGATGATAAAAAATATTTTCCACCTTATGAAGCTGTACCTGTTTTTAATCAGGAAATATTAGAAAAATATCCAAAATTAAGAGATACTATTAATCAATTAGGAGGGAAAATTTCTACAACGGAAATACAAAAGATGAATTATCAAGTAGATAATCAATCTCAACTAGTGGAAGATGTAGTGAGGGAGTGGTTAAAATCTAAAGAATTCTAATTTTATTATGATTATTCACACTTATAAATTTTTCTCGGCAATTTCAATAAATTTTTTGCTTTGTTCAATCAAAATTATCACATCTTCCTCACTTAAATTAACGGTATCATCAATACTATAATCTCCTTGAGTCCTTTTATCTTGTGCATCAATCAAATAACGGTGAAATTCCAGCGGAACAATTCCCTTTTTAGCAACTTCTCTACCAAAACATGAAATTACAGCAGCATGACTAGAAAAAGTAAACCCTTGCTGCCACAAAAAGGCTTCGGCAATATAAAACATGGTATAATACGCTCTGGAAGCCGCAAAGTTATATAATTTATTTTCTGCTAAAATCTCAGATGCTAGTAAACTTTCTTTAGCTTTTTTAATAAATTTATGTTGTTCCGAGTTCATAGGAAAATACCCTCTTTTTTGACATTGTAATTAAAGGGAGTATTTTCATTTTCAAATTTTGCAGAAGATATAAAATGACGGGAAATAACCACATCATGATTTAGACAAATTTCAGATATTATCTGACTGGTTCTATCAATTTCGTGATAGGGGTTAATTTCTGATTTGAGAACTACCAAAATATCAATATCAGAAAATTCTTTAGCTTCTTCTCTCGCTTGAGAACCATATAGTATAATTGCTGATAATTGATCTTGATAAAGATTTTGCAAAGCTTGTTTAACTTGTTGTAATATGAGATCAACCTGTGATTTATTCATTGCTGAGATCATCCTTTATAGTTATAGCAGAAGGCAGGAGGCAGGAGGCAGGAGGTAAAATACCCTTACTGCTTGAGTTTTGGTGAGTCAGTTTGTACCTCATGGATTTGCAATCTGCTGTATATGCTTAAAACTGAACTAGCAATTTTATTATATCAACAAAAAAGAATTAGCATAGGCCAATCTTGTCAATTACAACTGTTCCTGAATTTTCTCAAATATCCAATCAGGAATAGCGTGTTCTGTGCTACAAACAGAATTATATTTCTTTTCTATTTCCTGCCAATTAATTCTCTTGTCTGATAAAATTTCTTCAGTAAACATATCTACAGCTTTACCTGTTAAACCTCTTTCTACACATCTTTTCATATACAACCGACTTTCTTCAATTTCTCCAATACATTCAAATGGTGTATGTTCACCTAAACCTACCATTTCGCGGAACGTAGGAAGTAAGTCTACATCATCGAATAAGTTGTTTTGAAAAACTTCATTAACAATACTTTGTTGAGAAAATGCCATTAAACCCAACCAAACATAGGCACATTTAGGACATTTCTTACACCAAGGTTTCTGCACATTACAAGAATGTATTTTAGGGATAAATTCAGGGTATTTACTAAAGTTTTGAAAGATGCGATAATCATAAATTGGTTGTAAAATACTGAAGTATTTAAAGTTGGTTAACAGATGTTCTCGAATAAATTGATCTAAAATCTGTTCTGCTGCTAAACCTTTACCCCATTGATGATTAACTTCTTTATCTATCTCATCCCAAAATAAATTACCAGTATTTGCACTTTTTTCATGTGCTAAACAGAGATATTTATATCCCTTATCTAACATTAAAATCAAAGATTCAAAAATAGAAACTGGTGTTTCTGGTGCAGTGATACCGGAATTCTCAGGAAAATATAATTTCAAAAATGGAAATTCTGTAAAATCATCATAAATAGATATTTGATGTTTGAAAGTTGGGTTGACACATTCTAAAACTTGGGAAATTAAATGATGTTGAAAATCTGCTTTTCCGTAAACACTATGGGAATACTGCATAGAAGCAAAAGGAATACCTGCTTCTTCTAACATTTTCATAGCTAAAATGCTATCTTTCCCACCACCACAACCAGCGAGAATAGTTTGATTATCTCCTAAAATCTCCGCAGGTTGACTTATTCCTAATTTTTGAGAAGTGATAATTTCTGGTTGTTGATAATTGGTAATATTATTTTCATACCAATGTTGTCCAAATACACCTTGATATATTTGCACAAACAAGTCTAAAACCGCAGGTTCTAAATATTCAGCAATGACAGAAATATCATAATATTCAGGAAATAAAGAACATAATTTCATGCCTTCAAATAAGGCGATATGGGAAACTATGCGCTGGATAAAAGGTTGAGAATATTTTTTCATCAACCTAAAAAAAGAAACATCATGATAGAAAATCTTAGTTGAGAATTGAAATTTATCTGCACTGTAGATAATTTCTAGATGATGTTCGTGAATTTTTAAACTGTCAATTTTTATAACTGATATTTTCATGATTATAAAGTTATCTTTTATCTCATAATGTAGGTTGGGTTGACGTTAGGAAACCCAACATTGATCAGATGATTAACTTTTGTCGGGTTTCACTGTGTTCAAACCAACCTACGAAATTAACTATGGTTTAACCCAACCTACAAAATTAACTTTTGTTGGGTTTCACTTCGTTCAACCCAACCTACGCAATTTACCATCCCCAAGTACCTGGTTCACCTTTAAATGGTCCAACAATATCCGCAGTTATCCATCCTCCGTAAAAATCACCAGATTGGGGTTTTACTAGCTCATCATTGACATAACAAGCATCCATTAAAGCTGCGATAAAACCATAGTATTCTTGAATGGGGGCAAAATTTGGAGTCGGTTGAAAATATCGCCAAGCTGCAAAATTGATATACTTATCACCAATCTTGATATCATAATATTGATATGCACCTTTCCATTCACAGAGATTTTTCTTTGGTGTGGCAATTAAATGTTCTAGTTTAATATCTTCTGGGGGAAAGTAATAGGTGGGAGGATGACTGGTTTCTAAAACTCTTTTTCCTCTATTTGTTTCTGCTAAAACAATACCATTACAAATTACTTTCAGGTGTTTATCGGTATCTTGTAAAATTGCTGGACGGGGATAGTCCCAAACTGATTCTTGTCCTGGTTGTGGTGGTATAGGTTGTGGTCTGATCATGATTTATTTCCTCAACTAATGGGATGATTTTTCTCACGCAGAGGCACAGAGGCGCAGAGAGAAAGAGTTATTTAATTCACACTAGCAGAAAGTTTTGTGAGTCCTCCATGATAGTTGATGATTTTAGATTCTGCTTTACCGATTTGAGCTAGTCGAAATTGCCACTCAGAAATATCTTCATAGCTGAGATGGTGGGTGTCACAACTGGGAGTCCAGAAACCACCAATGATGGATGGATCATCAAAACGCAATAATCCTGATTTACGAATGTTTTCTCCTTGGGGTGTTCCGGGGATGGGAGAAATTGCATAGGAAGCTACTTGAAATTCTAATTCGGGGTTAATTTCTCGGAGTTGTTGATGGAGTTCTAAAACGCCTTCTTCGAGACGAAGTAAACTATCTTGAGTGTCGTCAGGAAAGCCGATAATTAAACCATAAACTATGACGGGAAGACCTGCTCTAACAATAAGTTTCATCATCTCACAATGTTGTTGCCAGGGCAGAAGTTTACTGTAAGATTCTCTGCCAAAAACGGGACGTTCTGCGGGTATATAACCTAAAAATCCGCCTACTTTGCCATCCCATCCCCACAGTGCTTCGATCAGTTCTTCGTCGGGTGTGAGGTCTGTGTGATCATAGTTGCGTCCTCTTCCTAATGTGGCTTTTCTAAGTTCTAAACCATTAGGCCATAAAAGGGGCATTCCCATTTCTCTTGCACCTTTGGTGATTTCTAGAATCTCTTCTTTTCCTCCTGGAAATAGCACTCTACCGAGAAATTGATCTGAACCCATGACTGTGCATTTTGCGCCGGCTTCTTTTTGCCGAGCAATCCAATTGAGGGTAGTTTGGGGTGACATTCGCCGATAGCCAGATGTGTAAGTTGGAGTTTGGCAAAAGTCGCATTTGCGATCGCATCCAATGTCAGGATACACCGAACCTATAGGTACTAAATCTTCCACAAAAGGCTCTTCTGAATACTCTTGTCCTAAACATTGTCTGGCTACATCTACCGATGGTAACGCCCATTGATCAGGACTCATGGCTTGTGGGCGTGTGGGATGATAAGTACCATCGGCTAATATTACTCCTGTGAGTTTTTCTCTGGGAGTTTTACCGAGTACATGATCAAAAATCGGCCAGTTAGCTGCTCCAGATTTATCAATTACTATTGCTGTTGCACCTGCATCTAAATAATATTTGGGTTCGGCGATCGCATCTGAACCACCAACTACAACGGGTTTTCCTTTACTGGCAAAATGAGCGATCGCCATACAGGTGACTTGACGTTCTTGGGTATAATTAACTGTCACGCCCCAAGCATCATAAGCTTCAGGATCTACATCAAAAATCCTCTGACCTACATAAGCTTTCGTCAAGTTCATCCCTTTCCAAGTTACCTCTCCAAAGGGTTCTTGACAATCACCAGCTTTCAAATTAACCAGTTGAGCATCAAAACCACCTGCTTGTAAATCTGCTATTAATACTTGTTTACTCAGCAACGTATTACGTCTATATAATGCTGTCCAATTATGTCCTTCTTCGTCATATAATCCCAACGCAGGTACTTCAACTAATCCGATGCTGTGATTTTTTAGCTTCATAGGAATCTCCTGTTAGTTCTTGATATTTTGAATCTTTGACAAACAAGTTTAACGACAGCAGTAATCAATTTTAGGTGTTCAGTTGATATTTTATAATTGGTAAGTAGAAAATCAATTAGTTTCTGATCAATCTCATCCCAATTATATCATTATCTTCTGGATTTGTAATCATCAAAAATCCAGGATTAATAGAAATTTTCCCAATTGGACATTTGTAGAATATCATTTTTTGTCACCTTGATAGACATCCCAAAAACAAAACTTAACTAATTGCCTAATTTACCCAAATTTATTAAGGATGAGAATTGGAAAGACTCAGAATATATCAAATTAATCTTCCTTACTTTCATTACCAGCAGGAAGTAGAATACCTTCCATCAATAAAGTATCCATAAACATCTTCCGCAAAATTCGCTGGATCTGAATATGTTTTCCTGGCTTTACTTTTGTCAACGTTCGCAGCAACAAATTAGATTCACCCATACTTTCTACACCATCTACTAGAGTGGGTTCAAGGACATCTGGATCATTTGTTTTTAACTGCTGTCCTATTTCTTCAATTACTTGATATATATGAGTTAAATTAGAATTGTAAGGTACATAAACTTCTACTACTGCAAATATATACTGTTTAGAGTAATTAGTAATTGAGCCAATATCCCCATTACGAATAATCTGCAATTGACCATTGGGATGTCTAATCCGGGTAGTTCTCAATTCAATGGCTTCAACAGTACCTTCTACAGTTTTCTCTTCGGCTTTCCCAGCTTCAATATAGTCACCTACCAAATAGTAATTTTCAAAGAGAATAAAAAAGCCACAAACTATATCATTAATTAATGTTTGTGCGCCTAACCCCACAGCAATACCCACAATTCCAGCACCTGCTAAGATAGGAGTAGGATTAATATCAAGAATATAGAGAACGGAAACCGCAACACTGAAGTAAATGAAATATTGCAACAAACTACGAAACAAAGGAATCATAGTTAAACGTCTGCTTTTTTGGATGTCAGTCAAATTCTGGTCTTTGAACAGCACCTCTTCTAGCAGTAAGTAAATCACCTCAAACATCACACGACTAATGAAGATGATAGCGATGATTTTGATAATTTTTAGACCAAAAGTGGCTAGATTAGCTATTAACTGTATCTGCTGAATTACTAATGTTACTGTGCAGACGTAGATCACAAATTCCAAACACCGTTTCAAAAAGGGAATCAGATGTTGAAGACGATCATAAAATCTCAACAAATTATCAGGACTGGAGTATTTGACGCTCAGAACATCTAGGGTATCAACAATTGCGGCCACTGCTTTGAGAATCAGTAATCCCACACCAATGATCAGATAGATTCGTAGTGCGATATATAGATATTCGGAAACTACTTTTGGTAAGTTGAGAAATTGGGTACAAGCAATCAGAACCCATAACCAAATTCCACCTCTGATTCTTTGATTGAATGCGGTAAAAAAAGCATCAATACTTTCATCATCAGCTGTATTTTGGTCTAAGTTCTTGGCGCGATTACTAGCTATCTTCAACCAATATTTGATAACTTTTAGAGCTATGACTGCTGCAATTATAACACTAATACTTTGAGCAATACCAATTCCTAATGTCACCCAAAATCCTGATGGAATCTTGCGAATTAGGGCTATTGTATATTGTTTAAGGTTTTCCCCCCGATAGATCAGATAACCATTAGCACCGACAATTAAAATGCACAATACTATACAACTAAGCAACAATAAACCAGTAATATTGCGGCGCAGGATTTTGATTTTTAAATCGTCACCCTTCAATATTGATAATCTAACCAACAGCTTGAATAACTTACCTACAAGCCATCTTAATAATATAAAAACAATTATTAAAATGCCGACTTCAGCTAAAATAATTAATATGTTCATAGTGAGGTAATTTTCGCATTTTCATTGATACCCAAATACCCAAATCCTCAAAGAATTCGGGTATATCTATTCTGAACTTTTTTAATTGTTGCTGTTTTGCCTCGGTTTATATTTTTCTGGTTCTGTTCTCAACTCCACATACAGAGAATCAATACCCTCTTGTTCTAAAAGCTCCAAAATGGCTAAATTTAAGTTTTTCTCAGCATCAAAGTAGAGATTATCATCATTCACAAATGCCATAAGTTCAATAACTCTGGCATTCTTTTCAATATTTTTGAAACGCACTGTACACTTAGGGGACAAGCCAGCAATAGATGTTGGCATTTGTTGAATAGCATCACAAATTCTCGCAGTTTGTTTTGCGGAAATACCATCAATTTTGAGAATTAAATTTAATCCCCACTTCAATTCTTCCCCTGGATTTTGTGACCAATTTTCGACAATTCCAGAAATCATGCGAGAATTGGGCATTTTCATGATTGAACCCCATTTAACTATATGCAGTGTTGTGGTTCTAAAGCCAATATTGAGGATCTGTACAAAACCATCTACTCCTGATATTCCCACCCAGTCACCTTCACGATACAGATTATCAGAATAGATAATCACTGTACAAAACCAATCATAAACAATGTCTTTGAAGAGTAAACCTAAAGTGATACCAGCACCACCGAGTAGACCCACAAGCGCAGCAGCAGATTGTCCTAAAAATATCTCGCTGATTTTAATTGTTAATACAATAATTGCCGCTGATTGAAAAATTTTCGGCATCAACGGTCTGAGCAATTCATCAAGTTCAGTTTCTGTTTGCAGGACAACGTTAGCAATTAACTGACCTAAAATTGAAGAACTACGATAAACAACATAGCCAACAATGAAAATAACTACTAGGTTCAGACTTTTACCAATAGTATCTGTTAATTTAGGACCTAATTCCTCTGCAAGAATTTCCTTGGTTAGCCAAAATCCACCAATGAGAATTAGCCAGTTTAAAGCTGGCTTAATAATAGCAATTAATTCATCATCAAGGGTAGTTTCTGTTTTGCTTGTGAACTTTTCAATGGTTTTAATGATCACTGCCAGAAAAAACCTTCTTAATGTCTGTGTCATCGTCAGAATGACAATTACAGCAGCAATTTTAGCAATGGGAAAATTTGAATAATTGATACTTTTGAGCGCGTTCCAGATAGCTTCCATTTTTTTACCCTGTTTACCCTGTTAGATGTTTGAGTCTAGTGAATTTGAGTTGACACAGTTAACATCAATACTCCCTGATCGAAGATAAAATAAAATTCTCTCTTGATTTCAAATTGACGAATATTTAAACTTGACAAAGAATCAAACCAAACCATCCTTTTTCATCTGTCCAAGTTTTGATGGTTTTCAATCCTTTACTTTGCAATTGTTTTTCCATCGTTGTTAAATCAAACTTGCGGGAAATTTCCGTAAGTATACTTTCTCCCTCTTCAAAGGAAACTTTTAAATCCAAAGCTTCTAATTTTACCCAATGGCTTTTTTGACAATGTAAATACATTTCAATTTGATTATCAACCTGATTATAAATCGCTTGATGTCTAAACAAATTGATGTCAAAATCACCTTGAAAACGCCAATTCAAATGAGAAAGCATATTCAAATTAAAAGCAGCAGTCACACCTTGACTATCGTTATAAGCTGCTTCTAAAATATCCTTGGGTTTTTGTAAATCTACACCCAGTAAAAAATAGTCTCCTGTTTTTAAGGTTCGAGAAACTTGATTTAAAAAAATATCACATTCTTCTGGGTTAAAATTCCCTAACGAACTTCCCAGAAAAAACAACATCCGCGACTGTAAATAATTGGTTTCCAAATGAACTAAAGCTTGTTCATAAGTTCCCAATAAACCATGAATTGTAAAATCAGGATATTTATCTTGTAACTGCAAAACACTGGTTTTGAGAATTCCTCCACTCACATCAATAGGAAGATATCTACAAGAATCAGCTATTTTTTGATAAGCATCTAATAAAGCTTGAGTTTTAGTAGAACTACCACTACCCAACTCTATTAATTCACAACAATTTGTAATTTCCGCAATTTCATCAGCATATTGATTTAAAATCCATGCTTCTGTGCGTGTAGGATAATATTCTGGTAACTCACAAATTTTTTCAAATAATAGAGAACCAGGATCATCATAGAAATATTTAGGAGATAAAGTTTTTGGAGTTTGATTTAATCCCTGAATCACATCTTTTCCATCATCACGTAACTCTTCATAATGATGATCTAAAACTGTTAAAATTTGTGTGTTTAATGTTTCTGCAATCATGGTTTATATCCTGGGAAATTAACTGTTGACAATTTTTAGGTTTCGTGATTTTTGCGTTGTTTCAGATATATCTAAACAGTTTTCTATAACTGTCACCTGTCACCTAATCTCAACTTTCAGCAATTCTAAAACCAACGTGCTGATAGAAAAAAGGACGAAACCAATTTCGATAACATGGTAAAGCCATTGTCCCATTTGTTGCCCAAGAACCACCAAGCATCATCTGATGGTTATCATCGAAAAATGGCGCTGATTGATCTTCATAAAGATGATGAGTTTGAAATCCTGGTAAGGGGTAAAATGTGCTGGATAACCATTCCCAAACATTACCCCGTAAGTCAAAAATCCCCGATTTCTTATTTGTTGAACACATTCCTACGGGTGAAGGTGAAACATATTTTAAATTGAGATTGTAGTTATTTTCTAAACCCTCACACTCAGAAAATTGTAAAGATTGATTCCATTCTGCTTCTGTCATTAAACGAGTACCTTCACCTTTCCAGGAACAGTAAGCTATGGCTTCATAATAATTGACTTCTACAGGCCAATCTAAGGGTAAATCTATTTCATCAAAGGTGGCACGATAGCGGTATTTACCATTATTTTCAGGTATCCAGAATTTTGGATGTTGAACATTATAGAGTTGCTGCCAATTTCCAGCTTCAATATTCCAATATTCTGCATTTTCATAACCACCAGCTTGCACAAATTCTAAAAATTCGCCATTCGTGATTAAATTTTGACTAGCTAAAAATGGTTGAACTTCTACTTCTAAACTACCATATTCACTATCCCAACCGAAAGTTAAATCATTGTCTTTTTTACCTAATTTCACTACACCACCGGGAACTTCAACCATTTTATTTTCAGGAGTTTTCCCATTTGTCGGTGCATAATTCCAACCTTGGGGACGTTTTAATTTATCAACTGGTAATTGACGCAGTAACATAGATGAAGTTTCAAAATGTATGCGACTGTGTTCAATTGCCATTAATAAAGCCCATAAAGGATGTTGTTGATCAATGGGCAGATTTAAAGGTGTATTTTTGATAATCTTGATAATTTCTGCTTTAGCTTTTTTCCGGTATTGCCAAACTTCATCTACATCAGGCCAGATGATATCTTTTGTTGCTGCTTCTAGTTCATTTGGTGTTTCTGGATCAACACCAATTTCAAACATAATTTCAAATTGGGGATTGATAGGATTTTTTAATAAACCAACCCGAATTAATTTGTTGATGTAAAAAACTGCGGAATGACCAAGGTAGAAAATTAATTTGTTTCTTAAAGGGTCAGGATTGAGGTAAAATGTACCTGCGTTAATTATGCTTTTGAACAGGGTTTCTTCTAGTTCCCAAGAATTTTCAAAATAGTTTAGTAGGTTTTGGGTACTACAATGATCTAGTTGGGTAACTTGAGTAGATGCTAGGTTATTCAGTCTGGGAATTGTATGCATTGTATTATCTTGAGTTCTACCAAGGTGCGATGCACTATTTTTTATTCTCCATACTTTTAAATATCGCACATCGGTACAATTTTTTCATTGTTAACCAAAATTTAACTTTTTTGATATTTTTGCTGAAGAAAAGTTAAGATAATTTTCTTGAGCTTAATAAAATGACTATGAGTGGTAATAAAAATCTTAATTTTATTGGTTTGAGATTGTGATATACTCTATCACCAAATTGAACCGATATTACAATTATGTAAAGGTTATGTAAAGGAAACTGATATCACAATATCTTTAAGGTGGGTAGTACCCACCGTCAAAAATCTAAAACCTTCTTCGTCTACGTTTATTTTCCGGTTTGTTGACTGGTAAAGGTACTACTTCAGCTTCACTGCTTTCTCTAGCAACACGAATTAATAAAGCCGCAGAGACTAAACTAGAAATCATAGAATTACCACCATAACTAAACATTGGTAAGGGTAAACCTGTGGTTGGTAAAGCACCTGTAGCTACACCAATATGTAGTAAGGATTGTCCAATCATCACAACAGTAACACCAATTGCTACTAATCTATGAATGATATTTTTGGCTTTCATGGCGACAATGAAACCTAAAGTAGTGAACATTGCTAAGATTACCAACAGTAATATACTCCCCACAAAACCAAATTCTTCAGCGAAGATAGCAAAGATAAAATCAGTATCTTGAATGGGGAGATAAAATAGCTTTTGTTGAGAAAGTCCAAAGCCTACCCCCCAAGTTTGACCTGAACCTACTGCTAATAAACTTTGTACTAACTGATAGCCATCTCCTGTAGGATCAGCCCAGGGATTAAGAAAAGACATTACCCGTCGGCGTTGATATTCTTTGATAGTAATACTCAGTAGTGCTAATAAAACTCCACCAATAGCTGTTCCTCCCAAATATTTGTATGGTAGTCCAGCAGCTAAGGCAATTAACCAAATTGTCATGCCACAAAGTGCTGTTGTACTTAAATTAGGTTGGGCAAGAATCCCTAAAAGTACAAGACAAAAAACACCCAACCACGAAAGACGAACCTCCCAACTTAATCTTGCCCACTGACCAAAAAGCCGCGCACTTTGTAATACTAAAAAAGGTTTAATTAATTCCGATGGTTGAATGGGAATAGAACCTATAGCTATCCATCGTGCTGCGTCAAATGCCTTCTTTCCTAATCCGGGAATGAGGGTGACGAAAATTAACAATAAAAACAGGATTAAAAACCAATGAGATACTCCTAAAATTTTCTGGAGGGGAAGATTGACAATGATATTGAATAGTATTAGTGAAACTAATACCCAGATAATTTGACGCTTGAAATAATACATTCCATCATCCTGACGTTCCTCAGCCACAACGTAGGATGCAGAAAAAAGTACAACTAAGCCGATAAACAGCCAGAGTAAGGTTAACCAGCGTAACAACCGGGCTTCTAAAGCCCAGCTAGAAACAGAATTATCAAAAATTGGGATTAATTGACGTAAATTCACAGTATCTTACAAGAGTAGGAAGATGAAATTATTTTAGGTTTTGAGGCTGCATTTAGTTTAAGATAATCAGCAAAGTTGCGATCGCTTATTCAAAATTCAGTGTTCAATCACCTTTGTCCTAAAAATGACAGTTAAAGCTTGGGGAGTATCTTGGCAGAATTTTCCCAAATACCTCAGAATCTCGATTCTCAAAAAGCATTCACTGAATCCTTACCTATTGGTTACGCTGTTCTCAATGGGATTATGGCAAGTAGGGGCTTGGGCTACCCTAGAATTACTAGCATTTAATATATTGTTCCACACCCGCAACTATTTACCCCATGCTACTTGGGATGAGCGTATTGCTGTTATTGGTATTGATGATAAAACATTAAATGAATATGGGCAGTTTCCTCTGTCACGCGATCGCTATACTCAATTATTAGAAACTCTCGCCGCTTCACCCCCCGCAGCCATCGGCTTTGACATTTTATTTACTGAACCTACCATTGACGATGCAGCCCTGGCTGAAGCGATGGAATTCAATGGTCACACAGTCCTAGCCGTCGCCCCCAGTTTACAGCAACAAACTCTGCGTCCAGTCCCCGTTTTAGATCAAGTCACCGCTAAAGGCCACATTGTTAGCAGTGCTGATGTAGATGGAGTCACCCGTAAATCATTCCTCTACATCAATCAATTTCCCTCCTTGAGTATTCAGTTATTGGCAGCATATAACAACAGCTTGCAGCAAACTTTTAACCCAAAAACCAGTAACTCCAATCAATCCCGCGCTGTTATCCCACCTCTGCAATCAGGAGTCAAAGTACAATCAGTTTGGATTAACTGGATCGCCCCAACTCAAGAAATACCCACCTATTCCTTTATTGATGTTGTCCAGGGAAAAATAGATACAGCCAAACTCAGAAACAAAATTGTCCTAGTTGGGTTAACTGCCACTGGAACCAGCGATCCTTTAAAAACTCCCTTCGATCAAATACCACCAACATCGGGGATATATTTACACGCCGCAGTAATTGATAATCTACTCAACCAGCGACTTCTACAAAAATTACCCTGGCAACTTGAACTTTTACTATTATTGATTGTTGGCATCGGTGCGAGTTTGCTCCTAATTCCTGGAAAATTATACCAACGCACTCTGCTACTAGCATTATTGCCTCTGAGTTGGTTTAGTCTATCAATCTTAGCTCTAGCAATATCTAATCTCTGGTTGCCTATAGCTGCTCCCATCGGTACTATTTTTTTAATTGGGTTAAGTGTGCAGTGGCAAGAACAAAAAGAAAAACAACAATTAATGAGTTTGTTCGCTCGTCACGTTTCCCAAGAAACAGCAAATTTAATCTGGCAAAATCGGGATGATATTTTTCAAAACGGTGAGTTAGAAGCTCAAGAAATGGTAGCAACAATTTTATTTAGCGATATCCGCAGCTTTACAACTATTTCTGAAGGCATGAAACCACGAGATTTACTCAGCTGGTTAAATTCCTATCTCGGTGCTATGGCTGAGTGTGTTCAAGAACATCATGGAGTTATTGATAAATACATTGGTGATGCTGTGATGGCTGTTTTTGGTATTCCCTTTCCTCACAGTCGCTCAGAGGAAATTCAACAAGATGCCATTGATGCGGTATCTGCGGCAATTTCTATGCAGGAAAGATTAATATCATTAAACCAGGAATTAGAACGTTTAGGTAAACCCAGTATTAACATCGGTATTGGTATTCATACAGGTTTAGTAGTCGCTGGCAGCATTGGCGGATCTCAAAGATTAAACTATTCTGTATTGGGAGATGCTGTTAATATTGCGGCGCGTTTAGAACAACTCAATAAAAATGTTAAAGAGGGAAATCCTTATAACATTTTAGTTAGTGAAACTACATTTCAATTGATTAAGCAGCATTTTAATACCCAAAAGGTAGAACAGATGCAGCTGCGTGGAAGGCAACAATTAACTATGATTTATTCTATTACCGGATGGCTAGATTCATCTAAATAAGCGTAATATAAACTTCATTTACAGCAGTGTTTGGTTAATTAGATAAAACTTTACAGACGTTACAGCAAAAGGGTTACACAAATATTTGTCACATTAAAATATTAAGTGAAACCCCATAGTTTATTAGTATAAAAAATAATTATTTTTTTATTTTTAATTACTATGTTTGAATTTTATCAAATTCCTGTCCGGTGAGTATCCTGATTGCCTTAATGACGCAAATTAAATAATCAAAAGTGTGGTAAATAAATAAACAGCAGCTAAGTCATACCTCATTTGCTCCCGTTTCATATTATCCGAATTTACCGCCTCTGAAAATTTGAAAATCCCTGTAAATTTAGAAAAAATAAGCACAAATTGGTAAGTATAGTGAATAGATATCTGATTACTGGAATAATCACAACTATTGTCTGGGCAACTTTATTGTCTAAGGCTTGGACTCAGCAACCCCCTTGCTTTTCACCAAGTTTGCCCCCAGTTAGCAATGCTGTGAATACTGTCCGACAAAGCAATGTGATCGTCATTGGGAAAGTACCAGAACGGCCTTATGTGGTTGTTGTTCCTGGTAATTCAGTTCAATTGTTAAACTTTGTGCGTCGCTATGTTTCTGACGCATTTCTAGCACAACACAGGCTTGGCGCTTATGTCTATGCTGGAGGTTCTTCAAGACGAGGAGATGCCGAGTGTTTATCTAATTTGTTGAGAACCCACGGACTAGATGCAAGAGTGGTCTATTTTCATTAAAAATTGCAAACTAACAAAGGTGTTATATATGAAAAATTGGTGGGTTTGTCACTTTCTTTTTGTCTTAGTGGGGTTAGTAACTACTGTTCATGCTTCATCCGCAGATCCATTAAGGGTTACAGTAAATCGATACTTAGAGGTACGTCGTTCCATCGGACAGGTTATCTATTCTCGTGGCCAGTCAGTTAAACCAGTTACTAGCGGAATGCGACTGCAAGCTGTTGGGGATACCATCATTACCAAGCAAGGTTCTAGTGCAGTTCTAGCAATGGATATAGGTACTGGCTTTATTAATATTGCTGAAAATACAACTGTAAAAGTCCATAAACTTGACAAAGGACCAGGGGGAGAAAGGATAACTGAACTTCAGGTACAGTCTGGCCAAGTCCGTCTGCAAATTCGCCCATTAACTCATAATACATCTCGTGTAGAAATTCGCACTCCTGCTGGGGTGGCTGGGGTACGGGGAACGGAGTTTGGTGTGAATGTACAGGAAAATGGTAAAACCGGCGTTGCTACTAAAAAAGGTAGTGTAGCTACTATTGCTCAAGGACGGACGGTGTTGGTAAATGCTGGTTTCCAAAATGTTACCGTTCCCGGAGAACCACCTTCACCAGTAGTTCCGCTGCGGGAAGATACTCGTTTAAATATTAGTCAACTTCTAGCTGATGGCAATCAGGTGCGAATTGTTGGTACTGTTGATCCAGTAAACCTGCTGATCATAGCTCAACAGCGTTTGAACATCGATCCTAGTGGCAGATTTGATATTACTGTTCCTTTATTTCAAAACCGCAGAGTAGAAGCTGTAGTGATCACTCCTTTGGGTAAACAGCAATTGTATCAGTTAGCAGTTCCTTAATTGAGTTTAGTTGTTGGGTTTTATAAATGGGGATATTAATGGCGATCGCTCATCATGAATACTTGACTATAACAGATGGGATAATTAATAAACCCAGTTGCTTAAAAACTCTACTTGTCCCTGCATATCTTCTGCTGATTTGGTGTTAATCAGTCGCAAAACTCCGCGCATTAATTCACTAATTCCATATCGTTGTTGTAGTGCTAGAATTATTCCCGCATGAGATAAACCTTGTTCCAGCAAATTAGTATGAATCTGGTAAAAGTCTCTGGCGTTAAAACTAAATATAACTCGGTTGTTTTCCTTAGCCCAAGTTAGCTGTTCTGGATCAGATTTGTACAACATTCCCACATCTGCAACTGTCAATACATCTACTATTGCGGGAACGTAAAGCTTGAACAAAATCTTCATCCATAGAGTCTTCGTCAATATAAAGTCGGATTTTATTCATCTGCTTTTTTATCTTTCTGGCTGTGTAAAGTTGCCAAACTCCAGTATTCAGCCTCTGCTTGTGCTAACTCATTTTCTATCTGATCACGGTTAGCGTGATAGTAAGCTAAAGCTGCATAAACTTGGGCAAGGTTGAGGTGGCTGATCCGACGGGTAATTTCTTCAGCATTTGCACCTTGTTTATAAAGCACAACTACCCGATTTACAGAGGTTCTAGTCCCTGTAATCACGGGACGACCATTACCTACATCGGGAGAACAAGTTATTAATGTACCAATGTTAGTAGCAGTTAACATATTTGAGAGAATTTTTAGCTTGTTTTACTTTAGTCTATCATGAGCGCAGGTATAGCTCACAATGGATACTTGATCTAATACCTAAACTTTTGTAAATTTGCTACTATTCAATATTGCGACCGAGTAAAATTATACTGAATAAATAAGTAGGTAAGATACAAGCGGGAAAAGTTTTTATGATCAACCAACAAAATACAAGTAATAACGTTATTCAAGAACTACAAAACCAAATTGGCGAAAAAATAATCACTTCTTTTGATATGGTTGCCCAAGATAGAAGTAATTATTTTGCTAAAAATCCTTATCAACATCAAAGACCTTCTATAGAATCAGCTAATTCGATTGTTAATGGCTATGCAAAATGTAATGGAGGGATATCAGCAGCAGCTAATTTAGTACCAGGTCCATTGGGAATGTTAGCAGTTGCTCCAGAAATTATCACAGTCATGCGAAACCAAATTGCCATGATTTATGATGTGGGTGTAGCTTATGATAAGCAGCAATATTTAAACAAAGAACTATTAGCAGGTGTCTTAATTTCTTCATTGGGTACAGGATTAATTACCCCCGGCATAAATGCAATAGCAAATAGAGTTATTATTGCTCAAGGTAGTAAAATTATCGCTCGAAAAGTAAGCACGCCAATATTTCAAGACACGGCTCGTTGGATAGCAGGAAAATATGCCCAACAGGTATTAAAATCAAGTGTTAGCAAATGGTTGCCTGGAGTTGGTGCTACTGCTATGGGTTTATGGTCAGCCTATTCAACTAAACAAGTAGGTAATAAGTCTATTCAAATATTTGAAAAAGAAATTGAGATATTAGATGACACTCAATCATTAAATGAATGTAGCATTGAATATACTGATAATTTTCTTCCTCCATCTGACATAGAAGTAAATAATATAACAGGAGAAAGACTAGAATTATTAAAGATTAAAACCCTGATTAATTTAATGAAAGTTGATGGTAGTATTGAGCCTGAAGAGAAAGAATATCTCAAGACCATTATTACCAATGCTAATTTAACATCGGCAGAAATTCAGGAAATCAAAAATTCATTATCTGTCCAGAGAATAGAAGTAGATTATTCATTAATAGCTAAATATCCCGATGATGCTTTAGGTTTATTAATTGATTTGATCGCACTTGCAAAGCGTGATGGAGATTTTCACATAACGGAAAAAATGTACATTAAACAAGTGGGAAAATTAATGGGATTTTCTGAAGTAGATGTTGCAGAACTGATGTTATCTTGTTAAAGCTTCAGACCAAGAATAAATAAATATCCAGAATAAAAAAAGAGGTCATCACTGACCCCTGAAAAATCTACCAAAATAATCTCTGATGTATAGAAATAGAAATTAAGCCAAACCAGTATTTGTACCTTGCTTACCAGTTGCTAATTCAACCTTAACAATCTTACCGCCCATTTTTTGAATCCGTTGTTGTTCACGGAACCAGTTTTCATAAGGAACCAACTTGGTGAAGTAGGTATTTTGTAATTCGCGTTGGGTGCGAGTACGAGTTAGGCTGGGAACACAAGCAGTTACTTTAAATAAACGAGCCATTTTTTCTAAACTCCTCTATCGGTTGCGGAAACTTTTTTATCTCAAATATCTTGAGTGCAGATATTAAAATTTATTTTCTCAAAGTCTGGAAATCAAACATCAATACTAGACCGCTAATACTCATTTTTGGTAAGCAATAGAACGACCTAGAACTCACGGTTGATTTCCAGACCTGAATCAAGTCGCACCTAAATCATCAAGTGCAAACCCAACTCCTAGCTCAAGCCAGAGGAGATATAGTCGAAGTAAACGCCCATTTCTTTACCAGCGTCAGGACCAACCAAGCTTGCGGTTACTTCCTTCATAGCTTGGATAGCTTGAACGGTAGCGCCTACGGGTACTCCCAAGGAGTTGTAGGTTTCTTTCAAACCATTCAATACGCGCTCATCCAAAATGGAAGGATCGCCAGCCAACATAGCGTAGGTAGAATAACGCAAGTAGTAATCCAAGTCACGGATACAAGCTGCGTAACGGCGGGTGGTGTACATATTACCACCGGGACGGGTGATATCAGAGTACAACAAGGATTTAGCTACAGCTTCTTTAACGATAGCAGCAGCATTAGCACTGATGGTTGTAGCTGCACGAACGCGCAGTTCACCAGTAGCGAAGTAGCCTTTGAGCTTTTCTAAAGCAGCGGTATCAAGGTATTTACCTTGAACGTCTGCGGAGTTAATGACAGCGGTAATTGCGTCTTGAGCCATTTTGTTAATTCCTTATGTTCAACCTGATTACAATAGCTTTGAGTTTCAGCAGTAAAATAGCTGCAACTTAGCCCATTGCACCAACAACGTAGTCGAAGTAAGCACCAGCTTCGGATGCGTCTTCAGCAGACAACATGGTGGAAGCAACGTTCTTCATAGCGGCAACGCCACCAGCAACAGCGTCAATGGGAGTACCCAAAGACTTGTACATTTCACGTACACCAACGATACCGATTTCTTCGATGGGGGTTACATCACCAGAAACGATTCCGTAGGTAACAAGACGCAAGTAGTAGTCGAGGTCACGAAGACAGGTAGCTGTCATTTCTTGGCCGTAAGCATTACCACCAGGAGAAACAACATCAGGACGCTTTTGGAACAATTGATCGCCTGCTTGCTTAACGATGCGCTCGCGGTTGTCGGTCAATACTTGAGCGATGCGGAGACGTGCAGCACCACCAGAAACAAAGCTCTTAATACGATCTAATTCACCAGGGCTGAGGTAGCGAGCTTCTGCATCAGCATTCACGATGGACTTCGTGACGATACTCATTAATGGATTCCTCCAAAACTAATGACACCAGCTTTAAAACTGGTAAGACTTTGATTTGATTGATAACTGTTTTGCATCTTAGTACAAAGTGAGTCACATTTACTCAACAAAAGTACATAAGTTGAAAAACTTAATTATCCTTCCGCAAAATATTCTCCGGCATTATGTTGAGCATTTATTACTGCTCTTAATACTTTGTAATATTTTCTTTCAGAAATGCTCATTTTTCAGGAGGCAGGAGGCAGGAGGCAGGAGGCAGGAGGCAGGAGGCAGGAGGCAGGAGGCAGGAGGCAGGAGGCAGGAGGCAGGAGGCAAAAGTTAATATTCTCCCCCTGCTTCCCCTGCTTCCCCTGCTTCCCCTGCTTCCCCTGCTTCCCCTGCTTTCTTCACTGTCACCTGTCACCTGTCACCTATCTACCACCGCGACCGGTTAAAACAGAAGGAGACAAGCTAGACCAAGATTGTTTTACGAGGTCAGCTTCAGCTTTCACACTACCCAGGTAGTTACCCGCAGGTAAGGAGGGGAAGCGGTTGTAAGGTACAACATCTTCACCGAAGTAACGAGCGTATTCTGGACTGTTTACCATTGTTTCTACAGCCGCCCTTAAACCGCTATCAGCCAATATTTTGTTATATTGACGGATTTCACCTTGAGTAGCAGGTGCGCGTCCCAATAAGTGACGGAATAAGAACTCAATCACTTTGGTGTTGGGATAGGGTGTGTAGAACCGCTTACGGTAAATTTCTGAACTTGCCAACTCTAGAACAAACTCACGCACAGTAATTTCACCATTACGCAGTTTGCTTTCTAAATCACTGCGACGGAAATAAGCAGGAACTTGACCGCTAAATACGTCCATTACCTGAACATAGATAGCGTTAATTACTTGATTGGTTTCAGTTGAATTTGTACCAGTGGTAGCGCGGAAAATACGGGATGGTTTGCGGCGACTTGTACCTACACCAACTTCTACCGACTGACCACGACCATCGTTGAAGGAACGACCCAACTCAATGAACAAGGGTTTAGACTTGTCCATTTGTCTAGCTTGAGCCGCCAAATCTGCGATCGCATTCGCTAACATTGGCGTATTCTCAGTCTTGATCCGAGGTTTAACAGTTTCAAAGCTAGGTACAACCACATCATCATTTTGCTTGGTTAGCTGGTTGTAAAGCTTCTCGGTATTGGGGAAGTTAGCCGCAGGTAAAGTTGGGAAGCGACGATAAGGAACAGTATCTTCACCAAAAGCTTGAGCATACTCAGCACTATTCACCATTGCACCGATAAAGGCTTTAATCCCTTGAGTAGCCAAAATTTGGTTATACTTGCGGATTTCAGCTTGATCCATTGGCGCACGGCCTAAGAAATGCTTAGTACCCATCTCAATCACTTTAGTGTTGGGATAAGGTGTGTAGAACTCCTTAACGTACAGGCCAGAACCACCTAAACCTTCAATAAATTCCTTAACGGTGATTTCTCCGTTACTCAGCTTACTTTCTAAATCAGTAAACTCGTTTTGGATGATGTAAGGAGGAAGATCACGCTCGAAGATTTGACGGTAAGCAGCACCAATCAAAGTTTGTACCGCTACTTTATCACCAGTACCCGCGATCAGTTTGAAGACCTTGGTTTGCTCACGCTGCTTAGTAACACCTTGGTTAATGCGGAAGTCAATATCTGGTTGGGTCCGCATTTCCTTAACTTCACCCAACTCCACAAAGCGGGGAGTTACTTCCTTCTCAACTTTGTTCACATCCTCGCGGATAGTTCCCACACGCAGTTGACGCAAGGACACCCCAGCAGGTGTTAAATAACGCTCGTAAGGAACAGTATCTTCATTGAAAGCTTCGCTGTACTCAACGCTGTCAATGATGGCATCAACAACAGCATAGAAGCCTTTCTTGGAAGCAATATCAAAATACTTGTTGTTCTCTTGACGACCGTAGGTAGGACGACCTAACAAGCGACGGTGAATGTATTCAATCGCTTTACAGACATACAAAGAAGTCCAGTACATCTTGCGGAATAAATCAGACTTCGCCAACATCCGCACAAACTCACGAACGGTAATTTCGCCGTTTTCCAGTTTGATTTCTGCAACTTTCAGCCGTTGACCTTCATAAACGTCACGACCGAATACTTGCAGGTAACAAGCTTTGATTACCGCTTGGGTAGAGCTTTCAGAGAATTTAACACTTGCACCCTTAGCTGCTTTTTTGCCAATAGTACCGGGTAACTGGTCTAATTTGAACACCTTCGCGCCCAAAGTACCAGGAGCAACACCACGCGCACCAGGGTTGCTGAGTTGGTTGTTGATACCAGGTCCTTGGTGAATCAAGATCCGGCGGGTATCTTTACCAAAAGGTGCAGGACTGGTGCTGGGGTTGCGGGTTTCTTTCGGGAAAATCGCCCCAAATTGAATTTCTAGCGGATCATTACCAGAACCGTAGGGATGTTGATCAGGTAATGGTTGTTCGTAAGCTGCAAAGGTGGTAATAAACTGAGGAACTTTGCGGAAAGGCGCACTGTATTTAAACAGGTCTTGTTGTTGTCCCCAGTTACGACATTCTTGAGCTTCTTGACCCAGACCCCGGATATAAGGAACTGTTTCTTCGCCAAAGTAATCGCTGTACTCTTTTGAATCTACCAAAGCATCAACTAAAGCAGGTAGACCGCCGTTGGAAATGATAGAGAAGTATTTTTGTACTTCTTCCCGGCTGCTTGGTCCACGTCCCAAAATGTGACGGAACGCTAGTTCTATTACCCGGCTGTTAATAAAGGGTTGGTAAAACTGTTTTTGGTAAAGGGGAGATTTCGCTAAACGGCGAATAAACTCCTTCATGGAGATAGAACCGTTTTTGACTTTAGATTCTAAGTCAGAGATAGACAAGCTGTAAGCACGGGTAATATCGCGCTCAAATACTTGACGGTAAGCAGCTTTGACCACTTCAGTTTTCTCAGAAGCAGACAAACCGGGCTTCATTACGAACTTGGGACGACGTTCTGCGGCGTTGAAGTAAATTTGAGGTAGTTGTAAACCTTGTTGGTCGCCGGAAGGACGTTGACGAACTTTTGTAGATGGTGTAGGTGCTTGGAACTCAGTTAGCAACACATCCATGTACTGAGTAACGATTTCAGTCGCTACTGGATCTTTGCGGAAATAGGATAAAGATGCTGATTTGATTTCTTGTAAAGCAACTAAGGTAGCTTCACCAGAACAAGCATTTTCGATAATTTCCCGCAAACCTCTGGTATTCACAGAGATGATGTTGGGGTCGCCAGCGACAATGGCATAAGTTGCGTAACGTAAGAACCAAGACAAGTCCCGTAAGCTCTTGGCCATGTTACTAGGACCATAACGAGCTACGTTAATGGGGCGAAAACCAGGAGGTGTGGGACCACCAGCACTGGTATTGAAGATAGAACGCAGGTTTTCAAAGAAGCCACCACGACTTTCAACGTAGGTGACTGTTCCTAGTTTCATGCCTTCTTGCACACTAGCACCAGCGCCTACCATTGCCATTTCCCGTTCTTGGGGCTTTTCTAGGAAAGACATTGGTGAACCACCAACGAAAATCCGGTTAGCCGCACGAGAAACAATGATTTCGGAATTTTCTGTCAAAATCTGGGCGATTTCTAAGCGTTTTGCACCAGAGGCAAAATAGCTTCCCAGTTCACTTAGTTCACCTTTTCCCAAGAACCGATCTTGTTGTTCTGCTTGGGAAATGGTTGCTACAGGTAGAGTTTGATATAGTTGCGGACGCGCAACGGAGCTTCCACCACTTGCCTTAACACTCATTGGATTTCTAAATCTCCTATCAATATGTTTATGTGTTAAGTCTGGGTTGCTTTGCGGCTTGACATATTGGTGTATTTATGTATAGTACGCCAGCAAAACTGCCAGTAAATTAACCCAGTTCAGTTTTTAGATTAGAACGTTTTGCGGTAACGCTGCTAATTTATTAAGAAGTATGTCAATTCTGTAATCTAAATCTGCCTGTTGGCATAGGTATCTATTGTGGTCAGGCTGGGGAATGTTGATTTTTTGTATCAATTTGTTACATAATGCCCAGCATATTTTGTGGTAAATGTATCAGTATTTAATATTTTTTAATATTTTGTTACTCACAAACAAGTATAAATGGAATTTTATTTATTTAAATAGAATATTCCTTATTTATAAAGATTAGATTATGAGTGTTATTTGTGATGTTTTTTGTCTGAATCAGGATGTCCAGGATTAAAGGATTTTCAGGATGTTTTTGATCATTTATGGTTTTTATACTATGATAGAGAATATATTGTTATTATTTAAATCAAATTATCCTTAAATATTCACAGAAAATCTACAAATAACTATCCTGTACATCCTAAAATCCTGGTTATCCTGATTCAGATAATCACGTTAATACACTTTCTCGCACTTGCAATTTATTGATAATACTTTCTTCTAAAAGATGATAGAGAAAATGAGGAGTATTTAAATTAGCTGAATGTAATAGGTTTTGATAAACTTGACAAGCTGATTGATCATTTAAAATCCGGTTGTGAATAATTCTTGTCCATTCAGGTGCAGTTATCATTAATTGAGGAACAACTTCAATAAATGCTGTAATTTGTTTTTCCATATCAAAAGATTCCAGAAAATGAATTAAGCTAAACATCACTTCGGATTGTTGACATTGATCATCTAAAATCAGATGATACGCAGATAAATCATTTTCATCAGGATTTTCAGCTATTGCAGTTAAAGCATTTTCAAAATTTGTAATTTGTTCTTCTGTTTGCATCAAGCGGTTATTTTTTAAGATTGCTAGTAAATTGTTTTGATTCATAGTTTATTATCAATGGTTTTTAATTCTTAATTTTTAATTTTTAATTTTTAATTCCCCAAAGGTGTCCTAATTCAGATAATACACCAATTATCATATTGTAAATTAGGGATATTTTGGAAATGTTTAACATTAGCAGTAATTAAAACACATTGATATTGAATAGAAGAAGCAGCAATTAGTAAATCAATAGGGGTAATTAATAAACCTCTTTGACGTAAATCTTGATAAATAATACTGGCAAAGTTTGCGGTATTGACATCAAGAGGTAAAATTTCGCTGCTATTAGCAAGAATTTCAAATTGTCGTAAAAGATTTTTCGCATCTTTATACAATAAACCGCTTTTGATTTCATAATAAGTTAGCACAGAAAAAGTCAGATAACTATGAAAATTTTGATATTCACGAAATTTGCTGACAACCTGTATATCTCCTCGCAAGAAATACGATATCATATTAGTATCTAATAAGGCTTTTTTCATAATTCAATCTCTCTTTCTAAATCTAATAATCTTTGTGCTGTTATTTCCTGTTCCAGATTTTGCAATATTACTCTTTCTTCTGCATTAGCAATACCAGCAAACTGCATAAAGTCTACAAGTGTTGATGGAGGTGATTTTTGACCTAATTTTTCAGCTAATTTGGCAAAAATTATTTCTGCAATTTCATTTTGTTCGGTTTCTGGTAGTTGTGAAACTACACCAAATGCTTTTTGTAGGAGAATATTCATAGATGTCATTAGTTAGTTGTTATTCTAATTATACCACAATAATATTCAAATGTCTGATAGTCTGGCACAAGCTATATCAGTATATCCAGGATTAAAGGATTAACAGGATGTTTTTGTCATTTATGGTTTTCTTTGAATGATAGGAATTATATTTTTTATCTGAATCAAATTTTATCATCATTAAATATTTACAGACAATCTATCAATAACAATCTTGTACATCCTCAAATCCTGGTTATCCTAATTCTGACAACCACAATAAACAATCTATAAATAGTGCAAAATTGAATTTACCTATTTTTTGATAGTTAAAAACTTGAAAGAAATATTATTACCTTCCCAGTATTCCTTTGCTGAATTTAAAATATCTAATGCTATTTGGTATTGCGTCGGTTCAGCTTGAGCAAAGATATCAGCATGATCATATAATATGACATATCTTTGAGCCGGACACCATGTTAAATCGGTGATACATTCATCAAAAGCATCCCAGTTAGCGCCCAGGGTAAGCTCATCTAATTTGGTATAGTATGAACTTGACAAAATGACTAAGATAAGCATAAGCCAAGGGATAAGAAATATACTTGACAACAGAGCAAAAGAAATGGGATGAAAGCAATGCAATCG
>JBJOKS010000014.1:0-126007 GCA_046045965.1 Cyanobacteriota bacterium | reverse complement strand
CAGTTCCCTGTCCCTTCCTGACTTGTGAACTAAAGTTACCATCCCAGAGGATGTTTGAAGCAATTATCAGGAAATCTTCAAAAATTATGATTTTAACTGGCAATAAAAGTGATATTATATAAGTTGGCTATTTATATTCTGTAGAACCTGGCAAGCAACCTTCCCGCCAAAAATACTAAGGCTAATTGTTTGAAATAACACCTTGTTACAAACAGGTTATTATATAATAGTAGTCTTGGTGCTTCAGCCTAAATCAAAATATTTCATCCTCGCCGATAGCGCAGCGTGATCTAAGCTATTGGTTGATAATGTTGCAATCACTTGAGTGAGGTTTAGTTGGCAACCAGCAAAAATATAGACAATAGGTGTGGTTTAGGAATAGTCAAATGGGTATATAGTGTTATATTTTGTAATACGCTGTATTTGGGGAACCGCAATAGGAAAATTGCAGTTTTAGAGACAGTGGAATGTTTAGTTGAGATTGAATTTCAGGTACGCCAAGGCAGGTTATCCTGATAGATACCTTTTATCTGGCTAAAAGGGGATTGAAAAATACTTAGCTTCATCATCTAAATAAACGTAATGTCAGGGCTAGTAACTGAATCAAAATATCTATCTAGATCTACTCATGTCTGATTAAACAATCACCTATTATGAGGATATGAGTAAATTAACTAGCTCCTCCGTAACAGAACTAAAAATTTCATTGTTCACACTTAGATAACCAGGAATCTAACAAATTAATTCATACATCTAATCACCAACATTTGACCTGGCTACTATGTCTTTTCTACTAGACTTTATTGGTCGAAAAGTTGTAAAATACTAAACCAAGTACAGGAGGTGTAAAATCATTGCTACTAGGCTTTAAAACCGAGTTAAAGTTAAATCAAACTCAACGAGTCAACATAGTTAAACACTGTGGAGTAGCTCGTCATGCTTGGAACTGGGGATTAGCATTAACTAAACAAATCTTAGAGCATAACCAAAAACAACAACCAGACGAAAAAATCAAATTCCCCACAGCTATAGATTTACATAAGTGGTTAGTAGCATTAGTCAAACCTGAAAACCAATGGTATTATGAATGCTCTAAGTCAGCACCACAGGAATCACTCAGAAATTTAAGAAAATCTTGGGATAGATGTTTTCAAAAAATCTCAGGAGTTCCCAGATTTAAAAAGAAAGGAAAACATGACAGTTGTACCCTAGAAGGAACAGTAAAAATTTTAAGTAATAACAAAATTCAAGTTCCCAAACTAGGTATATTAAAGACTTATGAAAGATTGCCTCAAGTTCAACCAAAGTCTGTTACCATCAGTCGCCAAGCCGATAGATGGTTGATTAGTTTTCGGATAGAAGTAGAACCAAAACTATCTGATTTAACTAATACTGTTGGTGTAGACTTAGGAGTAAAAAACCTAGCGACATTATCAACAGGTGAAGTAGTTACCGGGGCAAAATCTTATAAAACATATCAATCTAAATTAGGGAGATTACAATGGTTAAACAGACATAAAGTAATTGGCTCAAACAATTGGAAAAAAGCCCAAATCCAGATAGCTAGGTTACATAGAAAGATAGCCAATATTAGGAAAGATACATTACATAAATTAACTACACTGTTAGCCAAAAACCACGGTGTGATAGTGATAGAAGATTTGAACGTCTCTGGGATGTTAGCTAATCATAAACTAGCAAAGGCAATTTCCGATATGGGTTTTTATGAACTTAGGAGACAATTAGAGTACAAATGTCAACTTTACGGAGCAAAATTAGTAATTGTTGATAGATGGTTTCCTAGTTCTAGAACCTGCTCTCATTGTGGAGTAAAAAAAGAAACTCTCTCATTAAGTGAAAGAGTGTTTAAGTGTGATGGCTGTGGATTTGAATGTGACAGGGATTTAAATGCAGCTATAAATCTCTCAAAAGCTGTCAGTTAGGCAGTGTTAGCCTGTGGATTGGGTAGTGCCGACACTTCCAAGATGAAGCAGGAAGTAAACAAAGCTCAAAGTAGATTTGAGTAGGTTTTATATAGCGGAAAGCAGATTGTTCAGATCAAGGTAATTTTTCTAAGAGTGCAGTGCATCAACACTTAAAAAAATAACGCGGTGATTTTAACACGGGTGAGCAGAAATGTAAACCCGAAGTTAAAATTTTTTTTCCCTAATTTTTCCCTAAATTTTCGTGATTATGTATTTCGCGATCGCTAAATTGAAATTTTTTACTTAGCAGTAGCAACAGTGCAGAATTCGTAACTCAATAATTTTCAGGATAACTTCAGGAATAGAATATGAATCATCAATCATTAAATCAGGGTCAAAACATCACAATGTCAAATGTAGAAATTACGGAAACTTATCCAGGACAAAGATGGTTAGTAGAAGAACGGGATGCTTGTGGTGTAGGGTTTATAGCCCATCGCCAAAATCGTGCTAACCATGAAATTTTGGACAAGGCTTTAACTGCTCTGACTTGTTTAGAACATCGGGGTGGTTGCAGCGCGGATCAAGACTCTGGGGATGGTGCAGGGATTTTGACGGCAATTCCTTGGGAATTGTTGCAACAAGAAGGATTTAATGTTGCTAACACTGGTAACATGGCTGTAGGAATGATATTCTTACCCCAAGATGGGGAATCCGCCAAAAAAGCTAAAGAAATCTTTGAACAAGTCGCAAAAGAAGAAAATTTAACTGTTTTGGGTTGGCGTAAAGTTCCTGTGCGTCCAGAGGTTTTAGGGGTACAAGCAAGAGAAAACCAACCCCACATAGAACAAATTTTTCTGAGTTCGGCTGATAAAAGCGGTGATGAATTAGAACGGGAACTGTATCTTACCCGTCGTCGCATTGTCAAAGCTGCGAAAAATATTTCCGAAGAGTTTTATGTCTGCTCCCTATCCAGCCGCACAATTGTTTATAAGGGTATGGTGCGTTCAGCGGTATTGGGAGAATTTTACCAAGATTTAAAAAATCCCGCTTTCAAATGTGCCTTTGCTGTTTACCATCGTCGCTTTAGTACCAACACCATGCCCAAGTGGCCTTTAGCTCAACCCATGCGGTTACTAGGTCACAATGGAGAAATTAATACTCTGTTGGGTAATATTAATTGGATGATGGCGCGAGAAGCAACTTTAGATCATCCGATTTGGAAAGGACGCGCTGAAGAATTTAAACCACTGGTAAATACAGAAAGCAGTGATTCTGCGACTCTTGATAACGTGCTAGAGTTGTTGGTGCGTTCAGGCCGGAGTCCTTTGGAAGCTCTAATGATGATGGTTCCAGAGGCTTACAAAAATCAACCTTCTTTAAAAGATTATCCTGAAATTGTTGATTTCTACGAATATTACAGCGGTTTACAGGAAGCTTGGGATGGTCCGGCGCTGTTGGTATTTAGTGATGGTAAAAGAGTTGGTGCGACTTTAGACCGGAATGGTTTAAGACCGGCGCGTTATGTCATTACTAATGATGACTATATTGTAGTTGGTTCTGAAGCGGGTGTAGTTGATTTCCCAGAAGCGAATATTCTGGAAAAAGGCAGATTAGGACCGGGACAAATGATTGCTGTAGATTTAAGCAGCAATGAAATTTTGAAGAACTGGGAAATTAAACAGCGTATTGCTAAGTTACATCCTTACGGCGATTGGTTGCAAAAATATCGCCAAGAACTGAAACAGTTAGTAAACCCATCATCTAATGGTAATGGTAATGGTAATGGTAATGGTCATCATTCCACTGACAACGGACTACTAACCACTAACACAGTAGATAAACAAACTTTACTGCAACAACAGATTGCTTTTGGTTACACCAGTGAAGATGTAGAAATGATCATTCAGTCGATGGCTAACGCTGGTGCTGAACCGACTTTCTCTATGGGTGATGATATTCCTTTGGCGGTGTTGTCAGAAAAACCCCATTTACTTTACAACTATTTCAAACAACGTTTTGCTCAGGTGACAAACCCACCCATTGATCCGTTACGGGAAAAATTGGTAATGTCTTTGACGGTGGAACTGGGAGAAAGAGGTAATTTATTAGATCCGCAACCAGAACACGCGAGAAGATTAAAGCTAGATTCGCCGGTTTTGACTGATGCTGAGTTAGAAGCAATCAAATTATCTGGTTTTGCAACTGCTGAGTTATCAACTCTGTTTTCTATTGCTGCCGGTCCTGATGGTTTGAAAGCAGCTGTGGAAGCTTTACAAAAACAAGCTGCTGAGTCAGTGCGGGCTGGTGCGAAGATTCTGATTTTGAGTGATAAGATCCCCCCAACCCCCCTTGAAAAGGGGGGCAATATTGCCACAACTTCTCTTGAAAAGGGGTGCAAAGAAGCGGGTATCAGTGCTGATTTTACCTATATTCCGCCTTTGTTGGCTGTGGGTGCAGTTCACCATTACCTGATCCGCGAAGGTGTGCGGATGAAGACTTCGTTAGTTGTGCATACTGCTCAATGTTGGAGTACACACCATTTTGCGTGTTTGTTGGGCTATGGTGCGGGTGCGGTTTGCCCTTACATGGCTTTGGATACGGTGCGTGACTGGTGGGCTGATCCTAAGACTCAACAGTTTAGGGAACGGGGTAAACTGAATGATATTAGTCTGGATCAGGCGATCGCTAATTATCGTCAAGCTGTAGAATCAGGTTTGTTGAAAATTCTCTCAAAAATGGGAATTTCGCTGCTTTCTAGCTATCAAGCGGCGCAAATCTTTGAGGCGATCGGTATTGGTGGCGATTTGTTAAATTTGGCTTTCCGGGGTACTACTTCCCGCATCGGTGGTTTAAGTTGTGCTGAACTGGCTCAAGAAGTGCTTTCTTTCCACAGTAAGGCTTTCCCAGAGTTGTCTGCTAAGAAGTTGGAAAATTTGGGCTTTGTTCAGTATCGCCCCGGTGGTGAATATCACAGCAATAGCCCGGAACTGGTGAAGGCGCTGCATAAAGCTGTAGATGGTAAGAATTATGACCATTATGAAGTTTATAAACAGCATCTGCAAGGTAGACCAGCCACGGCTTTAAGAGATTTATTAGATTTTACCAGCGATGCCTACGGCGGGCTTCGCCAACGCCCTTCTATCCCTATTGAAGAGGTAGAATCAGTCAGTGAGATTGCTCAACGCTTCTGTACTGGTGGTATGTCTTTAGGCGCTTTATCACGGGAAGCACATGAAACTTTAGCGATCGCCATGAACCGCATCGGTGGTAAATCTAACTCTGGTGAAGGTGGCGAAGATCCAGTTCGTTACAATATATTAAATGATGTTGACGAAAATGGACATTCACCCACTCTGCCCCACCTCAACGGTTTGAGAAATGGTGATACCGCTTCCAGTGCCATCAAACAAGTCGCTTCTGGTCGTTTTGGTGTCACACCGGGATATTTAGCCAGTGCTAAACAAATCGAAATCAAAATCGCCCAAGGTGCAAAACCCGGTGAAGGTGGACAGTTACCAGGTCCAAAGGTTAGTCCTTATATCGCTATGTTGCGCCGTTCTAAACCCGGTGTAACTTTGATTTCTCCCCCTCCCCATCATGATATTTACTCAATTGAAGATTTAGCGCAGTTAATTTTTGACCTGCATCAAATTAACCCCAAAGCCCAGGTTTCTGTGAAGTTGGTGTCAGAAATCGGTATTGGTACGATTGCTGCTGGTGTAGCAAAAGCTAACGCTGATATTATCCAGATTTCTGGCCATGATGGCGGTACTGGTGCATCTCCTTTGAGTTCTATTAAACACGCTGGTAGTCCGTGGGAATTTGGATTATCAGAAGTGCATCGGGTGTTGATGGATAATGGATTGCGTGATCGCGTGATTCTTAGAGTTGATGGCGGTTTAAAGAGTGGTTGGGATGTCATAATCGCTGCTTTAATGGGCGCTGAGGAGTTCGGTTTTGGTTCGATCGCCATGATCGCCGAAGGTTGTATTATGGCGCGGGTGTGTCATTTAAACACCTGTCCCAAAGGTGTAGCGACTCAGAAAGAAGAACTGCGTCTACGCTTTACAGGTATTCCTGATCATGTTGTTAACTTCTTCTATTTCATTGCTGAAGAAGTGCGGAGTCTGTTAGCGAAACTGGGATATCGTTCTTTAACCGAGTTGATCGGTAGGGCGGATCTGTTAACTGTGCGTTCTGATGTCAAGCTAACAAAAACGCAATCTGTGAATTTAGATTGTTTAACTAAGTTGCCAGATGCTAAATCTAACCGTAGCTGGTTAAACCATGAAGAAGTTCACAGCAATGGACCTGTGTTAGATGATCAGTTTTTAGCGGATGCAGAAATTCAAGCAACCATCAAAAATCAATCTACTGTCACCAAGTCTTACAAAGTTGTAAATACTGATAGAACAGTAGGATCAAGGTTAGCGGGTGCTATTGCTTCTCAATACGGTGATAGTGGTTTTGAAGGACAAATTAACTTGAACTTCCAAGGTAGCGTAGGTCAAAGCTTTGGGGCGTTTATCTTACCTGGTTTAACCTTAACCCTGGAAGGGGAAGCTAACGACTATGTAGGGAAAGGTATGCACGGTGGGGAGATTATTATTAAACCCCCCGCAGATGCGAAATATAACTCAGCCGAAAACGTAATTGTTGGTAATACCTGTTTGTATGGTGCGACTGGTGGGGTGTTATTTGCCAATGGTTTAGCGGGAGAACGCTTTGCTGTGCGTAACTCTAAAGGTACGGCAGTTATTGAAGGGGCTGGGGATCACTGCTGCGAGTATATGACTGGTGGTGTAGTTGTAGTCCTGGGTAAAGTCGGACGCAACGTCGGTGCTGGGATGACTGGGGGGTTAGGTTACTTCTTGGATGAAGATGGTTCTTTCCCTGAGTTGGTAAATACAACCATTGTGAAAATTCAGCGAGTAGCAACGGAAGCTGGTGCGAAGCAATTGTATGATTTGATTAAAGCTCATAGCGATCGCACTGGTTCACCAAAAGCGCAGTTAATTTTACAGAACTGGTCAGAATATCTACTTAAATTCTGGCAAGTTGTTCCACCTTCAGAAGCTGACAGTCCAGAAGCTAATGCGGAAACTGAGAAAGCAGGTAAACAGTTAAGTTCAGTGTAGTTAGGTGACTGGGGACTGAGGACTGGGGACTGGGTAATCAATTTTATAATTCCCAATCACCTTTTCCCCAATCACCATTCACCATTCACTACTTCCTCTTAGCAACTAGCTGTTGGTGTTTGTCTTGCATTTCCAGCATTTCGGGAATTGTGACAAACTGATAACCTTGCTTGCGAAACCTGCTGATAATTTCTGGTAGGGCTTTGACGGTGTGGGTGCGATCGCCTCCGCCGTCGTGCATTAACACAATACCACCTGGTTTTGCTGACCTAAATATATTGTTAATTAATTTTGGTACAGCAGGACGAGAATAGTCTATGGAGTCAGAAGACCACATAATAATGGCATATTTATTACTTCTGGCATAAGATACTACTCCATTAGACATAATCCCCCCTGGTGGGCGAAATAAACCTGTTTTTATGCCTGTAGTCTTAAAAATAATATCTGAAGTATTGGCAACTTCATAGGCTGCAACTTGGGGGTTCATTTGATGATACCAATGATGCCAAGTATGATTAGCAATAGAATGGCCTTCAGCAACTATACGCCTAGTTAAGTCTGGGTAACGTTTGACATTTTGTCCAACAACAAAAAATGTGCCTTTAATATTATTTTTTTTGAGAATATCCAGCACTTTGGCTGTACTTGTGGGCCAAGGACCATCATCAAAGGTAAGTGCAATCACTTTCTGATCTGAAGAGAGTGTTGCGGCTTTAATTGTTACCCCTTGAAAGCTTGATGGTACGTCAGTAATAATACCTTTTGCTTGTGCTTCATGCTGCCAAGTAGTGAGCATTGCTGACTTGAATTTTTCAATCCGCTCCTGAGTTTCTACGTTAGCTGTAATATCATTGGTAATGATATTCTGGCTATTTTGAGCTTCAGAAGCAATTGGCTTGAGAAACATCATCAAACCTATACCCACCGTACCAGTTAAGCACAACAATACAATTAATATTCCCTGCGGCCAAAAAAATGACTTTTTGTTTTCCACTACATAGCTCCTTCAAGGGTTGAACCGTCGCTCAGGTTTCTGACGGTAGGTTATAACACATTTTGTCCAACTATTTAGATATTCAGTTATTGACTGTTAATCATCAAAAGTGTGATACAACATTACAGAAATTCCGAAATTTAAGAAGATAAATTATACTTATTTGCCTCCAACCCTAGCATTTACCATGCAGTTACCCCTTTAAGTAAGGAATTTGTGACTTTTGTATTTTTATTTTTGTCAACATCTTCGGATAATGAATCAATGATTATTTCACATAACCAGTCTTTAGGAATAGAGTATCTACTCCAAAATAACGGCACGAACTATCAGTAACATTACTGGAAATGTATATTTTATTGCTTAAGTTACTGCCTAGTTTTTAAATAAAAAATGAGATTTTTAACTGCATTTTGTTGTTTTTAGAAGTCTATGAAATAGACAAAAAACAACTGATGACAGTTTCCCATAATTGAGGATGAGTTATTTGTTAAGATGGATACTTCTGTATAAACTACCTGATATCCTTCATGCCATTTGTCAATCATTGTTAAAATTAATTCTGGTGGGTCTTGTAAGTCAGCATCGATGACAATGATGCTGTTACCTGGGACAAATTTTAAACCTGCGGTGACTGCGACTTGATCACCAAATTTTCTGGCTAGACTTAGGTAACGGATTCGACTATTATGATGGTGTAATTCGCGGATCATACTCAAAGAGCTATCGCGGCTACCATGCATGATCAATTAAAATCAGTTCAGTTTCACCGTCTAACTTTTCCATGACATTAGTTAAACGGCTATACATTTCTCTGATATTTTTTTATTCGTTGTAAATGGGGATGACTAGGAAGTAGATGGGCTGATTCACTGTTATTATTGATTGTTAATCTAGGTTTTTTAATTCACACAAAGGCATAAAATCAACACTTTTTTTTGAAGAGAGATTGTTTTCAACAGATAGATAATTAAACTCGTTAAAAATTGACGTTTCTGTAAATATGAATTATTTCACTGATTCTAAATTAAAAAAAGATTATTTCATCCTATTTATAATTTGGTTGTTAGCATTTGTCATAGATAGAACTTGGTTCTTTTTAGATGATTCTATTCCAGCCCATGATCAAAGCGCACATTTAACAGGAGCATTAAGTCATTATCGCATCTTTGATAGTTTTTTTGATAATTTTAATTTTTTCTCAGGTGAATGGTGGTTATCTCTGTGGCAGTTAAGTCCTAGTTATCGCGCTCCTTTTGTATATATTTGCACTGTACCTTTTTTGTATCTCTTTGGTAAGGGATATGAGCAATCCAGTTTAGTCAATTTATTATATACAGCTATCATTATTTTGTCAGTATATCATTTAGGAAAATATTTATTTGATCATCGAAAAATTGGTATAACTGCCAGCTTATTCTGTTTATTATTTCCGATTTTGGGAATTGTCAGAACAGATTATTTATTAGATTATGGTTTAACAGCAGTTGTAATTTTCACATTTACCATTTTAACTATTTGGAAAGATAGCTATACTGGGTTGAGATCATGGTTATTAACTACCCTATTGGGACTAGGAATAGGGTTAATTATGTTAACCAAACCCACAGGATTTATTTTTATATTAATCCCTGGGATATGGACATTAATTAACTTGGTCAAAAACCGCAAATTTATTAAACTAATTCACTCAGGTTTAGCTTTAATTGTAGCTTGGTTAATTTGTGGTTCTTGGTATAGTGTAAATTGGTTAACAATTATCACTTCTGCTTTACATGCTAACAGTGTAGGAAAACGGGAAGGTGATCCTGCTGCTACAACTATTGCTGGATGGTTATTTTATCCGCAAATTTTACCAGAAACTGTAGGTTTACCAATATTAAGTGTGAGTTTAGGAATTTTATTAGTTTATCTAACTAAACATAAGTTTTCTCAAGATGCAATTAAACAGAGTTGGGGAAATTCTGGTTTAGGTTGGTTATTAATTTCTCTATTCAGCAGTTATATACTTTGTTCCCTGGGTACAAATAAAGATATTAGATTTATACTTCCTGTATTTCCGATTATTAGTTTAATTTTAGCTTATTTTTTCCATCTGATAGAAAATATAAGTTTTAATAAATTGAGGTTAGCAACTTTAGGATTAAGTGGCATATTTTTACTTAATAACTTGTTTCCTTTACCCGTAATACAAGCATGGGGAGGAAAGCATTTACCTAACGATGAAGCTAAAAAATATCCCCTTTCTCAATTGATAGATGAAATTAACCAAACAACTCCTTATTTACGCTCAAATTTAGGGATAATTCCAGTTTCGACATCGCAAATAAATGAGTTTACTTTAGACTACTTTGGTCAATTAGCAGATTTTCGCGTACATGGGAGAAAGTTAACTACAAAATTAGCGGACGTTAATCAAGATTTACAGTATTTTTCTTGGTATATCACCAGAGAGAATGAACCAGAACAACCAGGAGAAAAAGGAGAAGTTAAACGCAAATTAAAATCTTTAGTCGAATCTTCCCCTGATTTGAAATTACAAGCTGATTGGCAATTACCAAATAATGATACACTCAGATTATATCATCGTAAAAATCCCTTTGTAGTCGTTGAAAAATTAAATTCTGTTGATGCAGCAGTTACTCTCGAGAAAGTTAAAATTTCTAATCAATTAATCAGAGAAAACAATAACCCTGTTACATATCAAATAACTGGTAAATGGGATGAATTGCAAAATGGTCTGTTACTCTTAAAATGGCAAAATCAGCAAGGTGCATGGTATCATGATCATGCTATTGGTTTGGGACATTTATATTGTGGTGTGAAATGTCATCCCCAAGGAAATTTTCGAGTAATTGAGAATTTATCTACATTTATTCCCAAAACACTACCTTTAGGTAAATATCAACTTTCTGCTTTATATTTAGATAGAAGTAGTGGTCAAGTTAAACCTTTAAGTATTCAAGATGTGACAGTAACGGTGACAGATGAAGGAAACATAGAAAAATCTCCACCTTTAGATTTAGTTTCCCGTATCTCCCAATTAGCACCGGAATTACAAAATGGTAAATTAGAAAATATATTTGATCAGATAGATAATTTCAATCAATACGATCCGACGTTAGATTATTTAAAACAAATTGAACTTGCAGCTAATTATTACCTAAAAACCGAACCAAATAACCTCAATTGGCGTTATACTCTAGTTATCTCACAACTGTTACAGCGTAAAGCATCAGAATTAATTCAAAATTTAATAGAATTAACTAAATATGATAGTCAAAATCCTTATTTATGGACTTACTTAAGCTTTATACATTTGTATAGCTTTCAACCCAGAAAAGCTGAAAAACCATTAGCTATAGCCGAAAAAATTAAACCAGATATACCAGAACTAAAAACATTAAAAACCGTGACTAATATCATGAAATTTCTGCCATTAATTCACTGATAAATATGAGGAATAAACACTGGTTTTTAGGATTATTATTTACATCTTTATTCCTGGGGCTGATATGTTTAGGAAACTTACCTTTAAGAGATTGGGATGAAGGTACTATTGCCCAAGTCGCCCGTGAAATTTGGCGTAACCCAGTGGATAAAATGGTGTGGCTTTATCCAACTTTAGGAGGGGAACCATATCATAATAAACCACCTTTAATACATTGGTTAATTGCTGTTGCTTATTCCTTGGGAGGTGTAAATGAATGGACAACGCGCTTACCAAGTGCAATATTAACCTCGTTAGGTGTACCTTTACTTTATTCAGTAGGTAATTTAGTTTTTAATCAACATTTACCTGCATTATTTACTGCTTTAGTTTACATGACTATGTTACCGGTGGTGCGTCATGGACGACTAGCAATGTTAGATGGTGCAGTTATTACATTTTTTTTGTTGTTGTTATTTTGTATTTTCAAATCCCGAAACCAGCGAATTTATGCTTTAGGAATTGGCTTGAGTTTAGGATTAATTACTCTTACTAAGGGGATGATAGTTTTGCTGTTGGGGGGAATTGCTAGTTTATTTATACTAGCAAATAGACAGTTTTATTTAGGGAAAAGTTTATATTTATGGATAGGAATATTATTAGGTAATGCTTTACCAGTTGCTTGGTATATTGCCCAATGGCAACATTATGGTGAGAATTTTTTACAAATAAATTTTCAATCACAAACTTTTGCCAGAGTGACAGAATCTGTAGAAGGTCATAGTGGACCTGTTTGGTATTATTTAATAGAAATTTTGAAATATGGTTTTCCTTGGTTATTGTTTTTGCCGGGAGGGTTATATTTAGCTTGGAGAAAACGTCAAACTGCTTGGGGTTGTTTAATTATTATCGGCACATTTATGTACTTTGCTACTATCTCATTGATGAGTACAAAACTGCCCTGGTATGTCATGCCTATCTATCCATTTTTAGCTTTAGCAATTGGTGTGAATTTGAGCGAAATTTGGCAGGAAAGTAAGTTTCATATTAAATTTTTGGGAGGATTTTTTACTTTTTTAACTGTTGCTGGTTTGGGAGGTTGTGTTTATTTTTTTCTTGCTGATCCACAACCTGCGTTAATTATTATGAGTATTGTTTTAGCTATCAGTATGGGTATTGCTACATGGTTAGTTATCAAACGAAATCGTAATTTTATCCCTGTTTTATTTACTGGAATGTATTTAGTTTTATTGCTGTTAATGAGTTCAAACTCTTGGATATGGGAGTTAAATGAAGCGTTTCCAGTTAAACCAGTTGCTGCATTAATTCGTCAACATCTTCCAGCGGGAACAACAATTTACACTTCTTTTGGTTATAGTCGTCCTAGTTTAGATTTTTATAGTGATTGTAAAGTTATTGCTGTTCCTGTTTCGGTTTTACAAGAAATGTGGTCTAAGAAATTTAATTTGTTGGTGGATAGTGAGACTTGGGAAAAAATGAATTTAAATCAGAGTAAAATCTTAGGTGAGGTTAATGGTTTTACTCTGATTTCACCTGTTGATGATGGTCATATTTAGGGTTTTAGCAATGGTAACAATGATATTTACAAACTTATGTAAGTCTACCCTAATTGGGCTACATCACTAATGCAATAGTCTATAAATATGAAAAAGTTAATATTCAATCTCTTTAAATAATAATTTAAACTTATATGCTAAATTAACATACATAGCTTTCTAATCAAAAATATGCAACTCACAGAAAAGCAATATTACACCCCAGAGGAATATCTGGAATTAGAAGCAACTGCTGACTACAAAAGCGAATATATTGAAGGACAAATCATTCCAATGGCTGGTGCATCTATCAATCATAACCGCATCTCTTTAAATCTAAGTTCTGGACTGAATTTTGCATTTAGAGATAAAAATTACGAAGTTTTTATGGGTGATATACGTCTGTGGATACCTCAAAGACTAATATACACTTATCCAGATGTGATCATTATTGCAGATGAACCAGAATTTTTCAATAATCGGACAGATACAATTACTAATCCCCAGGTAATTATTGAGGTATTATCTAAATCTACCAAAGGTTATGACAGAGAAGATAAATTTACTGCTTACAGAACAATTCCCAGTTTTCAAGAATATTTATTAATTGATCAAAACCGCATTCATGTAGAACATTTTTCTAAAACTGGAAATAAAAGATGGAATTTGTGTGAATACGATGAAGAAGATGAAAAAATATCTCTGGTAACTGTACATTTTGAAATTTCTTTAGGGGATTTATATAATAAAGTAAAGTTTGAAGCTGTGGAATCTGAACCAAAAAACAATAGTTAAATCTCATCCAATTATAACAACAGATGAATCGGCGATTTAAACAAGATTACCTATTATTAGGCAGCCTAATTATTATCGCATTAATATTGCGTGTGGGTATGGCTGTAAAATTCCCCAATATATTTTGGGCAGATGAAATTTTCCAAACTCTAGAACCTGCACATAGATTAGCTTTTGGTAATGGTATTGTCACCTGGGAATTTAGAGATGGTATTCGTTCCTGGGTATTACCAGGAATTTTAGCAGGTGTTATGCGTCTCACAGCATGGATGGGAGAAGGTTCTACGGGATACCTCATAGGAGTTAATTTATTTTTGTCTTTACTTTCCCTGAGTAATATCTTAGTTGCTTATGTATGGGGTAAAAAAATAGGAGGAACAATTACAGCTTTTATTTGTGCTGCTATTTGTACCGTCTGGTTTGAAATTATCTACTTTTCACCTAAAGCTTTTACCGAAGTTGTCGCTACTCATTTCCTTTTACCAGGACTTTATTTAGGAGTTGAACCACAATCATTTTCATCCAGAGATCGGTTATTATTATCAGGATGTTTGTTAGGAACATCTATAGCATTAAGATTTCATTTTATCCCAGCTATTGCATTTGCAGTAGTCTATATTTGCAGACAAGATTGGGATAATAAATGGTTGCCAATGATGTTAGGTATCCTCGCTCCCATACTTTTATTTGGAACCGTGGATGCTTTTTCATGGACTTATCCTTTTCAATCTTTTTGGTTGAATGTTTGGGTAAATATTGTAGAAGGCAGAAGTAAAATTTATGGGGTTTCACCTTGGTATGAATATTTTATTTTCTTCCTCAAAAGTTGGTCTTGGTTATCTCTACCTATGATTATTTTTGCTATGATAGGTTTTCGTCGTCTTCCTATTTTGGGATGGGTTGCATTAATTATTATCTTGTCTCACAGTTTTTTAGGTCATAAAGAATATCGTTTTATTTATCCAGCATTACCAATGTTGTTGATATTAGCAGGAATAGGCACAGGTGAATTAGTTGTAAAATTTTCTTTAAAATTTTCCCGCAGATGGGATTCACTACAAATTAAAATAATAGCAATATCACTTTCTCTTATTCTTTGGACTTCTGCTTCTATTTCTCTCCTGACTAGATTTAATATTTATGCTCCTTTAAGTTTCTCTACTTTTGGCACAAATTTACAAATGACACACCTCTATGCTACGGCTAACCACCTCCTGGCTTTGCAAAGTTTAAGTACAGAAAAAAATGTTTGTGGTCTTGGTCTGTGGGGTGTTAATTGGGCTTTATCAGGAGGTTATACTTATTTTCACCGTGATGTGCCTATATATCAAATTGACACCAAAAAAGATTTTCAACTTTTAAATTCCGGCTTTAATTATGTTGTTGGTAATTTGCCTCTACCATCCGCATATCAAAATTATTCTTTGCAGAAATGTTGGCAAGGAACTTGTGTTTATAAACGTCCGGGTTCTTGTAGCCAAATTAAAAATCGTGATATCAATTCTTTTCTTAAAAAATCAGGAAATTAGTCATAATTCATAATTCATAATTCCAAAACACTGGTCGCCTATTCCCTGTCACTTATCTAGCAACTGACTTTCAAAGTGAGTCCTTAACAATTTATAGTTAAGAGTATCCGTAAATTGTTAAATCATTGTGAAAGCTATTACTCTTCTTGGTTCTACCGGCTCTATTGGTACTCAGACTCTAGATATCGTTTCTGAAAACCCTGATAAATTCCGCATAGTTGGTCTGACTGCTGGCCGTAATGTTGAGTTGTTCGCAGCGCAAATTCGCCAGTTTCGTCCTCAAATTGCCGCTATTTCCGCTGCTGATAAGTTACCAGATCTTCAGGAGGCAATTAAAGACCTCAACCCCCAACCTATTTTACTCGCTGGGGAAGCGGGAGTGATCGAAGTTGCTCGTTATGGTAATGCTGAAAGTGTAGTTACTGGTATCGTTGGTTGCGCGGGTTTGCTTCCCACTATCGCTGCTATTGAAGCGGGTAAAGATATTGCTTTAGCAAATAAAGAAACTATCATTGCCGGCGCTCCTGTGGTGTTACCTTTGGTGGAAAAACACGGAGTGAAACTATTACCCGCAGATTCGGAACATTCGGCGATTTTTCAATGTTTGCAAGGTGTTCCTAAAGGTGGTTTAAAAAAGATATTGTTAACTGCTTCCGGTGGTGCTTTTCGAGACTGGCCTGTGGAAAAGTTACCGCAAGTGAAAGTTGCTGATGCTATTAAACATCCTAACTGGTCAATGGGTCGAAAAATCACTGTTGACTCTGCAACTTTGATGAATAAAGGGTTGGAAGTAATTGAAGCTCATTATTTGTTTGGAGTGGATTATGATGATATCGAAATTGTCATTCATCCTCAAAGTATTATTCACTCTTTAATTGAGTTACAAGATACTTCAGTTTTAGCTCAACTTGGTTGGCCAGATATGCGTTTACCTTTGCTTTATGCTTTATCTTGGCCAGAAAGAATTTACACAAATTGGGAAAGATTGAATTTAGTAAAATCTGGTGATTTAACCTTCCGTGAACCAGATCATCAAAAATATCCTTGCATGAGTTTAGCTTATGCTGCGGGTAGAGCAGGTGGTTCGATGCCGGCGGTTTTGAATGCTGCAAATGAACAAGCTGTGGCGCTATTTTTAGAAGAAAAAATTGGCTATTTGGATATTGCTCGCTGTATTGAATTTGTGTGCGATCGCCATCAAAATGATAACAAACAAAATCCTTCTTTAGATGACATTTTAGCAGCAGATCAATGGGCTAGGCAAGAGGTTTTTACCGCAACTGAAAAGTTAGCAAGTCAACCTCAGATAGTTTCTGTGCTTTAAGTTCTAGATCCCCGAATTCTTGAAGAAGTCGGGGATCTGAGCACTCTATTTCTGAATGCTTACGAACATTTGACTTTTCAAACGTCATTATATACTACAGATTACCCTCAATAATCGCTTTTTCTTCCTCTGTTAAACCATACAAACGATACACAATTTCATCAATTAACCAATCACATTGTTTTAATTGCTGTTTAATAGGTAAGAGAATATTTAAACTTGATTGATATTCATTACCTAATGTTTCCTGTTCTTTTCTAGCGGTAATATCAATTTTGATTTTCTTTTTGTTTTTCTTGAGAATATCAATTAATTCATCTAAACTTAAATGATTATCTCCTGCTTTTTGTTTATAATAATCACCTAAATAATTTTGAATTTTCGATTTATTGGTTAGGTTATCAATATCAGTACCAATAAATCTTTCTAACCATGTGATAAATCCTTTCATTTCTGTTTGTTTTTGTTTATTTAATTCTATCATTTGTTCTGCTAAATATGCGAGAAAATCATGAATTATATCTGCTGGAAATGGTTGTTGGTTAAGGTGGTTTTCAATTTGGTTAAGTAGGTTATTAGGGTTATAATTGATTTGATATTGTGGGTAAAGGTTAATCAGATTTTGTAGATAGGTTTCGCGTTTTTCTGGGGTAGTTGTAAATTCAATTTTTGGCATTGGTATTCTTGACACATAGATAACTTTAACCTCAGCAAAAGGTTTACCAACCATCTGAAAATTTTTCTTCTGATACCACCATTTAATATAAAAAGAATTTAAAATAGCTAACAAGAAATAATCAGAGTAATCACTATTATCTTTTTGTATGACACAATGTACAGAGTTTTGACAAATCCTTTGATCACTATCAATACTTGCAATAATTGAATCATCAGTGCGTCGCACTATAATTTTTTGATTTCTAAATATACTTTCGTTTCTTGGTTCAGCTAACCATACACCATATTTAACATAAGTAAGTTCATTTTGAGTGACATATCTTTGTATATCTCCACCAGTAATTATTGGTTCAAAATCTGGTAGTAATTTATTTGATGTATATGGTTTTTCCTTCACAACTAACTGTGTTTGAGGGGGATTACCTTTTCCTTTCTGATATAATTTTGTACCGCCACATATATTGACTAATTCTTCTAACTTAATACATTGATTACTAGACTTGTTCAAAATATTGATTTCCGATGAATTTAAGTAATAATCAATGACATATTCTTCATTTGATAGCCATTCTGAAGCATAACGGAAATATCTAGAAATAATTTTTTCATTGGCAAAATTTACAACTTCTGTATTTTCATCATAATTAATGTTATTAGAAACTATAAATGCAGCAGTTTCCACAATTGCATCCTGAAAAGCTGATCTAAATTCAGCTATATTCATTAATTTAGTTGTTTGTAACATTAATTTTCTGAAATTATAGCCACTTTCTAAAGTCATCCATGTATTAGGAGTAATTAAGCCAACATTACCACTTTTACAGCTTATATTTAATGACATTTCTATAAAAAATAAATAAATATCTTTGGAAATAACAGTATTACTAATATATTCTTGATTGGCAGATGTATATTCTTTATCAATTACTCCATAAGGAGGATTTCCAATCACAGCATCAAACCCAGAATTATCCTTCCAACTTGTATTTTCTAAATCAATAAACACCTCTGGAAATTCCAAGTCCCAATGAAAAAACCGCTTATCCTCAAATAACTTTCTCGCATCTTCATAAACTGCAAAATCATCATCTTTGAGATTTTCAGGATTGACATAAATTGCATTTGTACCAAACCTTTCTAACCAATTCTTAGCTTGTTTCACACCAAAAAACTGAGAAACATAAACATCTAACAATCTTTTATAAGGTTTTGCAGCTTGATCAAACTCCTTAAATAACCTTTCGCTGGTTTCCACTTCCGCAAAAGTCGCATCACTTAATGTACTCACACCGCGCATAATTTCCGCAGCACACAATAACCCTTTAAATGGACCAGTTAATAAACTCAACTGGCCACTTTCTTCTTGCTGCATTTTCGCTTCCGCTTCCTTTGCAGCTGTACCAATAAGGGAATTTCCACAACGCAAATGATGATCTAAAAAACTCAAAGGAGCGCCAATTGTGAAAGAATGTAACCATAAACTCACCTTTGCTAATTCTACCGCCATCGGGTTTAAATCCACACCATAAATACAGCGTTTCATCACCACCCTTTGTAAAAGTTGAGTGTCTTCTAATTTATTGATATCAATAGTAATTCCCTGGTTTTGCAAATTCTCTAAAATACTATTGCGGGTAATTTCTAACATCTCCAAAACAGGGTTATGTTCAGGATATTCATTTAAAATATTAATTAATTCATCAGTTAAAAAATCCACAGCTTCTACTAAAAAATGTCCGCTTCCCATCGCAGGATCACAAATTTTAATATCTAACAGTATATTTTGTGCAGTTCTTTCTAAACGTTGTAAATCTTTTTGTAAACCGTTACGACTTTGTACACCTAATCTACCATCTTTGAGATTTTCTTGAATTTGATTAATTTGCGTCATTAAATCAGCAAATTTTTGTTTTCTCTCCTCTAAAATTGGTTTGAGGGTATGACTAACAATGTATTTAACAATATAATCAGGTGTGTAATAAGAACCTGTAGATTTTCGTTCACCTTGATCATTTTCTAAATGAACTTTTCCCGTATTTCCATCTTCAACAACTACCCGATATTCTAATAAACCTTCATAAATTGAACCTAATTGTCGTACACCTAAAAAGCTGTAGTCAATGGGTAATTTTTGAAATCTTGCTAATTTATCTAAAGCAGGTGCTAACACCGCATCTGATAATTGATGTTCATACAAAAAATAATTATCTGGATAATCTTTAATATCTTGGTTTTGATGAAATTCAAAATGAAATAAACCGCCATTATAACGAGGTACTTCTAAAGCTGCGTCACCTCTATCTACTATTTCAAATAAACTCAAAATACCTTTATAAATTTTTGTAGAAGTTTGACTTAATGTTCTTTGTTGATCAACACTTTCCGCTATTTCTTGGGTAATTTTAATCAAACTATAATCACGGTAAGCTGTGTTTATTGGTAATAAGTTTCTAGCTTCAGCATATAATAGAAATAACAACTTATATAAAAATGATAAAGTTGCCGCATAAACTTGTGTTTCGTTGATAGTTTTTCCCCGTCTTGCTGCATCTGCAACAAAACCACCCGCTAAGTCAGGAAATATCTGTTGAAATACTAATGTTTTTAACTCATTTCCTACTTGAGTCGCGTAGGTTGTACTTCCTTCTCTGACTCGTTCTAAAAAGTTTTTATTATAGCTATCTTTTTCAAAAGCTGCACGTCTAAAAAATAACCAAAAATATTTGAATTTTTCCAGTTTATCTACATCTTCACTTTCTAATAATTCTACCAAATCAATGGGATAAAATTCTGTTGCAGTAGAAGATGCTAAACGATAATATAACCGCCATTCTCTCCCATTGGTTAAAATTCCCCAGTCAACATTTGTACCTGTTAAATAACTAGAAATCTGAAAAGATGGGTTTTCATTTTTGAAGATATCCCGCTTATCATTAGCAGAAACTTTGCTTAATTGTCTTTCCCAATATTTAGCTTCTGCTATAGCTAATACTTGACTATAAAATGCGGTTTCATTAGTTTGTAATGTGTAGGCAATATCTCTTGTTTCTGTGTTATTAAATAAGGCATAATCAGGACGTTGGGATCTACCTTTTCCACGAATGATTACTTGAGGAATATATTTAAAACCTAATATTTCTAATACAGGTTTAATAAATTCTTCTTCTGTTTGGTATTCATTTAATGTGGGTAAAATTGCTTTTTTAGCAAGATAGAGTTTATTTAATTGTGCAAATTCTGAGGTAATATCTAATTGCCATTCTGGTAATTCTTGAATCCGAAATCTTAAATAATGTTGAGAAAATAAGGGTTTATTGGGTTTTTGTGTATCTGTCATTATCCCGACTCCTAAATAATGGTAATTTTAGGCTATCAATTACCGATGTTGCTCATTTACTATCATCGGCAGTTAATCTATAAGAATATACTGAATATTGTTATTATTTTATAGCTGTGGACAGGGTGGTTAGGACATCAATTGATAATGAAACTTCCACTACAAGAGGGTTTTACTCCTGACTCCTGACTCCTGACTCCTGACTCCTGCTATATCACAGATGAATGTTTAAAAAATAATTAACACAATTAATATCTTGCCATTTTTAAATATAATAGTTAGCCTATTTAACAACCATGATTTTCAAGCTGCTCATATCATGATCATTACCTTCATAGTCGCTTGGATAATATTTGTCATCCTGTGGAAATTAGTAAAAACCACCATCAAAACTGCCGTGACTTGTGCAGCGATAGTGGTTTTATTATACTTTGGTTTTGGGATTACACCTCAAGATATTTTACAGAAAATATCAGAGATTACTCAAAACATTTCCCAAACACCTGTACGTAATTAATCTTGTTTCAGGAGGATAAATTTTTAATTTTCAATTTTTAATCAACTACTGTATGATGTAGAAATTTTAGCCAGTGCATCTTTAACAGCAGGAGGTAGCTGACGCATAATTTTACCTCTTTCCCTGTCTAATGCCACCAGGGTTACCTGAGCAGTAATATATAATTCTTGATCATCTGTGGAAACAATTTTATAATCCCAATTAATGCGAACACCCGTTACTTCCAGCATCCGAGTTTTTACCAGCGCCATCATCCCTAATTGCAAAGAACGATGATAGCGTACAGACAATTCTACCACTGGTAAGTCACAACCTAAAGCTACTAAATCCGCAAAATCAATACCTATAGAGCGCAAACATTCTACCCGCGCTTCTTCCATCCAAGTTAAATAAGCGCCGTGCCATACAATTCCTGCATAATCTGTATGGTGAGGCTGCACTCTGATAGGATATTCAAACCAATTATCAAATTCAGCCTTCGTCACCTGATCAATGGCGCTAGTTGGTGGTAGTTTTGGTTGGCTGGGTGTTTCTTGAGTCATATTCAATCTTGTGAGTAATGGGTTTAGTTCTTACCCATCAGATTTTAACAGACACTGCAAAACACTTGACAAACACTACAAAGACGAGCTATTTACGGTAATGGTGAATAGGTGTTAAGCGTTCAACAAACAAAGCCGCTATCACCAATTACCAATTACCGAAACACCAGTCCATACTTACTACAGCGTATTGCAGGTCAATTAGATACCAACAGAAGCGCAACAAGGGATGCACCAAGAGCGTTTTACTGCTGATGCTGTATCTTCTTGGGCAAGTTATCACTTCTTAACAAGGGTTTTATGACTTGTAGAAGTTTGTATAGATTGTTGGACAAGATTAGCCAATTCCTGCAATTGGTTAATTGCCTCTGCACCTTCTAATTTCATCAATTCCCGGTCATCCCGCATTTCAGTCCAAGTAATTCCGTAATCTGATACTAAAAAGCGAATTAGGTGATTGTCTCCTAAGCTTACCATGAATGAAGCACTGTTCATTTGGTCGCCACAGGTATAGCAAGAGGCTAGATAGCCGTTGCGCTCTAATACAATTGCCAAAGCTTGTAGGTTCATTACCAAGTCTTGGACAAATTCTCTATGTTGATGTGCCAGTCTCAGAAACACTTTTTTCCTCCAGACACCACAGTCATTTGAGTATCTTTTATATTTTCTTTAGATTTTGCCATCCTTTGGTATTGTAAACTATTCATTACAATTCCTCTCAGATAGTTACGTTTATCATCAGCTACCCTGCTTAGGGTACTCGATAGGCATTGTGTTTGTCGTATCAAACTATTCAATTTGCAAGATATAAATCTCAGATAGAACTGGTAAAGTTAACATTGTTTTTAGATGTTTAGCTCTCATCTCCTGAGTCTTTCAAGCAATCAGCTTTCAGCCTAACTTAAATCTCCTGCTAGTCAACTGGGGAACAGTGGCATATTACAGTTTTATCAGTATTGTTTAAGCAAATTAGCAGTATTTCTTTACTCTAGCGTAACTTTTCGCCGTTTTTGTTCCATCTCTATTTCGGTGAATTCCTTCTGGGTCTAGAATTGATAGTCATGGCAGAAAAGACAGACTTGTCCTGATAAATCGGGAAGTTGGATATTTCAGGCTGGGGACTAATGCCAGGATTTAAGTAAAGATAGCTAAATTTTATACTGAATAATTGAGCCTGGAGAACCCCAAGTCTACACATCCTCTAAACATAGCTGAGTTGAGGATGAGGTGGTAGCCATTTAGGCAATAGTTTGGAGAAAGTCACAGAAACACAGAAAGGAGTGGTGTGGAATGTGGGTTAAAAATTAATTCTTTTTCCCTGCACTCCACATCTTCAACCCCACTACTTCAAAATACTACTTGCCACCAACCAAAAGCAGGACCGATAAAACGGATTGTTACCCAGACTACGACCATAACACCAATACCAATCCAAGCTCCACGAGTGGTCAAACTCACAAACAGTTCAGCTTGAGATTTAGTGATGGGAACCCAGGGTAAGATGCGGGTATCTTGACCGTATTGTTCTCCTAGTGTGCTTTTACGACGTTTTGCTTCACCCATAATAATCAGTAATTTAATTTCGGTTTAGGTTCTTAATATATGTTCGCAGGAATCCAGGCGATTTTGAAAAGGAGACAGAAGTGAAAATTTTTAGCTATTACCAATTACCCATTACCCATTACCCATCGGAATTTTCCTCATTAGGTTGAGAAAACAAGCTGGGATCAAGATAGTTCAAGCGTGCTAGAGGACTAAGGACAGCGAGAATTTGAACGCCATAACTCCGGTTAGCAACACGACTATCAAGTAAAGCCACTATACCTTGATGTTCTCGGACTGGGGCGATCGCTCGTTGCAATTCATTCAAAGCAGTCGGCAATAAATATAACCGAAACCAATCTTGGTGCGATCGCTTGTAATAAGCTACCCTACCAGCCACCAAAGGATTTTCTAAAGATGGTAAAGGTAAAGTCGCAATAATTAACAACCGGGGTGCGGGTAAAACATTTTGATGCGATCGCCAAAATTCCCAACCTGTCACCAAAATTCCATTTTCATCCAAACAAGTTTTTTCCACCTGCACCCGCGAACCAAACTCCGAAGCCAAAATTGCCCCCACCTTCGATTTAAGCGGCACATCTCCCACTAAAACCACAGTCATTCCTGGGGATGTGGCACTTAAACAAACCAGAGTACGGACTTGGTGAATAAACGCCCCTTGAAATTCCGGTGTATTCGGTAAAGGCAACTTATAGGGCGCATAAAGTTGAATCGCTTCCCCTTGACTATCAGTAGAAAACTTCAAACAAGTTACATCCTCTAACCCCAAACGCTGACGGAACAAAGGAGCTTCCGTTTCTGGTTCCAAAGCACTGCCAAGTAAGACTACAGGTTGACGCTGCCAAATTGGTGCAAGTATTTTAGCCAATTCCATCGGGGCATAATGTAACGAAAATAACCCTTGACGACGGGCAATAGTAGCCCAGAAGAGAGCAGGAGATGGGGAGATGGGATCAGCACAATGATCTAGGCAGTTTTGGAATTGTTGTCTCAAGTTGCGCCAAACATCTGGCAAATTATCAATATCTGAGTCTAAAGCCAAAAACAGACCTTGTAAAATCTCAATTTCCGTTTGAGAAATCAGATAACAGTGGTATGGATTTTCTGGATGCTGGAATAATTCATGTGTTAGTTTTACCCTAGCTTCCCGAATAACCTCAGCCTCCTGGGGACAGGCCAACATAAGTTGATCCCAGTCATGAGGTTGAATATCTTGGGTTAGCTGATCACGTACCCAATCTTCCAAATCATCAACACCATCAATAATAGTAGGAATATTTAGGGGAAAACTATCATGATCAGCCAACTGCCCTTTTAACCAAGCTTGGGGGGATGTTAACAACAACCCTTGAAAATCAGAACCAGGCCAAACTGCACCTGTTCTGATCGGTTTATTAGCTGATAACCACTGCTGTAGCCGAGGAATTTCTATATTTAGTAAGCGTTGCTGGACAGTTTCCGATGCCACAATAATTACAGGACCCTGCCACATCAAGGCGGATGCGATAAAACTTGTGCGATATCGCCCTTGGTAGCCACAAACAGCCCCGACTTGAATTAAAGCACTACGTCCCAACCGCAAAGCCCGTGCTACCAACCGTGCCATCGTTAAGTGATGGTTCCAGGAAGGGAACCCGGCCTGCGATCGCAGGAAGTTATGTAGTGATAAATGAACTTCTGCCTCAATCACACGCTTTTCATCCCATAACAAGTGACTTTTTCCGAACTTCCCTACTTCTATTATGTTGTCAGGGAATAGGGAATAGGGAATAGGGAATAGGGAATAGGGAACAGGGAATATATATCTTTTTTTCTTCTTCTTACCCCCAGTCCCCAGTCCCCAGTCCCCAATCCCCAATCACCAGTCCCCAATCACCATTTACCAACTTCCCTTAATTATGCCAACTTACAAAGGAATTTCCAGCGAAGCCTTCAGGCATCCATTAGATCGTCAAGCCGAGCAAGCTTTGAGAAGTTTACCGGGATTTGATTTAATCGCTCGTAAATTTGTGGAATTTGTCTATGAACGCCCTCAATTAATTTATCTCATGGGCAATAACATCCAAGTCGGACCGCGCCAATATTCCACTATTTACCAGATGTTTCGGGAATGTGTGCGAGATTTAGACATTTACCCCGAACCGACACTGTTTATCTCAAACAACCCCCAAGCCAACAGCTACGCATTGGGGCAAGAAAATCCTTACATAGTCGTTAACACAGGGATACTGGACTTACTCAATGAAGCCGAAATTCGGACGGTGTTAGCCCATGAACTGGGTCATATTAAATGTGGTCATACTATTTTAATTCAAATGGCAATGTGGGCAATGAGCGCCGCTTCCACCATTGGCGAATTAACCTTTGGTTTGGGTAATTTTGTCAGTCAAGCTTTAATTTATGCCTTTTTTGAATGGCGACGTAAAGCCGAATTATCCGCAGATCGCGCAGCATTATTAGTCATGGATGACCTCAATACAGTCATGTCAACCATGATGAAAATATCAGGCGGTAGTAACAAATATGCCCACGAATGTAGTTTACAAGAATTTATCCAGCAGTCAGAAAAATATCAGGCACTGGATGAAGACGGACTTAATCAAGTATATAAATTTCTGAATTACAACGGCGCTCAAGGAATGATGCTTAGTCATCCTTTCCCAGTAGAACGAGTGCATTATTTACGCACTTGGGCGGTATCAGAAGAATATCAGCAAATTCGCCAAGGTAACTATCAGCAAACACCCGCCACCGGAGCAGTTAATGTCAAAGTTGAAACACCTGAAAATGAAGCGGAAAAATTACGCCAACAACTTGAAGAATTACAACGAGAAATTGATAGATTAAAAAAGTCAGAATAGGTAATGGGTAATGGGTAATGGGTAATGGGTAATGGGTAATGGGTAATGGGTAATGGGTAATGGGTAATTAGGTTATTCATCTTCCCAGTCCCCAGTCCCCAGTCCCCAGTCCCCAATCAGCTTTCCGTTTCGCAGTCAGGAACACCTTCTCTAAATACTCGACTTGCGAGAATATCTACTGCTTCGATAGTAATTAAATCCTGTTTATTTAATTTTTTGCCACTACTTAACAAACGATTAGCTTGACGTAAACGCGCTCTATCTATAGCATTGCGGACACTGCGAGCATTAGCAAAATGGGGCATTGTCTTCCGTCTAATTAAATATTCACGGAAAGCTGTTTCTGCATCTGGACTAAAACAATAGTTTTGATTTTTGACGATAGATTGGGCAATAATCATCAAATTATCAACACTATAATCATTAAATTCAATGTGTAAGCCAATGCGAGAATTCATCCCTGGATTACTGTGGAAAAAATGCTCCATTTGGGTTTTATAACCAGCAAGAATGACAACCAAATCATCACGCTGATTTTCCATTACCTGCATGAGAATTTCAATCGCTTCTAAACCAAAATCTCCGGGATGATCAGGACGGTATAAAGTATAAGCTTCATCAACCAATAAAACACCACCCATTGCATTATTTAAAACTTCCCTGGTTTTGGGTGCTGTTTGTCCAATACCTTGGCCAACTAAATCATCTCGTGTTACCAACATCACATTTTCTTTGCGGATGTATTCTAAACGATAGAGAATTTCCGCCATCCGCATTGCTACAGTAGTTTTACCCATACCTGGGTTGCCTAAAAAAGTCATGTGTAAGCTAGGCGCACCAGCGGTTAAACCCAAACTTTTACGGATACGGTCAACCAACAACAAGGCCGCCATTTCCTTAATTTTGTTTTTGACGGACTTTAAACCGACTAACTCCTGATCCAACTTATCTAAAATATCTTGGATTTGAGATTCCTGGAAAGCGGCCTCTAAATCAATTTCACCATCTTGGGTAACGGTAGTCACTGCTGCTGTTTCCAAAATTTGTCCACTCATGACTTATCACCTCTAGCAATGATTTTGATGATAGCGTTGAGTGGGTAAATATAAAAGAATGTAATTCTAATAGGTCTGATATATATTTCTTTATTATCAATTCCTGAATTTAGTCATAGAGAAAAAATATGGGTAATTGGTAATTGGTCATGGGTAATTGGTAAAATTTGACCGGGTTTTGAATCCCTGTCCCTAAAAGTAGGAAAATTATCAGGGTATGACTTATACGCCATTCTTAAATACAATTCAGATTTTATCAACATGATGATTCAAGTTGCATCGCGCTTTTTTGTGTTCTTAATTGTGTTTTTTTTAGCTGTGTGTTTCCCAGAAGTTAAGATAGCTTCAGCGAATAATGTGTTTAATTCTCCTCAAGTTATTTTGACTGAAGTTATTTTCACTGCAACTAAAGAAAATAGGAAAAATATTATGAATATTTCTGAAGATGATTTAACTCCCCAGGAAAGACAAAAAATGCAAGCTATCCGTCAACGTCGTAACAAAGATATTTTGGCTATTTTAGATGATGAACAACGGCAAAACCTAGCTGAAAATTTGCATAAAGGTAGTCAATTTAAGGAAGCATTGGCACAGTTGAATTTAAGTTCTGAACAACGAGATTTAATCAAGGCAATTTTTGATTTTACTAATTTGAAATTGAAGGGAATTTTTGCTCATCATGCTTTACTGGATGGTAGTAGGTAAAGTTATAGTGACTCGTTTTAAGTTAGCAAGATATTAGATCCCCCCAACCCCAACAGGGGGAACATTTCGTAAGTATTTAGCCGTAAGCAATAGGCTGTAAAACACTACATTTAGGTTAAAAATGATTGCTGATTGCTTACTTTTTAACTCACGAATATGACATCATCTACACCAGAAAGTTTATCTAAATTCGTTCAATTCTGCAAACAACACATCACCGGACAAGAACGGAAAGAAGCGCAAACATTTCTGGATCGTTTTTTTCGCGCTTTTGGTCATGAAGGTGCTTTAGAAGCTGGTGCAACCTATGAGGAAGCTATTAAAAAAAGTAGTAAAACAGGTAAAACAGGATTTGCTGATTTAGTTTGGAAACCCCGCGTTTTAATTGAAATGAAAAAACGGGGAGAAGATTTAAATAAACATTATTCCCAAGCTTTTGATTATTGGACTCGTTTAGTACCAAATCGTCCTAAATATGTGATTTTATGTAATTTTGATGAGTTTTTGATTTTTGATTTTGATATTCAATTAGATACACCCGTAGATAAAATATCTCTGGAGCAACTACCAGAAAGGGCTGGAGCATTGGCATTTATGGAATTAGGGCAAAAAACCCCTGTATTCCAAAATAACCAGGTAGAGGTGACAGAACGCGCTGCTCGAAGGATGGGAGAATTATTATTAGAATTAGAAAAAAGAGGAATTGAAAAATTAACAGCACAGCGTTTTATTTTGCAATGTGTGTTAGTCATGTTTGCGGAAGATAGACAACTTTTACCCCGTGATATGTTTGTTTCTTGTGTGCAAGACTGTATGAATGGGTTAAGTTATTATGATATTTTAGGTGGGTTATTTCGGGAAATGAATCAACCAGGAATTACACCCGCAGGACGTTATCAAGGTGTAGATTATTTTAACGGTGGTTTATTTTCACAAATTCATGCAATTGAATTAACGAGAGAAGAATTAAATTTTTTAGATGTTTCTGCGCGAGAAAATTGGAGTAAAGTCCGTCCGGCTATTTTTGGGAATTTATTTGAAGGAATGTTAGATAAAAAAGAACGTCACGCTAGAGGAATTCATTATACATCAGAAGCGGATATTATGAAAATTGTCCGCCCCACAATTAGCCGTTTTTGGGAAGATAGAATAGAAACAGCAAATACTATTAAAGAACTTTCAAAATTGCAAATAGAATTACAAAGTTATCGAGTTTTAGACCCTGCTTGCGGTTCAGGTAATTTTCTTTATTTAGCATATCAGGAATTAAAAAGAATTGAAATATTGTTGTTAGAGAAAATTCAATCTTTGAGTAAATCTAAAGACAAACAAATGCAGATGGGTTTGGTGACTCCTTTGCAATTTTATGGAATGGACACAAACCCTTTTGCGGTGGAGTTAGCAAGGGTAACTTTAATGATAGCGCGAAAAATTGCGATTGATAATTTACAGTTAACTGAACCGGCTTTACCTTTGGATAGTTTGGATAATAATATTATTTGTCAGGATGCTTTATTTAGTGAATGGGTTAAAGCAGATGCTATTATTGGAAATCCACCTTTTTTGGGTGGTAAACATATTAGAATTACATTAAATGATGAATATGTAGATAGAATTTTTCAAACTTTCCCAGATGTGAAAGATTCTGTAGATTTTTGTGCTTATTGGTTTAGATTAGCTCATGATAAAATTGATGAAAAAGGTAGAGTTGGTTTAGTTGCAACTAATTCTATCAGTCAAGGTAAAAGCAGAATTGCAGCTTTAGATTATATTACTCAAAATGGCGGTTATATTCATGAAGCTGTTTCTACACAACCTTGGTCGGGTGCTGCTAAAGTTCATGTGAGTATTGTTAATTGGTGTAAGCAGAAACCAGAAAAGTATTATTTAGATAATCAGATAGTATCACAAATCAATTCTTCCTTGAAATCTAGTATTGATGTTTCTCAAGCTGTTAGGTTACAAGCAAATTTGAATAAGTGTTTTCAAGGTGTAATTCCAGTAGGTGAAGGATTTATAATAACTGAACAACAAGTACAGGAATGGATAAACAAAGATACTAAAAATAAAGGGGTTTTAAAATTATTTTCAATGGGGGCAAATTTAGCGAAAAATCCTCATGGTAAACCTGAAAGATGGATTATTGATTTTAATGATATGAGTATTGAGGATGCTAGTGAATATAAATTACCTTTTGAACATATTAAACAAACTGTTAAACCACAAAGAGATAATAACCGTAGAGATGTTACCAAATTGAATTGGTGGAAATATGGGGAAAAAAGACCAGCAATGAGAAAAGCTATTTCATCACTATCATTTTACTTTACAGTTCCTAGAGTTTCTAAATGGGCTATATTTATTCCCGCACCTTTAAATTGGCTACCAGGTGATAAATCAGTTGTAGTTGGATCAGATGATGATTATATCTTTGGTATTCTCTCATCTAATGTACATCATGAATGGATACAATCTCAAAAATCAACATTAGGATTAAGCATAGCTTACACTCACAACACCTGTTTTGAAACCTTCCCATTTCCGCAAACAGCAGATATTAAAATAGTAGAAAAAATTCGCACCAAAGCCGAACAACTACATCAATATCGTACTCAACAAATGGAGTCCAAACAATGGGGAATCACCACATTATATAATAAATTCTTTAATGAACCGAGCAGCCAACTTTATCAACTACATAAACAATTAGATAAACTGGTAATGGAAGCTTATAAAATTCAACCAGAAGATGACATATTAGAAAAACTGCTCAACTTAAATAAAGAACTAGCAGAAAAAGAGAAACAGGGAATAGAAATAATAGGACCTTGGCCACCAAACTAAAAATCTCTCTTCTTCTCTTCTTCTCTTCTTCTCTTCTTCCTTCGCTTCCTTCGTGTCTATCCCTTCGGGACGCTTCGCGAACGTGGTTCATTAAATAAAAAATTAGGGTGCATCAGGAAAAACCCCAACACACCCTAAAACTGACTATTTGGATGGGAGGTAGAACCTCCTGATAGACATTCTCAGTCAGAGACTGGGAACGAGATTAGAATGACTAATGACTAATAACTAATAACTAATGACTAATAACTAACCGTTAACTTCAGCCAATTCAATCACGCGTCCTTCGTAGTCTTTCACCAAAAAATTCAAAGGCTTTTGATTGCGAATTTTGAATTTTAAACCTCTTGTTTCCACCCGCATTAAAATCAACTCTAAACAGTCATGGTCAAAACAAACATGACGCTGTTGATTTTTAGTACCAATACTCGCACCAGTAATGATGTGCAGTTGAGTATTTTTCTTTAATTGATACCATAGTCCATCGTTGCCACCACTCATCGCTTTATTTGACCAACTGGGACTAGAGGACATATAAAGCGGGTCTATCCCTGTTGCACCAATAGTTTGTTCGTAGTTGTAATAATAGTGCAAAGGTACTTCTGCTGCGGGCAAATCTAGCAAACCTTCATACAATTGTCGGGCAATTTCCAAGTCCGACACCATCACAGTATAGACCTTGGGGGCGCTGGTCAAAAACATCCACATAGCGCCAGCATAAGCCGCCAACAGCATAATCATAATGCCTTGGGTAGAGAAAAGGCTATCCAAAGGCAGAGAGGGCAAGAAAGAGCCTAGAGTAACAGGACTAAGCAGGAAAGGTATCAAATTAGCTGCTATAACCATGAATAAACAAAGATTGTATAAGGGAGCCGCTTTTAGTATTGTCGATAAAGACTAATATTAAGTCCTCTTTTTTAGTTTATCTCATACTCTGGGTTAGGAAACAGGGAACAGGGAACTAGGAATAAAGCAGGGGAAGCAGGGGAAGCAGGGGGAGAATAACTAATGACTAATGACCAATGACCAATGACCAATGACCAATTACCAATTACCAATTACTGTTTACCAGCCAATACTCTGTATATTTTAACAACCATCTACTAAAACGCTTGTGCAAATACCTTCTTTTCCTGAAGCTAACCATCCTCTGGTAAAGTCGCTGTTTCATCACAGTGACCAAGAACTACTAAATCTGTTTAGGCGCTATCCCGATCATGGCAAATATTTTACTGCCATTTTTTGCCGTTATAGCCCTATAGTTTACACCTTAATTCAACATTCAGCGCGATCGCCTGTCCAGGCAGATTATCTTTTTGCGCTTACCTGGAAACATATATACTATGAACTCGGTGGACTTTATTTAACTAACCCAGAAACTGGCGAAGAAGTGTTAACCTTGCAAAATTGGTTAATCAACATGACTGCTTTCTGCATTAATGAAATTAAACTACCGCCAACGGAGGCTATTCATTATTCACTTAAAGATACTTCTCCACCGTTATGGTTTTATATAGAACAGGCTTTAGACCAATTACCGCCAATATTACGCTTAATTGTCTTAATGGCGCAAACTTTCCACTGGAGCGAAACTCGCATTGCTGCTTATCTGCAAGCTGAAGGCGAAAAAATTTCCCCTGACGAAGTAGCGAATTTTATCCAAGAAGGTTATCGTATGCTAGAAGACAAATTACCAGATGATATTCGCGCTATTTACTTAGGTGAAGATACTGTTTAAGTTTAACTTAAGTATCAACGTGAAATTATCTATTTTGTACCTAAAAATTAACTCTCTTGCTTACACCTTTGATTTAGAGCCAAAATTTCACGGTAAAGTGTTATGAAACATCTGTCTTTTTTATCGAATTGTACTATTTTACAGCAAGTTAGTAAATGGCAACAGGGGATTGTTTATAGTCTATTATTTACTTATTTTTTCATACCTGGTGCGGCTAATGCTATTGACATTACCAAACAAATTCATAGTCCTTTAAATCATCCTATCGGCAAACAATTAAATACCAGACAAACCAGAGACGAAGCTGATAGATTATTGTATCTAGGTAAACAACAATATGCTTCGGGTTCTGTTGATAAAACCATTGAGTCTGGATTAGAAGCACTCAAGATTTATCACTCTCTTGGTGATATGAAATCACAGGGTTTCACTTATGATTTACTGGCTGGTGCTTATCTGCAATTAGGTAATATCAAAGATGCCGAAGATGCTATACGTCGTCGGTTAGGAATAGCTCGTGATAATCAGGATTTTCAAAATCAGATTTTTGCCCTTAATAATCTTGGTACTCTGTTGCTACAAAAAGGCGAACCAAAAGCCGCAGGACAAACTATTCAAGATGCTCTAGTAATGGCTCGGAATCTTGAAAACATTGAAGGACAAGGACTTTCACTCAGTAATTTAAGTCTGGTATATACCAGATTGGGTGATTATAATCAAGCCATTCAATTAGGGGAAACAGCCTTATTTTTTCGCCGCAAAACAGGTGATGTGATTGGTGAAATCAACACCCTGAATAATTTAGGTGATGCTTATCTTTTTGCTGGAGATTATCCAAATACCATAGGCAATTATGGGGCAGCAATGCGTTTAGCAAACATTAATTTAAATCGCCCTAACCAATTACGAGCAATTGATGGTTTAGTCACTGCTCATAGTGCTGTTAGTCGTTATGATCGGGCTTTGGAATTGATAGAAAAACGATTGGCGATCGCTAAATCATTAAATAATCCCAGTGAAGAACTAAAATCTTTAGTATCCTCCGGTGAACTTTATGAAAAACTCGAAAATTATCCTCAAGCACGTAATTCTTATGAACAAGCACTTTCACTAGCGCGAAAATTAGATGACATCAAACAAGAAGCAAAAATACTCAACAGTCTCAACGAATTGAAAGGAAGGTAAGAATTCAGGAGTCAGGAGAAAGAAAAACATTCTCTATTCCTAATGACTAACGACTAATTCAAAAAAACTGATCCATTTGATTGAATTCTCATTGCACTTCTATCTTGGTTGACATCAGTTGTTGCTTTTAATGTCACTTCTACACTTCCTCTTTCTCTACCAGGTTGAGGTGTCACCATCAAAAGTCCACCGTCTTCCCGTTGAAATGTCACCGTTACTGGTGTGCTTAAACCGCGTAGAGTGATATCTGATTTATCTTCTAATGTGCGTGAGGCTGTATCCCCAATTACTTCATAAGTGATATTTGCCCCTGTATTATTTATTAACCTGATATTTGCTTTGCCATCTGCTAGAGCAATTTTGGTACTGGGGTCTTGTCTTTGTTCTGGTGCTGGTGGTTGTATCACCCCACTAGAAGGGGGACGAGTTGGTAATGTTGGTATCTGACCACCTGGACGAAACCCTAGTTGAGAACGATTATAAGGCGGTTCATTAAATATTGTAGGATTGGGATTAAGTGCGGAAGGTGCTTCACCACCAACACCTAAACCGCTTTGACCTGGTAATGGAATAATAGTAAATGGTATTAATCCTAGTTGCATGAGCATGAGAGTTAAAGCATTAGGAGGACATCCGGGGGGAACTAATACCCGACTGTTATGTGGTTCTTCGTAAAAAATGCCGGGACAAGGGTTAACTTTAGAAGTCGTTTGTTGTGCTATTACTGCTTGGGGGATGGCTGATAAACTAATCAGTAACCCACTACCAACAGTCCCAATGAATTGGGCATATTTTTGAAGATTCATTATTTTTGCTCCTGTAATTGTGGGAATAGGTGACACTTAAAAAGTCAAAAGTCGAAACTAAATAACTTCTGTCACCTTCTTAAGCTTGTTCCCAAAGTTGGCGAATTTTATCAGGCAACCAAGTGGAAACTTCTTGAATTCGTTCGGCTGATAATTCATCTTTTGTGGCGGAAAATACAGACTTAATTACTGTTTCTGCATCTACATTTGGCGGCATTCCCCCTTCATTTGCAACTCGAAATAAAAAGCGATCGCTATCAATTTTAAAAATGCCTGGACCTTGCCAAGGTGGACGCACCCGGCTGATAAATGCCACAATTGGATTAGTATCATGCCATAAATCAGCAATTTCTAATTGTAGAGATTTATCTGTTGTTATTTCTGCTGGTTCATGCAGTTCTGCTTCAACTCTATCAGCAGCTTCTGTTGTCATTAAATCCCGCATGACCCGAAAAACAACTTCCGTTAAATCTCGTGCATCAAAAATATCTGGTAAGCCACTTTTAGCCATGACTTTTTCTAAAAAAGGTAAATCTTTGTCAGCAATAGCTACTGCTGGTTTTTCCTCTGATACTGTTGGGGGATTAACTTCTAATTTATCTAATAACTTCTTTCCTTTTTCCGTCATTTCCGCTTTTTTAAAAGTAATCAAATGCGGTAAAGGTCCATCCGGTGCGCCAAGAGTATTAGGAATTCGTAAATCAAATTCTTGGGGATGAATTAAATCAGGAACATCTTCTTGAGTTGCGTAAGCATTACCTGTAAATTCAGCATTGATATAATGTTTTTGATGCAAATAATCTAAATGTCCTAAAAATTCAGCTATTGTAATTCTATGTTCAGGAAAGTCAGTTTGATTAAAATGAACTTCGTGCATTCCCTGACCAGTTTCATTAATCTTTTTGAGTAAAGTGTAGGTAATATCTTGTCTGATAGTAATTGGCATCTGTTCCTAATTTTTTTATCTCTTCTGTTGAACTATAAGAGGTTGTTTCAAAAGTATTGGTTTGTGATGTGAAACACTGGATGATCCCCCCAACCCCCTTATAAAGGGGGGCTAAATTCTTTCAAAGTCCCCCTTTTGAAGGGGGATTTAGGGGGATCTATAAATATTTGATCCACCATCAGGGACTTTTAAAACATCCTCTAATATCTACGCTAATAAGTAAATATATTTGTCTCCATCTACCGCAAGAAACAAATGTTGAATGAATATTTAATCTGCAATTTAATACTCAAGAGAGATGGGTAAAATGACGATGAAAGTAGTACCTTTACCAACAACACTTTCGACTTGAATTTGTCCTTGATGATGTTCCACAATAGCTTGAGCGATCGCTAAACCCAAACCTGAACCAGTTGTACTTTCCCGACTTTGATGAGAACGCGCTGGATCTACACGATAAAATCTATCAAACAGTTTTGGTAAAGACTCACCAGGAATACCAACTCCCGTATCAATAATTTTAATTTGTAAACAAGCAACACCATACCGCATAGGTGAAATTCTCGCTAATTCCACCTGTACATTTCCCTGAGTTGGGGTATATTGCAAAGCATTACCAATCAAATTTGTACATAACCGCACCAATTGATCCCAATTTCCCATCAAAGTAAACCAATTTTCCTGCAATTCTGGATCAAGTTCCAAGGGAGGATCAACTAAATTAAGAGTTAGGTTAATTTGCTTTTCTGTAGCTAAAAGTTGTTGTTCTTCCACCACTTCCATCAACAAAGCATCCACAGGACAAGCTGAAAATACAACCTTGCTAATACCACTATCCTGTCGTGCTAAAAACAATAGATCATTCACCAACCTACCCAAACGTTGAGTAAGTCGTTCTACTAATTTTAATTGTTGACGATAATGAGAAATACTACTGGTTTCTAAGTCTAAATCAGCCAGCGCCACTTGTACATTAGTTTGAATCAAAGCTATCGGACTTCTGAGTTCATGGGAAGCATCAGCTGTAAATTGCTTGAGACGTTGATAAGACTCTCCCACCGGTTCCATAGCTTTACCAGACAGAAACCAACCACTAGCAGCTACTGACAGCACCATTAACCCAGTACCCAAACCCAAATCAAAAATTAACTGACGACTGGGTTTAGTGACTTCAAACCAAGGATGACTCACCCGTAGATAACCTAAAACCTGTCTTCCCATTTCTACCCGATGGGTAACTTGTCGCAATAGCAGTTCTGAGTCTCCCCATCCCCCCATCCCCACCAAGCGTACAGTTTCACCCGTATTACCATGAATAGGAATATCTAAAGGTTCAGAAAAAGTTGACCACCGTAATTCACCAGTGGAGCTAAACCATTCTAGGTCAATGTGGTCATCTTCCGCTGCATCTGCATTATTGCGAAAACTCGCTTCGACATTGACGCGGAGTTTATCAGGTTGGAAATTTACAGGTTCAATGACTAAAGAACGCTCTACCACTTCCACCACATGATTTAAAGTATCATCAATCCTTTCAACTAGAGTGCTGCGGACGTATAAATACACTCCAGTTGCAAACAAGAGTAGTAAGATAGCAGTAACAGCAGTGTACCAAAGAGCAAGACGGCGACGAGTAGCTTGAAACATGACACCAGGGAACAGGGAACAGGGAACAGGGAATAGGGAATAGGGAAAATAAAGCTTAAAAGTCTGTTTTCATCCAACTGACAATGGCTAAATTTCCTGTTCTTAAATATCTCTTAACTAAAACTTAATATATTAATTAGATTAATTAACTACCAACTATTAACTACCAACTATAGCCTGTAAATAATTATGCCAAAACCCAAAAAGACCAACCCCAGCATTAATTTAAGTGATCCACAATACTATATCAACCGCGAGTTAAGCTGGTTAGAGTTTAATAGTAGAGTATTACATGAGGCTTGTGATCACCGCACCCCACTACTAGAACGCCTGAAATTTTTAGCTATTTTTAGTTCTAACTTAGATGAGTTCTTTATGGTGCGAGTTGCAGCCTTAAAGCAACAGGTAGAAGCAAAGGTTAACCTCTTAACTCCTGATGGTCGCACACCGCAACAACAACTAGATGATATTCGGTTGCACTTGAGTCCGTTGGTAACAAAACATAACGAACAATTTGAACAAGTTCTCCAACCGCTGTTAGCTAATCATGGTATTCATATCATTAAATACATAGAAATGAATGATAAACAGCGGAGTTATTTAGATAACTATTTTAAAGAACAAATTTTTCCGGTGTTGACTCCTTTAGCAGTTGATCCTAGTCATCCTTTTCCCTACATTTCTAATCTCAGTTTAAATTTAGCTGTGGTGGTAAAAAACCCAGAAACAGAAGAAGAATTTTTTGCCAGAGTTAAAGTTCCCAGTGTGTTACCGCGATTTATTCCTTTACCATCAGAGTTAGGAATTCAAAACAACGGAAAAGCGGTTCACTGGATCGGTGTACCTTTGGAACAGGCGATCGCTCATAATTTAGAACACCTCTTTCCAGGGATGAATATTCAGGAATATCACCCCTTCCGCATTACCCGTGATGCTGACTTAGAACTAGAAGAAGACGAAGCCGATGATTTATTATTAGCTATTGAACAAGAACTGCGGAAACGTCGCATGGGTGGGACTCCAGTCCGGTTAGAAATTCGCTCCCAAACACCAGAAATTTTGCGTTCAAGATTATTACAAGATTTAGAATTAACCGACAATGATGTTTACCAAGTAGATGGTTTATTGGGACTGCGAGACTTGATGTATTTTATGGCTTTACCATTACCAGAACTCAAAGAACCACCACGTCAGTCTGTAGTCCCTTCCCGCTTACAACGCCTTAAAGAACCCTGTGTAGATCCAGATGTCTTAGAAGTAGAAGAAGGAAAAGATATTTTTTCGGTAATTCGGGAAAAAGATTTACTTTTACATCATCCCTATCAATCATTTTCCGGTACTGTAGAACGTTTTATTACCTATGCAGCCTGGGACCCCAATGTATTAGCTATTAAAATGACTCTTTACCGAACTTCTGGAGATTCACCCATAGTTAATGCTTTAATTGCTGCGGCAGAAAATGGCAAACAAGTTTCTGTCTTAGTGGAATTAAAGGCGCGGTTTGATGAGGAAAATAATATTTACTGGGCTAGACGTTTAGAAAGAGTTGGTGTCCATGTTGTTTATGGTTTAGTCGGTCTAAAAACCCATAGCAAAATTGTCATGGTAGTACGGCGCGAAAAAGACCGAATGCGTCGTTATGTGCATATTGGAACTGGAAACTATAACCCGAAAACAGCACGACTATATACAGATTTAGGGTTGTTGAGTTGTCGGGAAGAATTAGGTGCAGATTTAACAGATGTGTTTAACTTTTTGACCGGATATTCTCGCCAAAAAACTTATCGAGAAATATTAGTTGCACCTGTGAATATGCGCGATCGCTTTATCGAACTGATTAACCGCGAAATTGAAAATATCCAAAATGGATTTTCTGGTCGCATAGTTGCCAAAATGAACGCCCTTGTTGATCCCGAAATTATCGCCACTTTATATGCAGCTTCTCGCGCTGGTGTGCAGATTGATCTCATTGTCCGGGGTATATGTTGCTTGCGTCCTGGACTTAAAGACATCAGTGAAAATATTCGCGTAATTAGCATTATCGGCCGCTTTTTAGAACACTCCCGCATTTTTTACTTCTACAACAATAGTCAAGAAGAAATATATATTGGTAGTGCTGACTGGATGCGTCGTAATTTAGATCGTCGAGTTGAAGTTATTACTCCCATTAGAGACCCTGATATTGCTAAAGATTTGCAAGAAGTTCTGGGAATTATGTTGGCAGATAATCGTCAAGCTTGGGATTTACAACCGAATGGTAGTTATATCCAAAGACGACCCGGTGATGATTGTCCTGAAGGTAATTCTCAAAAAATTCTTATGTCTATGGCATTGCGTTCTACAAGCATTACATAAACAGGGAATAGGGAACAGGGAACAGGGAACAGGGAATAGGGAACAGGGAACAGGGTGTGAAAAATTAATTCTGACTCCTGACTCCTGAATTCTGAATTCTGAATTCTGACATTTTTGCCCATTACTTCATGATTACTTCATCTAAAAACGCCATTTATTCAACCGTAAGATAGAGTCAAGATTGGCACTCACTCCCATACACTATAGAAACTCTTGTATATAATTTTGTGTTTCCGGGAATGGTAATGTTGTCCTTTGAGTCTTCTTGCTTGCGCGTTCTATTGGTTGATGATCACGAACTAACTCGTTTAAGCCTACAATTAGCTTTTTCTTGCCAAGAGAATATGCAAGTTGTAGGTTTAGCTAGTAATGGTCAAGAAGCTATAGAAATGGTCAAATGTTCCCACCCTGACGTAATTGTGCTAGATTTACATATGCCAGTTATGGATGGTTGGCGCGCTTCCGGTTATATTAAATCCATATCTCCAAATACTCAAATTCTGGCTTATTCCTCAGTAGATGATGCACATTTACAGCAAACCAAGGCAATGTCTACCTTTGATGACGTTTGCAAAAAAGATGCACCGACCACTGAACTCATCGCTTTAGTAAGACAGCTAGGCCAGCGTGCTGCTAACAATTCAACTGTAGGCTGAAATTCTACATTTAACAAAAAGCGTCGGCTTTTGCGTAAAAATACAGTTGCCGACGTATATTTTATTATTAATTTATTCTTTATTCTCGCTTAATTAGCTTCTGCTTCTGGTATGGTGCGTCTAAACTCATCAATTAAATCATCTAATTCTTCCAAAGCTTGATTTACGTCAACTCTCAAAGTGCCTAAATTGGGTTGTTCCAGTAGACTCAGTAGGTATTCACGTTTACTTTGGACTGAGGCAATTCTTTCTTTGATTGTTTGCAGATCCATTGTTTTATTTCTATATTTCCTGTTCTTAAATAAACTTAACGCAAAATGGACTGAAGCTGATCAATCAGAATAGATAGACTTAACTTCTCAAAGAAGTCGGGGATATGGGTAAGATGTTAAGAAATAATAAATACCTTAAATCATGCTGGGCATCATTTCTTTGGGAACACTCGGTTTAACCCTGGGTAGTATATTAACCATTGTCGGCTTCGTGGCCTATGCTGCGGATAACGCGACTCTCAACTTGGTCGGCTTTTTTTATGGCTTTCCTCTATTGCTAGGAGGTCTAGCACTCAAAGCTAATGAACTCAAACCTATACCCTTTAGTCAAACTACCACAGAATCAGTATTGGCACTCAGGAAACAGCAAGCTACTGTAACTCAAAATAAAATCCGCAAGGACATCACCCGCTTCTGCTACGGACAAGAGGGTCACTTAGATCGGGCGCTGACTTACTTGGGTCTGAGTCCTAGCGATGAAGAACGTCCAATAGTGACTGGTTTGAGAGAAACAGAGATTAACGGTGCTTATTCTTTAATTTTAGAATTTGATTCGCCTCTTATTCCTCTCGATATTTGGCAACAAAAACAGGAGAAAATGACTAAATACTTTGCCCCTAATGTTGAGGTGAAAATTACCCAACCTGGTGAAAATAAAATTGAACTGGAGTTAATTACTACCCCACAGTAGTTTTTGGTAATGGGTAATGGGTAATGGGTAATGGGTAATGGGTAATATTTTTCCCAATCCCCAATCCCCAATCCCCAATCACTTTTCTAATCGCACTGCATACCACTGTAAATACTTTCCTCGTCCAACATCTAACTCACAACTGGTATCAATTAAATATTGTGCTTGTTCTGTGACTGACTGAAATTTCTGGACATCAGGTGGTAAGTCATCAAAAGCAAGTTGCTGTAAAGTATTTTTCAACTTTTCTAATAACTCTGCTGCTGTGAGAAACTGTTCTTCTTGGTTTGTTTCGAGAACAACAAAGTTGTCCTGTTCATACATTAATGAATGTGGCATTTTTTAGGTAATTGGTAATTGGTAATTGGTAATTGGTAATTGCGAAATAAAAATCCTGACTCCTGACTCCTGACTCCTGACTCCTAAATAATTAAGATGGATAAACTGGTAAAGTAAAATGGAACCATGCGCCACCATGAGGGTTGGAATCTACCCAAATTTGACCATAATGCGCTAGAATAATGCGTTGGCATAAAGCCAGACCAATTCCATAACCATCTGTTCCTTCATCCCGTTGGAGACGGAAATGATTTTCAAAGATGCGATCGCGGTTTTCCTGGGGAATACCAGGACCAGTATCACCAATACTAAACTGCACTTTTTGGGTTGTGCGGTGCAGTCCCGCTAAACTAATCATGCCTCCCTCTGGCGTATATTTAATGGCGTTATCCAACAGATTTACCAAAACTTGGCGAATGCGCTCTGGATCTGCATATACACAGGGTAAGTCATTGGGGATATCTGTTTCTACTTTCTGAGATTTATTAGTATAGCGATCGCGTAATTCTTCCAATATTTCATAGGTTAGTTTCCCTAATTCCAACTTTTGCGGTATGATGTTGAACTGTTTATCATTACCTCTTCCTACTTGCAACAGGTCAGCAACCATCCGATCAATTATTCGTGTTTGACTACGGGCTTGTTTTAATAAATGTTCCGCCATTCCTGGTTTCAGACGTTGAAACTCTCCCTTCTCTGCATTATAGTTATTCTGAAGCGTTTCTATAGCTATTGCAGCAGCAGTTAAAGGATTACGGAGGTCGTGCGCCAGCATTGACATCACCCGGTCTTTAAATTGCAACTGTTCTTGAAGTTTCTCTTTTTCCTGCTTCAAGTGAAAAATTTCATCTGAAAGCTTAATCAACTCCGCAGAAACAGCGACAGAATGTATTGTAGATGTGGGTGATGTTACCCGAACATTTTCATCTCTACGATCTTGCAAGTCTTCCTGTAACTTTAAAAATAAGTCTACAGCAGTTTGCCAACGAGGCCACCAGTTTTGCAATTGGGCTATGATGTTACTTCCAGCCAGAGTCTGTTGAGGTTCTGGATGAATTTTGATTAAAGCGGGCGTTGCTACCAATTTAAAATGTTCCGCTAAATACGGTTGTTGCCCGACATCAATAATTTGCAGTTCAAAACTATACTCTGCTTCTAATTCTCTTAAGTAAGAGCGTATTCGCTGTACCTGTTGCCGGGACTTTGGCCGTCCATCGACAAACAGCAACAGCTGGAGTGGAGCCTCAGAATAGATAGGCTGATCCTGGGAAACTTGCATGTAATCTTGTTTCAGCACTGGTAACAACCTGGCGACGCTTTACAGAAAGTCAAATAAACTGACGGTTGTCGATGGTCGTTGTTTTCTTCCAATTTAATATCTATTTTAGATTTTTCATACACCTATTCAGATCGGCGTTTTTGACATGAGAAAAATCTTTTTGGGACTTTTGCTTCCTTTAACACTAGGTTTTGCTCCCAACTGTGCCTTAGCTATAGAATATCAGTCGCCACCAGACCTGAGTTAAAGTCCTGAGTCTGGAGAAGACAATATATTTTATCCAAAAGGCATGGGGCTAGTACAGCAGCAGATTTATGGAATTGCTCGACTTGAGCAAATATTGAGCAGCCTAGACCCCAACAAAATGAGATTCGTTAGGGGGTAATTAACTGTTCATAACCATTCTGTAGCAATTTTTCTCAAACGTCAGTACCCAAGCCCTAAAACTTTGTGTACCGCAAAAGGAGAATTATCCCAACAGTATGCTTTACCTGTGCAGTTAACTGATTCTCAATTACAAATTTACTGCTCTTTGTATGCTTCTGACCAGGAATTATTGAAGTTCTCCCCATTGCTTACGACATTAATTCCCAAGAAAAACAAATCTACGCTCAGTTTTGGCAACTGCGTAACACGGGAATGTTTCGAGTGTTACCTGATTCAGCTTACCGTCGTCAGTGGAATACTATAGAGAATCAATTGCAACCCAGTATTATTGAGCGTTATCCTTTTGCCTCTGTGGGTGAGGTTAAAGGAGATTTTACTCCTAGTTTAGCACTGAAGATGATTGATGATAACTTTTCCAAGAGGTAATTGGGGACTGGGAAGAGGGTAGGGGACGATTAATAACCTAATGACAACTCATAACTGTTAACCCAAATGCTAGTGTAGAAGTTGATAATAAATAGATTTGTAATTTCCTGTGGTGTTTTATAAACGTCCAACTATCTTTCTCAGTATGGCTGTTTTGCTCTCTACCTTAACAGCCTGTACTAACGGACCAGCCGCTAAAAATCTAGAACAGTCTTTAGCGGCAGATCCCAGACTGCAAAGCAACCCTACGGTTTTTGGTGCAACCAAGAAGCCAGAAATATCAACTGCACCTACAGTTCAGTTACCTGCTGAGTTTCCTAAAGAAATTCCTATATATCCCAATGCCAAATTAGCAGAAGTTCAACCAGTTAACAATTCAGAAAATACAACAGAAAATAAAATTTTAACTCGTTGGCAAAGTTCTGACCCCAGCAATATGATTGCCAGTTTTTACAGTAGCGAATTTAAAAATCAGAATTGGCAAGTTTTACAACAACCAAAAGATGATACAGAAGGAACTTTTGAAGTTAAGAGAAATGATTTGTTGTTGAAAGTAGAAATTAAACCAAAATCAGTTACTAACCCGACACCAGATCAACCGCAAACAGCCACAGAATTAACAATTGAATATACACCTAATAGTATTGCCGCAACTAAACCTAACTTAAATACAAATTCTGGCACAGTTTCCCCCCCAGGAAATGACCAATTTGTTGGACCAGTTTCACCCAGTGTTAATGTCGTCAATCAGCAGAATAGTGGAGTTGAAATATCAGAATCTCAAGAATTTAGTGATTTGAATAAAGTACCACCAGAATGGCGGAAACAGATTGAAGATTTAGGTAAATTGGGGGTTTTATCAATAGAATCAAAGCCAATTAAGAGTAATTCTCCCGCAACAAATAATCAACAATTTGAACCTGATAAAATCGTTACTCGTAGAGAATATGCTCGCTGGTTAGTTGCTGCGAATAATGTCATGTATGCTAATAATACAGCTAAAAAAATTCGCTTGGCTTCAACAAATACACAACCAGCTTTTAGAGATGTTTTACCTAATGATCCTGATTTTCCAGCAATTCAAGGATTAGCAGAAGCGGGATTAATTCCTAGTAGTTTATCTGGAGATGCAACAGCAGTTTTATTTCGTCCTGATGCACCTTTAACAAGGGAAAATCTGTTAATGTGGAAAGTTCCTTTAGATACTCGTCAAGCTTTACCTGCGGCTAATTTAGAAGCTGTCAAACAAACTTGGGGTTTTCAAGATACAGAAAAAATTGACCCCAAAGCATTAAGAGCAATTTTAGCTGATTTTCAAAATGCAGAACAATCAAATATTAGAAGAGTTTTTGGATATACGACACTTTTTCAACCTAAAAAAGCGGTGACTCGTGCGGAAGCTGGTGCAGCTTTATCATATTTTGGTCTTCAGAGTGAGGGGATGTCAACGACTGAAGCTTTGAAATTGAAAGGGGAGTAAGTTGTCAGAATTAGATTTTTAGGAGTTGAGGATTTACAGGGATGTAGATGGGAAGTTAATATTTTTATTTGTCAGATTATTTGTCTGAATCAGGATGTCCGGGATTTGAGGATTTTCAGGATGTTATTTGAATACTATTATTTTCTGATTTGATAATCTGATGATATCATTTTTTATTTAATTGTATTTTCTTGCTTTTCTTAAAAAAATCTAAAATTGACAGGATTTTTGAAAAAATTTTTCTTCTTTCAGATAAATAATTAAATGCCAAAAATCATCATCAATGAAAGAAAATCAAACATCCTGAAAATCCTCAAATCCTGTAAATCCTGATTCTGACAAATAATTAAATCCTGTAAATCCTTAAATCCTGGATATCCTGATTCTGACAACGCTAAACTTCTATAAATTGCCGTTTTTCTATTTCCACATCCTTTCCAAAATGCTTATCTACCAAAATAGAAATTTGTTCAGGTTTAACCTTTGTATAACGAGTTTTATCTGGCATAACTAAATTAGGTCCAGCTTTACAATTTTTCATGCAACCAGTACCTTTAATATTAACTGTATCCTGTAAACCGCGATCGCTCAACTCAGATTCTAAAGCCTGACACAAAGCCTTACCACCACGCTTCATACAATCAGATTTTTGACACATTAATATAGTTTGCGTCTTCGCTGGTTTAGCTTGAGGTTTATTTAAAGATGGTGATGGTGAAACTATTTCCCGCTGAGAACTTGCAGCCATTACCCGTTCAGCTTTTAGCATTACTTGATCATGTTTAGAATCATACTTTTTAGTGCCGACAACTTGCAACCAAGTTCCACGTGGTAGACGCAAATCAAAAGCTACTCGTAAATGTTTGGCTAGTTTTACATAGCATTCACCCTCAGAAGTCGCTAATAAAAAGCCTTTTAACTTATAACCGTCTTTAATCACAAAATCTAAAAATCTACCCTCAAGGCAAAATTCCGTCACTTCATTACTGTAGAATACACTCATTTTTTTGACCTATTTTTAAACAACACAATTTATTAAGGCATTAAACAAATTGTTAGCGCATCTGCCAAGAATTTTCAAGAGTAAAAATTAAATCTTGACGAGAAGCTTTAAATTGTCTCACCACACTCCAAAGCTGTACAGCTACCTGTGGGTTGGCAATTTCTACTTGCAATGGTTGGTTTGTTTCACAACGACAAGGAATATTTAATTCATTTAAACGCTGATAAACTTGCCAACGGTCTGACCAGTTCACTTCTACAATGTGCTTTATTTCTGCTTCTGAACTAAAAGATTTCAAGCGAATTACCCTTAAAGTGCAACAAACTTGCAGTAACCACGACAAAGTTACTCCCTGTGTTTGGGAGTTTGTCGGAGTTGACCCTCATAAATAAGAATAGCGTAAGTGCAAATTATTGTCATTAAATTTGCAAAAAATTTGCAGGAAACTTTTTTCAGTGCCTAATCATATTTTGTTACTTAAGTCAAGAACGAGATGAGACAAATAGAAATAAATTAACTAGACATAGAAGAAAAACGAATACTTATAGCCTTTAAAAATCAGAAATTCTGTCATATTTAATAGACTGGCATTAATTTTTTTTAATGTTAAGATATAAAAGATTCAGCGGTTAAAAAATCTAACTGCTAAAAAGCGAGGAGAACAATGTCTGATACTCAAACTCTATTACAAAACTTTGGTCAAGTATATGACAATCCTGTATTACTGGATCGCAGTGTTACCACGCCAGTAGTAGAAGGATTCAATGTTGTATTAGCTAGTTTCCAAGCTCTGTACTTGCAGTACCAAAAACACCATTTTGTAGTTGAAGGTGCAGAATTTTATTCACTGCATGAATTTTTTAAAGAAAGTTACGAAGAAGTTCAAGATCACATCCATGAAATCGGTGAACGTTTAAATGGCTTGGGTGGTGTTCCTGCTGCTTCATTTAGCAAATTAGCCGAATTATGCTGCTTTGAACCAGAAGTAGATGGTACATTTTCTTCCCGGAAGATGGTAGAAAATGACCTAGTGGCAGAACAAGCAATTATTGGTGTGATTCGCCGTCAAGCCTCTCAGGCTGAGAGTTTGGGAGACAGAGGTACAAGATATCTCTACGAAAAAATCCTGTTAAAGACAGAAGAAAGAGCTTACCATTTAGCTCACTTCTTAGCTAAGGATAGTTTAACCTTGGGTTTTGTTCAACCTGCTGCAAACTAAATTTAACCTCATCTTAAATTTCTGCATTTAGACTGATGCAAAATTTAGCACTGTAGATTAGAAAACAGGATAAAAATTTGGCAGATAGGTAAATTTATGCCTGTCTGCCATTTTTAATATCACGCAATGGAAAGCATTTACTTTGATCTAAATATTGGGAATATTTATCTAATAAAAGTATTTATCATTAAAAATTAAAAATTGAAAATTAATTTCAATACAACCAAGAAATATCTGATTTTATCTTTTGATAGAGATATGAATACACCGCTAACAACTTCTTGTTGACAATTAATTTTATTTAAAAAAATCATTAAATAGAAATAGATATAAATATAAATATAAATATTTTCCCAAAGCTTGGGGATATAATCTGATGAGAATTAAATAAACTTTCGTTTGAGTAAAAATCAATCAGGAAAATTTGTCAACTTACTAAATTACCAACTTATACAGCAGCGGTGTGTAGGCAATACTGTTCAGTTAAGAGTTTTCGTAGGTTGGGTTGAACAAAGTGAAACCCAACAAACCCTTGTAAATGTTGGGTTTCCTATCGTCAACCCAACCTACATCATTATATTTTTTGGGCTTAACCGAAAAGTATTGGGTGTGTAGGGGTTGAGCAATGCTAACCCTATATAGCGATTGGTAGAGATTAGAGGATATGTAAAAATTCTCTGAAACTCTTGCTTTTCAGTGTTCTCTGCTTCCTTTGCGTAACCTCAGTCCTGGAGAAAATCCAACGCACTCTACAGCAGGAAAAACCTTATACACCCTAACCAGCCATAGGAACCAAGAAAACTTAATAATAAATATAAGGACTAGGGTTAAAGACCCTTAAAATAGTCAAGATTTGTATTCTTATACTTCAAGGTAAAAACTATGCCTCGTCGCCAAGATATCCGAAAAATTCTTCTGTTAGGTTCAGGTCCAATTGTAATTGGCCAAGCCTGTGAATTTGATTATTCTGGAACTCAAGCCTGTAAAGCCTTACGAGAAGAAGGCTATGAAGTGGTGTTGGTCAATTCTAACCCAGCCACGATCATGACCGATCCAGAAACAGCAGACCGCACCTATATCGAACCGCTGACACCAGAAATAGTAGAAAAAGTCATCGCTAAAGAGCGACCAGATGCCCTATTACCAACAATGGGAGGACAAACCGCCCTCAACCTCGCTGTAGCTTTGGCGAAAAATGGTGTTTTGGATAAATATAACGTTGAGTTAATTGGTGCTAAATTACCAGCGATTGAAAAAGCGGAAGACCGGAAACTGTTTAACGAAGCGATGGATAAAATTGGGGTGAAAGTTTGTCCTAGTGGTACAGCTTCAACTTTAGAAGAGTCGAAAGCGATCGCACAGCGAATTGGTACATATCCCTTAATTATCCGTCCAGCCTTTACAATGGGTGGTACAGGAGGCGGTATAGCCTATAACAAAGAAGAATTTGAAGAAATGGCACAAGTAGGGATTGATGCCAGTCCCGTGTCGCAGATTCTCATTGACCAATCTTTGTTAGGTTGGAAAGAATATGAACTAGAAGTCATGCGTGACTTAGCAGATAACGTTGTTATTATCTGTTCCATCGAAAACCTCGACCCAATGGGTATTCACACAGGCGATTCTATCACCGTCGCCCCCGCCCAAACCCTCACCGATAAAGAATATCAACGGTTGCGGGATATGGCGATTAAAATTATCCGCGAAATTGGTGTAGAAACTGGCGGTTCTAATATTCAGTTTGCCGTAAATCCCGTCAACGGGGATGTAGTCGTCATTGAAATGAACCCCCGTGTATCCCGCAGTTCCGCCCTTTCTTCTAAAGCTACAGGTTTTCCTATTGCCAAAATAGCGGCTAAGTTAGCTGTGGGTTACACCTTGAATGAACTGCAAAACGATATCACCAAGAAAACCCCCGCTTCCTTTGAACCGACTATTGACTATGTGGTGACAAAAATTCCCCGGTTTGCGTTTGAAAAATTCCCTGGTTCTGAACCTGTACTCACTACCCAAATGAAGTCTGTTGGGGAAGCAATGGCCATTGGCAGGACATTTAACGAATCTTTCCAAAAAGCTTTGCGTTCTCTAGAAACCGGTCGCGCTGGTTGGGGTTGTGACAAAGCCGAAAAATTACCGAGTGGTGAACAAATTCGCGCTCAATTGCGGACACCAAACCCAGAACGTATCTTTGCAGTGCGTCATGCGATGCAACTAGGAATGAGTAATGAAGAAATCTATGAACTAACGGCTATTGACCCGTGGTTTTTAGATAAATTACAACAACTGCTAGAAGTGGAGAAATTCCTGAAACGCACGCCCTTAAAACAGTTGACAAAAGAGCAAATGTATGCTGTGAAAAGGGATGGGTTTAGCGATCGCCAAATTGCCTACGCTACTAAAACCAACGAAGATGAAGTCCGAGCATACCGCAAAAATTTAGGCGTGATTCCAGTTTACAAAACTGTGGATACCTGCGCGGCTGAGTTTGAAGCTCTGACTCCTTATTACTATTCCACCTACGAAGCAGAAACGGAAGTTTTAGCCACCACCAAACCCAAGGTGATGATTTTGGGTGGAGGTCCAAACCGCATTGGTCAAGGAATTGAGTTTGATTATTGTTGTTGTCATGCTGCTTATGCTTTACATGGTGCAGGATATGAAACAATCATGGTTAACTCTAATCCTGAAACAGTTTCTACAGATTATGATACCAGCGATCGCTTGTATTTTGAACCGTTAACCAAAGAAGACGTTCTCAATATCATCGACACCGAAAACCCCGTTGGTATCATCGTCCAGTTCGGTGGACAAACACCCCTAAAATTAGCCGTACCATTACAACACTACCTACAGCAATTATCCCAGTCCCCAGTCCCCAGTCCCCAGTCCCCAATCACCCAAATTTGGGGTACATCCCCCGATTCTATCGACATGGCAGAAAACCGGGAGCGATTTGAAAAGATTCTCAACAAATTAAATATTGCTCAACCGCCTAATGGTATCGCCAGAAGTTATGAAGATGCTTTAATTGTTGCTAAACGCATTGGTTATCCTGTGGTGGTGCGTCCTAGCTATGTTTTGGGGGGAAGAGCGATGGAAATCGTCTATTCTGATGCTGAGTTAGAACGCTACATGACTTTTGCAGTGCAGGTAGAACCGGAACACCCGATTTTAATTGATAAGTTCTTAGAAAATGCCATTGAAGTTGATGTGGATGCGATCGCTGACCATACTGGCAGAGTCGTGATTGGTGGCATTATGGAACACATAGAACAAGCGGGTATTCACTCAGGAGATTCGGCCTGTTCCTTACCTTCTATTTCCCTATCTCCAGCCGTTCTCAACCAAATTAGAACTTGGACAGTCCAACTAGCACAAGCTCTGTCTGTTGTGGGTTTGATGAATATTCAATTTGCGGTAGTCGGTGCAAATGGTTATTCTCCCCAAGTCTACATTTTGGAAGCTAACCCCAGAGCATCTCGCACTGTGCCTTTTGTTTCTAAAGCTACAGGTGTACAACTGGCAAAATTAGCATCCTTAATTATGTCGGGTAAAACCTTAGAGGAGTTGAACTTTACACAAGAAGTCATTCCCTCTCATATTGCGGTGAAGGAAGCAGTTTTACCCTTTGGTAAATTCCCTGGTACAGATACGATCTTGGGACCAGAAATGCGCTCAACAGGGGAAGTGATGGGAATTGATAGCGATTTTGGTCGTGCTTTTGCGAAAGCAGAAATGGGTGCAGGAGAAAAGCTACCTCTCCAGGGTACTGTATTTGTTTCCATGAGCGATCGCGATAAATCCCTGGCCGTAGATGTGGTGAAAGAATTTATCAACCTGGGTTTCAACATCATCGCTACCCAAGGTACACGCCAATTCCTTCAGGAACAAGGCTTAAAGATTGAGTCAATACTTAAACTCCATGAAGGCCGTCCTCATGTTCTTGATGCCATCAAAAATCAACAAATCCAAATTATCATCAATACACCTTCTGGGGAAGAAGCCCATACTGATGGGCGGTTAATCCGTCGTACAGCCTTAGCTTACAAAATTCCTATCATCACTACCATCGCTGGTGCTAAAGCCACTGTCGCTGCAATTCGTTCCCTGCAAAACACAACCTTGGATGTGAAAGTCATTCAAGAATACTGTCCAGCGAGTTAGGTAATGGGTAATGGGTAATGGGTAATGGGTAATGGGTAATGGGTAATGGGTAATGGGTAATGGGTAAGAATAAACTCTTGCCTTTTGCCTCTTTCCTGCCTTCTTACTGTCACCTGTTCCCTGTTCCCTGTCCCCTGAAACATTAAGCAATTATTATAGGCAAATCATTATAGTTAACATTGAGATATTTTAACAAATATGAGGAAGCAGTTTTTTCCCTAGAGAATTTGCTCTAGGGGCATAATTCATCATATTTTAAGTACAATTACGGCATGAGGACACCTGAATTAGTCAGGAAATTTCGGGTTTCTCGGTAGTCAAACTTTTCTCATAAATGTTACAATTTTTAACAATCTCATAAAACTGCAAATGTTCAATGTATTACCAAAAATCTGACTATAGATACTTGTGATTACTGGGAAATAACTGTAACTTCCAGCAGTTAAGAAGCCTAATCTAAAATATTGATCAAATATAAGCAGCCGAGTTGATCGGGCGTGTAAATCCCAAACCCTAGCGTAGTTTCCCAGGATACCTGGATAGCAACCTCTTAAGGCATTTATCAGCTAATGACACTACCAGCAAACCCATCATCACCAAAGAGTAGCGCCATGAAAACGGCTCAGACACCCACAGACCTCGTGCGGACCTATCTGCGTGAAATTGGCCGTGTGCCACTCCTCACCCACGAAGAAGAAATTCGTTATGGGAAACAGGTACAAAGATGTACTGCGTTGTATGAGCTCAGAGATAATCTGACTGAACAGTTAGATCGTCAACCCAGCTTAGAAGAGTGGGCAAATGCGGCACAGCTAGAACTAAAAGAATTAAATCAGGCGATCGCTGAAGGTGAAATCGCTAAACGTAAAATGGTAGAAGCCAATCTACGTTTAGTGGTATCTGTTGCCAAAAAGTACATTAAGCGCAATGTCGATTTACTCGACTTAATCCAAGAAGGTAGTATTGGGATGCAACGGGGTGTGGAAAAATTTGACCCCACCAAAGGTTATAGATTTTCTACCTATGCTTATTGGTGGATACGCCAAGCTATTACCCGCGCCATTGCCGAAAAAGCACGCACAATTCGACTGCCTATTCATATTACTGAAAAACTAAACAAAATTAAGAAAGCACAAAGACAACTTTCACAAAAACTGGGACGTGCGCCCACAGTTGCTGAACTGGCTGAAGAATTGCAATTAACACCCAAACAGGTGCGGGAGTGTTTAGAAAAAGCCCGTCTGCCTTTATCTCTTGATTTACGGTTAGGAGATAATTATGACACCGAACTAGGAGAAATGTTGGAAGATACAGGGGCATCACCAGAAGATTTTGTGATGCAATCTTCTCTATCTTACGACATAGAACGTCTGATGTCAGAACTCACCCCACAACAGAAGGAAGTCATTAAGCTGCGGTTTGGTTTATTAGATGGGCAGTCCTTGACTCTAGCGAGAATAGGTGAAATCCTCAATATTAGTCGGGAACGAGTCCGACAAATTGAACGGGAAGCCTTAACAAAACTTCGCAAATCCAAACACAGTATTAATGAGTATTTGGCAAGTTAGGGGACTATTTACTGGGGACTGGGAACTGGGGATATGGAGAGAAATTATACCAATTACCAATTACCCATTACCCATTACCAATTACCCATTCGCAAAACTACGCTGCTTTTGGTACGGTTAAACCGACTCCCTCGACGGAAATAACCTGTTACATTGAGTGACATAGACACAAAGTTAAATTTTCGTCGTCATTAAATAGAAAACAGGTTATTTATCATTGTAGTCACAATTACCATAGACAGTAGTTGTAGCAAAGGAGATCAAAAGTGAGTAACCAACCAAATCGAGTATCAGAATTTTTTAACGGTGAATCTGAAAATAGCAACCTATTATGGGAATACGTTAAATCTTTAAGTCCAGAAACTGTTACTCAGTTATCTAAACCTACTTCTGCGGAAGTTTTTCAAGTGATGGAACGGAATATTGTGGGACTTTTGGGAAATCTGCCTTCAGAACACTTTGGTATTACTATTACCACCAACCGCGAAAATCTAGGTCGGCTTTTAGCTTCTGCAATGATTAGTGGTTATTTTTTACGGAATGCAGAACAGAGAATGGACTTTGATCTAGCTTTGCAAGGAACAGAAGCAAACAGCAGTGATATTGCTGAGTAAATAAATGAATTAACGCCAGTTAAATAAATGCTCTGCGAAATCTATCATTTAATCAGCAGAATTTGACTAATTGGTGTTTTTATTGAATAAATGTTAATATTTTCCAATAATCCATCAGACCTCAATACTGTTCGGTTAAGGATTTTTGTAGGTTGGGTCTGAAGAAAGCGCAACCCAACAAATGCTTATAAATGTTGGGTTTTGTTCCATTGCTTCGCAACGCTAACGCGAACAACCCAACCTACGTAATTCTATTTTTTGAGCTTAACCGACAAGTATTGCATCAGACCTTCGATTTCTTTGAGAAGTCGAGGGTCTATTACTGTAAACTAAGAATTTGGTTTGTAGTAAGCGATTTATCGCTATATGTCAGAATTTACAGGACTAAAGTCCTAACTACGAACCGGATTTTAATTTAATTGTCATAGTTATAGTCATGAATGAAATATCTACTGTCCCACATAAAATCATTGGTGTTGCTGTTATTTGGAATGAAGAAAAACAGATTTTAATTGATCGTCGTCTTCCCAAAGGTACAATGGCTAATTTATGGGAGTTTCCTGGGGGTAAAATTGAATCAGGGGAAACTATAGAAGAATGTATAGAAAGGGAAATTTTAGAAGAGTTAGGAATTAAAATTACAGTAGGGAAACATTTGATTACTATTGATCATACTTATCCCCATTTACGAGTAACTTTAAATGTATATCATTGTCATCACTTGACAGGAATTCCTCAAGCTATAGAATGTGCAGAAATTCGTTGGGTCAGTGTTGATGAGTTGGATAATTTTGATTTTCCAGAAGCGAATGTAGAAATTATTGCAGCTTTGAAGAAAGGGGGATAAAAAAATTAAATTCCTGACTTACTAAATAAATCAGGAGTTTGATATCGTTGAATTTTGCTATTTACTCAATTCAAATTTACGGAGTTTACCAAATTTGGTTGCTGCAAAAATTAACGCTGTTGTCATGATTCCAAAAATAGTAGAAGGTTCAGGTACTTCTTGTGGAGGTTGTACAGTTATTTTAGTTGTTTCTCCTCGGAGTGCGATCGCATCATTATTACATTCCAAAATCAAAGTAGCAAGATATTTACCAATAGGTAACAGAGATTTGGAAAACTTGAAACCAAAAGTTTCTGAACCTATTTGAGATAAAGAACTTAAATCAAATCCGGCAGCAGCTAATTCTGCACTATTTAACATGGTAATATCACCTATTTTATTACCTGATTCAATTACATTAGGGATAGGATTTGAGGTAAAAGAACCATTATATGGTGCATAATAAGGATCATCCCAAGCTAAATCTCCTAATGATGCAGTACCACCTTGTTGAGTAACAATTTGATTGTGAGTTCCGAAGTTCCAATAACCAGCGTTTTCTCTTTCCACATCTGTAGCTTTTACATAATCAAAAATACCTGTACCAGAAACTTTAGAATCGTTATTAGGAGCAAATCTCACACCTATTAAACTACGAGAATTACTAGCATTGAGAAAGTTATTTTGACCAGAAAAATCTAGGAATAAATCACCATAACCAATGTTTTGGTTACTAACATTAAAACATTGCCCAGTGCTTGTATTGCATACTTGATTTCCAGTATCTAAACCTGTGACAGGTAAGTTGCCATTAATTGCTACATAGAAAAATTGTTCATCTTCTTTTGTTCCCATCACATACATTTCAAATATGTCAGTTCCAGGAGTTCTAGACAAACTATCATTGTTGGAGTCTATTGACTTATTCCAACCATTGATATTCTGTCCTGCTGCCGCTATTTGTCCACTCGTGAATGCTAAACTTGTAGCTATTACTAGGCTAGAACCGTAAGTTAAAAATGTTGACTTTTTCATGTTGAAAACTCCTGTATTTAATAATTGTGACTAGGATGATTTTGTGGCTAGTTTGACAAGTATTAATTTCTGTTAGTATTCCCCTGGTAAACAGGGGAAAATGAAGTCATTAAAGTTGGACTTAACCGTTTATTCGTAGTAGCTAGTTGGCGGTATAAATTTTTTTTAACTTATTTTGTGTCATTTAGCACGATCAGCTAAAATAGGATTGTTTGTGATCTTGACAAAGAATGAGAAGTAGTATCCATTTCTGAAATTACATAAAAATACTAGGATCAATATGGCAGTTACTCTCAAAGCATCTCAAGAAGGTTTAGAAAAAGTTGAAATAGAGAGAAAAAAGAAGGGCTGGACAGCAAGATCACTTTCATGGTGTGATATTGCTAGTGATATTGCTGGTATTAATGTTTCTGAACCAACATTAGGGCGTTTCCGAAGAGGGAAAGCAGTAAATAGAGATGCTTTTATTGGTATCTGTAAAGCTGTAGGGATTGAAAATTGGGAGGATATTGTTGATACTGATCCCTTAGCAATGTTAGAAGTAGAAAATGATGATGAAGACACAGAACACACATCAAATTTATTAACTTGGCAACTAGAGAAAAAATATCAACAATTTATTGGACGTAGTGATGATTTACAAGAGATTCTTCAGGTATTAGAATCAAAAAACCAATCTACAATATTTAGTATTACGGGTATTGGAGGATTAGGAAAAACTGCTTTTTGTCATCAGTTAGTATCTCAAGCTTATCATAAAAAAATATTTACAAAAATTGCTTGGGTAAGGGCAAAAATATATCAATATCAATCAGAAGGTTTAGGAGAATTAGCATCTCATCGGGCTTATCGTTTATCATTTGAGGATGCTTTACAAGAAATAGGTAAAGAGCTACAATTACCAAATCATATCTTGTTACAACCAGATTTACTCAGAATAGAAATTACTAGAATTCTTAATTCACATCCTTGGTTAATAGTTATTGATGGTTTAGAAGATGCCGAAAGTCCTAGAGTCTTAGCAGCAGAATTACAAAGTATTTTAGGAAAAAGTTCTTTAATTATCACCAGTCGTCGAAGAATAGATGCTGATGTTACAGAATTGGCATTATCTAAATTAAATCAAAAGGTATCAAGAGAATTTATTCAAGTCATTTCTGAAGAAAAATATTTACTACCTAGTCAAAATCCGATTCTCAAAGCCACGCCAGGAGAAATTGATGAACTGGTTAAAATTACTGATGGTATGCCACTAGCGATGAAATTAGTGGTCAGTCAAGCTGGTAAATTAGATATAGATAGAATTATTCAACGGTTGCAAAATTTATCAGAAGAACAACAATTATATAATTATTTGTTTGAAGATAACTGGCAAGAATTACAACAAGAAAATGCAATTAATACTCAAAAGTTGCTGCTGTATTTAGCTACGAGGTCTAGACCAGTACCTATTCGTATATTATATGGCTTAGGAGGTTTATCTAGTCAAGTTGTTGATGAATCAATTAGAAAGTTATATCAGCTTTCGTTGATTGAAATTACTCCTATTGGTTCTAATAAACAAGTTTCTTTACACTCTTTTACCGCTCGTTATTTTGGAGAAACTTTGAGGGAACAATATGAGTAATAATCTTTTTGATGTGCGTGCTTTTTTCAAGTCGTCTGACGATGAATTATCAGATCACTGGGTAACTCAAGCTTATCAATATAATCAACTTCTGTTTGGTAATCACAGTTCAGCAAATATTGATATCAACCAAGTTATTCAAGATTTTCGTGCTGTGTTTGATAATATGATTGATGATGTTAATAATATTAACCAGCGTAAATTTTGTCAAGCCTTATTTTACTATTGTGAAGTTAGTCAAGATTATCGAGATTGGGGAAATTGGGTACAACAAGAAATTGCTAAAGGTGTGGATAAAGATGGTTCATGGTTATTTTGTGCTTTAGGACGTTATTTAGAAGAAAAAGGTCAATTTACAGAATCGTTGAAATATCATGAACAAGGAATTTTAGCTAGTCGTGTATTTGATAATCAGGAATTTTTAGCTTTTAACCATTTAGGTGCAGGTATTACTCTACAACGTTCACAAAAATCTCAAGAAGCAGAATGGCATTTACAACAAGCATTAGATTTATTTCAACAACAAAATAATCTTTATCAGCAAGCAAATACTTTGCTGAATTTAGGGAGTTGCTATGATAGATTTGATCAAAGTAAAAAAGCTATATCTAGTTATTTAGAAGCTGCTGATATTTTACGGAAGCTTGGTAATATTTTTGATTTAGGTAGGGTTTTGTATAGTTTAGGTGTTGCTTATTTGAACGTCAATGATTTAGCTAAAGCAGAATTAACTTTTATTGAAGGTAAAGAAGTTTCTGAAAGTACGGGTAATTTATATTTTTTATCTTTGATTTTTTATGGTTTGGGTTGGTTGGAATATAAAAAAGGTAATTTTGATGAATCCCGCAGGTTATTAGAAACAGCAATTACTAAATTTACAGAAACCAAAGAAACAACCAGTGGATTTACTCAAGCTGCATATCCTGAATCAGAAGGGACTATTTATTTGTTAGCTGGTGCTGTTGCTATGAAATGCAAAAATCCTGATTTTTCAGCAGCATATACTTATTTAGATAAAGCGGAAAAGCTTTTTCTCCAAATAGATTTTAATGAAAAGAAGTTAGCTAATGTATTAGCAAATAGAGCGAGAATTTATGAATATTTAGGAGATTGGGATAATGCGATTCATGAATTTTTAAAATTGTTAAAAATAGCTAAAATGAAAAAATACATAAATACTGCTGCGGATGCTGGTGTGCATTTAGTGAGAATACATAGGAAGAAATCAGCTAATTTATTTGAGTGGTTGAGATTGATTAGGAATTTAGGTATTTATGGAATAGTGGCATTATTTAAAGTGTTGATTCAGGAAAGAAGACGGTTGTTTATAAAATAAAAATATCTGTTGATGGAGCAGAGATATTGTATACAACATCTCTACTTCTCCAAGGTTTGAGAATTGCTAGATTATTTTGTCATCTGGTTTTCTTATTGAGAGTGATTAAACCTTGAATCCGTGATTTGATAATAGTTGTAAAACCATAATCAGCGTGTTGTAAATCTGCACCATAAAGGTCAGCATCACTTAAATTAGTGTTGCGTAAATCAGCCCAACATAGAGTAGTTGCACTCAAATCTGCCCAGGTTAAACTACAAGAATTTAAGTTAGCATAACTCAAATTTGCACCCATTAAGTTAGCACAATGAAGTTGCGCTTTATACAAACAACCTTCTGATAAATTGGCATTAATTAGATAAGCATCTGCCAAGTTAGCATTAGATAAGTCAGCTTCACTCAAATTTGCTCTAATTAAATTCGCTCCTGCTAGGTTAGCACCTACAAATTTTGCTTGATAAAGACTAGCATTTTCAAAATTAATTTTATTCAGTTGCATTCCACTAAAAATAGCCTGATTCAAATTAGCTTCATGAAGTGAAACTTCTCTTAAAGTATGATTTCTAACCTGACGAAAATCACAACCGGAAAAGTTTCTCTTACCATTGTTGAACTGCTGTTTAAATTGGTCATCTGTAAGAGTTGTGATTGATGTGTGTAAACTTGTATTTACTGCAAAATTTTTTCTACTAGGGCGATTTAATTGTTTTCTTAACCCTCTAAACATATAGTTAAATTCCTTCAAGTTAAATTATCAGATTCAGTTCCTGGAACACGGTTTGCTATAGCTTGACGAGTTATAGCTGCTAAACTCCGACATTCTCCTGGTAATATCTCCAAATATTTGCGAATCCTTAGAAAATAGGCTAAAGGGTAAGCAGTGCGGTCAAATAATGATTGAGTTGTATTAAATTGATAATTGAGATAACGCTGAATATAAGAAATTGTTTTCACTAATTCTTTAGATTCATCTAAGTTCTCTTGAAATGTTTCTAAATTCTGAGGATGTTTTTTTGGTTGAGTATCATAAGCTAAATATCCATACTTTTTGTTAATTTCCAACAATTGATTAAGAAAGAAATCTAATTCTTGCAAATTTTCTCTAATTTTTGTCTCAACCTCCAAGCAAAAGCTTTCATTTTCACATTGTAGTTGTCCTAGTGCTTCTACTTGCGGGATAGATTCTCCTAGTAATTCTGATGTTACTATATTAATCAACTTTAAACTTGTAGACAATTTTTTCAGCAAATCTTCTGCTTTTTTTGGTGAAAGTAAAGTTTCCCCTTGATGTAGTCGGAGTAATATTCCCTTGAGTCGAGGATCATTACATTCACCAGTTTGCAAATAAAGCTTGAGAACGTCTATCCTAATATAACCTTTATAATTAACGGGGTATAAATTAGCAACATTATTCCGGCGTTGTGGATTCATTTCACGCATATAGATTACCCTTGAACTAAAAAAAGAAAAAATTGAATTAAGTGTTAAAAAATCAGCCTATGTGATTTTATCTACAGGCGTGATTCCCCGATAAATGCTAAATATTAGCCGAGTAATTTTAGTAGTCGTTTTGACAAAACTCTTCCAGAGCAATAGGTAAAGATTCATCAAAACTCATCTGTACATCTTTTCTCATAGAGTGGGATATTGCCATAGCACAAGAAAAGATGGAAGTAAGGATAGATAAAGCAAAACAAAAAATACTAAATCCTAAGTTTGTCCACTCTCCTTGTCCTAATTTAGTATATGTACTTTCAATCGCTAAACGTGCTTTTACTATTCCTGAATTTACTTCTCCTTTTTCGTTAAACTCCTGTTCATAAAGCTCAGGTAAGGTATTGCGAATACCAACTACATAACTAGCAGAAAGAAGAATTTTTTGCTTTTGACGCGCCCAAATTTCTTGTGCTTGTATAGCTGATTCCCGAATTTCTTGATTTAAAATTTTGGCATTTGCACATACAGGTCTTTTACCTTCTGGAACAGCACTCCAGTTATAATTACTACGAACTTTGCTGTATTCTCCATAGGCATTAATATAAAAATCATTACGCTGTACACTGCCTCTGGGGTATTTTTTTAGTTCATTTTCTAAACGTTTACATTCGGTTTCAACTTGGTTTAATTTTACTAATCCTTCAGCACTGGGTTTAATCTTCTCCTTGACTTCTTGTTCCTTAATTTCAATTAATTCTTTAGCTCGCATTTCTGCTAGTCCGTGTTGATTTAAAGTGAGTTCAGGAGCAACTGGTGTAGTCATAGTCATGAGTGCGTTCATTGCTAGAAAACCAGCAGTAGCAGACATTGACCAAATAATATTACCTGGTTTGCGTTTAGCTGTAGCAGTTCCAGTGATATTGGCAAAATATGTAATCAGTGCAGCTAGAAAAATAGCTGCTGGTAGACTGTAATCGCCCCAATCAGAAAAAGAAAATTGCAGCAGTGGTATTAGACTGATTCCGTCAATATTGTTACTAATTACAATTGCAGAATTTGTAATTTTAGCAGACTGTTTGATCTCGTCGGTAACGTAATATTCACCGTAGAGTTCTTTAGGATCACCTATTATTGCTTTAACAGGTGCTAACAATACTTCTGTGAAACCTTCTTCACGCTTTTTATCAAAGTTCAAAGTCATATTTTGTTTTCAAGGTTCATTGTTGTAATAATTTTGGCACGTTGCACAAATTCTGTATATAGAAAATCCGATCACCTATGCGCTAGTTACTGGTGATCTTGACAAATTATAAAAACTGCTCTATTGAATAATTGCTATTTCTTATAGCAAGTAACCCTAAAATAATCAAAGTTGTAGTTGTAGTTGGGTTGTGCTGTTGCTTAACCCAACCTGACTATATTTCTGCTATGCAAGGTATTTATGAATTACCTCCTGCATTATTACCAGTTTTTGCAAAAGCTAGTAAAAATAAGTTGACAATTAAACCTGCTAATGTTGGTAAAACTGCCCAAGCGAATAAATCTGGTGAAGGGAAAACAAACCCAAATAATACAATCCAAGATAGAGCTAGTCCTACATTTCCAAGTACACCATTAAAAAATCCCAATATCAACACCAAAGGATTCCATAGGTTGAATAACCAATTGGAAATCATATAACCCCATTCACCCAGTTTTGACCATATTAATGGAATTGCAATGACTGAGGGTATATTTTGCTGAAACCAAGCCTCTCCAACTTGTGGAGCTTGGGGGTTTTTAATCAATAAAATTCCAAGTTGTATAAATCCCAATATAATCGTTAATACAAGAGCTAAAGACCTCTGTGTTAATAGAGGATCACTTTCGGAAATAGGCTTGGCAATTGATGTATTAGCACACCCACTAATAACGAGTGAGGAACTAATGCAGAAGAGACAGAAAAAGATGTATTTTCGCTGGGAGGTTGCTATGTGCATTTCCTTGACCTGTAAAATAATTTTTGTTCAAGATTAGAGGGTTTAGCAATGCTAAACCCCTACTAGGTTAGTTTTATAGATACATCCTCGGTATATAATCAGTTGAGAGTTAGCCTAACCTTTTTAGCTCATCAAACAGATGATCTAAATATCCACCTGCATCGCTCGCAACTCCACCATCATTAAATAGATGTCCAGTATCAACTCGTGTCTGGGTGTACCACCTACCGTTTTTTGTGTAGTGATGATCATGAAGTCCACCTGGTGATAGTTCACCAAGATAATTTACTTGCAAATCTCGCTGACTATCCCCATCTAAAATATGCTTATTACCATCCCTATCAGTACCATAGCAGTAGTAACGCCCGTTTTTAGAGTGATAAACCGGACCATTCCAATCCACACGAGCCATAAATGTAAACTCCTGACATATATGTAGACACCTTGTTTTTATTTTCACAATTGACTTGGCAGCCAACAAGATCAGTTAAAATGGAATACTAAGTGATCTTGGTCAGGGAACAGGGTTTATATATGCTTGTAGTGGAAACTTTCAGGGTACTTGAAGGGAAACGGAAAGAGGTTGAAGCGGCTAGACAAGACAGAGAATATACAATGGAAAATGCACCTTTCCGTGAAGCTTCCAAGTTTTTAATGGCACAACATGCAAGGGAAAATAATTGGGGAGAAAATGATCAAAGATGGTATAACGAACTTGAATATTATTTTGTGCCTCTAGTTAACGTAAGTAAGGATGATAGAACCAAGATTAATTCAGAAAGAGCCAGACTTTTTAATCTGATAAAGATTAAACTTTTTCAAAATCAACAGAAACGCAAAATTTCTTTCTATAAAACTATAGAAGATTTAATAGAAGACAGGAAAATATATTTTACGGGAATATCATATAGAACTTGGAATAGCTTTGTACGTGGTTTATTCATTAATCAACTTGCTTTTATAGCTTATTGTCATGTTTTAGGTTTAACAAATTGGCAAGAATTAGCAGAAAGCAGAAAAGATATTATTTACAGTAATTTAGTCAAAAATTATAATAATTTTATTGCTAGGGAAACAGAAGTTACAAAATTATTAAACTTAATTGATAATCCTTATATACCTATAATTAGTATAACTGCCTTGCCTGGTTTTGGTAAAACTACTCTAGTAAAAGAAGCTGCTTTGCGTTTTTTACAAGCTAGAAAGAGTAATCACAGCTTGGATTTACCAATGTTTGATGCTTTTATTTTTACTTCTATTAAACAACAGCAACATTGTGAGAGTCGAGAATCTAATTTAGAGAATGTTTATAAAGACATTGCACTTACTTTGGAAATTAAGAAAAAAATTATTAATGAGTCCAATCAAGAGCAACTCTTAAAAAAGATTATTGCTAAATTTAAAAACATCAATACTCTGTTAATTATAGATAATGTGGAAACTGAGGCAGATAAACAAGATATTAAGTCACTAATTGAACAAATGCCTTCTAATGTGAAAATCTTAATTACATCACGTCGAAGAACTAAGCTAGGTCATCCTTTACATCTGGAAATTCTCTCAGCAGAAGACACGAGAATTTTTATCACAGAAAAAGCTCAAGAATTAAGTGTTAATCTTACACCAAACCAATATCAACAAATAAAAGATATTATTGGTGGGATACCGGGGTTAATTATTGATGCTCTGAATCAGTTGCAGCATGATAATTGTTTAAGTAAATTGCCAAATAAAGAGGAATTTTTATTAAAATCATTAAAGGAAGAATCTGCTTCTGCTTATGATTTATTAATGGCTTTGGTGATGTTTCCTAAACCTGCTTTGCGAGATGCGATCGCTTATGTTGCACTTACCGTAACAGATGATGATAAAATAAACAAGGATTTGCAATTATTAGAAGATCGCTTGTTAATTAAGTATGATGAAAATCGTTACGAAATTCCTTTACCTCTAATTCGTAATTATGTATCTACTGAATTAACAAATAATCCTGTTTTTGAGCAGCAAGCAAGAGAAAGATGGATTAATTGGTATTTAGAATTTTCTCAAGGATACAGAAAAAAGGATCACAAAGATTGGTATGAATATGAGTATATGGATTACTTCGTTGCTGAATATGATAATTTACAAACAGCAATTGCATGGTGTCAAGAGCATGAAAAATTTCTCGAATCTTTGACTTTTTGGCGGAATATTCGTCCTTCAGCTTATCATCAAGGATCTGGTGCTAATTCTCTATTTAACCGTTTAGAATGGACAGATTGGCTGATAGAAGCATCTGAACAAAATCCTGATTACTCATCACATTTATTTGAATTATTCCATGATCAAGCATGGACTCTCACTTTAATGGAGAATTTTATAAAAGCAAAAAAATACTTTAGAAAAGCTTGGAAACTTCGGCAATATCACGATATACAGGAGATTGAACTAGCTATTAATATTGTTTATTTTTATTGGAAACAAAAGAAATACAACAAAGCTGCTTTATGGCTGAAGCTAAGTAAGGAACTGTTGAATAAATCTGTTGATATAAATCCAGAAAATATTGATCGTCAAGGGTTAAAGATTTGGCATTATGAAGGCAGAATTTATTATGAAAGAGGTGATCAGCATGATTTAGATAAAGCTGAGAAATGTTTTCAAAAAGCCGCCAATTTAGCTGAAAATATTAATTCCAAACGTGCAATTTATTTTAATCAGAAATGGGTGGCTGACTTGTACATTAAGGCAAATAAAAATTTAGATGCTGCTGAAAAATTATTAACAGAATGCTTGTCTATGTCCGATGAGAATCTTGATAAATCTTTAATTGCTCATTGTAAGGCTTCTATGGCTAATTTAAAGAAAGCTAATTATGATTTTGTTGATGCTAAAAAATTTGCAGAGTTAGCTTATCAGGATTTTGATAAATTGGGAATGTTGGTGGATAAAGAGAATATGGAATTATTTATCCAATCGTTAGAACGATAAATTTAATTTAAATCAAATTTAAATCAAATTTAAATAATATTAGTTTTGGTTCAATAATAGCACAAACACAATATCTCTAATTATTAATACAGTCGTAGGGGTTTAGCAATGCTAAACTCCTACAATTACAGCAGATTTCGGGCAAATGAAGTACAAACTTGAATAATAAAACTCTTGTGGTGCGGGCATCTTGACAGCTAGATGTGTACCTCAACAAGAAATGCTGTGTATTAGGTATATCAGAAAATATCTAATTTCTAAATACCATCGGACCACAACTACTGGATGGGAAAATAGCTGTGACGGGACCAGAAGTGGCTGCTTGTAGAGAGTTAGTATTAGCTAATTTTACTAAAGCTGCACTACCAAAATGTTTTTCTAGCAGAATCAAAGTGTTAGCAAAAGCCGCTTGAGAATCATATTCTTCTGTTTCCTCTAACGAAATATGTGCGGCATGATCTAAATAATAGCCAAATAATTTTTGGCAATCTTGATCATAATTGTTTGTATTCAAAAAGATGTGTGTATGCCACAATTCATCTACGTCAATTATGGGAATAATACGATACTGGGGATGATAAACAGAAATTAAAAATAAAAACATCATGTACCCAGTCAGCGCACCCACAGTTCTTTCTTGTGTCCAGTGTTTGAGATATATGAAATAATAGATGATCGCCCTAAAATCTCTAGTCTGCAATTTTTCCCCAAACTCTAATTCTAGTGGTGACTGTGCGTACTGGATATAGTTGGCGATCGCCTCCTGTTGTACCGCGTGCAACTCATTCTTTGCTACAATTGGCTTAACTACTGGCATACGTATAAGTCCCGATAACTCTCTGTATTTCAATCGGTCTGATTTTGGGGATTCTGCAAAATCCCCGGAATGGAGTTTCCAGCGGGTTGGCCAACGTTCGCTTTCGACAATTTTTAGAATTACACAGGAATTAAGGGTAAATAATCCCAGTTTTGGATCACTGATCCCAAACTGATCCCAAATTGACGCTAATTAAAAACACTAGGTGGAGTATAAATATGCCAACAATCGGACTTTCTCAACAAGGAATAGAAATGGTTGATTTAGCTAGAAGAAAAAAAGGCTGGACGACTAAAGAGATAAAATGGTACAGATATGCCAATTGTTCAGATTCAACATTAGTCCGCTTTCAGCATGGTGAGAGAGTTGAACAAGAAACATTTGTTGCTCTCTGTAAAGCTGTAGGAATAGAAAATTGGGAAGATATAGTTGATAAAACTCCAGTAGCAAGAAAGAAAAATCAAGAATCAGAAAATGAACAACCAAAAGAAATACCATTTCAACCATTACCAGCGATAATTGCTAGTAAGTTGGAAGGGTTTGTAGGACGTGAATATGTATTTAGTGCCATATCTGAATTTATTAACAGTAAACCCAATGGTTATTTCACCATCACTGCTGACCCTGGAATGGGAAAAAGTGCCATCTTAGCTAAATATGTCCAAGATACAGAATGTATATATCATTTCAACATTGAACAAGAAGGACAAAATGATCCTCAGCAATTTCTCGAAAGCATTTGTCAACAAATCATTCAACGGTATCAACTCCCCTATTCTTTATCTGATGAAGCCAAAAATAATGGAATTTTTCTAAGCAAATTATTAGAAGAAGTAGCTAAAAAAAGCAATGGCAACCCTGTAGTTATCGCTGTTGATGCTTTAGATGAAGTTGATCAATCTAAACAAAATAAAACTGCCAATATTTTGTATTTACCGCGTTATTTACCCCAAGGTATTTACTTTATTACCACAGTTAGACGTGATGCCAATGTACGATTAATGACAGATTCTCCAAAACAAATATTAAACTTACTCGAAGAATATCAAGCTGAAAGTAGAGAGGATATTTGTACATACGTTCGCAATCGAGTTAACAATAGTGAAACCTTACGTCAATGGATTAAATCTCAATCAGTTACACAAGAGAAATTTATTGATGAAATTGCTAATCGTAGTCAAAACAATTTCATGTATTTATTTCATGTAATGAGAGATATTGAAGAAAATGAATATCAAGATTTAAACCTTGAAGGTTTACCCACAGGTTTACAAGAATACTATAAATTTCATTGGGTACGCATGGGAATGAATGACGAACCCAGACCTATGATTAAACTGTATGTAGTTTATCATTTAGCAGAAACCCGTCAGCCTATTTCCTGTGAATTAATATCTGAATATATTCACGAAACACCATTAACAGTACAGGAGATTTTAGAAAAATGGCTACAATTTTTACATAAACGTCTGATTGAAGATAGAACTTGTTATAGCATTTATCATCGTAGTTTCTCCGAATTTCTGCATGACCAAGAAATTGTTAAACAAGCAGGAGTTTCATTACAGGTAATTAACAAACAAAAAGCAGATTATTTATGGGAGGCAATGTTTGGAGATGAGTAACTTCAAAACACGATTGGCAAATATGCCTATTGATAAGCGCAGAGATTTTTTAGAAATCCCAACTTATCTAGCAAAATCATCAGCAGGAGAAAGATTACAAAAATTATTAACAAATTTCGAGTTTCTAGATTTCAAAGTATCTGAATCAGGAGTAGAATCACTTATTGCTGATTATGAATTAGCCTTACAATCTCAACTTGAATTTTCAGAAGAAACACAAGAAAGTCTCACTTTAATTCAAGATGCACTACGACTATCCGCAGATGCTTTAGCAGTAGATACTAGACAACTAGCGGCTCAATTTTTAGGACGTTTACCACATTTTGACACACCAGAAATTAGAAAATTATTAACCCAAGCAAAACAACAACCAGAACTCAAATTATATCCCCTAACCCCCAGCTTAACCGCACCAGGGGGAGCAATGTTAAGAACCCTGATAGGACACACTGAAGAAGTAATGGCTGTAGCTTTAGCTTATACTGATGCAGGGATACAAATAGTGTCTGGTTCTTGGGATAAAAATATTAAAATTTGGGACTTTCAAACCGGACAGGAAATTAGAACATTACATGGACATTCAGATAGAGTATGGTCTGTAGCGGTAACTCCTAATAATAAACAAATAGTTTCTGGTTCACAGGATAATAATATTAAAGTTTGGGACTTAAAAAAAGGTACAGAATTACTGACTTTAACGGGACATTCTGATTGTGTTTCCTCGGTAATAGTGACTCCTGATGGTAGTAAAATTATTTCTGCTTCGTGGGATAAGACTATTAAAATTTGGAATTTAGAAACAGGTGAAGAATTGCTGACTCTGACCGGACATACTGAACAAATTAATGCTATAGCAATAACCCCTGATGGTTGCAAGATTGTCTCAGGTTCAGATGATAGAACTGTGAGAGTTTGGGATTTATTAAATGGCATAGAATTAATTCATATCAAGCCCTACAAAGACAAAATAAATGATATAACAATAAGCGCGGATAGCAAAGAAATTATCTTAGTTTCAGGTGATGATATAAAAATTTTTAATTTACAAACTGGTCAATCTGTAGATTCTTTCGGTACACTAGCTTTAGCATCATTTGATGAGCTTGCTATTGCTGTAACTCCTGATGGAGAAAAGATAATTTCAGGTTCAGATGAAAATACTATTAACATTTGGGGTAATTGGGGTTCTCATCCATCATTAGAAACATTGATTGGTCATTCTGGTGATATTAATGATTTAGTTGTCACTGCTGATAGTAAATATCTAATTTCAGCATCACGAGACAATACAATCAAAATTTGGAATTTACAAAAGCATAAACCAGTACCTATTTTACCTGGGCATCAAAGTACAGTACACGCAATAGCAGTAAGTCCTGATGGTAAAAAAGCTATTTCAGCAGAACATTTTAAATTAAAAATTTGGGATTTACATAAATGTAGGGAATTATTCACATTTAATGATGTAGAAATTTCTTGGCGTTCAGCATTACAAATGTTTAAAATTACACCTGATAGTCAACGGGTTATTGCAGCTGCAAAATATAACACCCTTAAAGTTTTTGATTTACACAGTGGTCAAGAGTTATTCAGTTTAGAGAGACATGATAAGGATGTATTAGCTTTAGCTGTTACTCCTGACGGTAAAAAAGCCGTTTCAGCTTCAGAGGATAAAACAATTAAAGTTTGGGATTTAAATTCAGGTCAGAACTTACTGACAATTAATGGACATGATGATTGGGTTGTAGATGTAATTATAACTCCTGATGGCAAGAAAATTATTTCTGCTTCCAGAGATAACACTATTAAAGTTTGGGATTTGCAAACAGGAACAGAGTTACTAATCATGAGTGGAGATAAGGAATATGAGAGAATTAGAGCAATTAGCATAACACCTGATGATCAAAATGTTGTATCAAGTGGAGATTATGGAATTAAAGTTTGGAATTTAGGTTCATCTCAAGAACTACTAACTTTAAGTGGAAACCAAGCATTTTTTAATCCTGTTCCTATTACTCCTGATGCTACAAAAATAGTCTCGCGTTTAGATAGTACAACCCTCAAAGTTTGGAATATAAATAATGGTGTAAAATTAATACAAACTTTTACTGAACATACAAATTATATTAATGATGTAGCTATTTCACCTAATAGTAAATATGCAGTTTCAGTATCAGAGGATCAATCTCTCAAAGTTTGGGATTTACAAACTGGAGAAGTAGTTGCTAGTTTCAATGGTAATACTGAATTAACATCCTGTGCAATTTCTCCAGATGGATTAACAATTTTAGCTGGAGAAAAATCTGGTTGTATACATTTTCTGCGCTTTCGTGAAAATGGTGAAATATCTGATGATTCAGATTTGGTATTGGGCGCATGGCAAAAAGCACAACAGTTATTTAGTGAATGTTCAGAACTCTTGTATTATGGAAAGTATGAAGAAGCAGTACAGATTTTTGATGAGGTTATAGAAATAGATCCTAATTTTTACCAAGCTTGGTGGAAGAAAGGAGAAGCTTTATCTAGACTTGAATTTTATTATGATGCTTATCGAACTTTGTGGAAAGCCTATCAAATTTTACCAAGCTCTCATGATGATTCTTCTACAATTTTGTTAGATTACTTTACAGCACAATCTGATTTGGAGAAACAAGTATACAACAACGTATTAGATGATGTCAGAGATGGAGGAGATATTCAAAAAGGCATAGATAAATTAACTATGTTACTGAAATATATCAATGATGATTTTGCAGAAGGTTATGGTTTAAGAGCTTTTTTGCGTAACAAACTTAACGATTATCAAGGTGCAATAGAAGATTATAAAGAAGCAATTGAATTAAAATCTGAATTAGCAAAAGAGTATAATGAAAAACTAGCGTATGCTTATTATAATCGTGGTGTCTACTTGCATAATTTAGAAGAATACGATGCAGCTATTGAAAATTATACTAATGCAATTAATCTAGACCCTTTACTAGATTCCGCCTATGGTAATCGCGGTTTGATTTACAGGGGATTTTATAATGACGAAGCTGCTATTGCTGATTTTACAAAAGCAGCAGAAATATCTTTAAATCAAGGTAATGTAGAGAGATATAACAAATTAATGAAACTTGTTAGAGATTTGCAAGATTAATTTTATTAAAATGTAGATTTGCTGAACAAAAAACTTACATCAGTAAATCTTTTGATTTAATAGCTTTGGGTTTCCTTACCTCAACCCAACCTACAAAATAAATTTATTTTCCAGATTAAAAGTAACAATCTATTAAAAATATTTATTTATTACCCCCCAATTACCTACAATAATAAAAAAGACTTTTATAAAAGGTGTAAGTAAAAAAAATGCTTAAAACCGTTGCAGACGTGATGAGCCATGATCCGATTATGGTTCATCCTGAAACTCCCTTAAAAGAAGCTATCCAAATCTTAGCAGAAAAACGTATTAGCGGTTTACCCGTAATTGATGATACAGGTAAATTAGTGGGTATCATATCCGAAACAGACCTGATGTGGCAAGAAACCGGTGTCACTCCTCCTGCATACATCATGTTTTTGGATAGTGTGATTTATTTACAAAATCCTGGTGCTTATGAACGGGATTTACATAAAGCTTTAGGACAAACTGTAGGGGAAGTGATGAGTAAAAACCCTCTGACCATTACTCCTGATAAACCTCTCAAAGAAGCTGCAAAAATCATCCAAGAACATAAAGTGCATCGTTTACCTGTGCTTGATGGTACAGGAAAAGTCATTGGTATTCTGACTCGTGGTGATATTGTTCGCGCTATGGCCGCAGAGTAGATGACAAGTTACAGTACCTCGTTCCTGGTCTCAGACTGCCAAAATTCATTCCTATACAGAGTATGGGAACGAGAGAATAACTGTAGGGGTTTAGCAGTGCTAAACCCCTACAAATTGAAAGCTAATAATAACATAGGATAATTAAATGAGTATATCTGCTGAATCTGTGAAAGAGTTACTGAGTTCGGAAAATTTGGGCGATCGCCTACGTGCAGTTAATCAAATTCGCGAACTAGAACCCAAAACCGCTTTAGAATTAGTACAAATCGCTATTGGTGATCAAAATTCCCGTGTCCGTTATTCTGCTGTCAGTCAAATGGACACCCTGGGGGATCAGAATTTAGATTTATCCTTGCAGATATTACGGGAACTACTCAATGATCCGGAAGCGGATGTGCAAGCAGCAGCAGCAGACTGTTTAGGTGCGCTGAAATTACACGCAGCTTTTGCAGATTTAGAGCAACTTTACCATAAAACCCCGGAATGGTTGGTACAATTCAGTATTATTGCCACTTTGGGAGCATTGGGAGATCCACGGGGTTTTGAATTACTCAAACAAGCACTTGCTTCCGATAATGGTTTAGTGCAAACTGCGGCTATTAGCTCCCTGGGAGAGTTGGGAAACCCAGATGCTGTTCCCCTTTTAACACCTTATGCAACTAACCCAGATTGGCAAATTCGTTATAGAGTAGCTCAAGCTTTAGGTAATTTAGGTACTGCGGAAGCTAAAGCTGTTTTGACAACTTTGGTTAATGATGAAGTAGAAGCAGTTGCAAAGGAAGCTAAACAAGCTTTGGAATAACAGATAAAACCTTTGCAACTGAATTTTTTAGGGTGCGTCATGTAACGCACCACTATCAAGGGTTTGGTGCTACATTACAATTTTACCTATTATTTCTAACTAGACTTTAGACTAAAAGAAGAGCGATCGGTAAATAGTCAGTAAATCGAGAGACAGCAAAAAAAGAACAAACTATTGAACAAGAAGATAGCAAACTGGGTAGGGTGAGGATTCGTCTATGGACAAAAAAGCATTTTCGTCGTATAATTCGCTATCCCATCGTTAAAAAGCGTACTTCACCTTCACGTAAAGCCCAGCCAAAACCTGCTTAATTTCTCATTTTTGAATTTTTTACTTTGCTTTTTTTTCAACTCAGCTTCCCTGAGTCATTTTGTGCTTTTAGTCTAAAGTCCAGTAATTACCTTGGGTACAACCAAAACTTTATCAACTCTATTTCCATCCATATCCATGACTTCAATTCTCATACCTTCCCATTCAAAATGATCTGCTGCTGAAGGAATACGTCCTAAATGAGTAATCACTAAACCACCCAAAGTTTGAAAACTTCCTATTTCTTCAACATCAATTTCTTCTAAACCAAAAAGTTCAAAAAACTCTTCCACGGGTAACATCCCATCTACTAACCAAGAACCATCTTCTCTTTGCACTGCTTGGGGTTCTTCCTGTCCTGGTTGTGCGGGAACATCACCAACAATTTCACCCATAATATCATTGAGCGTGACTAATCCTTGAATGACTCCATATTCATCAACTACTAACGCCATGTGAGTGATAGTTTGTTTAAATAACTCTAAAACTTTTAAACCTCTGGTGCTTTCAGGGACAAATATCGGTTGACGTAATCCTATTGTTAAATCAAAAGGTTCATTGCGTAAACTCCTGGCTAATAAATCAGTCACAGGAATGACACCCAAAACATGATCAAGTCCCTCTTGACACACGGGATAGCGAGAATAGGAACTTGCGGACATTTTCTGGCGGTTTTCTTCTGGGGAGTCTTCCAAGTCTAACCAAACAATATCAGGGCGGGGTGTCATTAAGGAACTCACAGGGCGATCGCCTAACCGGAAAACCCTTTCTACCATGTCCTGTTCGGCTTCCTCAAAAGTTCCCGCTTCTGTTCCTTGTTCGATTAAAATTTTAATTTCTTCTTCTGTAACTTGGGGTTCATCGGAAGGAGTAATTCCCAAAATTCGCAAAACTGTTTCTGTGGATAAACTTAAAAGATGTACCACTGGGGAAGCTAAAGTAGCTAAAGCCCGCATAGGAATAGCCACAGATGCAGCAATTCGTTCTGGTTTGTTTAATGCTAACCGCTTGGGTACGAGTTCACCAATAATCAGTGACAAATAGGTGATGACTAAAACAACCACACCAAAAGCGATAGGTTGGCTATAGTCTGCCAAAAATGGAACCAGCTGAACATACTTCTCTAGCCTTTGGGCAATGGTAGCACCACCGAAAACACCATTGAGAATATTGATCAGTGTAATCCCTACTTGGACAAGAGACAAAAAATGATTGGGAGACTCTGCCAGTTGTAATGCAGCTTGGGCGTTGAGGTTGCCTTGGTTCGCTAACTGCTGTAATCTGACTTTTCGTGCGGAAACTATGGCCATCTCGGACATGGAAAATACACCGTTGGCAAAGATTAGCGCCAAAATGATTAAAATTTCAATAGTGATAGATGACATTTTATTCAGGAGGCAGAAGTCAGGAGTCAGGAGTCAGGAGTCAGGAGTCAGGAGTCAGGATCAAGAATTAATTTTTCCTACCCAGTCCCCAGTCCCCATTCCCCATTCCCCATTCCCCTAAAATAGTTGATATATAACTACAATCTAAATTTTCCCACTTTTGCGGACTTCTTACTCTAGTAACAATTATGGCTTTTTCTTCTATTGTACGTGCCTTGGCGCGATCGCCACTCACCGCAGAACTCAATACCAAACTCAACAAACACCAAGAATTGCGGTTAAATGGCATTTCCCGCTTACCCAAGGGTTTGGTAGCTTCAGCTTTGGCCAACAATGAGGGTAGGGATTTATGCGTGATCTGTGCCACTCTGGAAGAAGCTGGCCGGGTTTATGCCCAAATGGAAGCGATGGGATGGAATACTGTACATTTTTACCCTACTTCGGAAGCTTCTCCTTACGAACCTTTTGACCCTGAAACTGAGTTAAATTGGGGTCAAATGCAGGTTTTGGCGGATTTGGTCAATGGTCCTTCACCTGAGAAAAATACAGCCATTATTGCTACTGTAGGGGCGCTACAACCACATTTACCACCCCCAGAGGTCTTTAAATCTTTTTGTCTTTCTTTAAAAAAGGGGATGGAATACGATTTAGATGAGTTCAGCGAAAAAATTACAACTCTGGGATATGAACGAGTTCCCCTGGTGGAAACTGAAGGACAATGGAGTAGAAGAGGGGATATTGTGGATGTGTTTCCCGTTTCTTCTGAGTTACCAGTGCGCTTGGAATGGTTTGGGGATGACATCGAACAAATTCGGGAATTTGACCCCGCTACTCAGCGTTCTGCTTTAGATAAAGTTAATCAAATATCCCTGACTCCTACTAGTTTTGCACCTATTGTTTTATCAGCATTAAAAGACAATTCTGAATTTTTGCGGTTGAGTTCCCAATTAGAGTTAAATTCAGAAGAAATAGAAAATTCAGGATTAGAAGGTAGTAGACGTTTTCTCGGTTTAGCTTTTACAAAACCTGCTTCAATTTTAGATTATTTACCAGCAAATTCCCTCATTGCTATTGATGAGGTAGAACAATGTCATGCTCATAGCGATCGCTGGGTGGAAAATGCTGATGAACAGTGGTCAGTTATCAGTGATCAGTTATCAGTTTCATTACCAAAAATTCACAGAAATTTTGATGAATGTTTAGCTGAAGTTGGGAATTTTAAGAAGTTATATTTATCGGAATTAGCTGAAGAAAATAGCGGTACCAATTTAGCTAGTAGACCTTTACCTGTTACACCTCATCAATTTGCTAAGTTAGCGGAAACAATTAGACAAGAAAGAGAACGTAAATTTGCAGTTTGGCTAATTTCTGCCCAACCTTCCCGTTCTGTTTCTCTCTTACAAGAACACGATTGTCCTGCTCAGTTTATCCCAAATCCTCGTGATTATCAAGCTATTGATAAACTGCAAATTAATCATACACCAGTTGCGCTCAAATATTCCGGTTTAGCAGAATTAGAAGGTTTCATTTTACCTTCTTTCCGTCTTGTAATTGTCACCGACCGCGAATTTTACGGACAACATTCTTTAGCTAATTTTGGCTATATCCGCAAACGTCGCAAAGCTACTTCTAAACAAGTTGATCCCAATAAATTACGACCAGGGGATTTTGTTGTTCATCGTAGTCATGGAATTGGTAAATTTGTCAAATTAGAAAGTTTGACAATTAACAACGAAACCCGTGATTATTTAGTGATTCAATATGCTGATGGTGTGCTGAGAGTTGCAGCAGATCAAGTTGGTTCTTTGTCTCGGTTTAGAACTAGTGGAGATCAAGCTCCAGCACTGCATAAAATGACGGGTAAAGCGTGGGATAATACTAAGAATAAAGTCCGTAAAGCAATTAAAAAATTAGCGGTAGACTTGTTAAAGTTGTATGCTGCACGTTCTCAACAACAGGGTTTTTCCTATCCCCAGGATATGCCTTGGCAGGAAGAAATGGAAGATTCTTTCCCTTATCAACCTACCACAGATCAGCTAAAAGCGGTGCAAGATGTCAAGCGGGATATGGAAAGTGAAAGACCGATGGATCGGTTAGTTTGTGGTGATGTGGGTTTTGGAAAAACGGAAGTGGCAATTCGCGCTATTTTTAAAGCTGTCACCGCAGGTAAACAAGTGGCACTTTTAGCACCAACGACGATTTTAACTCAACAACATTATCACACAATTAAAGAACGTTTTGCACCTTATCCTGTGAATGTAGGTTTACTCAACCGTTTTCGCAGTGCGGAAGAAAAACGCAACATTCAAAAACGTTTAGCAACTGGAGAATTAGATATAGTTGTGGGAACACATCAATTATTAGGTAAAGGTGTACAATTTCGAGATTTAGGACTTTTGGTAATTGACGAAGAACAAAGATTTGGTGTCAACCAAAAGGAAAAAATTAAAAGCTTAAAAACTCAAGTTGATGTGTTAACTTTGTCAGCAACTCCCATTCCCAGAACTTTGTATATGTCTTTATCGGGAATTCGGGAAATGAGTTTAATTACCACACCACCTCCAACCAGAAGACCAATTCAAACCCATCTTGCACCTTTAAACTCAGAAATTGTCAGAAGTGCAATTCGGCAAGAATTAGATCGGGGTGGACAGGTTTTTTATGTAGTTCCACGAGTTGAAGGAATTGAAGAAACCACTGCAAATTTACGGGAAATGATACCAGGGGGAAGATTTGCGATCGCCCACGGTCAAATGGATGAAAGTGAGTTAGAATCAACTATGCTGACTTTCGGAAATCATGACGCAGATATCTTAGTTTGTACAACAATTATTGAATCTGGTTTAGATATTCCGCGAGTTAACACAATTTTAATTGAAGATGCTCACCGTTTTGGTTTATCTCAATTATATCAATTACGGGGACGGGTAGGACGTGCAGGAATCCAAGCTCATGCTTGGTTATTTTACCCTAAACAGCGGGAATTATCGGATGCAGCTAGACAAAGATTAAGAGCAATTCAAGAATTTACCCAACTCGGTTCTGGTTATCAATTAGCAATGCGAGATATGGAAATTCGTGGTGTGGGTAACTTGCTTGGTGCAGAACAATCTGGTCAAATGGATGCGATAGGATTTGATTTGTACATGGAAATGTTAGAAGAAGCAATTCGCGAAATTAGAGGTCAAGAAATACCCAAGGTTGATGATACTCAAGTAGACTTGAATCTCACCGCGTTTATTCCTTCTACATACATTACCGATATTGACCAAAAGATGAGTGCTTATCGTGCTGTCGCAACTGCAAAATCAAAATATGAATTAAAACAAATTGCTGCCGAATGGACTGATAGATATGGTACTATTCCCGTTCCTGCAAATCAACTTTTGCGAGTCATGGAATTAAAACAATTAGCGAAAAATCTCGGCTTTAGTCGTATTAAACCAGAGAATAAACAGCATATTGTTTTAGAAACACCAATGGAAGAACCCGCTTGGAATTTGTTAGCAGAAAATTTAACTGAAACTATGCGTTCTCGTTTTGTTTATTCTCCGGGAAAGGTAACAGCAAGAGGTTTGGGAGTGTTTAAAGCGGAACAACAATTGCAAACTTTAATTGATACTTTCGGGAAAATGCAAGGTGCTATTCCTGAAGCAGCTTTAGTTTGATTTAGTAGTAGGGTGGGAATTTCCCACCTTTTTTTAGGCATTAAAAAAGATGGTTTTATTCAGAGGGAACTCTTAACGGGCAACTCTTAACAGAAAAAACTCATGTTTAAAAACATGAGATTGAAATAATGACACTGTTTTTTTCGTGCTATGCATCTTTTAAAAACATCTTTTTTTTGACTGAGCTTTAAACTCAGAAACTTTTGTTTCTTATCTGTTCCCTGTTCCCTGTTCCCTTTTCCCTTTTCTATAACATCGTGCATAAGTCCTAAAAAACTACCTCCCAAACCCATTGTTTCCCTGTTGTACCTGTCCAGGATTAGATAAATTAGATTGCGGTAATTGACCAGGCTGTTGTACAGTATAATTACCATAATTTCTATATTCTATGGGAGTATTTGAGTTAACAACACCTTGAATTGGAGGCTGAACAGAATAAGGATTATTAGGTACACCATAAACTCTATTAGTTGGTATTCCTACATTTGGTGTGGTCTGAATGCCATGAAAATTACTATAATAAGTTGGCTGCACATTTGTTACAGTTGGTTGAATATAACCTATACCTGAATTAGAAGGTAAACTGTGAGGAGCAGAAATAGGTCTTACTCCTCCATTGCTACCTAAAGAATTGATTTGAGTTGTAGAACTTGATTTTTGAATAGCGACTTCTAAAGGACTGATAACAACAGTATTTTGATGGTTTTGATTATTTAATCCTATCCCTAAATTAGCAGCAGTTTGTGGATTTGTTGTTTCGGAAGATGTAGCTAAAGTATTAATATTATTAATACCTAGCTGATTTCCTTTATTACCCATATTTGGCTGCAATATGTTTTTAGCTTGCACCACAAAGGGATTTTTTGCATTTACCCCAGGAAGTTGATTAACTATCCCCAATTCAGGATTTGATTTAGCTTGATTAATAGCAGTATTTCGTTTATTAATTATATCTTCTAAAAACGTTTCGCTATTATTTGCCTGAGTGTTGGTTTGCAATGTTCTTATGGGTACAGATATAGTTGCTTGTGCAAAATCACCTAACAAACTCGGTATATTATCAAGATCAGCAGCGATCGCTTTATCTTCATCAGAAATTGTTGTTTCCTCAGTAGTTTCCTCAGTAGTTTTGGGAGTGACTACTTCTTGAGCAGTTTCTTTATTTTCACTTTGAGCCAAAAACTCAGGATTGAACCAAGATTGCCAAATCACGAGTCCTACAAGCACTAAAAAAATTCCTGTTCCCCAAAAACTAGGCCGCAAGAAATTTGAGAACCTGGGTTTGAGATAGCGTAAATAAGCAGGGGGATAGTTGCGTTCTGGCATAACTTGGTAAATTGAATAGGTAGAAATGGGGAAAACCGAATCCTATGTTGAATCTAGGTAATCGTGATCTCATCCTAAACTTTCAAATATGATTAGTTATGACTCATACAGTAAAATTATTGAAAACTTTATGTTTACCAATACTTTCACTGAAGTAAATTAATAAAAACTCTATGTATTAAGTATGTTCACTTAAAGTTTTACAAGGTAACAGGGAAAGTGTACGGAGTATTTTTCAAGAATCAAATATGACTCCTATAGATATGAAGATTTATTTACCTTTGGGCAACTCGCATCAAAAGAAATATACCTGTTCCCAAACCAAACAAATTAGGCAACCAAGCACCTACTACGGGAGAAATAATATCAGCCTGTGCTAAAGCCCCTGAAACTGATAATAATAAGTAATAACTGAAAATAACTATGACACTAATCCCAAAACTCGTACCTTTTCCAGTACGTTGAGGTATGGTTCCCATCGCCGAACCAACTAAACCAAAAATAATACAAACAAAAGGAAAGGCAATTTTTTGTTGAATTCGTACTTCTAACTTTTTAATTTTTTGAGGATTTCCAGCCAATCGTTCTACTTCTAATTGTTGTAAAGCTTGGGAAATATTCATTTCCCCATAATCTCGGCTATTTTCTGCTAAATTTAAAGGCGTGCGTGGTAGTTGCAATTGTTGATGTTCAAAGCGCAAAATGTTCCGATAGGAACGGTCAGGAGCAACTAAGTATATTGTACCATTATAAAAATCCCAAACTTGTTGGGAAGGATTCCACTGGGCAGATTCTGAGACTAAAATTTGATTTAGTCCTTCTCTAGAACGGTCAATAATTGTTAATCCTTTCATTTGTCTGCCATCAAATTGATCAGCATAAAACAAACGAGAAAGTAATTTATTTGTGCTACCATCTGCTGCTTTAACTTCCCGATATTCAGGATAGTAGATATTTTGTTGTTTAAATGATGGTTGATCCGATTTCAGTGCTTGTTCTAAGGTACGAGTGGCTTCATAATTTGCGGCTGGGGCAATTTGTTCATTAAAAATATAGGTCATTCCTGTGACTAAACTACTTAATAATACAGCAGTGAATACCAGGCGATAAACACTTACACCGCAACCACGTAAAGCAATTAGTTCACTTTCACTAGATAACTTGCTGTAAGTCATTAAGGTAGCTAGTAAGGTGGACATGGGGAAGGAATAAACCATTACATAAGGCAATTTTAAGACAAAAACTTTGAGAGCAATGTTAATTGGTAGTCCAGATTCTACCACTTTTCGCAATAATTCAAATAAGCTATCAATTGCTAAGACTACAGAAGTAAAAGCCCCCACCCCGAATAAAAAAAGCGGGAGTAACTGCATAGCCAAATAGCGATCCATGATGGAAAAAGGCATAAGTGAACCGAAAGTGTAGAAAGATTTAATCTGCTTAGATACCATAGTACAAATTAAAAATTAGAAATTAAAAATTAAAACACTTTTGCCTATTGCCATTTTTTAAGCGGAAAAGCTATCACCTAAATAATATTGCCGTACCAGTGGGTTATTATAAAGTTCATCGGCATTACCAAAAGCGAGAATTTGTCCTTCGCGCATGATGTAAGCACGATCAGTAATAGCTAGGGTTTCGCGGACGTTGTGATCTGTGATTAAAATGCCCATGCCGCGATCGCGCAATTGTGCTACAATTTGCTGAATTTCCGAAACTGCGATGGGATCAACTCCCGCAAAGGGTTCATCCAAAAATAAAAATTTTGGTCCTTCTCTTCCTGCGGCCAAAGCCCTGGCTAACTCTGTCCGTCGTCTTTCACCTCCAGAAAGCTGAATACCTTTACTATTGGCAACTTTTTCTAAGCGAAACTCACCTAGTAAGTCATTCAGTCTTCTTGACCACTCTCTGCGTGGTACATGAGTTTGTTCCAGGACTAAAAGAATATTATCTATCACGGAGAGTTGACGAAACACACTTGCTTCCTGAGCTAGATAGCCAATACCTAATCTAGCTCTTTTGTGCATTGGCATTCCTGTAATATCTAAATTATCCAACCACACTTTACCCTGGTTGGGTTTTTCTAAGCCTGTGGCAATATAAAATGTTGTGGTTTTACCAGCACCATTGGGTCCGAGTAAACCGACAATTTCTCCTTGAGCTACAGAAAGGTTAACGCGATTGACAATTACTCGCTTGCCGTAAGATTTGTGAATATTTTCTAAAACAATTTTCACTATTCGCGTTTTTGTGGTAATGGATGCTAATTAGAACGCTTGAGGGCGGGTGTTTTGGGAGCTGGTCTGGCCGTTTGTCCACTCACATCACCGTCATCAATCATGTAAATAGATTCTACTTGACGATTAGACTGGGGTAAGGCTATAAATCGCCCTTCGTCAATCAAATAAGTGACTTTCTCAGCCCTGATACTGTTATTACCTTGTTGTAAAATATAGACGTTGCCGCTGAAATCAATCCTGCGTTCTTTGCTAAAGTATTGTGCTTGGGCTGCGGTTGCTTGTAACTGACGAGCAGGATACAACATCTGCACATTACCACGGGCAGTAATTACTTGACTTTTAGCATCATATTCCTGCACATCAGAACGAATAGTCAGTGGGCGATTTCCCCCAGAAGATTGGGCTGTAGCGGCGGGAAGTTGGTTAGAAAGTGAAACTGTACCCAAGAGGGCTACAGGGAGCATTAGAGCTAATCCTAGACGGCGCATTTGTGATTTTTGCAATGTATAGGGAGGTATCATAGCAATTGGTGATAGAAGTTTTCAGGTGATAGCAGGTGACAGGTGAGTCAGCGCGGTCTTGGGGGTTTCCCCATGAGCAACTGACGAACCCGTTCGCGGAGCGTGGCGTTAGCCATAGGGTGACAGAGTTAAAAGCCTATTTGTGTCTAAGTTTTATCATCTGTTGAGGTCTTAACCACCTTGGAGGCTTGACGGTTTCCTGCACCTGAAGGTTTCTTTACTTCTGTTCTTTCATAATTGAAATCATGGGTAAAGGCAAGGCTGCTATTTTACCCAAATCACCATTGGCAATTTTTTCTGGTTCTGTTTGTTGGAGTGCCTTTAAAAATTCCACACTCTCAAGTAGTAATTGTTCTACGTTGATACCACAATCATTGTCTGGGTAACGACGCAGACGATTACTGCCTTCTCCCAATAATATCATTGCTCCTCTGAGGTTGCCATTACCCAGATGATATAAGGCTACAGCAATTTGCAGAATGCCTTGATACAAACTTTTTTCTGGTTCTGTTGCTTCAATCCACAGAGCTTCTAGGGTATCATGACAAGCGTAGAACTGTCCAGAATTGAACTGTTCTACTCCTTGCCAAAACTCTAGGGGTAGGTTTTCACTCATCCCATGCTATCCCGCACTTCTTTGATGGTTTCGATGGAGATTTCTTGTTTTTCGCCGGCAAACTCGTTGTCACTGGTGAGAAACAGCATACAGTGACATTCTTTGCGTTCTCGCATGGGTACGCAGGGACAGTTCCAATAGGCTGCGCTGACTTCTGCTTCTTTATCTTCATAGTGACGGCAGGGACACAAAGGCGCTCCAAGGTCGTCTTTATGTTTGGCTAGACCTTCGATGACAACTGCTGTCACGGAAGGTTCAGAACAGAAGTATGTTCCAGTCCGTTTGGCGTATTGTTCGGAAAAATGCCGCATTGCCTCTAGGCTTTTATCGCTGGATATTGTGTTAACTTCTGATTTGATCATGGGATCGGCGTTCATAATTTAAATATTTCTTTGCATTGTACAACAGCAAGGAGTCAGGAGGCAGGAGTCAGGAGGCAGGAGTCAGGAGGCAGGAGTTAGGAGTTTTTGGTTTTTGATTTTTGATTTCTGTTCCCTAGAATGAAGTTAATGGTTTTTGCAGTTGCAGTTGCAGTTCTTGTTCGCTTTGGAGGATGATACCAGGGTAATCTCGATTGATTACGATTTGTTCTAAGGATGAGTTTACATTTTCCCATAAAACCCAACGACTGCCCAGAGGTAGGTCAGATAGGGTTAAGGGGTTTTGGGTTAGCCAAATTAAGGGGTAGTTCTCTGGTAGTGTATTCACTTCTTCCAGAGGGTTGGTTGCGGCTAATGTTTCCAGGACGGTAATATCTCCTTTGACTAAACCTGTGGCTGCTGTCCAAAGTTGTACTTGTAGTTGTTGTTTTTGTGCGTAAAAATACAAGGATGCAGCAGCAGTGACAGCTTGCTCAAATTGCTCTTCTTCCCATTTGGCTGCACTATCAAGGGCAATGATCACTTCTTGTCCACCTGTGATAATTTCTAATTCCCGTACTCGTAATTCTCCGTAACGGGCGCTTGTACGCCAATGGATGAGACGAGTAGGATCACCGATGCGGTAAGGACGGAGCGATCGCACTAATCCTGTTGTGGCTAATTGTAAGGGTTTACCACGGGGATCATTTCTTTGACTGTCGTCTTGGCCAATTTCATCCACCAATGGACAATTGGTAAGGGGTAAGACTGTGGGATAAACTATGGCGATCGCTTTACTTTCTCGTTGACGACGACACCAAAATAAACCCCAAGGCGCTCCTGTAGCTAATTCTACTTTTTCCCATCTGTATAATCCCCGGCGTTGGGTGGGGTGGTAGTATTGCCAACGGTAACTATTTTTTGCTTCAATGGTATCAATGGGATTTTTGATTGGTTTGCCTAAAATGAAGGGCAGGATATCGGCTACTTGCAATAAGGTTACAGGTTTTGGGGTGGGATTATAGATTTCTATTTCTATGCTGAGTTCGTCTCCAACGCTGACTGGTGGAATCGGGGAGCGTTTAACAACGAGATTTTTGAGCGATCGCGGTGCTAAGAATATTGATACACCTAATAAAGCTAGACATACGCCACTAATTACATATAACCATCCCGCCATCGTATTGATAGCAGCGCCTAAATAACAAAGAGCAACGCCTGTTAATACCCATCCGCCATAGGTAGGAGATGAAGCGTGAGTTTCTAGCCAATTGGTGATGTTTTTGGTGATTTTCATTGTGTCAGGTGATTGGTGATTGGTGATTGGGGACTGGGGACTGGTGACAGTAAGAAGCGGAAGAAAGGGAATTGATTCCCAGGTGAGTTAGTAGGCTAATTGAGAATAGTGCAGGATGTAAGCTAGGGGTCAATAGTTTCTTTTTTAACTCAATAAGAGTTGAAATGTACAGTATTTCGGAGTTAAATTGGAAATTTGTGAGAACTAGAATTGCTGTATATTATTAAGATATAGGACGGAGGTGGAAGATTAATTTATGCAGTTGGTCAGCCAGTAATGCAAGCCTTGGAGAAATTGCCAGATTTCAAAAAAAATAAACTTACACATTGGGGATGCTCCCAAAAAATTTATTAATAAAATCATGAAAATCATCACAATTAATATTCTCTTTAAACTCAATTATTGGACACAACGCAGACAATTATTAGTAGATGGACTAAGAGCGGAAAATCCTGATATCATTGCATTACAAGAAGTGAGTTTATCAGAAGATACTGCTGTTTGGATTGCAGAACAATTAAATATCCCTTATATTTATAAAGCTATTCCTCAAGATGTAAATAATAGTGATTTACCTTTTGGTTTAGCTATTCTCAGTCGTTATCCGATTGAAAAAACCGCAGCTTTGAATTTAGAACATCAGGGTAGAATTGCTCAATATGCAAAAATTAAGTTAGATGATAATCAATCAATCGTAATTTGTAACGGTCATTATTATTGGTATCCCGGTTCTCATAAAAAACGTAATAAACAAATACAAATGATGTTAGATTGGTTATCGGAGTTTGATGATCAAATACCTGTTATATCTGTGGGAGATTTTAATGGTACTCCTGATAGTTCAGGAATTGCATTAGTTAAGGAAAAATATCAATCAGCTTATGAAGTATATCATGGAACTGAGCCAGAATATACTTGTCCGACGATGTTAGATCAAATTAGTTGGAAAAAACGAATTAGGCAATTTTGGAGAACTTTGATTTTTAATAGGAGTTGGAAACTTTGGAAGGGGACTTTAGATTATATTTTTATTAATCAGCGTTTACAGGTGCGAGACTGTCGAGTTATTCTGAATCAACCAGCAGCGAATAATCGTTATCTTTATCCTTCGGACCATTTTGGGATTGTTGCAGATTTGGAAATTGTTGATAGTTAGATTTTTTTATCTCACGCAGAGGCGCAGAGGGGCAGAGAGAGATTAAGAGGTATAATTATGTTAGAGGTAAGGGTGGAATTATGACAATTGTTACTAATTTAAAGCTACTCTATGAAAGCGATGAAAGTTTATGGTTAGAAGAAACGATAGAGTTATTAAAACAAAAACAGTTTCATCAACTAGATGTAGAAAATTTAATTGAGGAATTAATAAACTTGGGTAAAAGAGATTTAGCAAGGGTGAAAAGTCTTTTGAGACAAATTATTATTCATTTATTATTATTGCAATTTTGGCAGGTAGAATATGAAAGCAACCATCGTCATTGGATAGGGGAAGTTAAAACTTTTCGCTATGATTTAAATAATCATCTAACTACAAATTTAAGGAATAAGTTGGAGGATGATTTAGAGAATATTTATCACAGTGCGGTTGATTTTGTGGAGAGTAAGACTGATTTATCTATTTTACCGGAAAAATGTCCTTATTCTTTGGGTCAGTTGTTAGATGATGATTATTTTTTAAGTGTATAAGTTTTAGACTTTTAATTAATTTGAATTTAGGCAATTTATCAAAGCAAAAGTTTTTAAAAACTACTTTTATACAAAATCCCCGACTTCTTTTTTGATCTGGTTCATAGATGATGAACTGATGTTAGAAGTCGGGGATCTGAGTTTTATTAGTTTTCATTTTAGGCGATCGCTAGATATTTAGTTTCCTAAGATTTGAAGATTGGTTTCCATTAATTCCAATCTAAAGCGATCGGTAAAGCACCATAACCCCCTCGGGTGTCGTGATCTTCAAAGGCCCCGGGTTTCCATTAATTCCAATCTAAAGCGATCGGTAAAGAGTTCGTCTATGGGGCGTTACCCAGTAAGGGTTTCAGCCACCAATTCGACGCATCTCTAAAAAACATTATAAACATAGCTAAAAATAACGTCAAGTACATAACTCAAACCCTTATCTGGTAAGCATTCGACGCATCTCAACGAAACATATAGGGTTTTGGGGATTTGCCGAGGTGCGTCGAAGATGATGATACAATTTTGATGTGTAAATCCCTGAATTTAATAACTAGACCTTTTTAATGTTCAATAAAATAATTATTACTGAAATTATAACTGCTCTCTCACCCAACTCCTAAACCTCTTAATAGTTGCATTCCTCCCATTAATTCCACTACTTTCCAAATATGGAGGAATTACATCAATTAAAGGTAAACCAGGAAAATTCAAACTTGACTGAGACACCACATAACTACCGTCTACTAAAACATTAATTTGCAACTTCCCATTTTCAAACCTCCACAACTCAGGAACTTTTAAAGATTGATAAATATGTGGATGAGTGCGGGAAGTAATATCAATTTCCAAAGCTAAATCTGGAGGAGGATCAATAGTTAAATCTAACCTTTTCTTACCCCTAACTAAACCCTCATTCTTAATATAAAAACATTGATCAGGTTCTATACCCTTTTCCATAAATTGATTTTTGAAAGTCGTAGAACCAAGACTGAGAAATTCAATATCCAATTCTTCTAATAATGCTTTAATTAAATCACTAATAATTTCCTTATCAAATTCATGTTCTGGTAAAGGAGTCATAATTTCTAACATTCCCTGATCATAAGCAATTCTAGCAGCGCGATGTTCTCCCAACTCCTCTAAAATTGCTTCCAATTCTGTCCAAGTGACATTTTCTAATAAAACTCTTTGTCCTGGTGGTACATGAATGCGCTTTAATTCCAACAACATCATTTCCACTCCTGGAAAAATATCAAACTTTAAATATTCTATAAAATTAGTATAAATCTCTTTTTCTTCTCTTTGCGCCTTTGCGTGAGAAAAGTCTTATATCAATCCCTTGGGATTTTAACCAAATTTACCAGAAACTCAAAACACTGTCAAGAGTGATCGCTCAAACAACCAAAAATCGTTAAATTAATAGAAATTAATATCAATAATATTGAGAATAGAGGGGAGTTTATTGACACAAAACTTTTTTTTCAGGAATTGAGAATAGAACGCAGATGAACGCGGATAAACGCAGATAAAAAATTATTGATGTTCTTTCTCTGCGTCCTCTGCGTCTCTGCGGTTCGATAAAAAAAGAGTGGGGTTTACCCACCCCTACAGATTAGCGTTTAGCTAACTTCTTCGCCATTTTGCGGAGACGAATTGATTGTGGTGTAACTTCCACCAACTCATCTGGACCGATATATTCCAACGCACGTTCCAAGCTCATATCTATAGGTGCTTGCAACTGTACGAGTTCATCACCACCAGCAGCACGGTGGTTAGTTAGCTGCTTGGTTTTACAGATATTCAATTCCAAGTCTTGAGGACGGTTGTGTTCACCGACAATCATGCCTCTATAAACCTTGGTTCCAGGAGTGATGAAGAATGCGCCTCTATCTTCAGCGTTTTTCATGGCGTAGAAAGTTGAAACACCTTCTTCAAAGGAGATTAAAACGCCTTTGTTGCGGGCTTCAATGTTGCCAGAAAGTTGACGGTATTCTAGGAAACTGTGGTTCATGATGCCTTCACCACGGGTCATCCGCATGAATTCACCCCGGAAACCAATCAAACCACGGGCAGGAATCACAAACTCTAATTGTGTGCGATCGCCAGCACCAGGTTGCATATCTTGCATTTCCCCTTTACGCTGTCCCAGACGTTCAATACAGCTACCAACGGAGTCACCGGGAACGTCTAAAACCAGAAGTTCGTAAGGTTCGCAAGGTTGACCGTTAATCGTCCGGTAAATTACTTGAGGCTGAGATACTTGGAACTCAAAACCTTCACGACGCATGGTTTCAATTAAGATACCCAGGTGTAATTCACCCCGACCGGAAACCAGGAATTTATCAGGAGAGTCGGTTTCTTCAACCCGCAAAGCTACGTTGGTTTCTAATTCACGGAACAAGCGATCGCGCACTTGGCGAGAAGTTACCAACTTACCTTCCTGACCCGCAAAAGGTGAATCATTCACCCAGAAGGTCATTTGCAAGGTTGGTTCATCTACCTTAATGAGTGGTAAAGCTTGAGGTTCATTAGGATCTGTAATGGTTTCACCAATATACGCATCTGCAAAACCAGCCACAGCAACAATATAACCAGCGGTGGCTTCTGTCATTTCCACTCGCTTCAAGCCTTCAAAACCCATCAATTTGGTAATTTTACCCTTGACAATGCTGCCATCTTCCACTACTAAAGCAGCTTGTTGTCCAGCGCGAATAGTACCGTTATGGATTCTACCAATTACAATCCGTCCTAGATATTCAGAATAATCTAGGGTAGTAACTTGTAATTGCAGAGGTTTGTTAGGATCGCCTACAGGTGCGGGAACATGACGGAGGATAGCCTCAAACAAAGGCTGCATATCTACAGCTTCTGCTTCCAAGCTTTCCTTGGCGTAACCACCCATACCGGAAGCAAACAGATAGGGAAAATCACACTGATCTTCATCTGCACCCAATTCCAAGAACAGATCCAAAACCTTATCTACAGCAACGTGGGGGTCAGCTTGGCCACGGTCAATTTTGTTAACAACAACAATAGGACGCAGACCTTTTTCCAAAGCTTTTTTCAGCACAAAGCGGGTTTGGGGCATTGGTCCTTCATTGGCATCAACAATCAGTAGACAACCGTCCACCATGCCCAGTACCCGTTCTACTTCTCCACCGAAGTCAGCGTGTCCAGGAGTATCAACAATATTAATCAGGGTTTCTTTGTAGCGAACCGCTGTATTTTTGGAAAGAATAGTAATTCCTCGTTCCCTCTCCAAAGCGTTGGAGTCCATGACACAATCCGGAACGTCTTCGCCTTCGCGGAAAATGCCGGACTGTTTGAGAAGAGCATCAACCAAGGTGGTTTTGCCGTGGTCAACGTGAGCGATAATGGCGACGTTACGAATTGGGAGCGTCATAGAGAGTTTAGGTGAACTTTAGTGTTTTTAGATTTAGAAGCTAAATGTTTGGCTGTTGTAACAGATTTGGGGATGATTTGCCAATTCTGTAACGAACCTTTAATAATTCTAGCGCAATTGTCACAAATATTGTTAATTTGTCAATAATTGCAAAAAGATTTTTTGGGTTGGTTCTTATAAATTTATAGTAAAAATGTACTAAATTTTTAGTTTTGAACTATAATGATGTGTATGCTGTTGTTAAAAATTCTTCAGATAGTCAGTTTATTTTGATTTGCGAGTTTGATTATGATTGATTGTCTAACTGTAGCTCGCTACTTCATTATGAAAGCTTACGCAGATGGCATAGAAGCAGAAATGACAAACATGAAAGCTCAAAAGCTTTTATACTATGCTCAGAGTTTGCATTTAGCTATGTATGATCAGCCATTATTTGCAGAAGAAATACAGGCATGGCGTTATGGTCCTGTATGTCCACCTGCTTATAGATTTTATAGCGAATTTGAAGCTAAACAATTACCTATTCCTAGTCAAGAATCACTATTAGAAATATCTGAAGATAAGAAACAACTTCTAGAAGAAGTATGGGAATATTTTGGTGGTTATCATGCTTATCATTTAAGTGGTATGACTCACTTAGAATTTCCTTGGAAGAAAGCACGCAAAGGGTTACTTCCTGAAGCTGCTTCAACTACAGTAATTTTATTGAAAGATTTAAAAGCATTAGGACATGAGAAATTAGAGCAGATAGAACGTGATCATCCAGGCTATCAAATTGTCATGCGACAAGTTTTAAAGGACGCTTGTAATTCGGAATCATCAACTCGTATTCATAAAGGAGAAGTGCGTGACTGGCTTAACTCCCTTCTCGATTGAAAAATCTGATAATTTTCAGCGTTCTTTCAAAAAACTTGCAAAAGCTTATAGGTCTGATTTTGTGGAATGTGTTGCACAAGTTTTAGAAGACTTAATTGATGATCAATATCCTATAAATTCTCGCAATGAACCTTTACCTGGAAAGATTGAATTACCTGAAGGATGGTCATTTCACAAAATCGAGTTTAAAGTATCCAAAGGAGCATCTGGACAAATCAGATTAATGTATTTAGTCAATACAAATGATTTTGTCATTAAGCTGGTGTGGATATATAGCCACGAACAATTTGCAAAACGTCCTGCTGACGCAGATTTAAAGAGCATTCTTAAAGAAATTCTAGATTGTTAGTATGTAATCATACTGAGATTTTTAGCCAAGCATGAGATTGCCAATTACTGTAGATTTTGTGCCAAAATAAACTGATAACTCTATAATTTCACAGGTTATGGCTTGGGTATCAGGACAGCAACTGCAAGATGGTAAATATACCATAGAAAAGAAGTTGGGACATGGTGGTTTTGGAATCACTTATCTTGCTAAAGACAAAAAGGGTAATTCAGTTGTGATCAAAACCCTTAAAGATACAGATATAGACAATGATGATTTTGATAAATGTCTGCAAGATTTTATCAATGAAGCAATAAAACTAGCTAAATGTAGTTATCATCCTCACATCGTCAAAATTTATGAATGTATCAAAGATGGTGATATTTGGGGAATGGTAATGGAATATATAGAGGGTGAAGAGTTAGGTAATTTGGGTGTTTTATCAGAATCTCAAGCTTTAGATTATATTCAACAAATTGGTGCTGCGTTAACAGTGGTTCACGAAAATGGTTTATTGCATCGAGATGTAACACCGAAAAATATTTTGGTAAGAAATAATAAATCTGAAGCAGTTTTAATTGATTTTGGCATCGCGCGTGACTTTACACCTAACTTAACACAAACACATACAGAATATAAAACAGCTTTTTATGCACCTCTTGAGCAATATAATCCGCGTGCTAAACGTGGTGCTTTTACTGATATTTATGCACTAGCAGCAACACTATACAAGGTTTTGACAGGAAAAGAACCAGAAAGTGCTATATCTAGAATGATGGGTGAACCACTAGCACCACCAAATAAACTCAATTCAGATATTAGTGATAGAGTCAATAAAGCAATTATCAAAGGACTAGAACTGCAATCAGAAAATCGTCCCCAGTCTGTGCAGGAGTGGTTGTATCTTCTTAAAATACCAGAAGAAATAATTTCATCTTTGGTTAAGATAGAAAATCAATTACAATTCAAGAATTCATCATTAGAACTGTTCTCAAAATTCACAGACAAAGCTTTAGAAGTAATCAATTTGGCATATCAAGAAACCCGTTTATTAGATCATTATTTTATTGGATCACAGAGTATCCTTTTGGGTTTGATTAGTGAAAATACTGGATTAGCTGCGTCTGCACTAAAGAACAATGGTGTAACATTGGAAAATGCGCGTTTTGAGGTTGAAAAGATTGTTGGTAGAGGTTCAGGTTCTCGCGGAAAAGCAGTATTTACTCCACGTACAATCAGAGTTTTAGAGCTATCACGGGAAGAATCTGTCCGAATGATGAATAAGCAAATTGATACTGAGCATCTGTTGTTAGCTTTACTGGCAGAGGGTGAAGGCGTAGCAATAAGAGTGTTGGATAATTTGGGAGTTGAATTATCAAACTTAGAAGACTTTATATTAGAAATAATAGCGCCCTGATTTCAACTGAGAGATTATCTTCTTCTTCCTTCGTGTTCTTCGTGTCTTCGTGGTTCAATCCTTCTAAACCTCAACACCAAACCGAAAATACCCATTTAAAAAATGCTATCAGAAAGATTTACCCAAGCCTTAACCTACGCGCACCAACTCCACGCAACCCAAAAACGCAAAGCTTCAGGTATTCCCTATATTAGCCATTTATTAGGAGTAGCCAGCATAGCCTTAGAATATGGAGCAAACGAAGACGAAGCGATCGCAGCTTTATTACATGATGCCATAGAAGATCAAGGAGGAGCAGCCACCAGAGAAGAAATTCGTCGTCGGTTTGGGGATAACGTCACCGTCATAGTAGATGGATGTACAGACGCAGACACCACACCTAAACCCCCGTGGAAACAACGGAAAGAAGCGTATATTGCCCATATTTCCACCGCTTCCCCTTCAGTGCTGCTAGTTTCCGCATCTGATAAACTGCATAATGCTAGATCCATTCTCAAAGATTATCGCATAATTGGTGAAGCAGTTTGGGAAAGGTTTCAAGGTGGTAAAGAAGGAACTATTTGGTATTATCGCGCGTTAGCAGATGCTTTCCAAAAAAATCAACTTACACCCTTAGTCGAAGAACTAGAACGAGTAGTGACAGAATTAGAAACTTTAGCAAAGTAGGTGACAGGTGATAGGTGACAGTAAGAAGTTTCCAATTACCAATTACCAATTACCTAAAACAAAAAATGAAGGATGAAGGATGAAAAATTTCATCCCTCATAATTCATATTTTCATAAATCATCTTTTTGGATGATGTTTTTTGCAGACTAACGGAATAAACTACTGAGTGAAGTATCTTCGTGAATCCGCCAAATCGCTTCACCGAGTAAATTAGCAACAGAAAGCGTTACTAACTGGGGAAAGTGATCGCTTTCAGGAATAGGAATAGTGTTAGTAACTATCACCTCCTCAAACAAGCCACTTGATAAGCGTTCAATCGCAGGTGGTGAAAATACCGCATGAGTAGCACAGGCATATACCTGACTTGCTCCCTCTTCACGTAGTAATTTCGCACCTTCGGTAATTGTTCCGCCTGTATCAATCATGTCATCAACTAAAACTGCCGTTTTCCCCTTCACATCGCCGATGACATTCAAAACCTCAGCCACATTGTGAGCTTGACGGCGTTTGTCTATAATTGCCAATGGTGCATCATTGAGTTTTTTCGCAAATGCTCTGGCTCGTGCGACACCACCAACATCAGGGGAAACAACTACAATATCCTGTAGTGCTTTAGTCTGCAAATAATCCAGTATGACTGGAGAACCGTAAACATGATCAAAAGGTATATCAAAATACCCCTGTATCTGTGCTGCGTGCAAGTCCATTGCGAGAATGCGACTAGCACCGGCTTGAGTAATCAAGTTAGCAACCAGTTTGGCGGTAATAGACTCTCTACCGGCGGTTTTGCGATCGGCACGAGCATAACCATAATAGGGAATTACTGCTGTGATCTGTCGTGCGGAAGCGCGACGACAAGCATCAATCATAATCAGTAATTCCATTAAGTGGTCGTTAACGGGTTGACAGGTTGGTTGGATTAAATAAACATCACAACCACGGATCGATTCTTGGATTTGAACATACAGTTCTCCATCCGCAAATCTTTTGCGAATCATTGGACCCAAGTCCATCCCCAGGTAACGAGCGACTTCTTGGGATAATTGTAAATTTGCAGAACCGGAAAACAGTCGCAGACGATGATTTTCAGTCACTGCTGTTGTGACTGGTGGAACTGTTAAAGTTGCAGAACTTAGCACAGCAGATCCTCGATGTGCATTCATGGCGATATTATCATCAGAGATTTAGCAGATTTAACGGACAGAGATAGACTAAATAAAACATCTGTAAGTTTTATTGAAACTTCTATACAAATTCGCAATATTTCTCCATATATTTACATTCACTAATTTTCTTGTTCTTCTGGGAAAAAACCAATGAGGATCTTACTGACATCTATTCTGGAAAATAGTTTCAGAGTTCCATTTTTGGAGGTTAGGGTGAACCGCCCAAATAATTGAGCATTTGGTATGGTAGATTACCTATTCTACCCGTTTCTTTTATAACTGAGATCAATTTATTCACACATAAAGTCACAATTAATTTAATTATTAGGCAGTATTCGCCTTTAAACTGGAAAATTGCCGCTGATTTTCGCATTTACGGAGTCAGCTGATGATTAAGCTTTGAGGATACAGTTGCTTATTTTATGATACTAGCGCCAAATTGATAAACTAGCAGGTGGTTGAACATTCACCTATCAGTTCAGCAGGTAGAGACTGAAAGGGACTGGGAACAGGTTTTTAGCAATTAGCTATCACCAATTACCAATTACCAATGACCACGTTTATGCTTTAGTTAATTTCTAGCTCAGTTGCTATTACACTTATTCAATATGATCATGCAACCACCCATTACAGTTGGTACTGTTCTGCAAAATCGTTATCACATCATTCACGTGCTGGGACAGGGGGGTTTTGGTAGAACCTATCTCGCAGAAGACCAAAGACGCTTTAACGAACTTTGCGCCATTAAAGAATTAATGCTCACAGAAACGGGAGTTTACGGCGGAAAAAAGGCGCAAGAGTTGTTTGAGCGCGAAGCTGCGACTTTATATCAAATTGAGCATCCACAAATACCCAGGTTTCGCGAAAAATTTTCCCAGGACCAACGCCTGTTTTTAGTGCAAGATTACATTGCGGGGAAGACTTACCACACGCTGTTATCTGAACGTCGCTCTGTTGGTCAAACTTTTACAGAAACAGAGGTATTACATCTGTTGCGCTCTTTGTTGCCTGTTTTAGAGCATATTCACAAAGGGGGAATTATTCACCGGGATATTTCGCCGGATAATTTGATTTTACGAGATATTGATCAAAAACCTGTATTAATTGACTTTGGGGTGGTGAAAGAACTCGCTACGCGGTTATCTACCCCAGAACAAAAACAGGTGACGACGGTGGGTAAACCGGGCTATTCTCCTAGTGAGCAAATGCAGTCGGGTAAGGCTTATCCTAATAGTGATTTGTATGCACTGGGGGTAACTGCTATCGTTTTGCTGACTGGTAAAGAACCAGGAGAGTTATTTAATGAGACTGAACTGACTTGGAACTGGCAGCAGTGGGTAGAAGTTAATCCCCGATTCGCTGAAGTTTTAAATCGGATGTTAAGTTATGTACCAGGCGATCGCTATCAAAGTGTGAAGGAAGTATTATCAGCTTTACAATCTCTGGACCAGCCCAATGTTCCCCAGGGAAATGTCTCTTATATCCCAACCGTAGCTGTTGGTCGTCGTCCTGACCCTTTACCACCAAGACCTAACAGACCTGACCCGGTAATTGCACCGCAGCAAAGTATCTCAATCTTAGATAGCCCGTTGGCCATTGGCGCTATTGGTAGTGCTGTGGTAATTTTAGCAGGATTCGGTTCTTGGGCGGTGGTGAATTCCCTCCGCAGTCAGTCAAAACAACCACCAGAAGAAACAAACACACCCCAAAGTTTTCCTTCCCCAGTTATTCCTGGTGATACATCCACACCAACACCAACATTTACATTTACACCGACACCCACACCAATTGATACTGAACCTGTTTTATATAAAAAACGTTTGAGTTTAGGAACATCCAACACAGTCCAGGTAGATGCTACTCTCAAGGCTAATGAAATAATTCAATACAGTTTAATGGGTGATGTTGGACAAATGTTAACTGTAGCTATTGATAAAGGAAGTGGAGTTTTGTTGACTGTGTTAACTGCTGATGGTCAACCCATTGGTTCTGAATCTGAGCAAGTTACTTCATATCAAGGATTATTATTGAATAGTGGTGAATATTTTATTCAATTAAGTTTGTCTGAGGGAGTGACTGAGAGTGATTATAGTTTGAGTGTCGCTTTGGAAAAACCTGTTGAACCTACACCCACAGAAACCCCCACCCCCACAGAAACCCCTACACCCACAGAAACCCCCACCCCCACAGAAACCCCCACCCCTACCGAAACCCCAACACCCACTCCCACCGAAACACCAACTACAGACTCACAAGAAAATAATCAAATACCGGAAACAACTCCCACACCAGAAATTAGTCCCAGCAATTAACGTTAAATTAAAGATAGCCTCAGCAATTTTCTGGCTGGGGACTATTTTCATTGATGTTCAGTAATTATTCGCAAGTAAATTGTCAAACACACTACTAATCACAGGAACTGATACGGGGGCTGGTAAAACTTTTTTGACAACCGCTCTCGCTGCCTATTGGCAAAAATATCGCCCCCAAAGCCGCTTGGGGATTATGAAACCAATTCAATCTGGGGTGGGTGATCGGGAACTATACGAGGCTCTTTTTACACTAGACCAATCCCCTGAAGAAACGACACCTTTGTATTTTAAAGCACCACTAGCGCCACCCATTGCTGCCGCTAAGGAAAATCGCACTATAGATTTAGGTTTAGTTTGGCAGACTTTGTTGAAGTTGCAACAGCAGCGTGATTTTTTGTTAGTTGAGTCTTTGGGTGGGTTAGGTTCACCAGTTACGGATGAATTAACGGTAGCCGATTTAGCGGGTGAATGGCGTTTACCAACGATTTTAGTTGTACCTGTGAGGTTAGGTGCGATCGCTCAAGCTGTGGCTAATGTAGCATTAGCAAGACAAGCTAAAATAAATTTGCGGGGAATTGTCCTTAATTGTACACAACCCCGGTTTGATGAGGAAATAGCTGATTTAACACCACCGGAGTTAATTCAATCATTTACTCACATACCCGTTTTAGGTTGTTTACCTTATTTAGAAGCACCTAATAACTTAGAACAACTAGCCGAAGTTGGATCTAATTTAGATTGGGAAATATTATCTTTATAGGGAACAGGGAACAGGGAACAGGGAACAAGGAACAGGGGAATAATAATAACTAACCAATTACCAATTACCGATTATGGTTTCTACTATTCCACATTCTGCTACTGAAAATCTTGCTAATGTACGGTTGCAAATTCGCGCTTTACAACCGCAATTAGTGGAATGGAGACGACATATACATCAAAAACCAGAGTTAGGTTTTCAAGAAAAATTAACAGCTGAATTTATTTCTCAAAAATTGCAAAGTTGGGGAATAGAACATCAAACAGGTATCGCTGAAACTGGCATTGTTGCTATTATCAAAGGTAAAAAATCTGAGCATGGTAAAGTTTTAGGTATCCGTGCTGATATAGATGCTTTACCTATACAAGAAGAAAATGAAGTTTCCTATTGTTCCCAACATGATGGAGTGATGCACGCTTGTGGACATGATGGACATACAGCGATCGCTCTTGGTACAGCATATTACCTTCAACAACATCGTCAAGACTTCAGCGGGACAGTAAAAATCATCTTCCAACCCGCAGAAGAAAGTCCTGGTGGTGCAAAACCAATGATAGCAGCAGGGGTACTCAAAAACCCGGATGTTGATGCCATAATCGGCTTACATCTGTGGAATAATTTACCCTTGGGAACAGTGGGAGTGCGTGCAGGTGCATTAATGGCAGCTGTAGAATTATTTCGTTGCACCATTTTCGGTAAAGGTGGACATGGAGCGATACCTCAACAAACCATAGACTCTATTGTAGTAGCAGCCCAAATTGTTAACGCCTTACAAACTATCGTATCACGTAACGTTAATCCCATTGATTCAGCAGTAGTAACAGTGGGAGAATTACACGCAGGTACAGCAGTAAATATCATCGCAGATACGGCGAAAATGGGTGGTACTGTCAGATATTTTCATCCTGAGTTAGCAGGTTTTTTTAAACAACGAATTGAGCAAACTATCGCCGGAGTTTGTCAAATTCATGGCGCTAAATTTGAATTAGATTATATTAATTTGTATCCCCCAGTAATTAATGATTCAGGAATGGCAGAATTAGTACGTTCTGTTGCTCAGGAAGTAATAGAAACACCCTTGGGTATTGTCCCAGAATGCCAAACAATGGGAGGAGAAGATATGTCATTTTTCCTGCAAGAAGTTCCTGGTTGTTATTTCTTTTTAGGTTCTGCAAATGCAGAGAAAAAGTTAAATTATCCCCATCATCATCCGCGATTTGATTTTGATGAAACAGCTTTAGTCATGGGTGTAGAAATGTTTGTCAGATGTGTAGAAAAATTTTTAATTGAGTAGCATAATATCTCGTTCCCAGTCTCAGACTGGGAATGCTATCACAGAGACTCTGACTCTGCTATTAATAAAGGCACACCCTTTAAAATTCATTCCCATACTCTGTATGGGAACGAGAACCGAGAACATGATATAATTAAAAATCACGAATTATTCTATATATAGCAATCCTAAATAAGATATGAACACCTCTTTTTCTCTACCTCTGCGCTCTCTGCGTCTGGAGCGGTTCGTTTTAAAAACGCCATTCATAAATCAAATAGGATTGCTATATGCAGTATAATAATGTTTTAGTCACCATTGCCACGGTGAATTTTGATAAGTTGGTAAAATTCTATATTCAAATTCTAGAACAAAAACCCAAAAACCTGATTCCCGATGTTTATGCTGAGTTTCAAATCTCTAACCTCAGTTTAGGTATTTTCAAACCAAAAAAAAATAATGAATCAGAATTTGCAGTCAATAGCAAAAGTCCGCTAAGTTTATGTTTAGAAGTGAGTAATTTAGAAAATGCCATCACTCACCTGCAATCTTTAGGCTATCCCCCAGCTGGAAAAATTTCCACAGCTTCCCACGGTAGAGAAATTTACGCTTATGATCCCGACGGCAACCGTTTAATTTTACATCAAAGTCAATAGTTATTAGTCATTAGTCATTAGTCATTAGTAAAAAACTAATAACCCAGTCCCCAGTCCCCAGTCCCCAGTCCCCAGTCCCCAATGTCAATAACACAAAACTACAAATTAAATCTCATTCAATGGTATCCCGGTCACATTGCCAAAGCTGAAAAAAATCTCAAAGAACAGCTCAAACGGGTCGATGTGGTATTAGAAGTACGGGATGCACGTATTCCCCTAACTACAAACCATCCGCAAATGAATGAATGGGTGGGGAGTAAGTCGCGGGTGTTGGTAATTAACCGTTTAGATATGATATCGCCTCAAGTGCGATCGCTGTGGGAAAATTGGTTTAAAAGCCAAGAACAAGTCCCTTATTTTACCAATGCTCAACATGGTCAAGGTATTGCAGCCATAGCCAAAGCAGCGCAAGCAGCTGGGGTAGAATTGAATCAACGCAGAAAAGATAGGGGAATGTTACCCCGTCCAGTTCGTGCAGTCGTTATTGGTTTTCCCAACGTGGGAAAATCAGCATTAATTAACCGTCTAATTGGTAAGCGAGTTGTTGAAAGTGCAGCGCGTCCCGGTGTAACTCGTCAACTGCGTTGGGTGCGAATTTCTGAACAGTTACAATTACTAGATGCACCTGGTGTTATTCCCTCTAGAATAGATAATCAAGCCGCAGCCATCAAATTAGCGATTTGCGATGATATCGGGGAAGCATCTTATGATAATCAATTAGTAGCCGCAGCTTTTGTAGATATCTTAAATGAACTGCAAGAAACACATCCTCATTTGTTACCATCGCACCCATTACTTTCACGTTATGAAGTTGATTCTATCATTCACACTGGGGAAGCATATTTACAAGTTTTAGCAGAACATCGTTACAAAGGAGATGTAGAACGCGCTGCTAGAACTTTAATTACTGATTTTCGTAAAGGATTTTTGGGTAATATACCTTTGGAAATTCCACCTCTCAATTAATAATGATTTTCCACTTTATCTATCGCGTCATGATCTAAATCACTTAACTAAAAGAAATTAGTGCTACATGATGAATGAAATAAATAACTACTTAACTCATCATGGCAGTTCTAATTCTAATACTTGTCCAGATCATTTTCCTGTCCTTCCTGCTGAAATTTGTCTTTTTCCTCATAGATAAAGTGATGACATCTGGCAGGATAAAATGATTTTTACCAATCAAAAGATATCGGTGGAGACGGATACGAATACCAAGGGTGAGAATACCAAGATTACGACTACCAAGACTACGAATATTTCAACCAATAACATCTAAACATCTCTCGCATAAACTGAATGAGAGAGTTGCAAAAATCGAGAGTAAATCCATCAAAGGTCTTAGTTCCTACAGTTCATGGAATCAATTACTAATTCGCTTGCAGTATGACAATTAAGTTCCTGAACGATTAATCAAAATTTGTGTTTTTGAATATTCATAATATAACCAGCTGGCTGTTATTTATCTACATATATGTACAGTATTATTGTTAATTACCTATCAAGATTTTATAAATTTTCTCTAAAGAGATCGCCTTGATTTTAGTAAAATTCACTACTAAATCAGTAATAATTTATGTAGAGTATAGAAGAGTTTTGTAATATTTCATACAAATTGATTATTTTTATGGCTCTTAACAGTATTATAAAAAAAGGTTAAGTTAGGACTTACACCAAAAAACTTGGTTTATTACCATAACTAGTTTTGAGCAACCGGATATCTGGTATCTGATGCGTAGGTCTTAAAAAGTTAGCCTTGATACTTGTGTTCCCAACTTCCAGTATGGATGTATTACGCTCATGACTGAACTCACACTACTTTTAAAAGAGGGTAATACTGAAACAGAGGTTTCAGTGACGCAAGATGTATTTATGATCGGTCGTTTGCCAGAATGCGACTTATTTTTACCTTTTGGGGGAGTTTCCCGCAGACACGCCCGCATCATCAAAACCGTTAATAATGCGTGGACTATTGAGGATATGGGTAGTAAAAATGGAACTCAAGTAAATCAAAAACTTGTGACTTCGGTCCAAGAGTTGCGTGATGGTGATGTTATTTGGCTGGGTAATATCAGTTTGGTAGTGGTTCTCTCAACTAATATTGAAAAGTCACGATCTCAATATTTACGAAGTTCGGAAACTAATAATCAGCAAGTTACAATTCTGCGGAATGTGAAAGAACTGCAACAACAATGGATAGACGCTAGTGACATTCATGGCATTAATAATAAAGAGAAAACTATTGCTCGTTTAAAAGATTTGGTAGACATAGCTAAAAATCTCTGTGCAGCGGCATCTATTGAAGAAATTTTTTCTCAGGTGCAACAGGTAGTTTTTCGTTATATTGATGGAATTGAACGCTTGGCATTATTAATTGATGTTAATGGTTCTGGTCATTTGCAGTTAATGAACTCTGCCACTAGAAATAGTTCCCAGAAGGCAAATTTGACCACGGAAGGTAATTGGATTAGTCGCAGTATTTGTCAAAAAGTATTTACTGATAAAGTGGCTATTCAAAGTGCTGATACCCGTTCTGATGAACGTTTTTCAAGTGAACAAAGTATTTTAATTAAAGGTATTATGAGTGCAATGGCAGTACCTTTATGGGATGAAAATAAAGTGGTTGGTGTTCTCTATGCGGATGCTAATTTTTATCCTTCCCGTTGGGAAAATAATGGTGAAGAAGAACTCAGCTTTTTTTCCGCTTTAGCAAATTTGGTTGCCTCCAGTGTGCAACGTTGGTTATTAGTAGATAAACTCAAAAGTGAGGAGGTAATTCGTCAACGTTTAGAACGTTATCATTCTCCGGGAGTTGTACAACAGTTAATAGGAGTGAGAGGTTTTCCCGACGGGCGTTTACCTCCTAATGAATGTGAAATCAGTATTTTGTTTGCTGATTTGGTAGGCTTTACGGCAATATCTGAACGACTCACACCTACAGAAATTTCTGAATTATTAAATAATTTTTTTGAGGAAATGTTACAAGAAGTGTTTGCTTATGGTGGTACTTTAGATAAATATATTGGTGATTGTATTATGGCTTTTTTTGGCGCTCCTGAACCACAACCAGGTCATGCAGATCGTGCTGTTGCTGCTGCTAAAGGAATGCTCTCTCGTCTGAAACGTTTAAATGCTAATCATTTTTGGCAGGAACCTTTACAATTGCGTATTGCTGTTAATAGTGGTAAAGCTGTAGTTGGTGATGTGGGTAGTTCTCAAAGGTTAGATTATACAGCTTTAGGCGCAACAATTAATCTGGCCGCTAGAATGGAGCCAATTTGTCCTCCCGGTGAATGTGTTATTAGTGAGACCACCTACAGAATGCTCTTACAAAAGTCTGATTTTCAGGAAATGGGAGATCATCGTTTTAAAGGTATTGATAGAGTTATTAAGGTTTATCAGACGAAAATGAATTAAAGCAGAATATGGCTTACGCCACGCCACGCTATCAGGAGTCAGTTTTTCATTAATTACTAATATTTGGTTTAAGTATATGATGATTTAATAGTATAATTAATTTCTCTGCAAGTTGCAAATTCTTAATATTAAGCAAATCTTTCACAATTGAAATACTAAAATTTTGATGGTAGCCTCTATGATAAATCTGTGTAAGACTAGGAAGCTACCTGAAGTTAGTTTTTAAGGGGAGGTCAGGTAATGGCTATCGCCACGATTAATCCTACCACTGGGGAAACTCTGAAAATCTTTCAGCCGCTTGAAGATGGGGAAATTGCGGCTAAAGTGGAATTAGGACAGCAAGCTTTTGAGAAGTATCGTCAAACGAGTTTTGAGGAGCGATCGCAATGGTTACTCCAAGCAGCAAATATTTTAGAACAAGAAAAGGCTGATTTTGCCAAAATCATGACCCTAGAAATGGGTAAAACCTATAAATCTGCGATCGCAGAAGTGGAAAAATGCGCCCTCGTTTGTCGTTATTATGCTGAAAATGCTGCCAGCTTCTTAGCTGATGTCACAGTTAAAACCGATGCTAGTCATAGCTTCATAAAATATCAGCCATTGGGCGTAATTCTCGCCGTCATGCCTTGGAATTTTCCTTTTTGGCAAGTTTTCCGATTTGCAGCACCAGCATTAATGGCTGGCAATGTGGGGTTACTCAAACACGCATCTAATGTACCCCAATGTGCCTTAGCAATAGAAGAAATTTTTCACCGTGCAGGTTTTCCCGCAGGTGTATTTCAAACTTTATTAATTGGTGCTGCGAAAGTAGCAGATTTAATGGCTGATAACCGGATAAAAGCAGCAACTTTGACAGGAAGTGAACCAGCCGGTGCTTCTTTAGCTGTTGCATCTGGTAAACAAATTAAAAAAACCGTCTTAGAATTAGGGGGAAGCGACCCTTTTATAGTCTTAGAAAGTGCTGATTTAGAATTAGCATTAGCCACCGCAGTTACAGCCAGAATGATCAATAATGGTCAATCTTGTATAGCAGCTAAACGGTTTATTGTTGCTGAAACAATTGCCGATCAGTTTGAAAAAATGCTATTAGCAAAATTCCAAAATCTGAAAATCGGCGATCCTTTTGCTGAGGATACAGATATTGGACCATTAGCAACACCCGATATTCTCCAAGATTTAGAAAATCAGGTGAAAATTGCGGTAGAAAGTGGTGCTAAAGTCCTCACAGGTGGAAATGCTTTAAAAGATCGTCCTGGCAATTTTTACCCACCTACTATTATCATAGAAATCCCTGTAGAACATCCTATTGCCCAAGCAGAATTTTTTGGTCCAGTGGCTTTATTATTCCGAGTTCGTGATATTAATGAAGCGATCCAATTAGCTAATGATATACCCTTTGGTTTGGGTGCAAGTGCCTGGACAAATAATGAAACAGAACAAAATCGCCTCATTCAAGAAATTGAAGCCGGCGCAGTATTTATTAACAGCATGGTTAAGTCTGATCCCCGTTTACCTTTTGGGGGAATTAAACGTTCTGGATATGGTCGAGAGTTGAGTATTCAAGGTATTCATGAATTTGTGAATATCAAGACTGTTTGGGTGAGGTAATGGGTAATGGGTAATGGGTAATTGGTAATTGGTAAAATTACTCCCTATTCCCTATTCCCTATTCCCTGTTCCCTGTTCCCTGTTCCCTGTTCCCTTTAATTATTACTTTGAGGAAATCAAATGAATACTGCTGATTTGTTAGTACAGTGTTTAGAAAATGAAGGTGTACAATATGTTTTTGGTTTACCTGGTGAAGAAAACCTCCATGTTTTAGAAGCTTTAAAAAAATCGTCAATTCAATTTATTACCACTCGTCATGAACAGGGTGCTGCTTTCATGGCAGATGTTTATGGTAGGTTAACTGGTAAAGCAGGAGTTTGTCTTTCTACTCTTGGACCAGGGGCGACAAATTTAATGACTGGTGTAGCAGATGCTAACCTGGATGGTGCGCCATTAGTAGCTATTACCGGACAGGTAGGAACAGATAGAATGCACATTGAGTCCCATCAATATTTAGATTTGGTGGCTATGTTTGCCCCGGTTACTAAGTGGAATAAACAGATAGTTAGACCGAGTATTACACCAGAAGTAGTCAGAAAAGCCTTCAAGCGATCGCAAACAGAAAAACCTGGTGCTGTTCACATTGACTTACCAGAAAATATCGCTGCCATGCCCGTAGAAGGCAAACCTTTAAATAAGGATAATAGCGAAAAAACCTATGCTTCTTTTGCCAGTATTCGCGCTGCGGCTGCGGCAATTTCTCAAGCCGTTAATCCGATCATTTTAGTCGGAAATGGGGCAATTCGCGCCCAAGCTAGTGATGCAGTGACGCAATTTGCTACTCAGATGAATCTGCCTGTTGTGAATACTTTCATGGGTAAAGGTGTCATTCCCTATACTCATCCTTTGGCTTTATGGTCTGTAGGATTACAACAACGAGATTTCATCACTTGCGGTTTTGATCATGCAGATTTAGTCATAGCAATTGGTTATGATTTAATTGAATTTTCTCCGAAAAAATGGAATCCTGAAGGCACTATTCCCATTATCCATATTGCAGCAACTTCTTCCGAAATTGATAGTAGTTATATTCCTAAAGTGGAAGTGGTTGGCGATATTTCTGATTCACTCAATGAAATTTTAAAACTTGCAGATCGTCAAAGTAAACCTGCACCTTATGCTATTAGTTTACGTTCTAATATTCGCGCTGATTATGAACAATATGCTAAGGATGATGGTTTTCCCATTAAACCACAAAAGTTAATTTATGATTTGCGGCAGGTAATGGGACCCGATGATATTGTAATTTCTGATGTGGGCGCTCATAAAATGTGGATGGCTAGACATTATCATTGTCATAGTCCCAATACTTGCATTATTTCTAATGGTTTTGCAGCAATGGGAATTGCTATTCCTGGGGCGTTAGCTGCTAAATTAGTTTATCCAAATCGTAAAGTTGTTGCTGTAACTGGTGACGGTGGTTTTATGATGAACTGTCAGGAATTGGAAACCGCTTTGCGGGTAGGTACTGCTTTTGTCACCTTAATTTTTAATGATGGTGGCTATGGTTTAATTGAGTGGAAACAGGAAAATCAATTTGGAAAAGGTAACTCTGCTTTTGTGCATTTTGGTAATCCTGATTTTGTTAAATTAGCTGAAAGTATGGGTTTAAAAGGCTATCGCGTTGAGTCTGCAACTGATTTAATTCCTGTCCTTAAAGAAGCTTTAATTCAAGATGTCCCTGCTGTTATAGACTGTCGGGTAGATTATCGAGAAAATCGCCGTTTTAGCCAAAAAGCAGATGAGTTGAATTGTGAGGTTTAGGTGATTGGTGATTGGTGACAATTAGAGTCAGGAAAATAGAAACCCCTCACTTTTGAAAAGTTATCAAGGTGTGGAGTTATTCTTTTGTCTATATCTACAGGTGAAGTTATGGAATGCCAACTCGCACTGCTGTCGAGGATTTTTGTAGGTTGGGTTGAACAAAGTGAAACCCAACAAACCCTTGTAAACGTTGGGTTTCGTTCCATTGCTTCGCAACGCTAACGCGAACAACCCAACCTACGTGATTTCGTTGTTTTGAGTTTAACCGAAAAGTATTGAATCCTGATTTAGATCAATAAATTTGTCGTAGGGGTTTAGCAACACGCTTTATCCCTACTCAAATATTTGTATCATGATGAAAGTTGAGGACCAATACTGTTCGGTTAAGAGTTTTCGTAGGTTGGGTTGAACAAAGTGAAACCCAACAAACCCTTGTAAATGTTGGGTTTCCTATCGTCAACCCAACCTACATCATTATATTTTTTGGGCTTAACCGAAAAGTATTGAGTTGAGGACTTGATTTTGTCTGAATCAGGATGTACAGGATGTTATTTGATATTCTCAAAAATAACCCACATTTGATATAATAAAGATTAAAAAAATCAGACATCTAAACTTTAGTAAATTGAAATTTTATCTCTGTGTCGCGCCAGTTGCTTCAAGTCGGGAAACCCGCCCAACGCAATGGCTTCTCTGCGCCTCTGTGGTTCGTTAAAAAAATAATCTAACAATAATAACGAATAAAAAAACATCAAAAGTAAAACGCAGATGAACGCGGATGAACGCAGATAAACAACATCCTGTAAATCCTAAAATCCTGGATATCCTGATTCAGACAAATTTATGATTGCTATTAAAAATCAACTGACACTACAAGAATTTCTCAACCTGCCAGAAGAGGATATCACCTATGAATTAGTTAACGGGGAAGCAAAACCAAAAATGTCACCAAAAAGATTCCATTCTCGATTGACTATTGCATTATGTTTAATTCTCACTCAATATTTTTCTTCACTTATTCAATAGCGTTATTTTAATTATACCTCGTGTAAATCGCGGACTTCTTTGAGAAGTTGGGGTTCTGGGTGTGAGAAAAATGTAAACTTTGCCTCAGTTTGCGGTAATCTTTCAGAGTATTGATGCCAACATTCACACAAATTGAGGATATTGCTGTGACTAAGTTTTTATTTGTAACCGACCTAGATAATACCCTAGTAGGCGATGATCAGGCTTTGGGAGAATTGAGCGATCGCCTCCAACAACATCGTCAACAACATGGTACAAAAATAGTTTATTCTACAGGGCGATCGCCTATTTTTTATCGAGAATTACAACAGGCAAAAAATCTCTTCTCCCCAGACGCACTGGTTTTATCTGTCGGTACGGAAATTTATCTCGATGGTAGCGACACTCCAGATCCCGAATGGTCAGAAATTCTCTCCCCCGGATGGCAAAGGGAAACTATACTTGCTATTACTCAGAAATTTCCTGAATTGGTTCTGCAACCAGAATCAGAACAACGCCCTTTTAAGGTCAGTTTCTTCCTTAAAGCCGAGTTTTCTGGGATATTACCAAAACTTGAGGCAGAATTGCAAAAATCCCAACTAAATATAAAATTAATTTATAGTAGCGGAATAGACCTTGACATTTTACCCCATACCAGCGATAAAGGTCAAGCAATGCAATTTTTACGACAAAAGTGGGAATTTGCAGCCGAGCAGACTGTTGTTTGTGGCGATTCAGGTAATGATATTGCTTTATTCGCAGTAGGTAACGAACGGGGAATCATTGTCGGTAATGCTCGTCCAGAGTTGTTACAATGGCACAATCAAAACCCTGCTGACTACCGTTACCTAGCACAAAACTTTTGTGCGGCGGGGATTATAGAAGGACTCAAATACTTTGGTTTCCTAGAATGATAAGCTATCTTAAAGGTATAGTGGCTGGTGTGCAAACGGTTAGCGCCAATCGCACGATTCTGACTTTAGAAGTCAATGGCACGGGGTATGATTTACAAGTTCCCCAACGCCTAGCTAACCAATTAACAAATACTGGAAATGTGGTACAAATTTTTACCCATTACCAAATTCGGGAAGAAGTTCCCATGCTCTATGGCTTTTCTTCCCCCTCAGAACGGGATTTATTTCGTCACCTGTTGTCTGTAAGTGGAATTGGTGCAGCTTTAGCGATCGCTCTTTTGGACACTTTGGAATTACCAGAGTTAGTGCAAGCGATTATTGCGGCTAATACCCAAATCTTAATTCAAGCTCCTGGAGTGGGCAAGAAAACCGCTGAACGCTTATGTTTAGAACTGAAAAGCAAATTGATTGAGTGGCGTAAATCAGCAGGGTTCTTCGTGGCTACAGGTGGTCCAGCACCAGGAATTTTGGAAGAGGTGCAAATGACTCTCTTCGCTTTGGGATATACTGCCCATGAAGTTAGTCACGCTCTGCACGTCGTTAGCGAAAATATCGGTTTACCTAAAGATGCTTATGTGGAAGATTGGATCAAACAAGCGATCGCACATCTGAGTAGCAATGAAGTAGTTACTGGTTGAAAATTGGGACTTGGGAATTAGAAAATTCAAAATCTAAAATCTAAAATCCAAAATGAATAATCCTTACGCTTGGATACAGGAATCATTAACAACTATTCATCGGGCTGACTGGTATCGTTCTGTACAAACAATTAACAGTCTTCCCGGTGCAAATGTGCTGTTATCTGGGCAAAAGGTGATTAATTTCGCAAGTAACGATTATTTAGGATTAGCAGCAGATGAAAGCTTAAAAAAAGCCGCAATTCAAGCTATTCAAGAATTCGGTACTGGTAGTACAGGTTCTCGATTACTCAGCGGACATAGAGAATTACACAGGGAATTGGAACAGGCGATCGCATCTACCAAACAAACAGAAGATGCAGTAGTTTTTAGTTCAGGTTATTTAGCAAATTTAGGTGCAATTACTGCCTTAGTCGGAAAACGAGATTTAATATTATCAGATCAATATAACCATTCCAGTTTAAAAAACGGTGCAGTTCTTAGCGGTGCAACTATCACAGAATATCGTCATTGTGACATCAAAGAATTAACAGCAAAATTACAACAACAACGTCAAAATCACAGACGTTGTTTAATAATTACCGACAGCGTTTTTAGCATGGATGGTGATTTATGTCCTTTACCAGAACTGCTAAATTTAGCTGAAAAATTTAGTTGTATGCTGCTGATAGACGAAGCACACGCTACCGGAGTTGTGGGAAAAACAGGTGCTGGTTGTGTGGAGCATTTCGACTGTACAGGTAGAGAGTTAATTCAAATAGGTACATTAAGCAAAGCTTTGGGAAGTTTAGGCGGATATGTAGCGGGAAGTCATCAATTAATTGACTTTTTAAGAAACCGCGCTCCCAGTTGGATTTATACCACAGCCTTGTCACCAGCAGACACAGCCGCAGCCTTAGCAGCAATTAAGATAGTACAACAACAACCAGAACGCCGACAGCAACTATGGGAAAATGTTGATTATTTAAAACGTTTGATAACAGAAAATTTACCTAATCTAAAAATTCTACCTTCCCAATCTCCCATATTATGTTTTCCATTACCTGATGCTGCTACAGCTTTAACAGTAGGAAAGCATCTGAAAGAAGCGGGTATTTTTGCACCTGCGATCCGTCCACCCACTGTCCCTACCAGTCGCATCAGAATTACAATCATGGCAACCCATGAAAAAGAGCATATTAATAAGTTGGTGAATACTTTAAAAGAAATGCAGTTGTAGAGTAATTTCAGTTATTCCTTAGAGGATATATAGATCCCTTGGATCTTACATATATAGTACCAGAAAAAAAGTATATGTCAATATCAATCGCTGAAAAAACCAAAACTCGTTAAATTATTGAGAATGATGTCAATAATATTGATAATAGCCAGGGCTTATTGCGAAAATGAGGGTAAAAATCTTTTTTGCTAAAATCCAGTTTTAAAAAACTTATATGTATCTAAATATTTAGATCAATCACTTCCTCAATAAATCAGTAATATCATGAATTTATCTGTTTTTATGTTCAAGATTCAGGTAGTTTAATAAATCGATGGGTAAGATCCCCGACTTCTTTATTTAATCGTATCAATAAATTATGATTTCTTGCCAGAAGTCGGGGATCTGAATGCTATGCTAAATCCTTACGTTTTCATCTGCGTTTATCTGCGTCCATCTGCGTTTAATTATTGTTGACATCTTAGTAATAAACAAATTCATCTTAGTTAGAATATCTATTCACCTGCATAGATACAGGTTGCAGCTTCAGGGTTATACTGACGACGGATGACACCAAATTTTTGAATATCCCAGTTAAACTCTTCTTCACTATCTAGGGAATAAACTCCAGTTTCATAGCATTCTGCAATTGTCAGCATCATATTACTGAGGCTAGTAAAAGCTAAAGTTTGATCATGAAAAATCAAATAAATAGCAGCATCTTCTTGTAGTTCTGAACTTACAGAAATAGCAAAATATTCTCCTTCAAATTCAAACAGAGGAAATACATAACGCGGTTTACCATCCTCTTGACGAAACTGCTGGAAAATCACAGAATTTAAGCAATAATCATCCTTTTCTGGTATTGCTAATTCTATAGCAGTATCTAAACTTAAAAAATAGTGATAAACAAAGATCATTTCCTCATTTGATGAACCATTACCCCATTGATAAAGTTCATATACTGCTTGAGGTAAACGAAAAGGTAAAACTTTAACTTTTTCTTCGATTTCTTCTAAAGATAAACCCGGTAAAAACCCTGCTGCATCATCAGGTTTATGTAATTGCAACCAATCTAAAATTCGATTCAAAGCTGTTGTTAAATTTGACATAAATTCATCCTAGCTAAAAATTGCTAACAAACCAATCACCAATTACCTATTTACTGCTGATATTCCTTTTCAATTTGCAGATATTCAGGAACACCCATCAATTCTTGAAAATCTTGAAAATTCATCAAACCGGATAAATTAGTTGTACTTCCTTGTTCTTTTAGATGTTGAAAACAATTACTCATTACTTCAGTAACAACCATCAGCGCAGTCAAAGGAAAAAAGACAATTTTAAAACCTAAATTTTGTAATTCTTTTGTTGTAATTTCCGGTGTTTTTCCACCTTCCACAATATTAGCAACTAACGGGATATCAGGAAAAGAATTAGCAATGATTTCTAATTCTGCCACAGATTGAGGTGCTTCAATAAATAACACATCTGCACCTGCATTGATGTAAGATTTTCCTCGTTGAATAGCTTCTTCCAAACCCAAAAGTGCGCGTGCATCAGTTCTAGCAATGATTACCAAACCACTATCACCCCTTGCTTCCACAGCAGCACGAATTTTTCCCGTGTGTTCCTGCATAGAAATAACTCGCTTACCTTCAAAATGACCACATTTTTTAGGCCATTCTTGATCTTCCAAAATTATCCCTGCTAACCCAATTTGTACCGCATCTTTTACAGTCCGCATCACATTTAAAGCGTTACCATAACCAGTATCACAATCTGCAATTAAGGGTATATTAATTGATTGTGTTATCCGTCCTACACTGTAAAACATTTCCGTAGCAGTGAGAAAACCATAGTCAGGTAAACCCAAGGTAGAAGCAGCAATACCAAAACCACTGGTAGCAGCAACCTGAAAACCCGTTTTTTCAACCAGTTTTGCACTCAAACAGTCATAGACACCGGGAATAACGATAATTTCCGAACCTGCGAGTAATTCCCGCAATTTTTCAGCAGTTGACATAAAATCAATCACACAGTTAACATTTTAAATAATACCTCAATCTCGCATATCTTTAATTTTGCAAATTTTACGGTTAATTTATGCCAAGTTTTGGAAAAGTTGAACGAAGTGAAACCCAACGTATTTGTTGGGTTTCGTTCCTCAACCCAACCTACAAATCAAGATATTTTTGATTTTGGCGAAGGGATTGATTATATAGACATTATATAAACATAATATAAATATAAACTTCCATCTAGTCATCCTATTTTCATCCTATTTTCATCCTATTTGAGTTATTAACTGTTTCTTAAACGAACCACAGAGACACAGAGGACACTGAGAAAAGTCATCAATTACCTATTAACAATTACCCATTACCAAAATATGACCAATAACAGTAACTACCTCGACTCATTCCGCGCTTTAGCATTACAAGTAACTTGTCATGCAGTCAACCAAGCAAGTCCAACTGAAGCTCGTTTAATTATTCAAAATACCATTCAACGTTTAGAAAATCAAATTGCTGCTAGTTTAGCTTTTATAGGTTCTGACTGTCGTTTAATTGTTCTCCCGGAATATTTTCTCACAGGTTTTCCCATGGGAGAATCTCTAGAAGAATGGAGAGAAAAAGCTTGTTTAGAAATGTCCGGGTTTGAATATGAAGCACTTGGTAAAATAGCTCAAAAATATAAAATCTTTTTAGCTGGTAATGCTTATGAATTAGATCAAAATTTTCCAGGTTTATATTTTCAAACTTGCTTTATTATTGATCCATCCGGCTCAATTATTTTACGCTACCGTCGCTTAAATTCCATGTTTGCACCTACACCCCATGATGTGTGGGATAAATACCTGGAATGTTATGGTTTAGAAGGAGTTTTCCCCGTTGCAAAAACAGAAATTGGCAATTTAGCAGCTTTAGCATCAGAAGAAATTTTATATCCAGAAGTTGCTCGTTGTTTAACAATGCGCGGTGCAGAAATTTTATTACATCCGACATCAGAAGTTTATAGTAAAAATATTACCCCTAAAGATGCTGCTAAAATTAGCCGTAGTGTGGAAAATATGGTTTATGTCATTTCAGTTAATACAGCAGGTATAGTTAATAGTTCTATTCCTGCTGCTTCTGTAGACGGTGGTTCTAAAATTATTGATTATCGGGGTATCGTATTAGCAGAAACAGGTGCAGGTGAAAGTATGGTAGCCTTTGCTGAAATTAATATAACAGGATTAAGGAGCGATCGCCAACGACCAGGTTTAAATAATTTGCTCTCTCGTCAACGTTTTGAACTCTACGCTGAAAGTTACAGTAATTCCAGCTTTTACCCCCCTAACACCATGCAGGATGGAAAAATAGACCGTAAACATTTCATTCAAACCCAAAAAGAAACTATTGAACGTCTCACCAAATTAGGGATAATTTGAACAATAAGTAATTTCTTTTTCCCTCTTTCCAATGTCAAAACCAATCGAAGTTCGTAACCCCCGCACAGGTAAATTTGATTATGTCATCATCCCCCCACCCCCGAAGTTGCTTTCTCAGCAATGTCATCGACTTCGTAGGGGACAAATTCCTTGGCAAGAAATCGGTATTGAAGGTAGAATTGAAGCACTACAGCAATGGAAACAAGTCATATTATCTAATCGCAAACCACTCACAGATGCTTTAGTAAATGATACAGGCAGATTATCAACTTCAATTTTAGAAATAGATTCTTTTTTATCTAGCATTGATAGATGGTGTAATTTAGCTCCCCAGCTATTACAAGAAACCTCAAAAAATACATCTATTCCCTTTATTGCATTACAACAAAAAGCCGTTCCTTACCCCCTAGTTGGTGTCATTAGTCCTTGGAATTTCCCCCTTTTGTTATCTACAATTGATACAATTCCGGCTTTATTAGCTGGTTGTGCAGTCATAGTCAAACCCAGTGAAATTACACCCCGTTTTGTTGGACCTTTAATAACAACATTAAATACAATTCCCCATTTAAAAGATGCTTTGAATTTTGTCGAAGGTGCAGGACAAACAGGTGCAGCTTTAATAGAAGATGTAGATTTAATTTGTTTTACCGGTAGTGTGGAAACTGGAAGAGTAGTCGCAGAAACCGCAGCCAAAAACTTTATTCCTGCTTACTTAGAATTAGGTGGCAAAGATCCAGCTATTGTCTTAGAATCAGCAGATTTAGATTTAGCAACTTCAGCGATTTTATGGGGTTCTGTCGTTAATTCTGGACAGTCATGTTTATCAATTGAAAGAATTTATGTGGCTGAATCTATATTTGAACTATTTTATCATCAATTAGTTGCTAAAGCCCATCGTCTTCAACTAGCTTATCCAACTGTTGAAAGTGGAGAAATTGGTCCGATCATTTCTGAAAACCAAGCCGCAATTATTAATGAACATTTACAAGATGCAGTTTCTCAAGGAGCAATCATTCATTGTGGTGGTAAAATTGAAGAATTAGGTGGTGGTTGGTGGTGTCGTCCTACAGTGATCACTAATGTTCACCATTTTATGAAAATCATGACCGAAGAAACATTTGGTCCAATTATGCCCATTATGTCTTTTTCTACCATCGAAGAAGCTATAGATTTAGCAAATGATTCTATTTATGGATTGAGTGCTGCTATATTTGCTGAACCAGCAGAATTAGCAATGGAAATTGGTATGCAATTAGATGTAGGTGCTATTAGTATTAATGATGCAGGTTTAACAGCTATGATGCAAGAAGGAGAGAAAAATGCCTTTAAGTTTTCCGGTTTAGGAGGTTCCCGCATGGGTGCAGCAGGATTCAAACGCTTTCTGCGAAAAAAAGCTTTTTTAATTAAAACTAACACCAATAAAGACCCTTGGTGGTTTCATGATGAAGAGTAGGGAAATGATAGGGACTGGGAGCAGGGGAGAATAACTTTCTATCTATTACCAATTAACAATTACCAATTACCAAACTAACTATGTCTAATATTCGTTTAGAAATGCCTGTTTTATCCCGTCATCAAGGTGAATGGATGGGAACTTATACCCTAGTTGATACAACCGGAAAAATTGTTGATGTTCATCAATCTCATTTGAGTTGTCAATTTCCTGAACATGGCGATTATTCATACTATCAAATTAATCGTTATACTTGGGCTGATGGTAAAAAAGAAGAACATCAATTTCCAGGAACATATCAAGATAAAAAACTCTGGTTTGATACAGAACGCATTCAAGGTAAAGCCTGGGAAATTGATGATTCCACTATTATTTTGTGGTTTGGTTATAAGCAGTTTCCACCAGATATGTATTTATATGAAATGATTCAAATTAGTCCAGATAATAATTATCGCGCACGCACTTGGCATTGGTTTAAAAATCATCAAATCTACCAACGCACTCTTATTCAAGAAGCACGGGTCAGTAGTTAAACCTCATTAAATCTCACTCAGGAATTACCCTAATGTCTCAAAAATCATCAAGATCATCTCCATAGCCTCAAGCGTACCAATTGATGGGAGAATAAAAACTTGCAATCATCCTTGTCTTAATATTGCTTCCAGCCCAAAGGAATTTTGTCAAATGTGGAAACGAATTGCGTTAATCTTGGTTTTAGTGTTTAGTATCAGCCTCAGTAACCCTAGTGTAGCTGCTGCTGCTGGACTCAAAAGCTTTATAGATAGTGCTGATGGTTATCAGTTTTTATATCCTAATGGTTGGTTACAAGTGAAAGTTGCCAACGGACCAGATGTGGTATTTCATGATTTAATTGAAGTATCAGAAAACGTCTCTGTGGTGATTAGTCCCGTTCCTAGCGGTAAAACTTTGACAGAATTAGGAACACCAACAGAAGTAGGATATAAATTAGGTAAAGCTGCTCTTGCTCCTATAGATTCTGGCCGTTCAGCTGAATTAATCAATGCTGCTCAAAAAGAAGTTGACGGTAAAACATACTACCTTCTAGAGTATGAGGTAAAACTCCCTAATCAGCAAAAAAGACACAATGTATCTAGTGTTGCCGTAAGTCGTGGTAAGCTTTTTACCTTTAACGCTTCAGTACCAGAAAAGCGGTGGAAAAAACTGCAACGCACTATTGATGAACTGGTAAGTTCTTTTACTGTGTATTAATTAGGTGCTTGGGGACTGGGACTGGGGACTGGGAGCAGCTATTATCAATTACCAATCATCTGTATTATTGACTATGACCATTCCTCAATTTATACTTGCTTCTGCTTCTCCTGCGCGTCGTCGCTTGTTGCAAAGTGTGGGGATAGAACCAATAGTTAGCCCTAGTGATTTTGACGAGTCACAAATACAACTGACTGAACCAGGTGAATTAGTACAAACACTAGCGCAGTGTAAAGCGGAAGCTGTAATTTCCCAATTTCCATCGGCTTTGGTGATGGGTTGTGATTCAGTTTTAGCTATGAATGGTGACATTTATGGTAAACCTGAAAATGCGGAAGTGGCGATCGCTCGTTGGAATTTAATGCAAGGTAATTTTGGCGACTTGTATACTGGCCATGTTTTGATTGACAATACACAAAACAAAACTATTGTCAAGTGCCAAATTACGAGAGTTTATTTTGCTCAAATGAGCGATCGCGCAATTGCAGCTTATGTATCAACAGGTGAACCTCTTAAATGTGCCGGTGCTTTTGCTTTAGAAGGTTTTGGTAGTTTATTTGTAGAAAAAATCGAAGGTTGTCATAGTAATGTCATTGGTTTGAGTTTACCATTACTAAGACAAATGTTAGCAGAATTGGGTTATGAAGTCACAGATTTTTGGGAATAATGATAATTGTTTGTTGTGAGAATTTCAAGAACAATTTTCACTCAACCAGTTTCTTAAATCAGCTTCAGATTGAAAATCTAATAAAGCTTCTCCTAAATCTTCTAACTGCGTAAAAGATAAATCTACAATTCGATTTTGAATGTCTGTACCTATTTTTCCTAAATGACGTTGAAGCTGACGCATAATTAACTTCACTTCCGAGAGTCTTCCCTGTTCTAAACCTTCTCGAATAATTTTTTGATACACCACAGATTCTTGCATAATATCCTCCCGAAAATAAGCGTTGATTAAATCTGTGTGTTTATAATTCTCAATACAACAGAATGCACTAACTAATTGTAAACTAGATCATAAATTACATCATTCAAATAATTATGTCCTCCACTTCTACCCCTTCCCTACGTGAACAACAACATCCCCTAATTCGTCAACTAGCTGATACAATTGAAGCAGTTTGGCATCAACACTTAGATTTATCACCCTATCATTTACCAGCAGAATTGGGATATGTAGAAGGTAGACTAGAAGGAGAAAAACTGATTATAGAAAACCGCTGCTATCAAAGTACCCACTTTCGTAAAATGCACTTAGAACTAGCAAGGGTGGGGAATATGTTGGATATTTTGCATTGTGTCATGTTTCCCCGTCCAGAATATGATATACCTATGTTTGGGTGCGATTTAGTTGGGGGTAGAGGTCAAATTAGTGCAGCGATCGCTGACCTTTCTCCTGTAAACTTAGATAGAATCTTACCAGACGGTTACAATTCCCGATTGAGTCAGTTAACAAAGATTAACTTTTCCCAACCTCGTGAATTACCAGAATGGGGAAATATCTTTTCTGATTTTTGTTTGTTCATTCGTCCTGGTTCTGTGGAAGAAGAATCAATGTTTCTCCAGCGTGTCAAAGAATTTTTAGAGATTCATTGTACTCAAGCAACTTCCTCTAGTCCCGTAGGAGCAGAAAAAGTAGCCTCAATTATTGCTGGACAACATAATTATTGTACAAAACAACAACAGAATGATAAAACCCGAAGAGTTTTAGAAAAAGCTTTTGGTAATGACTGGGCAGAAAATTACATGACTACTGTATTATTTGATTTACCAGAATAATCAGGGAATAGTTGTATCATGTAACTTTAAGACTGAAGATATAACGCAAAATATCACAGCAGAAAACGCTGTAGAAATTCTTAGTAATTTGCAGTGCTACTTGTATAGTGGTTCTTATTTTCATGGTCAGTGCGGTTGCTCAAAAGGTAAAATTAATGTTGATTAAAAATTTTTCAATCATCCCTATCTGTAAGCTCCGTTACGTTTTTCTATAATTGATAAATGTAGAATTCATTTAACTAGAGTTTAATGGAGTCTAAAAACAGTAGGGATAAAAGTAGCACTTCAAAATTTAGCAGGATAAAACCAAAGATATTCTTTATCTTGTTAGACGTAAACAAGTAATTCTGCTCACAGATTAACAATAAACTTAAGCATCAACTTAGGAAACTTGTGATCTTAGTAATGCTCTATTTGACAAAGATGGTTCAGTTTTTTCTTGGCTGTACAAATTGGAGATTTGAAAAAAGCCAATTTTAGATTTTGTAGCACATTACCCTAGTTTTCATTAGGTAATAAACAAACAGTTATCAGTGAACAGCAAATAATAAACATACTGATAACTGGCAACTAAAACATCCCATCTATGGTTGTAGAAACTCTTGGTAATAGTCTACATCATAGAAGATATCTGCATGATTATTACTACCAAATTTATACCAGGTTTCTGTCAGGAATAATCATAAATATTCCCTGAACTTTGTGTGCAATTACAACTGATATTTTATCAAATCAACTGAGGCTAATTTGCTTTTTTACTTCCACGAATTACAAATCAGATAGAAGGGCAATATACCATGTCAAGGGTGACTGAGAAGCCAAAGTTAACAGAACAGGCACTAGAAAAATCTAAAGTTTGGTTGAAAATTGCTGTAGCCTTACCAGTGGCGATCGCCGCTGGATACTTAGCAACAGCCAGAATTGAACAGTTAAAAAAACTAACTTCCTCCGTATCCATAGCCCCAACTCCCAAAAGTATTAGTGCTGTAGGCAGATTGGAACCACGGGGAGAAGTGATTAAAATTGCTGCTCCCAACTCAGGACTATCAGCAGGTTCACGAGTCCAGCAACTATTGGTAAAAGAAGGACAACGAGTACAGCAAGGTCAAGTTATTGCCATTTTAGACAGCCGCGATAGTAACATGGCAGCAGTCGAAGAAGCAAAAGCCAGACTACAAGAATCTCGTGCTAATTTAGCCCAGATCAAAGCAGCTTCACCAAGAGATGTTCAAGCTCAATCAGCAGTCATTGCTCGTTTACAAGCACAGTTAGAAGGAGAAAAACAAGCTCAACAAGCGACTATTGCCCGCATTGCTGCCGAGTTAAGTGGGGAAAAAATCGCCCAAACCGCCACAATTAAACGTCTCGAAGCCGAACTCAGTGGACAAAAAGATACTTTAAGAGCCACAATTAACCGGGTACAAGCTGAACAGCGCAACGCTCAAGTTGATGCCGGACGCTATGAATTTTTATACCGAGAAGGGGCTATTTCCCAGCAAGAAAGGGATAGAAGGCGTTTGAGTGCGGTGACTACTACTCAACAACTGCGGGAAACTCAAGCTAGTTTGAGACAAGCACTAGGAACATTGCAACAACAAATTGCTGAAGCCAGAGCTACTCAAATCAAAACTATCGCTACTTTGCAGCAGCAACTGATCGAGGCCACGGCCACCCGCGACAAAACTGTGTCCACGTTACAAAGGCAAATCGACGAAGAAAGAGCTAGATTAAGCAGGTTGCTAGATGTCCGTCCTACTGATGTACAAATGGCACAAGCCCAAATTAGCAATGCGATCGCCTTTGTCAGAAAAGCCCAAGCCGAACTGCAATTAAGTTACGTTAAAGCACCAACCCCAGGTGAAATTTTAAAAGTTCACACCAAATCAGGGGAAGTCATGAGTGCAAATGGCATTGCAGAAATTGGACAAACCGATCAGATGTTTGTAATTGCCGAAATTCCCGAAGATAGTATTGGTAAAGTTCTTGTTGGTCAAAGTGCGACCATCACCAGTGATAACGGCGCATTTAGCGGGCAAATAAAAGGCAATATCACTGAAATTGGCAGAAAAATCGGTAAAAAAGATGTGCTGAATACAGATCCAGCCGCAGATATTGATGCCAGAGTTGTAGAAGTAAAAATCGCTCTTGCTCCAGAATATAGTCAGCGAGTTTCTGGTTTAACTAACGCTAAAGTTATTGTGGAAATTAACACTGATGCAGTTAGCAAGGAGTCAGGATTGAGGAGTCAGGATTCAGAAGGAAAAAGAAAGAATTAATAAAGAATTAATTTTTTCCCCACACCCACACCCTATTCCCTATTTTTAATTGTTGTAAATGACTCAGAAAATACCTCTATCTTGGCTACAACTGACAAGAGAAAAAACTCGCCTAGCTGTGGCTTTATCAGGTATTGCCTTTGCTGATATTTTGATGTTTATGCAGCTGGGTTTTCGGGATGCATTATATTACAGTAACGTCAGAATGCACACCAGTTTAAAGGGTGACATTGTTTTAATTAACAATCAATCTAATGCTGTGTTAGCAATGAAACCTTTTTCCCAACGGCGATTATATAGAGCTTTAGATTTACCAGCAGTAGAGTCAGTGCATCCTTTATATTTAGACTATACAAGTTGGAAAAATCCCGTTACAGGTCGCCCTCGCAGTATTCTCACTTTTGGCGTTAATCCAGAATTTAATGTATTTGATCTGCCTGGTGTTGAGGATAATTTAAATAAATTGAAACTGCCTGATGTGGTATTATTTGACCGTTCTTCTAGAGTAGAGTATGGTCCAATTGCTGCTGATTTTGATCAGGGAAAAACTGTAACAGCAGAAGTGAGAGGAAGACGCATTAAAGTAGCCGGATTATTTACTTTAGGTGCATCCTTTGGAGCAGATGGTAATTTAATCACTAGCGATGTCAATTTTTTGCGGATATTTGCTAACCGACAAAGTGGATTAATTGATATTGGGTTAATTAGATTAAAACCAGGAGCAGATGTCAACCAAGTGACTGCATATTTACGGACTTATCTACCTACAGATGTTAATGTTTTAACCAAACAAGAATTTATTGACTTTGAAAGAAACTATTGGGCAACTAGCACTGCAATTGGGTTTATTTTCACTTTGGGAACAATTATGGGTTTTATTGTAGGAACTGTAATTGTTTATCAAATTTTGTATACAGAAGTAACAGATCATTTATCTGAATATGCTACTCTCAAAGCCATAGGGTATACACAAAACTATTTATTAACAGTCATTCTTCAAGAAGCTTTTATGTTAGCAGTTTTAGGATATATTCCTGGATTTGCTTGCGCTCTTTTTCTGTACCAAATTGCCAGAGATGCCACACTTTTACCAGTTCTCATGAGTTCTTATCGCGCTATTATGGTACTAATATTAACTATTTTAATGTGTTTTATATCTGGCATAATTGCCATGAGAAAATTACGTTCAGCCGATCCTGCTGATATTTTTTAAGGCAGGGTTTGGGGAGATGAGGAGATGGGGAGATGGGGAGAAATAAATATTTACCTCCTGCCTCCTGCCTCCTGCCTCCTGCCTCCTGCCTCCTGCCTCCTGCCTCCTGCCTCCAATCACCAATTACCAATTATGAACAACACAGAACCTGTAATTGCCATTAAAAATATTAACCATTACTATGGTAGAGGTGCGCTGAGAAAACAAATTTTATTTGATATCAACCTAGAAATATATGCTGGAGAAATTGTGATCATGACTGGACCATCAGGTTCAGGTAAAACTACATTACTGAGCTTGATTGGTGGGCTACGGTCTGTACAAGAAGGAAGCCTGAAATTTTTAGGCAAAGAACTATTTGGTTCTAGTCAAACTAAACTCGTACAGAGTCGGCGTAAAATAGGTTATATTTTCCAAGCTCATAATTTACTCGGTTTCTTAACTGCTAGACAAAATGTGCAAATGGCAGTGGAATTAAACCAGAAGATTTCTCAATCAGAAGCTATTAAAAAGTCAGAAGCAATGCTAGGGGCAGTGGGGTTAGCAGAAAGAATGAACTACTACCCAGATAATTTATCTGGTGGACAAAAACAAAGGATAGCGATCGCCCGCGCTTTAGTCAATCATCCTCCATTAGTTTTAGCAGATGAACCCACAGCCGCATTAGATAAACAATCAGGACGTGATGTGGTAGAAATTATGCAGCGTCTAGCCAAAGAACAAGGAACAGCTATTTTATTAGTCACCCATGATAACCGCATCTTAGATATAGCTGATCGGATCGTCGAAATGGAAGACGGTTTGTTAACTCGTGATGCCCAAAACTTACCTATCAGCCACAAAGTAGGGCTGCAAGTTTCAGAGCCTCACTAATTACATCATATTGTCATCACCACTCAAGCCTTAACGTTACCAGCCCTTCCAGTTTGTCTGTTTGGGGGTGTAGCAACATTTGGTTGGCGAGTAGTACGGAAAGTAACATTTACCCCTTCATTAGATTGTTCCAAGACAAGCAGAGGTGTGGGTTTAGCCTTCTGGTCCCAGTGCATATAGACAATCCGACCTTGAATTGTCGGTTGCCATGAATCATCATCTTCTCTGGGGCTAAGGTAAGTTTCTATACAATCCATCATCTGGCTAATGGTAGTAGAAGTTGCCTGTGTGGGTAACTTCATTAAGCGAATTTGAATTCTGAACAGGACGCGCTTAACAATGTTGGGAGCAACACCGGTTTCATACTCAACATCAAAAATTTCATCTACCTGTCTGCCTGTGCTGCTGGCTACCCCAACTTGTCCTTGTTGAGATTGTCCGGGGCGCAATGATAGAGAAATTTTATCTTTAATTTTGACTTTAATTTGATTAACAATCGCAAAATGAAATACCTCCTCAGACATCCGCATTCGCAGATAATCGAGGTTAAAGTCCCGCGAGTGGACTAAATCGGGGTTGGTTTCCATTTTGCGAATGGTTTCCAGAGCTAACTTCAACTTTTTTTCTAGTTCTCGCGTGCGAAATTTTTCAAACTTAACTTTCTTTTCATATTTGTGGACTAAAATTTTGCCATAAACAATCACAGCTATTAGTCCTAACAGCAGCCCTCCACTGGCAAACATGAATAAGTATGGTGTCACAGACTCACTAGTTGGTACTTGTTGGATTGCCTTTTTAGTCTTAGCGCCTGAAGACTGGGCCAGAAACATTGTACTAAGCATGGTTAGCAAATTAAAATATTTTACTCGTAATGTTTAGGATGCCCAAATATTTGGTATCAATTTCCTGTATTGTTCATATTTTTTTACATCATATTCCTTTATTGGGATTTTTATATGTCCAGACACATTAGTAATTCTCATGACTTGAAGAATATCCGTCTTGTAGCCACAGATATGGATGGTACTTTGACTCAAGAAGGTAAATTCACATCCTCTCTCTTACAAGCTTTGGAAAATTTAGCAGCAGCCGGAGTTCAGGTACTGATAGTCACTGGACGTTCAGCTGGTTGGGTAAGTGGACTAAGTAGCTTGATGCCAGTTGCAGGTGCATTGGCAGAAAATGGCGGTTTGTTCTATTCAGCCCATAAGTTGGAATCAGTAGCTTTAACACCGATTCCTGATGTAGCTAAACATCGTCAGCACTTAGCTACAACTTTTACCAAATTACAAAGTCAATTTTCCCAAATCAAGGAATCTGTTGACAATCGGTTTCGGATTACCGATTGGACATTTGATGTTGCTGATTTGACATCAGATGAAATTCAATACTTGAGTAATATTTGTCAACATGAGGGTTGGGGATTTACTTACAGTAATGTCCAATGTCACATCAAACCTCAAGGGCAAGATAAAGCAATGGGACTTTTACAAGTATTGCGCGAATACTTCCCCGAATATTCACTGAATCAAGTTGTTACAGTCGGTGATAGTCCCAATGATGAAAGTTTATTTGATAGTCGTTATTTTCCTATTTCTGTAGGTGTAGCTAATGTGATGAAATATGCCAATCAGCTACAGTATCAACCTGCTTATGTAACTACTGCCGCTGAAGGTGAAGGATTTCTGGAGTTATCTAGTTATATTTTGCAAAGTTTGTCAACACCAAAAAGTTAGATAGTTTTTAGTCTAAAAACATGATTACTCATAAGGTGGGCATTGCCCACCTGAGATTAATTTTTACGTCAATTTTTTTATTTTTATATAAAAACTATTATAGCATATTTTGTGTTGTATCAGCTAATTTTACAAGTCAATTAGTTTGTTCTTATCAAACGATATCTTCCTACTAGTTAGATAATATTTAGGATGACTTATGTAACGTATAAAACATTTTTTTGGATCAGATCTAATTTAAAATTGTCTCAGGTCATTGCTGAATATGAGTCAACCCTAGTTATAGTGGAACCTAACCTATATTTTGAAGTTCTTAGTTACAATTAGTAGCACTGTATAGTTTCCCCACCAAGCTTTTCGGCTTGATATATGGGATCACAATATTTGACATCAGTTATTAATAAGTTAACGAAATACCATTTTTACAATTTCTTTGTTATTTTGTATTTAACGGGACAGTTATTCAACACACCGTGAGTTTAAATAGCAATTAGTTAAAGAATTTATCTGCTGGCTGATTCTATGTAAGATTTACTAGTTGCAATTCTCTTACCTGGAATTACCAAGACCATGCATATTCTTTCCTGCAAGAAATGGCATAGTTATAAGCCAAAGTGGCAAAATTTCATCAATCTGAAGACAACAGGATTTAGAACTATGATCACCACAAATACTCAACCCATCATTTTTCCTACGTTGATTAGCCAGATCGAGGAAACTCATCAAACAGGCAATAAATCTAATTTATTACAACCAATACGTCAATGGTTAGATGAAATCGAAATTAACAATCGTAAATTAGCCACATTTATCGCCAAACTGATTCCTGCTCAGTGTCCCTTTGAACGCGATATCATGTTTTTCGGTTGCAAAATCGTCCATATTCCTCCAATGTGCAAACTAAATCCACTATATGACGAATTTGTAGGCTTGCGTTTTCGTGCATTGTGTTATTTAGTAGATGAGTGTGGAGAGGATATCCAATCCTACTGCTAAATACAAGTAGATTAAAGACTGCATGAAAATTAAGATCGAGCATCAACCTAGTCAAGAGAGTCTCAACCAGTTAGGCGTATACAAATGGGCTATTTGGCAAAAAGAAGCATCCAAATTCCCGTGGACTTATGATTCTCAAGAAACTTGTTACTTTTTAGAAGGCGATGTAATTGTTACCCCCGATGGCGGACAATCAGTGAAAATGGGTAAAGGAGATTTAGTAACTTTTCCGGCTGGGATGTCTTGTACATGGGAAATTACCAAAGACGTGAAAAAACATTATTGCTTTGATTAATAACGTATCAAGAGGTAATATTGTCTGATTTTTGTCTTCTGGTAGCCTTGATAATTCAGAAAACAAACATCTGATTATTCACTTGCAGTTAGTCTTGTCTGGAGATTCGCAACGAGTATGATCAACTAAAGTTGCAGTATGGGTAAATTGTTGGGATTATTTTTTTCAAAACTTGTTGCGATTCTTCCCTTGAAAAAAGAATTGATTTACATAAAATAGCGACGTTTACGCCAGTAACGTAAACCAAAAATTCCTCCGAGAATGACTAAACTGGAAGTGGAATTGAAATCAAAAGGAACAGGAGTGGAATTGAGAGTAGCATTCAATTGTATATTATCAATGCGATTATTTCCCGCAGCAGTAGTAGCACCATTAAAAGTAATGCGAAAGAAAGCTGTAGCAGCATTATCAAGGTTATTGACATTGCTGAAATCGAAAGTTTGTAGGGTAAAACTTGTCCCTGGGTTATAAGGATTTGTACCGCTAATTCCTGCGGAGGAGAATGTAGTTCCATCAGTAGACCATTCAATCACATTATTATTAAACCCTGTAGTTGTTCTCTGAGTTGCAAATGTGAGAATTGGGTCAGAATATTGTGAAAGATTAAACTGAAGTGTAATATTTCTACCATTATTGATGTTGGCTGTACCACCTTGCAGAGCAAGAGCTTGACCAGCAGGATCACTACCCACAGCATTGATGGTTGTACCTGCAAAATAGACAATGTTAATAGAATTGAAATTACTTGTTAGTGTACCATTACCTTGACTAGAATTAAAGTTGCTGCTGTTGAAGTTCCAAGAATCAACAAAGGTAAGAGCTTGAACGTCATCAGGAGCAGCAATAGAGAAACCCAAGGAAAGAGCAGAAATCAAAAGCAAAGGAGTGCCTGATAAAAAACGCTTAATCATGATGATTGATATAAAAGCTTACATAACTAATGTATCAAGATTTGCATTTTTAAGCAAGATATTATATTATTTGATTTTTGAGGATTTTACTGATATATGTAAATTCATTATTATGTATTTACTGATTTAAAGAATTCCAATTTTTATTTCTGTGTTTTTAACGAAAAAGCAAAAATCATTCATAATATATGAAAGAATAGATTTACATAGAATAAAATGCTATTACATCTTAGCACCTGGCCAGAAGTCGAAACTTATTTACAAAAATCTCAGGGAATTATTATTCCTATTGGTTCAACAGAACAACATGGACCAACTGGTTTAATTGGAACTGATGCTATTTGTGCGGAAGCTATATCCCGTGGTGTGGGTGAAGCAACACAAGCTATGGTTGCACCGACAATTAATGTGGGTATGGCATTACATCATACAGCATTTACAGGAACAATTAGTTTGCGTCCTAGCACTTTAATTTTAGTAGTCAAAGATTATATAACTTGTTTAGCAAAATCGGGTTTTAGGAAGTTTTACTTTATTAATGGACATGGTGGAAATATTGCCACTCTCAAAGCCGCTTTTTCTGAAACCTACGCACATTTAGAAGATTTACAAATTAATAATTACCACAAAGTTCAATGTCAAATTGCTAATTGGTTTATGTGTGGTTCTGTATATAAACTTGCGAAAGAGTTGTATGGGGATCAAGAAGGTTCTCATGCTACCCCTAGTGAAGTTGCTGTCACTCAATACGTTTATCCAGAAGCAATTAAAAAAGCCCCTCTGGTAGCAGAAGTAGCAGGTGGACATAAAATTTATGGTGCTGCTGATTTTCGTTCCCGTTATCCCGATGGCCGTATGGGTTCAAATCCTGATTTAGCTACTCCTGAACATGGTAAACAGTTTTATGATTTAGCTGTTGAGGAATTAAGTAAAGGATATTTGGAGTTTGTCAGTCAGGAATAATTACTTTTCAGGTAAATGAAGTACAGAGTTTACTGAAAACATCTTACAACAAAAGGATTTTCCTCCTGACTCCTGACTCCTGACTCCTGACTCCTGACTCCTGACTCCTGACTCCTGACTCCTGACTCCTGACTCCTGACTCCTGACTCCTGACTCCTGACTCCTGACTCCTGACTCCTGACTCCTGACTCCTGACTCCTGACTCCTG
>JBJOKS010000013.1:0-137489 GCA_046045965.1 Cyanobacteriota bacterium | reverse complement strand
TAATACTGCACCAATACCAACGAGAATTCGAGGTCTACCAGCGTGTTCCATTAAGTCTGTAATTTTAGGCATATTTTTATTACTCTCCAGTTGAAAATAGTTGAAAATATTTGTTTAACGAAGGCAGCAAGCCGTTTTTATCTCTTTCCCCCTGCTCCCTTCATTTTCAAGATGGGACGTAAACCGTTAACTCCGGCTATGACTGTAGAACCGTTGTTAACTATGGTTGCGGCTAGGGGGTTAAGTCCAAAGCAGACAGCGATCGCTAATGCTGCTAAGTTAGGAATAGCCACAATAGCTGTATTTTGCTGAATTAGTTGTTTCGTCTGATGGGCAATTTCTATTGCTGTTAACAAACCATACAAATCATTCTGCATTAATACCACATCTGCTGTTTCTCTAGCAATATCCGCACCATTGCCAAAGGATATGGATACATCAGCATAAGCTAAAGCAGGTGAATCATTGATCCCATCTCCTACAAACGCAACTGTTTTTCCTGTGTCGTGTAGTTGCTGAACAATAGCGGCTTTTTGGGCGGGAAAGGCTTCTGCATGGGTATGTGATGGCGAAATTCCCAGTTCAGCAGCCACTATCCTAGCAGTTCGCTTGTTGTCACCGGTGAGAATATGCACGTCTATTTCTGACACCGTGAGCAATTGATTAATTACTTCCTGGCTTTCTGCTCGCAATACATCTCTATACTTGATTTTACCTTGTAATTGTCCATTACTGGCAACATAAATTGTTGATTCTACCTCCTGAGTTGATGCTGGTAAGGTTGACATATCTACGTTTTGTTGATGTAGAAAACGTTGACTACCCACATAGACTGTTTCACTATCAATTATGGCTTCTACACCTAAACCAAGTTGGTAGTTCCACTTACTGCGGTTAGGAATTTCTACACCTTGGTTTTCCGCGTAGCGTATTACCGCTTCTGCTACCGGATGAGTTAATCTTTGTTCAGCGGCTGCTGCTAAGGCTAAAACTCGCAACGGAGAAACATCGGGATGGAAACTCTCGACACCAATAACTTCTGCTTCGCCTTTTGTCAGTGTGCCGGTTTTATCAAAGACTATTGTATCAACCTGTGCTAGTTGTTCTAAGGCTCTACCACTGCGAATAAGTACACCATGTTTAGCTGCATAACTAAGAGCCGCTAAAACTGCCGTAGGAATTGATACTCTAATTCCTGTGGCTAAATCTAAAGTCAGGATGCTGGCGGCTCTGGCGGCGTTGCGTGTGAGGGTAAATACTGTGATTCCTAGTAGCAAAGTTGGCAATACAGCTTTTTCGGCAATTGTCGTTGCATAGTTTTCCATGCGGGTATCATGGACTGGTGCTTCTTGCATTAATTTGATACTTTGTCTCGCACGGGTATCATTACCTGTTCTTTCGACGACAATATAAATTCTGCCTTCCCGTACTAGGGTAGAAGCAAATACCGGTTGTCCTTTAGTTTTGCAGATGGGTATTGACTCACCTGTGAGTTTTTGTTCATCGAGTAAGGCTTTACCTTTAATGATTTTGCCATCAACGGGGACTTGTTCACCAGGATAGACAATAACAATATCACCTTTTTGGATTTCTTGAATAGCAATTTCTAGCTTTTCTCCGTTTCTTTCAACCCATACAAATTGTCCTAAAGAACTGAGAAGGTCTAATGTTTGTAGTTGGGAAGATCGGGCAGTGCGATCGCGGATATTTTCCCCAATTTCTATTAAACTTAACATCAGGGCAGGTGCGAGAAAATTCCCCTGGGACGTGGTAATGACTATTGCTAAAAAGTCTAAAAAGTCAATTGTAAATTTACGCTGTTTGACAATTCCTGTAACTGCTCTTTGGAAAACTGGTAAACTAGCAACAGCAATACTTCCAACTATGAAAACTGGGGGAATAGGTAAACCGAAACTACCTCCTAAGACAGCTAAACCTGTAGCTACTGCTGACATTGATAAACTAGATTTAGGTTTTTCTTGGGGTTGAGAAGTTGGACTATGTTGAGAAGTGGAAATAATTTGACTAGCAGCTAATAGTAAATTATTTAAATAGCAGCGCATTTCCTTTTCAGAAACGATGCTAATCTGATAAGTGATAATTAAAGATGCTGCGGCTGAATTAATGCGAAAACTTGTAATTAATGGTTCTGCTTGGAGTAAAGTTTGTAATCTTTGATTGTATTTTTCATCATGCTGTAAATTTGGTACTTTTAACCGCAACCTTCCCGGAATAGCATGAACAAAGCTATAACTTATTTGAGATATTTGAGATTTTCTATCTTTGTTATTAATCAATACAGGAAGTTTGACAACTTTACCATTTTCTTGACTTTTAGTTTTGAGAGGAAATTCCTGGGGAATTGATCCTAATGAAGCTGTTGTTTGTGCCATTCCTTTTCCTCCAATGCTTTTATACCAAATTCTTAAGAAGCTGCATAGAATAAGATATCAAGAATAATTGACCGCAGATAAACGCAGATAAAGGCGGATTTTATGATTCTGTGCAGCCTCATATAAAATTGGTGTTAAGCGTGAAACTGTTATAACGAAAAGTTCGCCATTACTGCTAAGGAATAAGACATCATTGCGGGTTTTAAATCTGTCCACAAGTTTGATAAATCTATATCAATATTATCTATATTTGTGTCCTCAAATAAATTTGTCACTGTTGGAGGTTCAGGGGTGGGAGTTACTATTTCTGGTGGTGGTAATTCTGTTAATAAAGCTAATTCCATCAGGTTTACCCAATGGGTGATACTGGTTTCTGGATGGTGATAGTTTATTAATACTGATGCTGCTTGAATATTTACCCGAAAATTGCTAACTTCTGCATCAGTTTTGAGTAGTTTTTCTAATCTTTTGCAGTATGCTGAATCTTGGGCAATTTGTGACAGATGAAAACGAATTCTCCCCGGAATTTGATGTACAACTTTATAATCAATTTGAGCATCTATTTTTCCCGGTGTTGTTGTTTTGGTAGTAGATTTTTTATTCACTTTTGTTAACCCCGGTAATGGTATTTCTGTTTGGGTTAATTTTTGGGCAGTTTTCCCGATGACAGCAGTCAACAAACCCGGTTCTAAAGAATCCATTAACCACCGAGTTCCATCTGCGGCTATCATGTAAACTAAAATTGCTGGAAAGCCACTAACTTTTAAACCTCTTGTTACGAGTAAACCAGCAATTAAAGGAATTATAGAATTAGATTGTTTTTGCCAAAACCCAGGAGATTTAATTTCAGCTAAATCGAGTTTAGTTGCAGATGGAGAATATTTAACATCAAATTCTGTTAATACTTGCAAAACCTGTGATAATGGTAATTGATTTTCATCAAAGGTAAAAATCAAACTTCCCGTGTTTTCATTAGCAGAAATCTTTAATACCCAACTTTGCTGTTTTAACTCTTGGGATAGATGTTCAATCTGTGAATTCCAACTACCATCAATAGTACGGATGCGTACCCTGCCAGCGATCGCATGAACAACTTGTAATTGTAGATCCAATTGCACCTCGTCAACTGTTTGACTAGGGTTTTGACTCTGGGTAGAAGTTAAATCGGGATGTTCTTCCAACTGGGGACTTAACTTCAAGCTATTGTTGGTACTACTGATGGTTGTGGTCATTTTTTGATAGCTGCACCAAGTCAGAGATTCACGGTAATTTCAATATAACTGATTATTTTCTCAATAAGCCTCTTTCTTGAGAATAATTTTATAATCCGTAATTTTTACTACCATTTCTTGATATTTCTTAGTATTTCTTTAAGGTAATTGGTAATTGGTAATTGGTAATTGAGAAAAGGCAAAAAAAGATCATATTTATCCTCCGCTCCCCTGCTCCCCTGCTTCTTCTTCCTGTCACCTGTCACCTTCCCTTAAAATCCCAAAATTCTTGCACCTTGATAAAAGATAAAACTTGCTACCCAAGCTAAAGCGATAGACCAAGCAACGGCTATAGTAGCAAATTTGATGCTCTTAGATTCCGTTTTGAGTACGGCTATGGTTGATAAACAAGGTACATATAAAAGAGTGAACAGCATAAAACTATAAGCCTGTACCCAGTCTATTTGATTGGCAATAATTCCTGCTAATTGTCCATCATCATTCTGACCATAAATTACTGCTAACCCTCCTAAAACAATCTCTTTAGCAATAAAACCAAAAATTAGTGCTACTGCTAATTGGGGATTGATTCCTAAAGGTGCTAAAATAGGTTGAGTCCATTGTCCAATTATGCCTGATAATGTTTGGGAACTGGCAGCAGGAACACCAGGAGGAAAATTATTTAATGCCCAAATTGCTACAACACCAAAGATAATAAATCTATGGGACCATTTGACAAAGTTCTTCACCTCACACCAAGCACGAATTAACATTTGTTTGAGAGTGGGGAAACGATAGGGAGGTAGTTCTAAAACAAAGGGTTCTTGGTTGGGATAATGATGTTTGAATAATAAAGCTGTGACAATGGTGGCGACAAAACTGAGAAGATATAAACTAAATAAAACCAAAGGTGCATGACGGGGTGAAAATAAAGCCGTTGTCATGAATAGAAAGACGTTAAGCCTTGCAGAACAGAGAGAAAAAGGGATGACTAACATTGATAGCATCCGTAAAGCGGGCGATCGCATTACTCTTGTTCCCATAATCGCCGGTACGTTACACCCAAAACCCATCAGCGACATGACAAAGGAACGTCCATCTAAACCCAATTTTGCCATTAACGCATCCATCAAAAAAGCGGAACGGGATAAATAACCGCTATCTTCAATGATGGCCATGACGAAGAAAAATAAGATAATTACAGGAATAAAAGCCGCTACAGTGCTGACTCCTGTGTATAAACCGTCTATTAAAAATCCCCGTAAAATCTCTGGTGCATTGGCTAAAGCAGGAACTAAAACGCTATTTTGTATCCCGTCAAAAATTGACCCCATCAATTCTTGCAATGGTGTACCCACAGCATAGATAAATTGAAACATCAGATACATCGCTGCAAAAAAGATTGGTAATCCCCACACAGGATGTAGTAAAATGCGGTCGAGGCGAGTAGTCAAATTTTCTTTGACATGGGAAGGAGTATGGACTGCATCTTGCAAAAGATGACCCATTTCTGTGGCAATTTGATGATCAGCAATTAAATGTCCTGCAATTTCACCGATAACAACTGGTTCATTTTGATGCTGGATGCTATTTTCAATGGTTTGATAAGCTTCCCCATAACCACTGCCATATTTAGCACTAATTGGCATTACTGGCATCCCCAAATGTGCTGACATTTTTTCTGCTTCTACTTCCACTCCAAACTCAGGTGCTTCATCGCACATATTTAATAGCAGTACCGCAGGTACTCCCAAATGCTTAACCTGCAATGCGAGGCTAATTTGGCGGTCAATTTGGGTAGTATTAAGAATGAGTAAAAGTAAATTTATGGGAGTATGTTCTAAAAAGTCTCTTACTACTTGTTCATCTTCCGAAAAACCACGTAAGTCATAGATGCCTGGTAAGTCTATTACTTCAACGGTTTCTTCACCAAATTTAACTTGCACCATCATTAAATCTACGGTAATTCCTGGCCAGTTGCCGATACTTGCAGTTGCACCAGTGAGGCGGTTAAAAAACGTAGATTTGCCCGTATTAGGCATTCCCAGAACGGCTACTTGTTTCATGGTAGTTTCACCTTGTATTTAATTGTGATATTCATGACGGGCAAGATGCCCATCCCACAATAGAAATATGCAAATTAAGAGCGCCTAACGGACGCATTTCTCGCTCTTGTAACAAATGAAAGAGACACAACTATTCCCTCTTTTCTCCTTTCTGTCACCTATGTTTATTAAGAGTTTATTAGCCTGGTAATTTTTGGTACTTGTGGTGTATCAAAGTCTATTAAATTCGTAATATTTGTGACTGCTATTTTTTGAGCTTCTTGGCGGCGTAGTATAACTTCTGTCATGCCAACACGAACATGAACAGGACCAGAAAACCAAGCTTTACGCAGCATAACTACCTGTTGTCCAACTCGAAAACCTAATGCTTGCAATCTTTGGTTGAAGCCGGTTTCTGGTGCTAAGTGACTAATAGTAGCGATTTGCTGTGGTTGTAATGAAGCGAGATAGCTATTTCTCATTGCTCACTCCAGGTCAAAATTTAGTTAAAATTTATCTTCTGTTAATACTAGCACTTCTCATTAAAATTGAGAATAACTTTCAATAAGAATTTAGTTTTATGAACTAGATTAATAATTTATGTAAATCAATGTTTATTTTTGCAATTTTTCTCATCTGAGATGATACAAAATATCACTAAAAAAACTGAGAAATTATACGCCAAAGTTTTGCTAAAATCCCTAAAACGTTGTATTGTATAAAAATAATTGTAGGAAGTCACAAGTTTAGACTTGACAGGAGTTGAGAAGATAAGTTTTACAGTCAATCCTAAATTCTCTGGTCATTCTATCCGAGTTTTGATAATTCGGTTTTTTATCAGCTTTTTTACTGCTACGGAAAATTTAAATTCACAGATTAATTACTTTTTACTTTCTCTGAGTCAGAGAGAATTTGGTACTCCTGTAAGTTCTGTAACTGCTGAACTCCTTTTTGGAAGTCAGGGGGAAGAATATGGTTTTAGCAGTGCAAGCAGCAAGAGACGGACGGATAAAGTCTGATATACAGCAGATAAATACTGCTATTACTTATCATGTCGTTCATTCCATTCCTGGCCGGATCAGGTTTCGTGTTCCTTTGTTAGCAGATAATAAAGATTATGCTTTGCGTTTGGAAGGAATTTTACAAGCTGATAGTCGGGTGACAGCTATTCGTATTAATCGTCATGCTGCTTCTATTGCTATTAATTATCAACTGAAAGCGGATCATCATCAATCTTTTTTCCAGGATGTGGTGCGCTCGCTTCAAGTTGCTACAGTTATACAGGATACTCCTACAACTGCAACTATAAAGGAAGAAGAAGATGCAGGTATCAAATTACCCGCTTTAGCTGCTGGTTTAGCTATACTGGGTTTAACAATTCCTATTCCTACCAGTTTAATTGCTTCCGTTGTCGCTTTGGCTGCTTTTCCTGTAGCTAAACGCGCTTATCAAAGTTTAACAGTAAATCATAAATTAAATATAGATTGCCTAGATTTTATGGCCATTTCCCTCACCGCAGCGCAAGGAAATTTACTCACTCCGGCTTTAGTGATGACACTGCATGAAATTGGTGATATGATTCGCGATCGCACAGCGCGAGTATCTCAACAAAACGCTTCTGACTTACTCGACTCTTTGGGACGTTATGCGTGGGTACTGCAACCCGATGGCGAGAAAAAACAAATCACCGCTACAGATGTCCAAGTAAATGATACAGTTATAGTCTATCCAGGTGAGCAAATACCCGTAGATGGGCAAATCTTACATGGTAAAGCTTTAATTGACCAGCAAAAGCTTACAGGTGAATCTCTGCCTGTATTACGAGAAATTGGCGAAACTGTATATGCTTCCACTTTGGTCAGGGAAGGGGAAATTTATATTAAAACCGAGAAAGTAGGAAATGCTACTCGTGCAGGTGCAAGTATTGAGTTAGTGCAACAAGCACCGGTTCACGATACCCGCATGGAAAACTATGCTTCTACTATTGCTGATAAAGCTGTAATTCCTTCTTTATTATTTGCAGGTTTAGTATTAGCTGCTACTCGCAACCCAGCCAGAGCCGCATCTATTTTAACCTTAGATTTTGTTACCGGGATTCGTGTTTCTCTCCCCACAACCTTTTTAGCCGCTTTAACTCATGCAACTAGACATGGTGTACTTATCCGTAGCGGTCGAGCTTTAGAAAAATTAGCACAAGTTGATACTTTAGTTTTTGATAAAACTGGGACTTTAACTCAGGGGAATATTCAAATAGTGGAAGTTGAACCTGTTATTAATCGGATATCTGCTGCCAGATTATTAGAATTAGCTACAGCAGCAGAACAAAGATTAACCCATCCCGTTGCAGAAGCAGTGATGCGTTATGCACAGGAACAGGGAGTAGAAATTTTACCCCGTGGAAAGTGGAGTTATGAAATCGGTTTAGGTGTAATTGCGGGAATAGATGGAAATGAGGTATTAGTTGGTAGCGATCGCCTATTAGCTAAATTCGGCATTTCCCTCACTTGTTTGTATGCTGAACATAGCTGTCATCCTGGAAAATGCCAGCGCAGACTACACTGTAGAATTTCTGCTCATGATTCCTTATTATATGTAGCAGTTAATGGTCAATTTGCTGGGGTAATTTCTTACACTGACCCCCTGCGTCCTGAAAGTCCAGCTATTATCCAAGAATTACAAACCGAATACGGAATGGAAATTCACTTGTTAACAGGAGATAGTCAGGATAAAGCGATGATGGTAGCTGAGGAATTAGGTATACCATTAAATAATGTTCATGCAGAAGCGTTTCCCGAAAGCAAAGCAGAAATTATTCAGCAATTAAAAGCCGCAGGAAAAACCGTAGGATATACAGGAGATGGGTTAAATGATTCTGCTGCTTTAGCTTATGCTGATGCGGCTATATCCTTTGGTGATGGTTCAGAGATAGCCAGAGAAACAGCCGATGTTGTGTTAATGAATAATAACTTAACCAGTTTTGTGGATGCAATAGCGATCGCTCGTGAAACCAAAAGCGTCATTAAACAGAATATCAGTTTAGCAGTAATTCCCAACTTAGCCGCATTAGGACTAGCTGCAACCGTAGGAATGCACCCCTTAGCAGCGACAGTAGTACATAATGGTTCTGCTATAGCGGCGGGGTTAAATGGTTTACGTCCACTGATGCACAAAGATGAACAGTAATTTTTTATCTGCGTTCATCCGCGTTTATCTGCGTTTAATAAATTAAGATTCAGCGCGATTTAGCATAAAATTAGTATCAGGGAGTGAAAGATAGAACTTAGTTCCAAAACCTTGATAGATAAGGCTTTGGGAAAATTTAACTTTTAATTTCTATTTTTAATTGGTATTAGTATGAGAATTAGGTTAAATTTAATTAAGATTCTGGACAAACTTCATGAATCTGCCATAAGCAAACCGGCGTTTTATGGCTCAAATTACAAAATGGATTTATAAACATCCGTTACAAAAGCAGTCATATTGGTATATAGAGGCAAATTAAAAGATGAAATTCTCTTGGAAAGTCGTAGCACTCTGGTCAGTGCTGGCTTTAGTAATTGGCTTTTTCTTTTGGCAAGGCGCTTTTGCGGGCGCTCCCGCTGATCAAAGTAAAAATGCAGCTAATACCCGCATGACCTATGGCCGCTTTCTGGAATACTTGGACGCTGATCGCGTTACCAATGTAGACCTGTATGATGGCGGTAGAACTGCAATTATCGAAGCGAATGACCAAGATATTGAAAACCGTGTTCAACGCTGGCGGGTAGATTTGCCTTATAACGCGCCTGAGTTAATTAATAAACTCAAAGAACATAATGTTAGCTTTGATGCTCATCCCATCCGCAATGATGGCGCTATCTGGGGTTTGTTGGGAAATTTGATCTTTCCAGTTTTATTGATTACTGGTTTATTCTTCTTGTTCCGTCGTTCTAATAATCTTCCCGGTGGTCCTGGCCAAGCGATGAATTTCGGTAAATCTCGCGCTCGTTTCCAAATGGAAGCGAAAACCGGCGTAAAATTTGATGATGTGGCGGGAATTGAAGAAGCGAAGGAAGAATTACAGGAAGTTGTCACTTTCTTGAAACAACCGGAAAAATTTACGGCTGTGGGTGCGAAAATTCCCAAAGGTGTGCTGTTGGTTGGACCTCCTGGTACTGGTAAAACTCTACTAGCAAAAGCGATCGCTGGAGAAGCTGCTGTTCCTTTCTTCTCTATCTCTGGTTCTGAGTTTGTCGAAATGTTTGTGGGTGTGGGTGCTTCCCGTGTCCGCGACTTGTTTAAAAAAGCGAAAGATAACGCTCCTTGTATCATCTTTATTGATGAAATTGACGCTGTAGGTCGTCAACGGGGTGCGGGTATCGGTGGTGGTAATGATGAAAGAGAGCAAACCTTAAACCAACTATTAACCGAAATGGATGGTTTTGAAGGTAATACAGGCATCATTATTATTGCTGCTACCAACCGTCCTGATGTTTTAGACTCAGCACTATTGCGTCCCGGTCGTTTTGATAGACAAGTAACTGTTGATGCTCCCGACATTAAAGGACGTTTAGAAATATTGCAAGTTCATGCTCGCAATAAAAAATTAGATCCCAGCGTTTCCTTAGATGCGATCGCTCGTCGTACACCCGGCTTTACAGGTGCAGACTTAGCTAACCTCCTCAATGAAGCAGCTATTCTCACCGCTAGAAGACGCAAAGAAGGAATTACTCTGTTAGAAATTGATGATGCAGTAGACAGAGTAGTTGCGGGTATGGAAGGTACTCCTTTAGTAGACAGCAAGAGTAAGCGGTTAATTGCTTACCATGAAATCGGTCATGCTTTGGTGGGTACTTTATTAAAAGACCACGACCCAGTACAAAAAGTTACCCTCATTCCCAGAGGACAAGCACAGGGTTTAACCTGGTTTACTCCCAACGAAGAACAAGGTTTAATTTCTCGTTCCCAACTCAAAGCCAGAATTACTGGTGCTTTGGGTGGTCGTGCTGCTGAAGAAGTGATTTTCGGTGCTGCGGAAGTGACAACTGGTGCGGGTGGAGACTTGCAACAGTTATCAGGAATGGCACGACAAATGGTAACACGATTTGGGATGTCTGACTTAGGTCCTTTGTCTTTGGAAAGTCAACAGGGTGAAGTTTTCTTAGGTCGTGACTGGACAACCAGATCAGAGTATTCTGAATCTATTGCTTCTCGGATTGATGGACAAGTCAGAGCGATCGCCGAAGAGTGTTACGAAAATGCTAAGAGAATTATTCGTGAACATCGCAGTGTTACAGACCGCTTGGTTGATCTGTTAATTGAAAAAGAAACCATTGACGGTGACGAATTCCGGCAAATTGTCGCTGAGTATACTGAAGTACCTGATAAGCAACAGTTTGTTCCTCAACTGTAATTTCTAACTTATCAATTCTGTGAATGGATGTGGTTGATTTGACCATATCCATTTTTTTTGACTATTGTAATTTTTCGCTACAATTCAGTCACTTATAAATAGTTTTATGCTATTGTCAAACGAAAATTATCTATTAATGTGCTGCTGCTGGTTATGTCTAATTTTAACAACTACATCCAAGATTTACAAACCAACATTAAACGCGGTGGAGAACGCAGTCATTACCCTAGTTTACAACGTCTCATTGAAGGTTTAATGATTGGAATTAATGCCAGAATTGAAGAAAAAGGTAATCAAGAAGGTATTCCTGATTTTACCATCAGAAAAAATGATCGAGTTTTGGGATATATCGAAGCTAAGGATATTAATGTTGATTTAAAGAAAACCGAAAAAACAGAACAAATTAAACGTTATTTAGAATCCAATATTGGTTACAACTTGATTTTAACTAATTACCTGGAATTTCGTTGGTATGTCGATGGAGAATGTGAAAAAACTGCGAAATTAGCTGATTTAGAACAAGGTGAAATTACGCTGGTTGATGATTTACAACCTATTACAGAATTACTGCAATTATTTCTTGACCAAAAAGCCAAAGATATTAATAACTATTATGATTTGGCTAAAGAAATGGCAGCTTATACTAAAACTATTAGAAACGCGATTTTCTCATCTTTGGAAATAGAAACATATACAGAACAATTAAATCAATTAAAAGAAACATTTAAACAAATATTGATTCTGGATATAGATAATCAAAGTTTTGCGGATATGTATGCTCAAACCATTGCTTATGGTTTATTTACTGCGAGAATTGGTCATGCACAAAACCCTGGACAATTTACATTTAACCGCACAACAGCCAGTATTTATATTAGTGATAGAATCCCTTTTTTGAAAGGTTTATTTGATATAGTTATTGCTACAGATAGCGTTAGTAAAATTCATAAGTCAATTGAAAATTTAGTAGAATTACTAAATACAGTTGACATGACCAATATTTTAGAAACCTTCGGACGAGAAACCCGCACAGAAGACCCGGTTATTCACTTTTATGAAACATTTTTAGCTGCTTATCAATCTTCATTAAGAAAAAGTCGCGGAGTTTATTACACTCCTGAACCTGTAGTTAATTTTATTGTGCGTGCTGTTAATGATATTTTAGTGAATGAAGAAATTTTCGATTTACAACATGGTTTAGGAAATAGAAAAGTAACTATTCTTGACCCCGCAACAGGTACAGGAACTTTTTTATATGCAGTTATCAAACAAATTCGGGATAATGTCGCTAAATATGGAATTGATAAATGGAATAGTTTTTTAAGAGATGCAAAACTTGTAAATCGTCTTTTTGGGTTTGAGTTATTAATGACTCCTTACACCATAGCACATCTAAAGTTAGGTTTATTATTAGGAGATTTGGGTTATAAATTTGCACCGGATGAAAGATTAAATATTTATTTAACTAATGCGTTGGAAGAAGGAATAAAACAAGGTGATTTGATTCCTGGTATCACGCAAATTATAGCTGAAGAATCCAGTCAAGCTGGAAAAGTGAAAACCGAAATTCCCGTAATGGTGGTATTAGGAAATCCTCCTTATTCTGTTAGTTCCCAAAATGCGAGTAAACGCAAAAGAATCTTAAACCAAGATGAAAGATATTTAGCTGATGTTGAATATACTGGTTCAGTTTGGAATCGGATTTATAAAACCGGAAAAGCTGGTAAAACTATTACTGAATTAACCCATATTGGAGAACTTTTAGAATTATATAAAGGTAGAGTTAGGTTAGAAAAAGAAAAGAATATTCAACCTTTAGATGATGATTATATTAAATTTATTCGTTTTGCTCAATATCAAATTCAAAAAACACCTAAAGGCTATGGTATCATCGGTTTTATTACTAATCATTCCTATCTCAATGGGTTAATTCATCGCGGTATGAGAGAGGAGTTATTAAAGTATTTTGATACTTTATATATTATGGATTTACATGGTAATTCTTTATTAAAAGAAACTACACCAGAGGGAAATGTTGATCAAAATGTTTTTGATATTCAACAAGGTGTATCTATTTTAATTGCTGTGCGCGAAAAAAGCGAACCTGATTATTTTTCTACTGCTTATAAATCCAGAGATGGTATCAAGGAAATGGCTAAGGTGTGGTATTATGATCTGTGGGGAAGTCGTGATGAAAAATATAAGTTTTTAGAATCTACAAGTTTAAATAATGTTGATTGGATAGAGTTACAACCAACTGCACCAAATTACTTTTTTACTGCTATCAATTATTGTTCAGATACAGAAAAAGAATATAAAAAATATTGGAGTCTTCAAGATATATTTTTAGTCTATTCTAACGTCATAGAAACTGGAAAAGATGATGTTTTAGTTGCTTTTGAAAAAAATAAAATTCAAGAATTTATTAAAATTTTAGCTAACCCCAAAATTTCTGATCAAGACATAGCTGATGTTTATAAAATTGCAGATTCTTCTAATTGGAACTTTTTTAAATCCAGATTATTAATTGTTCAAAATGGAATCGAAAATAATCTAATTCAACCGATATATTATAGACCCTTTGATATAAGATTTACCTATTTTCATAGTATTCTTAGAAGAATGCAAGAAAAAGTTTTAACAAATTTAATTCAGAATAACCTGGGACTATTAGCGATGAGACAAGTAGCTTCAGGAGATAATCAATATACACATTTTATGGTTTGTAATCATATAGTTGATAATCGTAGTTTTTTTAGTAATAGAGGTAGACCAAGTGTTTTCCCTCTCTACACTTATCCAAATACAGAAAATGAACAAACTAACCTTTTCGTAGAAAAAACTCCTAACTTATCCCCAAAATTCTTAGAAACTATAAAAAACAAACTTGGTAAAATACCAACTCCAGAACAAATATTTTACTATGCTTATGCTATTTTTCACAGTCCTATCTATCGCACTAGATACGCTGAATTTCTCAAGATTGATTTTCCCCGTCTTCCCTTAACCAGTAATCAAAAACTATTTAATTCTTTAGCTACCAAAGGAGAAGAATTAGTCAATTTACATTTAATGAAATCTGAAAAACTCGATAATTTAATTACAACCTATCAACAAATAGGAGATAATCAAATTACTGAAGTTACCTATAATTCAGAATTGCAAAGAGTTTATATCAATAAACAGAATTATTTTACAGATATTCCTCAACACATCTGGGAATTTAAAATAGGTGGATATCAAGTATTGGATAAATGGTTAAAAGATAGAAAAAATGCTAATCGAGTATTATCTGAAGATGAGATTATCCACTATCAAAAAATCGTTGTTGCTTTAACAGAAACCTTGCGGTTAATGCAAGAAATTGATTATTTAATTCCTGGTTTCCCGATAGAGTAAATATTTCACCATATATCAAAATTGTAGGTTGGGTTGACATAAGGAAAACCAACGTTTTGCAGACTTTGTTGGGTTGCATTTCATTTAACCCAACCTACTACTTTAAAATATCTCACTCACATTAATATTCACATCAGGAAAAGCTAAAATTGATAAAACTTGATTCTTCCCTAAATTCTTTACATCCTGATAAATTCCATCAATAGCATTTCTATAAACTTCCATAATTTCCTGGTTAACATCCACTAACCAAACTTCAGGAATATTTGCTTCTGCATACAAAGGAATTTTCACTTCCCGATCATATTTTACCGTTGTATCGGCAACTTCTATTAACAAAAATATATCTTCTGGTTGGGGGTGTGCATTTCTATAAAAATCTGCACGGGGTTTTAATAATGCTATGTCTGGTTGCGGTTCAGAAATTTCATCTAATTCTACAGGATTCTGCACATTAATTAAAGCACGTCCTCCCAATAACACAGCTAGTAAACTATTTAAAAATAGTACACAACCTGAGTGTCTTGTCCCAATAGGTGACATATCAATCATTTCCCCCCTGATTAATTCTACACGGTCATTTTCTGTTAAAATACCCGCATCAGCCATTTGATGATATTGTTTAACAGTAAATTGGTGTCTGACTAAAGTAAGAGTCATTGTCACCTCCGGTTAAATTTGGTTTTTGACAAACAAAAAAATCAGAAAATAGATATTTTATATTGTATCTAAGTAAGTCGGCACGAAAAAACCAAGGTATGTAAAAAAATGTAAAATTGCTAAAAACCTCCTCCCTCCAGCATAGCTGCCTCCTGCCTCCTGCCTTGTCATAACGACAATTTTTAACGCCTACCTACTTAAATATATTCACTCTTGCCAAATTTTTCCCAAATACAAGGTTAAATAAAATAGTCGGTTAAAACCGACTTCAGCTTTTAAGAATTTATTCCCTGGCTATAATTCCTGGCAATAATTCCCTACAAATTATTTACAAATCATCTTTCTACATCCTCAATTTCCTTGGCAACTCCCGCAGTTAAAACCTCATTTCCCTCAGCAGTAACCAACACATCATCCTCAATTCTAATCCCAATTCCCACCCAACGCGGATCTATTGCTGGTTGATCTTCTGCGGGTGTGGTATCTGGTACAATATAAAGTCCTGGTTCTATTGTCAGCACTTGTCCAGGTTGTAAAAGTTGCGGGTTTTCTCCATGTTGATAAATTCCCACATCATGCACATCCAACCCTAACCAATGACTGGTGCGGTGCATATAAAATGGTTTGTATTTTTCCTCCTCTATTAATTTGTCAATTTCCCCTTTGAGTAAACCCAATTCTACTAAACCTTCTGTTAAGATACGCACTGCTTTTTTATGAGGTGCATCAAAAGCATTTCCTGGTTTTACTTCTTGTATTGCTTGTTTTTGTGCTTCTAATACTATTTCATATAATGCTTTTTGTTCTCCTGTAAATTTACCACTCACCGGAAATGTTCTGGTAATATCAGAATTGTAATAACCGTAAGCACAACCAGCATCAATTAATAACAATTCGTTTTCTTGCATCTGACAATTATTTTCTATGTAATGCAGAACGCAAGCATTTCTTCCCGCAGCAACAATGGAAGGATAAGCAGGACCCATCCCACCCCGTAAACGGAAAATATGTTCTATTTCTGCTTGTATTTCATATTCATAACGTCCTGGTGCGGTGACTTTTAAAGCGTGGTTGTGTGCTTCCACTGCAATATCCGCTGCTTGACGCATGAGGTCTATTTCGGTTTTACTTTTATGTAATCTTAAACCGTGTAAAATAGTGCTGGTATCTTCTATTGCTATTGGTCCTGTTCCGCGTTTGGGATAGGTACGCAGTAAACTTTGATAATGTTTGAGAATTTTGTCATTAAAATTGCGATCGCGTCCTAAATGATAATATATCCGATCCGCTTTTTCCAAATATTGTGGTAACTTCTCATCTAACTCTGCAATAGGATAAGCTGCATCTGCACCATAAATTTCCTTCGCTGCATCTATTCCACAGCGATAACCACTCCAAACTTCCTTTTCTCTATCTTTGGGTTGCACAAACAAAATAAACCGATGTTCTGGGTGATGGGGTGCTAACACCGCTACCGCTTGCGCTTCGTTAAATCCTGTTAAGTAATAGAAATCACTATCTTGTCTGTAAACATACTCAACATCGTTGTGCATCACTGCTGAAGGTGCGCTGCGAAAAATCCCTGTCCCAGTACCAATTTTCGCCATTAACTGCTCACGACGCTGCCGATATTCTGATTGCATAGCTGATTTAACCTTGAAAAGATAGTATTGTTTTTAACACTAGCAAAATTACACAGGTATGTTTGTGATTGCTAATCTTAATTATTTTAGCTAATTTTTAATTTTTTTAACGAACTACCAGATCCCCTACTTATTCCAGAAGTTGGGAATATAAATCTTATAGAACTCCTAAATTGAATCAATAAATTATGACAATTAAATTGTCAACAAAACAGGATTTGATAGTTAAATTATGACATTGATAAACAAAAAATAAATTGATTTTTGATTGCTCATATATTACTTTTATTTTTGAGAAAAAGCTCTGGAAAACATTAATGAAATATCTATATATAATGACATTCACATTAAATAATTAAATAAATGTTTTTTATTTACAGAATCTTTATTTTTAATCAACTAAAACTTTATATTAATTACTCATAAAAACACACCATGCCTAATCAATCAGGATTATATCAAGAAAGCCTACAATCAGCAGGATTACTATCTCTCGAAAGATCAAATACTTTGGTAGATCCTCTTAATGCAGAACTTCCTACAAATTTTGCACCTGGATCATCTTCAGATTCATTATTTCCCCAACTACCAAGTGATTTACCCACAAATACTTTACCTCAGTTACCACCAGTAGGAAGCGCCAACCCCAACCCTAACCCTTATTTAACCAGTGCAGCAATTGTTCCTGATTTCAACGGTGATGGGAGAACTGATAAACTGTGGGTAAATGTACAAACTGGTGAAATTTTCGTTCGCTTAATGGATGGTGTAAACGTTGTCGAACAGGCTTCTTTAGGTCAATATGACTTAACAACCTGGACTTATCAAACTGCTGATTTCAACAGTGATAATAAGACAGACTTTCTATTACGCAACCAACAAACTGGTGAGAATGTGGTTGTGTTAATGGATGGAACTAGAGTTGCTAGTTTCCTAACATTAGATAGAGTTGATCCAGGTTGGACTGCGAATATTGCTGATTTTAATGGCGATCGCAAAACTGATATTTTCTGGCACAATGCCCAAACAGGTCAGAATGCCATTTGGCAAATGGATGGAACAACAGTTGTCAGTGCTAACATTTTAGAAACAACAGAAATAGGTTTGACTGCAACCATTGTTGATTTCGACGGAAATGGTAGGAGTGACATTTTCTGGCGCAACACCACCACCGGCGAAAACAGCGTTTGGTTTATGGATGGTAGCGAAGCCAGCGAATTTACTTTACAATCACAGGATGCGTCTTGGACTGCTATGCTTGGTGATTTTAACGGCGACTTAAGTACAGATATTTTGTGGCGCAACACCTCCACCGGTGAGAACCAGATTTGGACCATGAATGGCATTCTTGTTACCGAAGGTGCTGTTAATACATTGAGTACAGATTGGACTGCTAACATTGGTGATTTCAATGGTGATGGCAGAACTGACATTTTCTGGAACAATACTACAACTGGTGAGAATACCGCTTGGTTGATGAATGGTACAACAATTGAATCGGAAGCCTTCTTACCTAGCAATACCCCTGGTTTGACATCATCTCTTGGTGATTTCAATGGTGATGGCAGAACTGACATCTACTGGAGAGATCAACAAACAGGTGCAGATAGAATTTGGACCATGAATGGCACTCTCGCAACTGAGACATTTATAGCTGATGAAAATAGGCTGACTTCAGAATGGTTTACAAATTAAATGGGTAATTGGTAATTGGTAATTGGTAATTGGTGATTGGGAAAAATCACTGATAATCAATTTACCAAGATTTCTGGAATTATTGAGAACTAAAAACCAGCGATCGCACTTTTGATTTAATCTCATAGGAGAGCGATCGCTTTCTTGACTCCCACCACACCGGAACGCTCACTTGATGTAGTATCGAGTGTTGACAAAGAGTTTTAGATATGTTATCCTAAAGTGGATAAGGAAGAACTACGACAAAATATTTAGCATCAGGGTAGGTTGGGTTAAGGAACGAAACCCAACGTCAATATCTACCTAAAACCTATAACTCAAAACCTGAATTTCCGTACTTTCCGGCAAAGCCTGAGAATTAATAGCGATAGCATCATCATTACCCCGGCGCACATTCACACCCGACATCAAATTAAGAAAATCATCCACAGGTGTAATCTCACAACTAGCTGCATCAGCCGCCTGAGTACGATAATGGGTGGGAATGACCAACTTGGGATTTAACACCCCAATAGCCTCTTTTGCTTCCTGAGCATTGTAAGCTTTAGCACTACCCCCCACGGGAACTAAAGCCACATCAGGACGACCCATAAGGATTTTTTGCTCAAGAGAAATAGGTGCAGCCGCGCCCCCTAGATGTAAAATATTAATTCCCCCTTGATTCCACTTCCAAGCAGTATTTTTACCGAATTGTCTACCACCTTTGCGGTCATGGTCTATAGAAATTCCTTGAAAATTAAGACCTTTAAACTCATAAACACCCGGTTCATAAATTATTTTAGGATTTCCCGGTAGTCCGTCCACTGCACCTTCATCTAACAATTGACTGCTAATCAATACTAAATCAGCTGCAACTTTTGGCGGACGATAGCCAGCAGTACAGCCGATAGTCCGAAAAGGATTGACGAGAATTTTCACACCCCCACCAGTGAACAGAAAGCAAGTGTGACCCAACCATTGAACTGATACACCACTAGATTGGGCATTAGCTGAAAAGTTAGAACTTAAATTAGTAACTAAAGCTGTCACCAAACCAGCCCCAGCATAGCCCATTAACTGTCGTCGTTTCATTTTCTCGCCTGTAATTGTTCCAGAAAATTCCGCAGTAACTGCTTACCCGAAGCAGTCAACACACTCTCTGGATGAAACTGGACTCCCTGGATGTGAGGATAGTTCCGGTGTTGGACTCCCATAATTGTCCCATCTTCCACCCAAGCTGTGATTTCCAATACTTCCGGGCAAGTCTCGCGGTCAATCACCAAACTATGATATCTAGTAGCGGTAATGGGATTTTCTAATCCTTGAAAAACCCCAACTCCCTGATGAGATACCAAGGAAGTTTTACCGTGCATCAACTCTGGTGCAGAAACGATTTTACCACCGAACACCTGACCAATACTTTGATGTCCTAAACAAACACCCAAAATCGGTAAACTAGAACCGAGTTTTTCAATTACATCCAAAGAAATTCCTGCATCTTCTGGACGACCAGGACCTGGTGAAATTACCACTGCATCGGGATTTAATGCCCGAATTTCATCTACACTGATCTTATCGTTACGAAAAACTTTCAATTCAGCAGCTACAGGGAAATCTGCGGCTAGTTCTCCCAAATACTGCACCAAATTATATGTAAAGCTATCGTAATTATCAATGACTATAATCACAATTTTTACCTAATACCATTTTGGATTTTAGATTTTAGATTTTGGATTTTGGATTGGCAATCCTTTAAATAGCAGTCATAATTAAAGCTACTAGAGGAGGAAGTAAAAGTGTAGCAGCTACTAGCAGAGATACCAGAGCAGAAACAAGCACAGCACCAGCAGCACAGTCTTTCGCAACTTTAGCTAAGTCATGGTATGTTTGCTTAACTGTTAAGTCTACCAGAGACTCAATAGCTGTATTCACTAACTCCAATGTCAAAACTAAACCGCTAGTAATAGCAATTATGGCTATTTCTAATGCTTGTAGATGTAAAAACAGACTCAATCCAATAGCGAAAGCGCAAACAGCTACATGAATGCGAAAGTTGCGTTGCGTTTGAAAACTATAGCTGATTCCAGCCCAGGCATACTTAAAACTAACAAATAAATTAGAGGCTATTTGCCAGGAAAATTCCCGTTCTTTAGACACAAGGGTTGGTAAGCGGTTTGGTGTTGGTGGTGGGGAAATTTGTTGGGACATAGGCTGGGGAATACAAATATTATCAGGTGGGAATCTTGGTTAATTTTAAGAGCGGAATGAAAATTTGAGGTAATTTTAAGGAATTTGTGACAATAATTTTGTAAACATTGCCACCCAAAGCCAAAATCTTATTTACATTCACTACTTTAAGTTAACGATAATACCTACTGCGTCTAGTAATGTTACCTGTTTTTTTAACATTTCCATCAAACTTTCTTCATCAGGATGATCCCAGCCTAAAAGATGCAATAAACCATGAGCAGTTAACCAAGCTAACTCTGTGATTAAACTATGTTCCTGCTGTTGAGCCTGACCCTGGGCAGTATCTATAGATATAATAATATCTCCCAAATACAAAGGTTGAGAAGCCAGCATTTCCTCAGTTTGGGGGAAGTTGTCTTCCAAGGAAGCAAAGGCTAAAACATCTGTAGGTTTATTTTGTTGGCGGTATTGGGCGTTTAATTCTTGAATTTCAGCATCATTTGTCAAACGCAGTCCGATTTCATAACTCAGTGCAGGTGGAAGTTCAGGGGTGAGAATTTCCAACCATTGCATAAACCAGTTTTCTACGGTGTCATCAGATACTACTGGCTGAGTAGCCAAGTTGTTTTCCGCGAGGACTGGTGAAGAGTCTTGAAAACAATTATCTACAAATAATTCAAGTTGAGGAGGCACATAATCTCCTTTGTTAGCGAGTTAAGTAAGCAAGACCAACCAGCAGAGCTAACAATCCTACCGCAGTTAGTCCAAAATGTTGGAGAGATGTTCCACCTTTTCTGACCATGTTTCGCATGGCAAGCTTGACGTAGCTGGGTTTAGGTTCGTTTGCAGGAGAATTGCTCATAATTTTTCACAATGATATCTATTTATAACTTTATCAGGGAACAGGGAACAGGGAACAGGGAATAGGGAATAGGGGAAGCAGGGAGATGATTTTTACCAATTACCCATTACCGTCTACCAATTGGTTTTCTTGCCGCAGATAGGCTTGGATGAAAGCATCAATTTCGCCGTTCATGATATCACCAATCGCGGTTGTTTCCGTATTTGTACGTAAATCCTTGACCATTTGGTAAGGGTGAAAGACATAGTTACGAATTTGGTTGCCCCAGGAAGCTTCTACCATATCACCACGAATTTCGGCAATTTCTTGAGCGCGTTGTTCTTGGGCTATGACTAATAATTTGGCTTTGAGACGGGCTAAGGCTTTTTCTTTGTTTTGCAGTTGGGAACGTTCTTCTGTACAACGCACGGCTAGACCGGTGGGGATATGAACTATCCGCACTGCTGTTTCTACTTTGTTGACGTTTTGCCCACCTTTACCACCAGAACGAGTTGTGGTAATTTCCAAATCTTTTTCTGGGATTTCCAACTTGACGGTATTATCTATTTGTGGCATGACTTCCACCCCAGCGAAACTGGTTTGGCGCTTACCGTTGGCGTTGAAGGGGGAAATTCTGACCAAGCGATGAGTACCCATTTCTGAGCGCAAGTAACCATAGGCATAGCGTCCAGTAATTTCTAAGGTAGCTGATTTAATTCCCGCCTCGTCTCCTTCTGACTCTTCAGCTAATGTCACTTTATAACCGTGGTCTTCTGCCCAACGGGTGTACATCCGCATGAGCATAAACGCCCAATCTTGAGCGTCTGTACCACCAGCACCCGCGTTAATTGTTAAAACTGCGCCTTGAGAGTCATAAGGTCCAGAAAGTAACTGTTGTAATTCCCACTGGTCAAGTTCACGGTTCAGCTTGGTAATGGTAGCTTCCGCTTCTTGCAGTAGTGCTTCATCCGTTTCTAGTTCTAATAGTTCAACAACCGCCCTGGTATCATCTAAATTGGCGTGCCACTGATGATATTGTTCTAGGTGGGATTTGAGATCGTTGAGTTCTTGCAGTGTTTGTTGTGCCTGGTTTTGGTCGTCCCAAAATTCTGGCTGGGCTGATATTTGTTCCAGGTCATGAATTTTGGCTTTGAGTGCGGGTACGTCAAAGATAGTCCTGGGTTTTACCCAGGCGGCCAGACAACGTTTCGATTTCGCGTTTGAGTTCTAGTACTTCCATAATTGCTTACTAAGGTATAAAGACAATTTTAACAGTTAACAGTTATCAGTCATCGGCTTCAGATGAAAAACCGTGGTCTGTGTGCATGAACCACGGTTAATTTTACTTAAATTTCCTTTGTTACTGTGTTGATAATTACTTAATCGCGGCCATTAATGGCAATTAGTAACCGCAAAATAAAGACGAAGAGGTTGATGTAGGTGAGGTACATCGACAAAGCCGCAGGTAAATATTGATCATTGCGGTAGGTGCGGGGCAAAATGTAAAAATCGACTACAGATGCTCCTGCGAATAGAAAAACGCCTATGCCGGAAATACCGATTTCTAACCAACTGGGTGTGTAGACACCAAATAAAGCCAAGACAAATTGGGTGAGGCACACAACTACTAAGGCTATGATACCCAGGGAGATGGTTTTGGTTAAGGCCATACCGTCTGATTCTGAGAGGTTAGAACCTATTTGACGGGCTGCAATGAAGGTGATACCACATCCCAGGGCGGCTATACCAATACCTTGAATACCAACGCCTTGGGTTCTCAAAGCGACAAACACCAAGCCACTCAGGGTATAACCCGATAAGAGGCTGTAAATTGCCAACAGTGGTAAGGCGACGCTATTGTTGCCTTTGGAGGCTACGTTTTGGGCAACAAAGAATAGAATTAATTCGAGAACGACAGCACCAAAGAAGGTGGGAAAGAATAGTTCGGGGTGAGAACGAATAACTCCCAAACCACCATAGGTTCCTATTGCGGTGAGTATTAACCCACCACCAACATAGGGAAGGGCGTTAGCAATGACGTTTGGACCAACGAGGGCGTGATTTTGTGCTTCACGGAAAGCTTGACGAAAATTGCTGGTATTGCTCATATTTTACAGATTTACAACTGAGTTTTTGAGGAAATGTACAGGAATTTACTCCTACATCTATGATCTGCGTTATTATCAGTATAGAAGAATTTGGGCGGGATAGTAAACCCGATGGAGAATCACTGAGAAATTCTTAAGTAATTTTGTATAATAAATAAAATATTCTGATGTTTGAGCCAGTAATATTTACATGATCAAGATAGATTATTTGCTGATTTGAAGTTTTAGGTAAGTAAATTTAACTATAAAATATTTTTCGGTCATTTTGGCTGATTTTAGCTTCAATCCTTAACTTTTAGTTAAAGGGCAGATGGTAAGATTTATCCATCCTCTGATCATAGACTAAATCGATGCTGCGATCGCTTGATTTGACCGATAACCAACGATTTGACTAATAAATCCCAGATGATTATTTTGCGTACTAGGAAAAATTATCAATCACGTTTGGGAACAATCACTTGAGAAATAATGCGGATTTTCGTAACCGTCAATATTAGATAAACATTAAGGGTTGTAAAAATGCTGGCTATGCATGGCATGAGAAATGCTGATGAATTGAATCTAAAATTAGAGTCAACCTTGCAAGAACTACCAGTTTGGACAGTTCAAATTGAGCTAGATCATCTAGGAAATGAATTGTCTAAACTGTTTGATCAAGAACCTTTGCTACCAGGAATTATCTTGACTAGAAATCACCAATGTGTTGGCATGATTTCACGACGACTATTTTTTGAGCAAATGAGTCGTCCTTATGGTTTGGGACTGTTTGCTGGTCGTCCTGTTGAATATCTTTATAATTTTCTCATCCCTGAGATATCTATCTTATCTGAGGATACAACAATTGTAGATGCAACTCAGATGGCATTAGGGCGATCGCCTAAACTTGTCTATGAACCAATTGTAATTACAGATCAATCTTGTCAGTACGGTTTACTTGATTTTCATCAATTACTTTTAGCCTACTCTCAAATCCACGTCTTAACACTTTCTCGACTACAAAAAGAAAAAGAACGCGTTCGCATAGCACGAGCAGATTTTCGTGATCTCCAACACAACTATACCCGATTACTACAAAATGAAAAAATGATTGCTTTGGGACAATTGGTAGCGGGTATTGCTCACGAAATCAATAATCCCATGAATTTTATTTATGGCAATCTCAGCTATGCAAGTGAATATGTACAAGACTTAATATACGTGCTGGAATCTTGTCAAAAAGAACCTTCTTCTTCTCATGTAGTAGCACAAGCAAAAATGAAGGGAATTGACATTGAATTCATTATGGAAGATTTGCCAAAATTGTTATCTTCCATGAAAGTTGGTGCTACTCGAATTAATGAAATTGTTTTATCCTTACGCAATTTTTCCAGACTGGATCAAGCAGAATTAAAGTTTGTTGACATTCATGAAGGTATTGAAAATACCCTCATAATTCTGAAACACAATTTAAAAGCCAAACCAGATAGTCCCGAAATTAAGGTAATTAAAGAATATGGAAATCTGCCCTTAGTAGAATGTTATGCTGGGCAACTTAATCAGGTATTTATGAATATCATTGCTAATGCTATTGATGCTGTTTCGGAAAATTATAAATTATCACCTTATAGTCATAATATCACCTCAAGGACTCAACCAGAAATGACGATTCATATTTGCAGTGAGGTAACTGAAGATAATCACGTCATGATTTGCATTACTGATAATGGACCGGGAATACCAGAGAGTATACAAAAACGTTTATTTGATCCTTTCTTTACTACCAAACCTGTAGGAAAAGGGACAGGATTAGGATTATCAATCTGTCATCAAATTATAGTTGAAAAACATGGTGGTCAACTTTCCTGTATATCTCATTTGGGACAAGGGTCTAAATTTATCATAAAAATTCCCATATTCTCTGATAATAAAGTAAGTTGCTAGTGAGGTGACAGAGAAATGAATCTACTTACACCATCTATTGAATTACCTTTATATGCTAAAAGAATTCTAGTCACATCCCCCAGAAATTATGCCTATCGCTTGTCTGAAGAAATCATCAAACAAGGTGGTCTTCCCGTTCTCATGCCTACTATTGAAACCTGCCTGTTATCAGACTATAATGATTTAGATATTGCTTTGAATAATCTTGATCAATTTAACTGGATTATTTTTACCAGTAGAAACGGAATTATTGCTTTTTTTCAGCGTCTACATGATTTAAATATTCCTCTTTCGGTGTTACAGAATAGCAAATTATCTGCTTTAGGTAAAGATTCAGAAACTTTATTATCTATTTGTGGTAGAGTTGATTTAATACCCCAAGAACCTAGTCCCGCAGGAATTATATCTGAGTTATCTAAAATACCTAATATTCAGCAGCAAACGGTGTTAGTACCTGCTCCTGAAGTTGTGGGTTTACCTGAACCAAATGTTATACCTAATTTGATTAATGATTTAAATAACTTGGGTATGCAAGTTACGCGTTTATCTACTTATATTACACAAAATATAGATCAAAATATTTACCAAGTGGAATTGAATTTAATGCGTCAAGGAATGATAGATATTATTGCTTTTACTAGCACAGCAGAAATAGAAAGTTTTATCAGAATGTTTGACTCCAAAAGTGATTATGAAAACACAATAGTTGCTTGTTTTGGACCATATACAGCCGCAAATGCGAAAAGTTTGGGTGTGAATGTTTCTATTGTGTCAAAAGATTATAGTTCATTTGCCGGGTTTACCACAGCAATGGCAGATTTTTTATCTAACTAGGTGACAGAGTTGAAAGTATTTTATAGAAATTTGGGGTTTTGTTAGAGATAATTGAATAACCCTAATGCTGCACTATATGTTGATAAGTTGGCTTTACCTGATGATAGCAATTCTGTTTGAAGTTTCTGGTACAATTTGCATGAAACTTTCTGAAGAATTTACGAAAATAGTTCCTTCTATTTTGATTTTTGTCTTTTATGGACTTTGTTTAACTTTTTTAACTCTTTCTCTGAGAAAACTAGAAGTTAGTATAGTTTATGCTGTATGGGCAGGTTTGGGTACTATTTTAATTAGTAGTATTGGTGTTGTTTGGTTCCGGGAATCTTTTACAGTGGTAAAATTTATATCCATATTTTTAATAATTGTCGGGGTGATTGGTTTAAATTTAAGTGAATACTTGCAGAATTATAAAAATTGAGGTTTATTCATCATCAGGGGTTTAGCATTATCAGGGGTTTAGCTCTGGGAACTATAGCTCAAAAATGCAATACTGTCATTATTTAGCTTGTGGGAGTTAAAAAGCCCTCTATTTCAAGTCTTCTACATCAAGATGAAATTAGGATGAAATTAGGGACATAACTCAATACTGTAGCCAAAAAAAGAGTATAAAAAGAGGGCTGATGTATTAGAGTTGCTGTATTAAATTTGTAACATTCCCTCTGGATTAACTGTTAAAAGTGGTCTTCGCTGCAAACCTTCACTGTGTGAAATTTCATTAGCAGCGAGTAAACCGCTACTCACAGCGCGTTCCATTAAACCACAAGGAAAAGGCATTTTTACCCAATCACCTGCAAAGAATAAGTTAGTCAAAGTTGTATTAGTTTCTGGACGTTCTGTATAACTATTGGGTGGATATCCAGAAAAGTTATGTTGATTTACTAATTCTCGATGTAGTAAAGTTGCTTGTTTTAATTCAGGAACAATATCATAAAGTTCCTGTTCAAAGGTGGATAACAACGCTTCTTGGTGAGGAAATTCTTTTTCTTTGTAACAGTAAGCGTGTAATTCTACTACACTACCACCTGTGCGTTTTGACCATTCAATAAATTGGGTTTGAATGCGGTGATAAAGGGTGATACTGTCAGTTAATTTGTAACCGGATAAAGAAGTAAAATTACTATGTTCCCATTGAAAATCCTGATCAAACCAGAAACGACAAACTGCAAAAGGATCAGCAACACTGAGGTTTTCAATTTGTGATCGCACTTGTTTCACGTTTTTATCTACATCCCCAGTCATGCGTTTAAATAATTGTTGCACTCCCGGTACATCAGTCGCTAAAACATAATAATCAGCGTTAATTATTTCTGGTGATGATGACTCTTGATTAACTGCTAAAAGTTGCAAATTATCATCCTGTTTCTGCATTACCTGAAACTTAGATAAATCTCTTTGTGCTGGTCCTTTAACAACTTTACCATCTGCTGTAAATACTGCACCATGACAAGGACAGTGAAATTGTCCATCCTCTGCCATTTTCACTGTACAACCTTGATGTGTACAAGTGAGAGAAATTGCTTCCTGACTACCATTTTTGACAGCATAAACTTCATCCGCAGCGCCAAAATATTCTATTCTTTCATCATTAACAATTGAGTTACGCTTAACCCAAAAAGGCACTGTATTATTATTGTTTCCTACAAAATATTTAATTCCCGATATTTTACCTTCATTAGCAACAATTTCACTCACATTTGCATCTGTGATAATCTTCCCATTTTTGAGAATTGTTTGAGCGATAGGTTGGACTAAACTTGTCCCCATATCATCTTTTGTACCATTAAAAGCCAATCCTTCAGGATTACCAAAAAAATAAAAATGGAAAAACTGCATTAGTTCTCCCACACTCATTAAATCAGGTGCATTTAAGCTAGACTTGGCAAAAGGGAGAAAATACAAATCATACAAACCTTGGGGAAATTCTGTAGCAACCCAATCAGCAACAGAGATATGATCAAAACGCTGATAATTCTTTTCTCGCTGAAAACCTGTAATTGCTTGAAAGACTTGTAAATGCTTGATTTTAGTGAGATTTATCCCCCATTGTAAGCGATTGGGAGAAGCAACAGCTAAATCAATAATATTCCAAGGAAAGGCAGAACTACTAGGACGAAATACCTCTGGTTGATATTGAGAATTGTGATAAACTACTGAATAATAATTTAAGGATTGAAAATTATCTTTTATCCCTAGTTCAGACACCACACTATTTAAGTTATAATACTGGGGGAAAAAACCATGAAAACCATGTTCCATTCTGAAATTTTCACCAACAGCTTCTATTTCCCAACTGGCAATTTTCCCCCCTAGTTGTGGAGATTTTTCTAACAGAGTGACAGTAAAACCTCGTTGCACTAATTGATATGCACAAGCTAAACCAGCTAAACCCCCACCAATGACAGCAACAGTTTTGTTAGTATTTAATATCTTGGGTAAATCCAGATTATCTGGTTGAAAAACTGACGGTTGTGGTTTACTAAAACGAGAATATCCTGTGGCTCCGACTATCGTACCTACACCAAATAATTTTAGCAGTGTACGCCGGGAAATGGTAGATGATTCTGGTAAATTAAATAGTTGACTCATGATTGACGCAATGAACTTCTCACGATGAAACACAGCATGAAATGATAAATAGAATTTAACAGCTTTTTCTGTAAATTGCCAATGTATAATAATTTTAAGTCAAGATTCCCGACTTCTCAAAGATGTAGGGTATCTGATGCGGTAAAATTGTATATTAACTAATCAAGATGAAATATTGGCGTGAAACTATAGCTGTAACTCAGCGCATCTTAATTGAACTCTTACGACGCAGACGCAGCTTAATTTTTTGGAGTATTTTCCCCATCTCAATTTTAATTCTCAATGGCTTTATTTTGGCAGAACGGGCAAAATTAACAATGGCTGTGGCTTTTGAAAATGCTGCTCCTTCAACTTTAGTAGGTGCTGCACTATTTTTTAGTTGTTTGGGTGGGAGTGTTGCTACTGTAGTTGCAGAAAGAGAACAGCAAACCCTCAAACGCTTGTTTATTTCTCCGTTAAGTGGTACATCTTATTTTTTGGGAATTTTTCTTGCTCATAGCTGTATTGGTATTGGACAAACTCTTTTAGTTTATACTATTGCTGCTTTTTGGGGTGCTACTTTTCAAGGTTCGATTTTATTAGGAATATTGATTATTATATTAAGTATCATAGCTTATGTTGGTTTAGGATTTATTTTAGGTACACAATTAGCTAGACGCATTGAAGATGTTAATGCTTTGGTAGCAGCTTTTGGCGTACCATTATTAATTCTAGGTGGGGCATTTTTACCAACTTCTTTATTTCCGAAAACTCTTTTGGATATTGCTAGATTTAATCCCATTTATCACATGAATGAAGCTCTTTTAGGTGTGTGGGCTAATGGAGATCAATTTAATGATATCATCTTACACTTCTGGTTTTTATTTTGGTTTGCCATGTTCATGTTAGCCTGTGGATGGGTATCTTATCAACGGATGTTGATGGTAGAGAGGAAACTTTGAATCAATTGTCAATTAAATCAGATGCTCGACTGTCAAAAAAAGTCGGAGATATGGCAAATACTAAATGCCTTATTTAGAGATTTTACAGAGAGCTTTTATAGATGTAACATAGGTACTAACTGTCGAGTTAATGAACGAATCATAAACTTTGCTCTCTCCTTTTTACTGCTATAGTTTTTACCACCAAAATGACCAGCAATTCCTTGAAAATCAGGCTCAATACCAAAACGAGAAATAACTTTCTGTTGTCCTTCTACAGTTTTAATAGCTTGATAAAAACGAGTTTCCAAATAAAAACAACCCTTTTCATGTTTTTGATGGAGAGGTTTAATAGTATGCTCATAAAAATTCTGGCTAAAAACTAAAAAACGAGTATCGCAATAGGGACTTACATCCTTTTTACCCAAGATTTTTTTAATTCTCCACCCTTGATCTTTATAATCACATAAACAATCATAATTTTCTTTTGTTGATTCCAATATCTGGGTCATATTTTTTAAATAAATTCGACCTGTAATTTTAGCGAAATGGGTGACTGTATTAATTAAATTAGATTTCAATAATCCTTTTTCTATTAATAAGCTCTCACCGTATCCTTTACCAAATTCTCTGGGAAAATCATTACAATCTAAGGAAATAAATTCAATTTTCTTATTATAAGGATTATCAGTAACAGCTTCTTTAACTCTATCAAGAGGCCATCCTGAATTTTCGATAAAAATAATTTTTTGTATTCTGGGTTGATTATTGACATAGTACCTAACACTATTGTAATAATCTTCTTGACGCTGTTCTGCTACAGTAGGATAAGCTTTAGGCATTCCCTTGACATCAATACTAGCTGTTAAAACAAGGGCAAAATCTTGCTCAATATTTAAGACCTGATTTTCTTTCATAGTTAGTTTTGTCTTTAACTAAGATTAGGATGAGTTAGGGTTGATAATTATTCCAAAGCAAAAACTTCCGTTTTTTGTCCAGGACTTAAGCCACTGGTGCTATTACCGGAAATTCCTTGAGTGCAGTTGAAAAATTACTCAAATGCGTAATTATTCTTAGTTATATCGCAAAAAATGTTATTTGGCAAACAAGATATGTCTCATTATCACTTTGGGTAAGTTCCTGATGACGTAAAACATCACGGAGGTAGTATTAGACTGTTAGGGTTACGTCTAAAAAATTCAAAGTTAATCACAACCATGCTCAGAATTAAAAATTTAAACAAGTCCTACAAAAGCCGAAAAGTCCTCCAAAATTTAACATTCAGTATTCAACCAGGAGAAGTTTACGGTTTACTGGGTGCAAACGGAGCCGGAAAAACAACAACCATCAATATTATTTGTAATCTTCTCAATGCTGACAGCGGTTATATTACCATCAATCATCAACCTATTTCGGAAGTAACAAAAAAACTTATTGGTATTGCTCCTCAAGAAAATCTCTTGTATAAAACCCTTTCCTGTGCAGAAAATCTCAATTTTTTCGCTGACATTTACGGTTTAGATCGAGAAACAAAACAAAAACAAATAGAAGCAACTCTCAAAGCTGTTAACTTATTAGATAGAGCCAAAAGTCCTGTTGAAACTCTCAGCGGCGGAATGCAAAGACGTTTAAATATTGCTGTTGCTTTGGTACATAAACCCCAGTTAGTAATTCTTGATGAACCAACTACAGGTTTAGATATTGAAGCTCGATATGAAATTTGGGAATTAATTCGTAATCTTAAAAATCAAGGAATGACTATTTTATTAACTACCCATTTATTAGATGAAGCAGAAAGACTTTGTAACCGCATTGGCATTTTAAAAGATGGTAAAATATTAGCAGAGGGTAGTTTATCCGAGTTAAAAACTTTAATTCCGGGTCAAGAAATTGTCATGTTACAAACAACACAAGAAGAAGAGGCGATCGCCCTAGCCCAAAAATATAATTTCATCCCCAGGCGTTATGGTAGCGATTTAGCTTTTTTACTACCAGAAATGCTAGAATTAAAAGAAATCATTGCCCGATTTGATGGTATACCCATTGATTCTATTTCTCGTCAACCTGTCCGCTTAGAACATATTTATGTAGAAATAACCCAAGGTAATAGGTGACAGGTGACAGGTGACAGTTAAGAGGGAATAGGGAATAGGGAATATATAATAATCATTATTTACCAATCACCAATTACCAATTACCAATTACCAATTACCAATTACCAATCATGGATATTTTAGAAACACTTAAAGCAGATTACGCGAGATTTCCAGAAAATCAAACCTACAGCATTTATGCAAACGATGTTTATTTTCAAGATGCTGTATTTAAATTTCGGGGTTTGGGACTTTACAAATGGATGATTAAATTTATCCAGACTTTCTTCCTCAATCTAAAAATGGATTTACATAATATTCAACAACAAGAAGACATCATTAAAAGCGAGTGGACACTTAGCTGGAATTCTCCTTTACCCTGGAAACCAAGGATATCTATCTCTGGTTGGAGTGAACTACGTCTCAATACGGAAGGTTTAATAATTTCCCACATTGACTATTGGCATTGTTCCCAATTAGATGTGCTGAAGCAACACCTATTTTCCGTAAACAAAGGATAATGTAAATAAATGTAAACAAAATTCAGGCAGGACCTAATCATTCATGCGAGTAATTTTAATGACAGGTAAAGGTGGCGTAGGTAAAACCTCCGTCGCAGCTGCAACTGGACTCCGGTGTGCAGAACTCGGTTATCGGACACTGGTTTTAAGTACAGATCCTGCTCACTCCCTAGCAGACAGTTTTGATCTAGAATTGGGACACGACGCTAAACAAGTCCGGCCAAATTTATGGGGTGCAGAACTTGATGCACTGCAAGAATTAGAAGGTAATTGGGGTGCGGTAAAGCGTTATATTACCCAAGTTTTGCAAGCAAGGGGTTTAGATGGAATACAAGCGGAAGAACTGGCAATTTTACCAGGAATGGATGAAATTTTCGGTTTGGTAAGAATGAAACGTCATTATGATGAAGGGGAATTTGACGTTTTAATTATTGATTCTGCACCTACTGGTACTGCACTACGTCTGTTAAGTTTACCAGAAGTTGGTGGCTGGTATATGCGGCGTTTTTACAAACCTTTTCAAAATATCTCAGTCGCACTCAGACCTTTGGTAGAACCTATTTTTAGGCCAATTGCTGGGTTTTCTTTACCAGATAAAGAAGTGATGGATGCGCCTTATGAATTTTATGAACAAATAGAAGCACTGGAAAAAGTATTAACTGATAATACTCAAACCTCAGTTCGTCTTGTCACCAACCCAGAAAAAATGGTGATTAAAGAATCTCTTCGCGCTCATGCTTATCTGAGTTTGTATAATGTGGCGACAGATTTAATTATTGCTAATCGCATTATTCCTAAAGAAGTTGAAGATCCATTTTTCCAACGTTGGAAAGAAAATCAAGAACAATACCGCCAAGAAATTCATGAAAACTTCCTTCCCTTACCTGTGAAAGAAGTACCTCTTTATTCTGAAGAAATGTGTGGTTTAGCAGCATTAGAGAGACTTAAAGAAACTCTCTACCCAGACGAAGATCCCACTCAGGTTTATTACAAAGAAACCACGATCAGAGTTGTGCAGGAAAATAACCAATACAGCTTGGAAATTTATTTACCTGGCATTCCTAAAAGCCAAGTTCAGCTAAGTAAAAGTGGCGACGAATTAAACATTACTATTGGTAATCATCGCCGTAACTTGGTTTTACCCCAAGCTTTAGCCGCACTACAACCATCAGGGGCAAAAATGGAAGAAGATTATCTGAAAATCCGTTTTGCTGACAATGTGAGAGTTTAAATGATAGGTGATAGGTGATGGGAGCCAAGAGGCAAAAGGCAAAAGGCAGGATGTATAACTAAAGATATACACGCCCTATTACCTATTTTTGAAGTTTAGATTTTGGATTATTTTTGTCACCTGTCACCTATTCACTGTTCCCTAGCAATAATTATGCGGAAATTTACCATAAAATTAATAATTGTTACATCTAGGATTTGACCGTAGTCTCACCGAAGACAAATCCCGAAACGAAACCTTTAAATATTATTAAGCTTAATAATCAACTATAGTTATAGTAAAATATTAAATAATTGTATAAAAAAATGGTTTCCATCCCTCCACTAGACCTGCGAACAGGTATGGCTCAAGAAACTCTACTACGTCGGATTACAAATCGTATCCGTCAGTCTTTAGAACTAGAAGACATTATTACAGCAACCACAGCGGAGGTTCGTTCCTTATTAGGGACTGACCGAGTAATGATTTATAAATTTCATGATGATGGTAGTGGACAAGTTATTGCTGAATCTATTTATGAACATCGTTTACCCTCGTTGTTGGGGTTGAATTTTCCTGCTGATGATATTCCCCCCCATGCACGGGAACTGTTTATTCAGTCGCGGGTGCGTTCTGTAGTCAATGTTGAGTCCAGAGAAATTGGCCAAAGTCCTGTGCGTAACTTAGAAACAGGGGAAATTATCTCTGAGGATATTCTTTACCGTCCTGTAGATCCTTGTCATATAGAATATTTGACAGCTATGGGTGTTAAATCTTCAGTGGTTGCACCGATTATTCATCAAAATCAACTTTGGGGATTATTAGCATCTCATCATTCTCAATCTCGTGACGTGGCAGAATATGAACTAGATGCGATGCAGATGGTGGTAGAGCAATTATCTGTAGCGATCGCTCAAAGTAATCTCCTCACCCAAACCCGTGCCAAAGCCGAACGAGAAGCTATCATTAACCGTATTGCTACCCTCCTGCATTCACTACCAACAATAGTTTTACAACCAGCTTTAGAAGCTACAGTTGCAGCATTTAATGGTGTTGGTGGTAGGTTATGTACGAGACATAATGCCTTTAACTTCCAACATAGTAGTTTTAAATCTTTAACAGAATGTTTAATTCCTGGTAGTAATTGTCTTCAGCTTTATGTATGTGGACAGCAACCAGTTATTCCTAACCCCAACATATATCCATTACTAGAACAGTATAGTGTTTGGCAGGAACATTATAAATCTGGTGAATACGACATTTGGGCAATTCCTGATATTTATCAAGATTATCATTTACGAATTGTCCAACTTGCTTTTAAACCTACAAAAATTCGCAGTATTTTAATGATTCCCCTCCACTATCGACAAGAATTAGTGGGTTATTTAAGTATTTTTCGCAATCAAATAGATACAGAAACTCTTTGGGCGGGCAAATTTGACCCAGATCATAGACAACTTTACCCCCGTCTATCCTTTGACTTGTGGCGCGAATCTAAAAAATCACAATCTCAAAAATGGACAGATGCAGAAATTGAACTAGCTAGAGAAATTAGTAAACACTTTGCTTCTGCGATTCAGCAATATGAACTTTATCAACAAGTACAAAGTTTTAATGAAAATTTAGAAAAACAAGTCCATAAGCGGACATTGGAAATGCAAAGAACAGCAGAACAACAACAAGCTGTATTTGGAGTTATTAATAAAATTCGTAAGTCTCTAGACATTGAAACTATTTTTAAAACAACGACCAAAGAAGTTTGTCAATTAATCAAATCTGACCGAGTTTCTGTTTATAAATTTAGTGATGATTGGGGTGGAGAATTTGTTGCTGATTTTGAAGCTACAAGTCCCAACTGGTTTAATAAATCCAGACTGGGAATTAATACAATTTGGAATGACACATATTTACAAGATACGGAAGGAGGAAGATACCGCAATAATGAAACCTTTGCCGTAGATGATATTTATAAAATGGGATTTACTCCCTGTCATGTCGATAATTTAGAGCAATTTCAAATTCATGCTTTTGTATTAGCGCCTATATTTATTAGGAAAAAACTTTGGGGTTTACTCTGCACTTATCAACACACTGGTCCACGTCAATGGAAAACCTCAGAAGTGAATTTTATCAGTCAAATTGCCTGTCAACTGGGAGTAGCAATTCAACAAGCTGAATTACTGGTAAAAACTCAGCAACAAGCAGAACAGCTAACACAAACTTTGAATGAATTACAAACCACTCAAACCCAACTGATTCAAACTGAAAAAATGTCATCTTTAGGGCAACTTGTAGCTGGTGTTGCCCATGAAATTAATAACCCAGTTAACTTTATTTCTGGCAATCTTACCCATATCAATGAATATGCTGAAGATTTACTGAATATGCTAGATATCTATCAGCAAAAATATCCCCAACCCTGTGAAGAAATTTCCGAACTAGCAGAAGAACTAGATTTAGAATTTCTCCTAGAAGATTTACCAAAAAGTTTATCTTCTATGAAAATAGGGGTAGATAGAATTCGGCAAATTGTCTTATCTTTACGGAATTTTTCACGTCTTGATGAAGCAGAAATGAAAGAGGTAAATATTCATGAAGGTATTGATAGCACATTATTAATTTTACAGCATCGTTTAAAAGCAAGACCTGAATCTCCTGCCATTCAAATTATCAAAGAATATGGTAATTTACCATTGGTAGAATGTTATGCAGGACAACTCAATCAAGTCTTTATGAATGTTTTGAGTAATGCCATTGATGCTTTAGAAAGTTACAGAAAATATTCATCGGAAAATCCCCAGTCAGGGAAAATTAGTATTTCTACTACTGTGGGAGTAATTAATGACAATGTGAACAGTGCCGTTATTCATATTAGTGACAACGGTCCAGGAATGCCAGAAGCTATCAAAGCCAGAATATTTGACCCATTTTTTACCACTAAGCCAGTAGGAAAAGGTACTGGTTTGGGTTTATCAATTAGTTATCAAATTATTGTGGAAAAACACGGTGGGATTTTGAAATGTGATTCCCAACCAAATGTAGGTACGCAATTCTGGATTGAAATACCTATTAAACATATAGTCATTAGTCGTTAGTCATTAGTCATTAGTTGTTTCTTCCCCTGCCTCCCCTGCCCCCCCTGCTTTCTGTTCCCAGTCCCCAGTCCCCAGTCCCCAATTACCTATTAATTTCTCAACTGCACAGGCATAGCTAAATAGGTCATTTTTAACCCACCTAAAGGTGTAAAAATTACTGGGGTTAAACTTTGATTTAAGTGCATTTGAATTTCCGAAGCTGGTAACTCTTTCAAGCCTTCCATTAAATATTTGACGTTAAAAGCAATGTCTATATCTTCCCCTGAAATTTGTGCTGGCATTGACTCTGTACCACTACCCACATCTTGCGCTTCACAAGATAAAGTAATTTCTTGATTAGCGTTATCAATGCTGATTTTGACAATATTATTTTTCTGATCAGCTAACACTGCAATTCTTTCCAAAGTGCTGATAAATTGCCGCCGTTCCAGTGTTACTTGTCGCTCAAATTGACGCGGTATTAATTGCCGATAAGCGGGATATTGTCCTTCTAAAGTGCGGCTAGTTAAACGTTGATTTTGCCAAGCAAATACCACTTGACCTTGATCCAAATATAAGGCTACAGTTTCTTCTGAGGAACTATGAGCTAACATCCTCTGTAATTCCCGTAATGCTCTCGCTGGTACTGTTACTTCTAGTTGTTCGTTACCTTCAAGGGGACGCTCGTTAGCAGTTTCCAGCACTGCTAAACGATGTCCGTCAGTAGCCGCAAATTCTAAGGTATCCTGTTTAACTGTTAAATGTACACCAGTCAGCACTTGTTTGGTTTCATCGGCACTGGTAGCAAATAATGAACCTTTTAATCCTTCAATTAATGCAGCGGTGGTGAGTTGAATTGCTTCCGAGGCTTCAATTACAGGTAATTCGGGAAATTCTTCTGCTCCCATTGCGCGGACTTGATACTTACCGCTTTTGGGTTTAAGGGTGACAATTATACCTTCTCCGGTGTTGTCTCCTGATTCATCATCGAGGGTAATTTCCCCTTCTGGTAGACGGGAGGTAATATCTACAAGTAGTTTAGCAGGAAGAGCGATCGCACCTCCTTCGATGACCTCAGCACTAAAACTGGTACGGATACCCAAACTGAGATCAAAAGCTGTTAAACTGACTTGGTTAGTTTCAGCATCCGCTTGCAGCAGCACGTTTGCAAGTACAGGATGGGTAGGTCTTGATGGTACTGCACGACTGACGAGTGAAAGATTTGTACTAAGATCACTCTGAGAGCAAACTAATTTCATAAATATTGATTCAACTGGTGAAGGATTATCGTAGCAAATTTTGGGCTGGGGACTGTTCACAAGTCAAAAGTCAAAAGTCAGAAGTCAAAATTGTTACCTCTTGGTTGCTGATTACTGATTGCTATATCTGTGGAAAAGCTGTGGAAAAACCAGGCTAGTTTTCCACAAGGTAATTATACTCAATTTAATTTACTTAAAAAATGTTTAAGTTTTCCACAACTTTTTCCCCAAGAGGTCATATTTTTTCCACAATCGCAGTAAAATTTAATATTTTTTTATACTTTGCTTAATATTTTAGGTGACAGGTGACAGGTGACAGGTGACAGGTGACAGGGAAGAAGATTTTAGATTTTAGATTGAAGTTGCTGAAAACAATGCAAAATCCAAAATCCAAAATCCAAAATAAATAACTCCTGACTCCTGACTCCTGACTCCTGACTCCTAAATTCTGCTACTTTTTAAACCTCGCTAATAAATCTGCACGAGATAAATTTAAAAGTAAGGGTGTAAATTCTTCCCTGGACATAGCAATTACTTGATCAATAATGTTTGCTAATTCAGGATCAACTTCTCCAAACCTTACTTGTAGAATACTTTCTACCATAGCACGACGTTCTCTTTGAATCCCTCTATCAATTCCTATTAATTCTCCTTCTTGTCGTCCTTCTTGTCGTCCTTCTTGTCGTCCTTCTTGTCTTTGTTCTTCTTTGAGTTCTTCTAATAATTGTTGATACATTTCTGATAATTTCATAATCAACTCCCGATCATCTTGATCAATATCTTTTTCTTTTTGTTGACGTGCAGATAACATGGCAATTAGGTCATTTACCAATTTTATAACATTCTCCAAGCTTGGATTATTCTTAGCTAGTGCTTCTAATTCTTCCACTGCTTGTCTTTGTACCTTTCCTCTACCTAATACCCTCAAAAACAGTGTTTCTGGTGTACTCGGTAATTGATGTATGGCCACAATGCCAGTTTTTAAGACTTTACCGAGTAAATAAACCCCTTGACCCCATGTTTCTATATCTACATTAGCATTACAACCTGCTAAAATGTCTTCTGATGCTGTGGGTGTAAATATCCATAAATGGGGTAGTTCGGTTTCATTAATTCGGGTATCGTTGCGTTTGTTTTGTCTTTCTATTTCTGCATGAATATCAAATAGTTTACCCATGCAACTACGAATTTCACTTTTACTGACTGCGTTACGGAATGGTTCAAATATGACCGATGCTGCATAAGTCCCCATTTTTCCTAACAGTCCTAATTCTCCTATGTTTTCTGGAGATGTGGGAGTAAAGAATACGTCAATTTGTCTCACTTCGGAAGTGATATCTTTACTCATTTCTACTTGACCGTAGGGTGTGAATAGTTCTGTAAGATATTGTTTGGAAAATTGGTCATGGATAAAGCGTGTCATTTTTCTGATTTTTACCAAGATTGTTGGAAATTAGAACCTCACCCCAACCCCTCTCCGAGGCGGAGAGGGGCATATTAATCTTTAATTAGTAGTATAAAATTATGTTTTTAAGCTTACAAGTTTGGACGCTAGAGAAGAGAATCTCTGTCCTGGTTTTCAAATGTTAATTCCCTTATGCTGATGTACCAATACACTTTTTTAGGGAGATATCCCTTGGGTGCTGTTTCATACGCATCCGCTGTGAAGGTGAGGTCGTTTTCTTGTCGCCATCCTACGTGATTGAGGAATTTGTTCCTGATTTCTTCATCATCATTGATAATAGTACCACCGAATTCTTGATAGATGCGCTGTTGGACAGAAAAACCAAAGTGTCCTGCGCTGTATTTTACCCAAAGTTGGTCAATAATGTAGCGGTCTTTTAAAGGAAAATCTTCGATAGTTCTAAAATACGCCTTACCATTCATTTCATAACCCTCTCGCTCGGCTACATTCCGCATTAAAATCAGCGTTTCTACGTCTGCATCTTGCCATTTTTTCTCTTCCAGAAACTCACGCAGTTTGAAATATTTAGAAGGTAGCTCTAGTTTTGGTGAAACTTCCAGGAGTTTTTTAATACCTTCATTTTTAAGACTATAATTGTCCGGATCTGTTTTCACTCCATAGTAAAGTAATTCTGCTAGTTTTTGATATGTGTTTACCCAGTAACTTGCATCTCCGTAATTTGCATCTCCCTGATTATTGACTGTAAGTTCAGTATTCTGAGAATTATTAAAACTATTCGATTGATTGAATTTATCAATAGCACACTGTTCTAACTGGTTAAGTAGCATATTGTCTTTTTTAAGTTCATTTAAAAGACGGGGATATTGGAGAGTAATTGCCACAAACTTACCTAATTGCTGTTGAGTTATTATTTGCTTTTTTTCCTCCCACTTAACTCCAATGGCATAATAATAGATATATCTTGTTAATCTAAATCCATTAATGTATTGCTTCAATCGACGAGGATTATTATCAAAAAAAGGAGCAACCATTTTTATAAGGTCTTCTTTTTCATCTTTTTCTAAATGTTTTTTAACGATGGGGAAAAGTGCTAGTTCTAGATGATTAGGTTTTGAATTTTCTTTAACTTCTGATTCTGTATCAAATTTTGTATCTGCTTTCTTAGACTTTTTTATTTTACTTTTTACATCATCGAACTTTTGGTTGATAAATAAGACAGTAGAAGTCCAAAAAAAGCTTTTTTCAGAAGTTACCTTTTCTTTATGACTAGAAGATAGATCTTCAAAAAAGCCATCTAAACTATTTTCTGAAGGTTTGGGAAGTGTAAAGGATAATTGAACAAATTTTTCCAGATAACTAAAGCCATAGTTCAACTGCTTGCTTATGGTATCAATTTCTTTTTTCGGATCTTGATTTCTTCCTGCAATTGAAGCCAGATAGGGAAGTACATCTTTCTGTTTATATGTTATCCCTGCTGCTACCTTTTCTCGATCCATACCCAAAATAAAAATTATCTGCGGTTCATTGGAAATCATCATATTGAGAGCTTGTAACAAATCAGCCGCTTTACCTAATTCACAACGGTCAAGATCATCAATAAAAACATAAACTTTTTCATCTTTTCCTACATAAGCTTCCACAATCTTCCTAAAATCTGCATGGAACTTTTCCACAAAAGCAACTTGGCTTTTATAGTCAGGTGATTCCAGATATTGAGTCAAATCCATTTTCGGATCACCAATTAATTCCTTTAACTTGGCCAGAAGTTTACCTACTCCGGCCAATGAACCAGCAGCACCTCCAAATAATAATGAGAGAGTTAAAGGCAGATTTTCCGCATTTTTACTGCTGGGTTTTTGCTCGTTTTTTGGTTCTTCCTTATCTGCACCCTTTGATTTTTCTATAATCTCTACAACCTGTTCAGACCAATTAGAAATTCCAGCAAAGCCAACTTTAAAAAAAGCAACATATATAAACCCTACAATAATACTGCAAATTACGATTCCACTAAATAATGTCTGAAGAGATTTCATTGGTTTCTCTTTAAAATCTAGACGTTTTATAAACAGTAGTAAGGAACTATATAGATTATGTATAAAATCTCGACAATCACGATTTCTAGATATTTCTTCTAAAAAAGAGATTGCAAAAGTAGCCCAAAGTGATTCAGCTTTTTCATGTCTCCAAGCATTAAACCAAACTGTTTGAGTTTTTTGGCTGCACTTTAATTTCCAAAATTGCCATGAAGCACGTTTAACTTTATTTAACTTTTCTTTTTTCAACTCTTCAGACTTCACTTTTATGTGGGTTTCAAGTTTCTCCATAAAAAAAGATTTACCGCTACCCCATTCACCTTCAATAGAAATAGTTAGCGGCGGTTGTGTGTCAGGATTAGTTAAGAAATCAGCCATAGCTATTACATAAGGTTCAAAACCAAGACTATCTTTTGTAGCACTTTGATCGCTAATAATAATATTATTCTGGTTCGATTCTTCGTTAGACATCTTCTCAACTCCTATTTTTGATAACGACTATTCATGTTAATGCGATCGCTCAATTGTCGTAAAGTTTGCATTAAACTCTTATCTGTCTCCTGAAGTTGTGTAATTTTCTCACAACTATACATCACCGTTGTATGGTCTTTCCCTCCAAACTCTTCACCAATTCTTGGTAAACTTAATCCTGTATATTGACGCATTAAATACATACCAATTTGTCTAGCCCAGCTAATTTCTCTCCTGCGGGAATTACTTTTTAAATCTTCAATTGAGAGCTTAAAAAAATCAGCTATCACATTTAAAATTACCTCTGGTGTTGCTTCCAATTTCTCGCTAGGAGTGCCTAAAACCGGGGTAATATTTTCCACAGTCATGGGTAAACCCCAAATAGAAATATAAGCCAAAGCCCGAATTAAAGCTCCTTCCAATTCTCTAATATTAGAAGTATAATTATAAGCAATATATTCAATTACATCTCTGGGTAAACGAATATTTTCATACTCAGCTTTTTTTTGCAAAATTGCCATCCGCGTTTCTAAATCCGGCGTTTGAATATCTGCAATTAACCCCATCGAAAACCGCGAACAAAGCCGTTCTTGCAAACTAGGAATTTGTTTAGGAGGACGGTCAGAAGCAATCACAACTTGCTTACCAGCCTCATGCAAAGTATTAAAAGTATGAAAAAATTCTTCTTGAGTATATTCTTTACCTTCCAGAAATTGAATATCATCAACTAACAAAACATCAGCCGCTCGGTAATGCTCCCGAAAACTTTGCATACTATCATTACGAATAGCAGTAATTAAATCATTAGTAAACTGCTCAGTAGAAACATAAAATATTTTAGAATCAGGATAAATTTCCCAGCGATAATTACCAATAGCCTGCATTAAATGAGTTTTTCCTAAACCCACACCACCGCATAAAAATAAAGGATTAAATTCCCTACCTGGATATTCTGCTACTGCTAAAGAAGCCGCATGAGCCATACGATTATTAGCACCAACCACAAATCTGGAAAAAACGTACTTAGAATTTAATTCTGTACTTTTTTGTGGGTTTTTGGGTACATTTGGGGTAATAGGATTGACTGCTGGTAATTCCCAACCTACCTCTTGTTTATCTAAAGGAGAAACTTCATCACCTTGAGCAACAGTAATGTAAATTTCTACTGGATAACCTAAAATATCTTGCACCACACGAGCAATAGTATTGATGTAATACTTTTGCAGCCAATTCCGCGCAAATAAGTTAGGAGTAGATATCACTAAGCAATTATTTTCTAACTGTTCTGCATTAGCAGTTTTAATCCAAGTTTCAAAGGTAGGACGAGATAGCTCTAGCTGTAAACGCTCTAGCACTTGATGCCACAGATTGTCTATGGGAATTTCCATCATCTACAAACTTTGCTGCTAATTGCCACAATAGAAGAAGATATGAGCAAACAATTATTTAACTTTAAACTGTAATCATTCTGGTTTAAACCAGGTAGCCAATATCCTACCACTTAGTGACTAACACGGAGAAAAAAGTACATCATGAAAACGAATAATCATAACCTAACGTCTAAACATATTGATACCACGCTTTTGATCCACCAAAGGGGAGCAAAAGCAAAAGGATGGATGTTAATCACTGGTTTAGCCGCATTGGTTCTTAGTGGCTGCTCTAACTTAAATAGTAGAACCTTAGAAGCGGAACAAGGCATGGCTCAAGTCCAAAAGACTACTAACCCAACTTCAGTAATTATGCCTCCTGCTATCATCGCATCTTCTGGTAATCCTAACTTTGTCGTGGGAGTAGTACAAAAAGTTGGAGGTGCTGTTGTTCGTATTGATTCGGCTAGAACTGTTACATCTCAAGTACCAGATGAATTTTCCGATCCATTTTTCCGCAGGTTTTTTGGTGACAGAATCCCACAGCAGAGACAAAGAGTAGAAAGGGGTAGCGGTTCTGGATTTATTATTAATTCTTCTGGGCAAATTTTGACTAATTCTCATGTCGTAGATGGCGCAGATCAAGTTACAGTTACACTCAAAGACGGTCGTAATTTTGAGGGCAAAGTATTAGGAGAAGATCCAGTTACAGATGTAGCCGTCATCCAAATTGAGGCTAATAATCTACCAACTCTAGCTTTAGGTAATTCCAGTACCTTGCAACCAGGAGAAGCGGTAATTGCTATTGGTAATCCTTTGGGTTTAAATAATACCGTTACTTCAGGAATTCTGAGTGCTACAGACCGTTCTAGTAGTGACATTGGTGCTAGTGATAAGCGGGTGGATTATTTACAAACAGATGCAGCAATTAATCCTGGCAATTCTGGTGGTCCACTGCTTAATATTCGTGGTGAAGTAATAGGAATGAACACCGCTATTATTCAAGGCGCTCAAGGTTTAGGGTTTGCAATTCCTATTAATACAGTGCAGAAAATTTCTCAAGAATTAATTAGCAAAGGTAGGGTAGATCATCCTTATTTGGGTGTGCAAATGATGACGCTCACACCAGAAGTTAAGGAAAGAATCATTAGTAGATTAGGTGATAGAGTAAATTTAATTGCAGATCAAGGCGTTTTGTTAGTAAGAATTGTTCCTCAATCACCAGCCGCAATTGGTGGACTCAGACCAGGGGATGTAATTAAAAGCATTAATAATCAACCTGTAACTAAAGTTGATGAAGTCCAAAAGCTAGTAGAAAAAAGTCAAATTGGTACTCCTCTCGAAGTCCAAGTAGAACGGAATGGAACAATTGTTCAATTAACAGTCAGACCGGCACCTTTACCAATTAGACGTGATACTTAATTTGTCAGCATTCAGTCATTAGCTAACGGCTGAATGCTTACCATGTTTACAAGAGTTTTAAATTACAGGAGGTTTAAAAATGAGTGAAAAAGTACCAATCATCCAATTAGGTAATCCGATATTACGACGAAAAGCTGCTTTGGTGGCAAACATTGATGATCAGCATATTCAAAAACTCATTGATGATTTAATAGCTACGGTTTCCCAAGCTAATGGTGTGGGAATTGCTGCACCTCAAGTAGCAGCATCCTATCGTTTATTTATTGTTGCTTCTCGTCCTAATTCCAGATATCCCGATGCACCGGAAATGGAACCAACAGCAATGATTAATCCGCAAATTATTGGTCATTCAACGGAAGTTGTCAAAGGCTGGGAAGGTTGTTTAAGTGTTCCGGGAATTAGGGGTTTAGTTCCTAGATATCAGAAGATTGAAATTGAATATACTAACCGTCATGGAAAGATACAAAAGCAAGAATTAACTGATTTCATCGCTCGAATTTTTCAACACGAGTATGATCATTTGGAAGGCAAGGTATTTTTAGATAGAGTAGAATCTACTGAGGAATTGATGACTGAGGCTGAATATCAAGCCAGGATAGTTAAGTAGGTGACAGGTGAGATAGATTAAAAATGATAATCATCTCACCATTGATTTTTTGAATAGCTAGTTTGTAGCTAGTTTGTAAACCTATTTAATAAATCTGCACGAGATAAATTTAAAAGTAGTGGAGTAAATTTATCTCTAGACATGGTAATTACCTGATCAATAATGTTTGCTAATTCAGGATCAACTTCTCCAAACCTTACTTGTAAAATACTTTCCACCATTGCACGACGTTCTCTTATTTCTCCTTCTTGCCGACCTTCTTGACGACCTTCTTGACGACCTTCTTCTCTTCCTTCTTGTCTTTGTTCTTCTTTCAGTTCTTCCAATAATTGTTGATACATTTCTGATAATTTCATAATCAACTCCTGATTCTGTTGAATCTTGGTTTTTTCCTCTAATAGAAGCTAAATACGGAAGTACATTCTTCTGTTTATATGTTATCCCCGCTGCTACCTTTTCCCGATCCATACCCAAGATAAAAATTATCTGCGGATCATTAGAAATCATCATATTTAAAGCTTGTAATAAATCAGCAGCTTTTTCATGTCTCCAAGCATTAAACCAAACTGTTTGAGTTTCTTGTCCAAAGCGTAATTGTAAAAATTTCCATATCTCTGATAAATCGCTATCAATTTTGAGATTCTTCCTGACTTTTTGTAACTCTTGTTTTCTCACCTCTTTAGACTTCACTTTTATCTGTTCTTCCAATTGCTCCATAAAGGAAGATTTACCGCTTCCCCATTCACCTTCAATAGAAATAGTTAGCGGTGGTTTGGTGTCAGGATGGGTTAAAAATTCAGTCATAGCGATGACATAGGGTGTCAAACCTAGACTATCTTTTCCAGCAGGTTGATCGCTGATAGTAATATTACTTTGAGATTCATCTGTAGATGCTGACATGGTGAGGCAAAAGCAGGAATCATTTTGATTATTCTGGTATAATATCACCTTGGATTAACCGTGTAAATATAATATTACTTACGTATAACTAAAGTTGTGTAAAAACATCTTATCTCCTGACTTCTGAAAACCTCTACCAGTAGTAAGAGGATTTTATGAAAGAAATTAGAGTAAATTAAAAAGCTTATTTAAGATTCTCTAACTTATTGGAGGTTGATTTAATATGGCAAAAATTACTGATTTTGTAGAAGATGCTGGCGCTCCTGGAATTATAGCCGGAATTGGTGCAGTATTACTTGCTCCTGTGGTAGTCCCTGTTGTCGCAGGAATTGGTAAACCAATAGCTAAATCAATCATCAAAGGCGGACTTGTTGCTTATGAAAAAAGCAAGGGAGCTTTTGCAGAATTGGGTGAAACGTGGGAAGATATTGTCGCTGAAGCTAGAGCCGAAATAGCAGAAGAACAACATACACCTACATTTGAAGCTGCTGAAAATCAACCTAATTCGTAATTAGTAAGTAAGCATTCAGCCGTCAGCTATCAGCTATCAGCCAAGACAATTTATATCCAAACTCAACATCGAGAAAGTAGCGTGACGTAGCTATTAGCTGAATGCTTCCATTATGAATTTTGCATGGTAAAGGTTTAAAATATGCTCGAAATTACAGAGAAAGCAAGTTTAAATACACCATTTAATCCCATAGCTACAAAAATTGTCAGTGATACTCCAGGAAGACTACGGTTGAGAATTGCACCGGAAAACCGCCAAGCTGATAAAATACAACATATCGCCAATTTTTTAACAGCACAACCTCACATTACTCAAGTGCGAACTAATATCCATCATGGTAGTATTCTTATTAATCATGATGCCCAAACTGGTGCTTTATCAGAAATTTTGGCAACACTAAAAGATATAGGCATAATTTTTGCAGATATTACCCAAGGTAAAACAGAAGCAGCAACGGGTATATCTAATGCAGTTATTGACTTAAACCAACGAGTTGAACGTGCTACAGATGGTACTGTTGATTTACGTTTTCTGTTTCCCTTTGGATTGAGTATCTTAGCTGTGAGACAGTTAATGATTAAAGGTCTGCAATTAGAAGTAATTCCTTGGTATGTTTTAGCTTGGTATGCTTTTGATAGTTTCTTGAAACTAAATAATGTTGTAGCAGGTGACAGGTGACAGAAATCAAATTCAGATTCCAAAGAAGTTTCAACACTATTCCCTGTTAAGAGTTCCCTTCTATAAGCAAAAATGCTGAAATTTGGTGCTGTAAAAGTTTATCCTGATTTTTAGCACCTTTGCCAATAGAAATCATGAAAAAGCTGATTAATCAACCAGAAGACTTTGTAAAGGAAAGTCTAGCAGGAATGGCGGCGGCTCATAGCGATTTAATTCAGGTAAATTATGAGCCTACTTTTATCTATCGAGCCGATGCACCTATACAGGGAAAAGTAGCAATTATTTCTGGTGGTGGAAGTGGTCACGAACCGATGCACGCGGGTTTTGTAGGTCAGGGAATGCTTGATGCTGCTTGTCCTGGAGAGGTTTTCACCTCACCAACTCCTGATCAAATGTTAGCAGCAGCGGAACGGGTAGATGGAGGTGCGGGTATTCTTTATATTGTCAAAAATTATAGTGGCGATGTGATGAATTTTGAAATGGCAACGGAATTAGCCAGAAGTGAAGGTATCCGCACTTTGAATATTATCATTGATGATGATGTGGCAGTGAAAGATAGTTTATATACCCAAGGAAGAAGGGGTGTAGGAACAACGGTACTGGCAGAAAAAATTTGTGGAGCCGCAGCGGAAAAAGGTTATGATTTGCAGCAGGTTGCAGATTTGTGTAGAAAGGTGAATTTGCATGGCCGCAGTGTAGGGGTAGCGTTGAGTTCTTGTACTGTTCCTGCTAAGGGTACACCGACTTTTGCTTTGGAAGATGATCAAATAGAATTGGGAATAGGGATTCATGGAGAACCAGGACGAGAAAGGGTTTCTATGAATTCTGGGGATGAAATTACAGAGATTTTAGTGCAATCACTCATTGATGATAATGCCTATAGTCGCACAGTGCGGGAATGGGACGAAAGCAAGGAAGGATGGGTAGATGTGGAACTGTTAAATAAACCCTTGCAAAAAGGCGATCGCCTCTTAGCTTATGTTAACAGTATGGGTGGTACTCCCGTTTCTGAACTTTATCTGGTCTACCGCAAACTAGCAGAAATTTGTGAGATGGAAGGACTGCAAATAGTGCGTAATCTAATTGGACCCTACATGACATCATTAGAAATGCAAGGTTGCTCCATCACTCTGCTGAAGTTAGACGAAGAGATGTTACGGTTATGGGATGCACCAGTTAAAACCGCAAGTTTACGCTGGGGAGTATGAAATGGTTACTCAGGTGCAAATTGTTGAATGGTTAATGGTGTTTGCTTCTGTGATTGAGCATCATAAAGAAGATTTGACGGAATTAGATGCAGCCATAGGTGATGCTGATCATGGTATCAATATGGATAGAGGTTTTAAGAAGGTCAAGAGTATTTTACCGAGTGTTGCAGGTAAGGATATCAGCAGCATTTTTAAAACCGTCAGCATGACTTTGATATCCAGCGTTGGTGGTGCAAGTGGTCCTTTGTATGGAACTTGGTTTTTAAGAGCTAGTTCCGCCACTGCTGATAAGCAGGAATTAACTGCAAAAGATATGTTAAGTTTACTTCAATCTGGTTTAGATGGGGTAGTTGAGCGTGGTAAGGCGCAGTTAGGAGATAAGACAATGGTTGATGTGCTGTCTCCATCTGTAACGGCTTTTGAGCAAGCTGTAAATGAAGGTATGGGAACTGTGGAAGCTTTGCGGTTAGCTGTAACTGCTGCGGAATGTGGGTTAAAGGCTACTATACCAATGTTAGCAAAGAAGGGTAGAGCCAGTTATTTGGGCGATCGCAGTATCGGACATCAAGATCCAGGGGGAACTTCTGCTTATTGGATGTTGCGGAGTTTGTTGGAAGTGGTGGAAGGTTCGAGGAGCTAAATACTTTTTGCCATTAGTTGCATTTTGCTCTTGACCTGGAAAATATATATGCTATGATAGAAATTGCTTTGGCTAAGGACGTATAGCTCAGTTGGTTAGAGTACATCGTTGACATCGATGGGGTCACTGGTTCGAATCCAGTTACGTCCATTTTTATTTGTTTGTGAGAAAATCTGAAAGCCAGGGAATTTATTTCCTGGCTAGATATATAGTTTAATCGCTTTTTAGCATTAGCCAAGGGTCGTAATGTAACAAATAATAACTACACTTGTTTCATAAATTAAAGTCTTGTAAATTCTGATATGGATTGCGCCACGCTTCGCTATCAGACAATTATTAAAAAAATAAACGCACATTGTCAAAAAAGCCAAAGTGCGATCGCCATAATTATGAAAATCAACATCCTGTAAATCCTAAAATCCTGGACATCCTGATTCAGACAGTGATTAAAAAAAGTAAACGCACCTGGACAAAAACAGCCAAAGTGCGATAAGGTTACAGAAAATGGTACGGCAAAGTTATGCTTCCAGTCTCATTGTTGAATGATTTCAAAGTTGAGTTTGTCTAACACCAAGCTTGTAGTTGAAAAATTAGCGCAATTAAATATTAAGAAACTTCCGTACCAAAGGCTATTCTTAACCCCCAAAATACAATTAAAATTGCAATAGCTAACCAATCACCTGTTCTTAATTTTAACTCTTGCCATTTAACTCGATGTTCGTTAGGACTGGTAAAACCTCTTACCATCATTGCATTTGCCATTTGTTCTGCTCTTAATAGCAAATTTTCCAATAGTCTTTCAATGACAATTAACCAAACTTTAGCACCTCCTTTTAATCCTAGCTTTTTCCAATTAATTGCTCTAGTCATTACAGAACGTATTAGGTTTTGAATTTCTTCTAAAACTAAAGGAATAAACCGCAAAGATAAAGTTAAAGTAAGGGTAATTTCTGTAACTGGAATTTTGAATCTTCTTAACGGTTGCATTAAGCTTTCCATCCCAGATGTAATTTCTTCTGGTGCAGTTGTCAGCAAATATAAATTAGTGCTGTAAATTAAAGTAAAAACTATTGTACTCAAACTAATTGCTAAATCTAAGGAACGACGATTTATTTTGATTGGTCCTTGATGAAATAGTACATATCTATATTCTTTATTACTATCTACTATTTCTGGAGTCTTTTTGGTATCTTTAGCCGTTGGTGGTTGAGTTAAAACCTGTTCATTTGCTGGTAGGCGTGATTGATAATTTATACTTAGTCCATCTGGACTGATCGCACCGATCGCCAATACCATAAATGATAGCACTAATAGCCAGCCCATTTGTTGCCGCCATACTCTCAGGGGAATTTTGGCAAATACTGTAAAAATAATTAACAGTAATACCAGTAATACGCGCCAATAGTTGTTAGCGACAACATAGCTAGTGAGAAAACTTAACAACCAAATTAACTTGACTCGTGGATCTAATTTGTGTAGCCAAGTTTGTGGTTGTTCTAAGTATAATCCCAGTGGAAGCGATCGCAGTAAATCCATATTTTAGTCATTAGTCATTGGTCATTAGTCATTAGTCACTGGTGAGAATGACCTCTGAATAATGACTACTATTACACGCGAGTTGCTCGATTGACACTACCAACTTCCATTTCCCGGACTTTTTTACTCCGCCAAAATAAACGAATTGGTGTACCTTCAAAACCTAATTGTTTGCGGAATTGTCTTTCAATATAACGGCGATAATTGTCATTAAACCGTTGAGCATCGTTGACAAATAAGGCAAATGTTGGCGGTTGGGTACTAACTTGCGTACCATAATATATCTTACCTTGTTTTCCGCTGCGTGAAGCTGGTGGAGAATGCCAACTCACTGCGTCTGTAAGGACTTCATTCACTACTGATGTGCTAACACGGCGTTTGTGCGCTTCCGCAGCTTTATTCACCAATTCTAAAATCTTTGTTACCCGTTGTCCTGTAACTGCGCTCACAAAGATGGTATCTGCCCATTCGGTAAAATGCAAGCGTGCTTCTAGACTCTTTTCGTAATCGTAGATAGTGTAAGAGTCTTTTTCTACGGCATCCCATTTATTAACCACAATAATGCAAGCGCGACCTTCTTCGATAATGCGACCGGCTAATTTTTGATCTTGTTCGGTGACTCCATCTAAAGCATCCAATACCAATAAAACCACATCGGCACGACGAATGGCTTTAAAAGCGCGGTTAATGCTGAAAAATTCCGTACCGTATTCTATATGTTTCTTTTTTCTAATTCCCGCAGTATCAATTAAGCGGTAAGTCTGTCCATCCCGTTCAACTAAAGTATCAATTGTGTCGCGGGTAGTTCCTGAAATGGGGCTAACTATTGCCCGTTCTTCACCAACGAAAGCATTTAATAAACTTGATTTACCAACGTTGGGACGGCCAATAATGGCAACTTTGATTTCTGTATTTTCCTCTAGGTCTTTTACATCGGGAATGTGTTTTATTAACTCGTCGAGGATCTCCCCAGTACCACTACCATGAATGGCAGAAATGGGGTAAGGTTCACCTAATCCTAATTCCCAAAATTCACTGGCTTGAATAATACCTTGATCTGGTGATTCACATTTGTTTACAGCTAGTAAGACGGGAACAGGTTGTTGACGCAACCATTGGGCGATTTCTTCATCTGCTTGGTTGGGACCTGCTTGGCCATCGACTACAAATATGGCTGCACAGGCTTCTGATAGCGCCGTCATTGCCTGTTGACGAATCAAAGGGAGAAATTCGGTATCATCGTTAAATACTAACCCGCCGGTATCGACTACCACAAATTCGCGATCGCTCCAAAATGCTGGTCGATAAGTGCGATCGCGTGTTACACCTGGTTCATCATGAACTATCGCCGTTTGATCTCCGGCTAAACGATTTACTAAGGTGGATTTGCCCACATTGGGGCGACCGATAATTGCTACAATTGGCAGTGCCATAAACTAGAGTTCTTTGTGCTGAGTGTGTAGATGTGCTGAGTTTTCTATCTACGTTCTTCACCCAGCACTGTTTTAGAGAACTACTCATCATATCATATTTTATTGATTATAGCAATTTTGGGATTGGTGACTGGTGACTGGGGACTGGGAAGAGAGTAAAAAATGATTATTGACAATAAAACTTTTGCATAAATATACTGTATAAACCGGATCATAAATTAAGCAGAATGAGCAAACGTCAATGGCTAGAAATTAGCGAGTATGTATGCTTGGGTTTAATAGTATTGGGAACAATAGCAGCAACAGTGACTCAACAGGTGGTTTATGCAGTTATACCTGTGATTTTAAGTATAGCAAATTTAGCGACTCGTTCCCAGTTTAATTATTCTCAGTCGCAACAAAAAATTGAACAATTACAAACAAGTCTGCAAAATATCACAGATAACTTTTACCAAGTACAGGAAACTATGAATACATCTAATCAGAGGTTACAACAAATTGAAGTTTGGAAACAACAATTAAACCAACTTATTGATCAAAAAATTGAAATCTCACTACAAAAATTGAGTACAGAAATTAACCAATTTCCTGAACAAATTCAAGATATTAACAACAGTTTGACAGAATTAAGTAATTCACTAAAAAATTTACAGCAGCAGATTCAGCAACAAGAAGAAAAATTAAACATTGTTGAGGAAATACAATCTGAATTTTACCACTTAAATCAAAGGATTGAAAAAATTGAAGTTGTTAATTCTCAAACAAGCAAGATTGAGGAAATTGATAAATATCTAAAAAATTGGAGTGAAAAAAGTCAAAAAGAATTAGCAGAATTAAGAGAAAATCAAGAAAATCGAACTTTAGAATTTTCGCAACTTAGTCATCAACTTGCTGATATTAATTATCGCTGTGAAAATATTGATAATTCCATCCAGCAATTAAATCAAGCTTTTGCTACACAAATTGAGGAGTTTGAGCAAGTTAAACAAAATCAAAACAGTGAAAATTCTAGATTCAATGATATTTTTGATTCTGTACATGAATCCTTAACAGCATTAGATACTTCATTTGATGCTTTAATCACATTTAATTCTTTAATCAAACCGCTGGAGACAGCAAATCAATCAAATATTCAACCTTTACAAAATTCTAGTATCAAAGTCGAATTTAATCAAGCAATTCCTACGATATCTGCATCTGAAGAAAACACAGATAAATTATTAGAAAACTTATTATTTGTGGGAACTTTAAAAGGTCATGAATATAAAATTTCTTCAGTTGCTTTTAGTCCTGATGGAAAAAGTTTAATTAGTGGAAGTGATGACAAAACTATCAAAATTTGGGATTTAACAACTCAGCAACATCGTACTTTAGAAGGACATCAAGATGCTGCTTGGAGTGGAGGTATTAACTCAGTTGCTTTTAGTCCCGATGGTACAATATTAGCAAGTGGTGGTAATGATAAAACTATTAGATTATGGGATGTAGAAACAGGTAATAAAATTCTCACTTTCACAGGACATGAAGAGAAGGTTAATTCTGTAGTATTTAGTCCATTTGGCAAAGTTTTAGCTAGTGGTAGTAAAGATAAAACAGTTAAACTTTGGTCTTTAGAAACAGAAAAGGAAATTTACTCTTTTAAAGGTCATATAGATGATGTTTTGTGTGTAGCTTTTAGTCCAGATGGTAAACTTTTAGCCAGTTGTGGAGGTAATAATGATAAAACTATCAAAATCTTTCAATTAGCTGAAAACAAAGTGAGAACTTTAACAGCTTTAACGGTAAGTTCTGATTGGTTTGTTGGTGCTATTAATGCTTTAGCTTTTAGTGCTGATGGTAAGATTTTAGCTAGTGGTAATCAAGATAAAACTATTAAGCTGTGGGATGTAGAAACTGGTCAGGAAATTAAGGTTTTAAATGGACATTCTGAAGCGGTTTATGCAGTTGCTTTTAGTCCCAATGGTCAGATTTTAGCTAGTGCTAGTAAAGATAAAACTGTGAAATTATGGGTTGTAGATAGTGGTGCAGAAATTTCCAGTGTCAAATGTGCTGATGATGCGGTTTATGCAGTTGCTTTCAGTCCAGATGGGAAGATTTTAGCTGCTGGAAGTGGAGATAAAACAATTACGCTGTTTCCTTGTGTTTGATCCCCCCAACCCCCCTTAAAAAGGGGGGCTTTAATTTGATTGTATAATTAGCAGATTGAGTTATTAGTAAGGGAAAATAACTCTTCCACCGGGTCGAATGTCAGCATGGAAAAATCCTTTATTTCGTCCCATAAAAACAGCATCTCCCAAACCTGAAAATTGAGAAGCTTTTAACACATCCCAAAGCTTTCTAAAGTCTCCGTTCATAGGTATCATATCTATAGCTCGGAAGTAGAGATGCTGACTATTCCGAGCGCCTCCTATTGACTTGTTGACTTGGGGTGGACGATAACCAGAAGTAATTCTGATGGGTGAACCAAACTTCTCTCTCACTGGTCCCCAAGTTTTCGCCACTTTGATGGCATTTGCTACATATTCAGCACTTGTAGGAATACGAGTACAATTTTTGGTAGCTTCACCCCAAGTTAGAGGAATACCTTCAACAATATATTGGTTTGCATAGACTATTTCACCTCCAGGAAGTTTCATGGTTGCACCTGTACGTGAACCAGCAGAAGGATTGAGTTTTGCTTCTGAACCAGTGCTGTCATCCGTGGTACTTGCGGTTTCTTCCTTACCTTTGAACTCTAGTAACTCCTTAGCTGTAGTTACTCCTAGTCCCAAGGGATATTGTAGTTGGTTAAATTCCTTAAATTCTGCGAAAGCTTGCTTGGTTAAAGGACCGACGATACCATCTACTTCTATCTTCAGAATTTCCTGTATTTCTTTGATCAGGTCTGGGTGAGCATCAGTGATAAATATAGCAGGTGGGTTGAGTTGCACAAACTCAGATAGAGATTTGAGAGTTCCAGGGTTGATTGAATCTGGGGATGTCATAAGTTTATTGTTAAGTTGTAAATTGGTACAAAAATATCGGTTTTGAGTTAAAAAATAACCCTATAGGATTTAAATTTTACAGATAAAATCCACATATTTACGCTGTTAAATTCTTAATTTAGAATTAAAATTAATTTTTAGGTGATTTTGATCGATTTACCGCCTTGGTTGAGGGATGTAGTTAAAGCACTGAGAATTTCTACTAACTCTCTACCTACCCACCCGGATGAAATGAGTGAGGGGGTATTTTTTTGGACATTGGTAACAAAGCGATCGCACACTTTTCCTAATGGTTCAGCTTTGGCAATTTCCAGCACTTCCTGACGTTGATTTACAGGTATAAATAAATCTCCCTCTTTGCTAAACTCTCCATGTATCAGGGTTAAAGGAGATGAAGTTGACATTTCATCAAAAATCAAACTTCCTTTACTACCTACAATTCCTAACCGACGCTGTTTATCAGGATTCAACCAGCATAGGTGAATATATGCTTGAAAATTATCTGGATAAGTCAGCGTTACCCAAACTAAATCCGCTAAACCCTGGCTTTCTGTCCTATTTTCCTGTAACCAAACTGTACCCGTTGCTTGTACTTTTACAGGTAATTTACCTAACCAAGTGTTGAAAATCGCAATATCATGAATTGCTAAATCCCATAGTGCATCAACATCTTGGCGTACAGGTCCCAAATGAGTACGGGTAGCATAACCATAACGTAAATCACCCAACTGACCAGCTTGAACTACCGTTTGACCTTTTTCCACTGCTGGGTGAAATAAATAAGTATGGTCAACCATGAGGATCAATTGCTGATACTCTGCTAATTGGCACAGTTCCCGACATTCTTCTGGGTCAAGAGTCAGGGGTTTTTCTGCCAAAACATGATATCCGTGCTGAAGAGAATCTTTAATTAAGCTATAGTGAGTGGTAGCGGGAGTTGCGATCGCCACTGCTGATAGTCCCGAAATCTGCTTTATAGATTCCCTCTCGGTTGTTAATAATACATTTTCATCTAAATCAAACTGTTGTTTGGCTGCTGCTAATTTTTCTTGATGTGGATCTACTACAGCCACTACACTTACTTGAGGATGTGCCAGAAAATTCCTCAACAAATGTACTCCCCAACGCCCAACACCAATAATTGCCAGTTTAATTTTACTCATTAGTTATTAGTCACTGGTATAAATCTTTTCCCCCTGCTCCCTGCTCCCCTGCCTCTTTACTGTCACCTGTCACCTGTCACCTCTTCAGTAACCGCCAAGTAAGCAATTTTTGCAGCAGCTTGTTCAGCCGCTTTAATAGAGCGTCCCTTACCTTGTCCTAACATTTTCTCATGTAACCAAACTTCAGCCAAGAAACGCTCATGAGTACGATGGGGTTGATTAACTTCCATAACTCGGTACTCTGGTAAAACTTTAAATTGTGCCTGAGTCCATTCTTGCAGAGCCGCTTTATAGTTGAGTCTAGCCGGATCAAGGCGAATTTCTTGTGTCAATTCCATGAAGTGCGGATCTAACCAAGGGCGAATCAGGTCTAAATTGTTAGTGCTGAGATAAAGCGCACCTAGAACTGCTTCAAAAGAATCTGCTAGACGTGACTCTTGACCAACTTGATCAGCAGTAGCACTACCTGCTACCAGTAAGTATAATTCTAAACCATATTCTCGTGCTAATTTGGAGAGAATGCGATCGCTCACCAAAACCGAACGAATAGCCGCAAAATCACCCACCGAGCAGTCGGGGTAATGTTCCCATAACACCACAGCAGCAACCAGCCGCACCACCGCATCACCCACAAACTCCAGCTGTTCATAATTTGCCGACTCCGAAACAGTAGCATGAGTTAGAGCCAAGTCAAGTAACGGCCACTTTATCGGACTATCTAGTGACAAACCTAACTTTTGGACTAAACTTTCAAGTTGCCGTTGACGGCGAGGATAAACGCGAGACATTAGGTAAGTATGGAAAAAAGGGCTAATAACTCTTAACTTAGCATTCAATTTAACACTCTCCGACCTAAAGGCGCGGAGATTCTTGGTTCAAAGAGTCCACTTAAACTATACCCCTTGTGGAATGTGAAATTGTCACTCCTTTAAGAAAAGGGCATAGTTCATCAATTGCAAATTGAGCCTAATATCCGTCAGCACGACGTACTCAACGAACTTGTTAAATTCAGGTTATTTGGAAAATTATGTTCAGATGGGGTTGACTCTATAGTCAACTATAGGCTTGAGAATGAATGAGTAAAAAGAATTTTGGTGGACATCATGACAAAACGTCAAATTGAGATTTTTACAGCTGACTGTCCTCTTTGTGATGAAACAGTGCAGATGGTGCAAGATATGATTTGTCCTAGCTGTGAAGTATCAGTTTATAATATGCGACAAGAGCAGGAGAAAGCCCAGCAGTATGGAGTAAATGCCGTGCCAGCGATCGTCATCAACGGAAAACTTGTCTTAACTGGTAAACCGAGTCTAGAGCAGTTGCAAGCCGCTGGTGTAGGTCAACCCATAAATTAGAGACATCCATTCAAAAAAACGAACTATGGAAAATAAAAAATCCATAATTCGTTTCAGAAGAGAGTCGGTAGTAAGCCGGGTTCTGTTCTCTTGCGAGGGCAGTTATCTATCTGGGATGCCTGTTACCAGACACCTCTAGCGGCGCTTGTTTGACGGAACTGGTAAAAGACCAACCATAGTTCCTCTGGCCTTGCTCCCAACCGGGGTTTACCGAGCCAGCACCTCTCGATGCTGCTGGTGCGCTCTTACCGCACCTTTGCACCCTTACCAAGATTGGGGATCGGGGATTGGGGATCGGGGATTGGGAAAATTCTTCCCCAGTACCCAGTCCCTAGTACCCAGTCCCCAGTATTGGCGGTATCTTTCTGTGGCACTATCCTCACGATCGCTCGCACTGGACGTTATCCAGCAAGTTTGGTCTTTCGGGAGTCCGGACTTTCCTCAAACCAGTCTTAATAACTGATCTGCAACTGCCTACGCCTACTCTCCTCCTACATCCAGTTTAAGCTTTGATCGCCCCTTCTGTGTGGATAATTATTACTTTTTCTTATTCCAAGGTAAGGCATATGTCCAGGGTAGTTTCTCGATAGTGAAAGGACAATTAATAATTGATATGGGAGGAACATTCACACCAGGAGCTAAACCAACACGCAACTCAGATATCCTTAGCACCAGTTGAAAAGAAAATTCCACCTTCTTTTTACGATCCATAAAGTCTTTGTACAAACCCTTGAAAGGCTTTTGATTCTTCATTGCAACTATATCAATTAAGGGTTCTCCTGGTTGATATGTACCTGTTTCTTTGTCCCTTCTTAAAATATCTTCTGCCGTGACATTTTCAGAAATTGTTTTCTTGGGAGCAATAATAGTAGGAACCTGTGGTATTGCCAAGTCACGGCTGAGGTCTGGAGATTTGCGAATCACTCGGCGGGATTTTTTGTTATGTTCAACTACCCAAGAGCTATTGTCCCAGTCTACATATACCGCTAAACTTTCTGACTTATTCTCGATGCTAATTGACAATTCTTTTAAATTGTCTTTCAGTTTCTCTAAAGAATATGTACCTGTACCAAAAGAAATACCAATTTTATCCTGAAGGTTTTGTTCTTTCAATTGTTCATCAACAGCACCTTTTTGGAAATCTAGTGTCACCATATCATCAATAGATTCAATCATGCGATTGAATGTGTAATATATCCCCAATATATAAACCATCAAAACAATCAGATTTTGATCACCACTTTGTACTGCCATAAAACTGCAAATAACTCCCTGTAAAGTTTTTAATCCTTATTTTTGTTTAATATACAATGAATTTGTCAACCAACCCCGTCGCCAAAAGAAGAAAATTAACCCACCAGCGATGACCCCCATCAATCCTAAGCACAATGGATAACCCCAATACCAATTTAATTCCGGCATATTATATGGTGATTTTTCAGTATTAAAATTCATCCCATAGATTCCAGCTACAAAAGTTAGAGGAATAAAAATTGATGAAACCACGGTGAGTAATTTCATCACTTCATTCATTTTATTGCTAACTGCTGAAAGATAGACATCCATCAGACCAGATGCTAATTCTCGGTAAGTTTCGACCATATCCATCACTTGCACGGTATGATCATAACAGTCTCTTAAATAAATCCTTACTTCATCACTAATTATTTCACTACTGTCTCTAATCAAAGAATTAATAGCATCCCTTTGAGGCCAAATCGCACGACGTAATTGTAATAATTCTCGCCGAATTTGGTAAATTTGTTGTAATGTTTGTGGAGTAGGTTTGACTATTACTTCTTCCTCTAATTCTTCAATGCGTTCTCCATAGAGTTCTAGCACTGGAAAAAAACCATCAATAATTGCATCTAATAGAGCATAAGCTAAATAATCTGCTCCTTGTTTGCGAATTGTGCCTTTATTTTTTTCAATTCGCATTCTTACTCCGTCAAAGCAATCATACTCTGGTTCTTCTTGAACTGTAAGTAAATAATGTTTTCCCAACACAAAACTCACTTGTTCACTATGAAAACCATAACTTCTTCCTTTCGGTACTACCATCCGAGCAATAATCAATAACTGGTCTTCATAATCCTCAATTTTTGGACGTTCTGCCATATTCATCACATCTTCCAAAACGAGAGGATGCAAATCAAAAACTTTACCCAATCTTTCTAAAATGTCTCTATTACCTAAACCTTGAACATCCACCCAAGAAACAGATGTTGTATCCAAATAATTAGCGCAATCTTCAGGGTTAGTTATTTGTTGACGAATCAGATTAGTTTGGTTGTAGTCAATCAAAATAATATTTGGTTGTTCAGCATTTTCATCAACAATTATGGTTCCTGGTGGAGTTCCTGGTTGATGATAATATTCCTGTAGATAAGTAGGTTTATTTATGCCTTTGGGTAGACGGCGATTTTTTTTAATCATCAAATTTTACCTATAGCAGTTAGCAGTTAGCTTTTGATCTAGCTGTAGCCATTCAGATTAGGATATTATTGATCCTTAAAACCTAATCATAGCAGGGGTTTCACTCTTGCCTTCTACTATAACTGAACTAACCTCAGTTCCTGTTTCCTGTTTCCTGTTTCCTGTTCCCTGTTCCCTGTTCCCTGTTTCCTGTATAAAAAACAGTTTGCCTGATTTTGTCAAGACAAACTGTAAAAAAATTAAAAATTATTGATTAGGGAAAGCGGTAATTAGAACATACCCATACCACCCATACCGCCCATGCCACCCATGCCACCCATGCCGCCCATGCCGCCCATACCGCCCATACCAGCGTCAGGAGCAGCAGCTTTCTTCTCAGGCTTTTCGACAACGATCGCTTCGGTGGTTAAAACCATACCCGCGATAGAAGCAGCATTTTGTAATGCGGAACGGACAACTTTAGCAGGGTCAATAATACCTGCGGCAATTAAGTCTTCAAATTCTCCGGTAGCAGCGTTGTAGCCGATGTTAATATCGGTTTCTTTAACTCTAGAAACAATCACAGAACCTTCAGCACCAGCGTTGTCTGCGATTTGGCGTAAAGGAGCTTCTAATGCTCTTTGGACAATCTCAGCGCCGATTTTTTCTTCGGGATCAAGGCTGTCCTTAATCGCATCTACTTTTGTGGACAGGTGAATTAAGGTTGTACCACCACCAGGAACAATACCTTCTTCTACTGCGGCTTTGGTAGCGTTGAGTGCGTCTTCAATCCGCAATTTACGGTCTTTGAGTTCGGTTTCTGTGGCTGCACCAACTTTAATTACTGCCACACCACCAGCTAACTTAGCAATGCGTTCTTGCAGTTTTTCGGAATCGTAGTCGGAGTCAGTTTCTGCCAACTGTTTGCGAATTTGAGCAATGCGCTGTTGTACTTCTGGTTTATTGTCACTACCAGCGACAATGGTGGTGCTTTCTTTGTCAATGGTGATTTTTCGGGCTGTACCCAGCATTTCCAAGGTAGCTGTATCCAAGCTCAAACCGATTTCTTCAGAAATCATCTGGCCATCGGTGAGAATGGCAATATCTTGTAATAAGGCTTTGCGACGTTCGCCAAAACCAGGGGCTTTAATGGCTGCAACGGCTAAAACGCCCCGTGCTTTGTTAACTACTAAAGTTGCTAAAGCATCACCTTCTAAATCTTCAGCGATGATTAACAAAGGCTGACCTAAACGGGCAACTTTTTCGAGTACAGGGACTAAATCCTGAATGGCGCTGATTTTTTTGTCGGTAATGAGGATGCGGGCGTTTTCAAATTCCACTGTCATCCGGTCGTTGTTGGTGATGAAGTAGGGAGAAATATAACCCCGGTCAATTTGCATCCCTTCGACTACTTCTAATTCGGTAGTTAAGGATTTGGATTCTTCAACGGTGATCACACCATCTTTGGTGACTTTTTCCATTGCTTGTGCCAGCATACTGCCGACTTCTTCATCGTTACCAGCAGAAACTGTGGCAACTTGAGCGATCGCACTACCTTCTACTGGTTTAGCAATTTTGGCAATTTCTTCTACCAACGCCTCAACAGTTTTATCAATTCCCCGTTTTAAAGCAATGGGGTTTGTACCTGCGGCTACGTTTTTGAGTCCTTCTTTAACAAGTGCCTGTGCTAGAACTGTAGCAGTTGTAGTCCCATCTCCAGCTACATCCTTGGTTTTGGATGCCACTTCTTGGATGAGTCTTGCGCCAGTATTTTCTAAAGGATCTTCTAGTTCAATTTCCTTGGCAACGGTGATACCATCGTTGACAATTTGGGGAATGCCAAATTTTTTTTCTAACAGAACGTTGCGGCCTTTTGGTCCCAAGGTGATTTTTACAGCATCTGCTAAGGCGTTAATGCCCTTTTCCAGCGCCCGCCGTGATTCCTCATCAAATGCAATAATCTTAGCCATGTTTGATTTCTCTATCGCTTCCATTAGACAATTTAGCACTCACAGGTCAAGAGTGCTAACTGCTTCAGTTATTCAATTTAACAAATAGTCATAAAAAATTGATTAATATTACAGTTGATACTTATTTTGGAAACTAGCAGTAATGGTTGAATCGGGAGATGAATTTAGACAACTCCCTTAGATCCCTTGGTATTGCTAACCCTAGCGGCACCGGCTGGTTGGCGGTAGTATTTACTTTTATTTTGGCTTGGGTTGTCACTTGGCGTTTAATTCCCGCTATCCGTCAATTTGCCCTGCGGGTGGGTTGGGCTGACCAACCGAACGCCCGACGACTTAACCGAGAACCTTTACCCAATGCGGGGGGTTTGGCTATCTATGCCGGTGTTATTGCCGCTTTAGTATTAGCTAGTCTTTTACGACCAATTGAACTCCAAGGCGTATTAGCTCAGGTACTAACGATTTTGTTAGGGGGTTCTATTCTGGTCTTGGTTGGCTTTATTGATGATCAATTTGGTTTACCTCCTTCTGTGCGTTTGTGGGCGCAGATGATCACGGCATTGTTGCTGGTGGCTAATGGCATTAGTATTAATGTTGCTTTTGGTACACCTATTGACTCTCTATTGTCAATGGCTTTGACTGTGTTGTGGGTAGTTGGTATTACTAATGCTATCAATTTGATGGATGGTATGGATGGTTTGGCAGGGGGGATCAGTTTTATTACGGCGATGAGTTTGTTGGGGGTTTCTGCTCAGTTTGATAACCGGGCAGCAGCAACTCTGGTATTAGCTGCTTTGGGAGGTGCAGCACTGGGCTTTTTACGCCATAATTTCTATCCTTCACGGATCATTATGGGTGATGCGGGAGCTTATTTTTTCGGCTATGTACTAGCTGCGACTAGCATTTTAGGCAAATTGCAACAAAGTACAGTTTATGCCCTGATACCAACGGTTTTATTTCTGATGTTGCCAGTTTTAGATACCACTCAGGTGTTTGTCAGGCGACTTTTAGCGGGAAAAAACCCTCTGAGTACCCCCGGTAAAGACCACTTACATCACCGGTTGCTGGCTTGGGGTTTTTCCCAACGTCGTGCGGCTTTTACTCTGTGGTCAGTTACTTTGTTTTTCAATTTGCTGGCAATGACAATACAAGGGATGACTTTACCTGTGATACTGGCTTCTGCTGCTAGTATTATTTTGCTTTTGGGTTTTACGGTTTTGCAAAGAATTAAGAATAATTAGGAGTTAGGGAACAGGGAACAGGGAAAAATCAAGTCAAAAGTCAAAAGTCAAAAGTCAAAAGTCAAAAGTCAAAAGTCAAAAAACAGGGAATAGGGAATAGGAAAAGGCAAAAGTTACAATTTTCATTTCTCCTGCCTCCTGCCTCCTGCCTCCTGCCTCCTGCCTCCTGCCTCCTGCCTCCTGCCTCCTGCCTCCTGCCTCCTGCCTCCTGCCTCCTTACATTACCATGCCACCATCGACGTTAAAGACTTGTCCTGTGATGTAAGCTGCGGCGGGATCAGCTGCTAAAAACCTCACCATCCCGGCAATTTCTTCTGGTTGACCAAAACGCCCCAGGGGAATAAATTGTAAGATGTTATCGGCTTTAATATCGCTGGTCATGTCAGTTTTGATAAAGCCGGGAGCAACTGCGTTAACGGTGATGCCACGGGTAGCTAGTTCTTTGGCGACGGTTTTGGTAAAACCAATCACACCTGCTTTGGCGGCGCTGTAGTTGGCTTGTCCAGGGTTGCCCATTTGTCCGGCGACGGAGGAAATATTGATAATTCTGCCGGAACGTTGTTTGAGCATGATTTTACTGACGGCTTTAGTACATAAAAATACACCTGTCAGGTTTAGGTCTATGACGGCTTGCCATTCTTCTAGTTTCATCCGTAATAACAATGTATCGCGGGTAATACCTGCGTTGTTGACTAAGATGTCAATGCGTTTGAATTTTTCTAAGGTTGTGTTTATCAGTGTGTCTACTTGATCAGCTTGGGAAACATCTGCTTGGAGGGCGATCGCTTCTCCTCCATTTGCTGTAATTTCTGCTACTACTTGATCCGCTGCTGTGCTGGAACTGGCGTAGTTAACTACGATTTTTGCGCCTTGGGATGCTAGTTGGAGGGCGATCGCTCTTCCGATTCCTCTTGATGCACCTGTAACAATTGCTACTTGACCCTGTAATAATGTCATTTTATTTTTCTGAATATTTGGAGATACGGCGTTAATTATTTTATGGTGATTTGGGGATCATTTAAGTATTTAAACTGGAATATGCAGCGTGAATAAGCAGATCCCCAACCTCTTGAAGAAATCGGGGTAAATTAATTAAGATGCTTGAATTTCCTTTTGTAAATCCTGAACTTGCTCAATAGATAACTCTGTCAATAATTTGGTTTGATTTACTATGACGGAATTAATGTTTTATTATACAATCAATTGATGTAGTTAAAAATCAATCTAAAGTTCAATCTATGACAAATGAGAACTTTGCCAACCCACCTAAATTTGAGCGTGTAGAAGATGAAAGACTACACCGTAAACAACGGTTAGCTGCTGCATTTCGCCTATTTGCTCGCTATAATTTTGATGAAGGAATAGCGGGACATATTACAGTCCGTGATCCTGAATTTGATGATTGTTTTTGGGTTAATCCATTAGGAATGTATTTTGGTCATATTCGCGTATCTGATCTTTTGTTAGTCAATGATCAAGGTGAAGTTGTTCAAGGAAATAGACCTGTAAATGGTGCAGCTTTTGCTATTCATTCCCGAATTCATCAAGCTAGACCTGATGTAAATGCGGCCGCTCATGCTCATTCACTTTATGGTAAAAGTTGGTCAAGTTTGGGACGGTTGCTTGATCCGATAACTCAAGATGCTTGTGCTTTTTATGAAGATCATGCTTTATTTGATGACTATACTGGGGTGGTGTATGAGACTAAGGAAGGCGATCGCATTGCGGCTACTTTAGGAGAAAAAAAGGCAATTATTTTAAGAAATCATGGTTTATTAACTGTTGGTCATACAGTAGATGAAACTATATGGTGGTTTATTGCTATGGATCGTTGTTGTCAAGCTCAATTGATGGCTGAAGCAGCAGGAAAACCAGTTATTATTGATTCAGAAACGGCTCGTTTTACCTATGGTCAGGTTGGTTCTCATGCACTGGGTTGGTTTTCTTTTCAATCTTTGTATGAGATGATTGTAAGAAAAGAACCAGATTTATTGGATTAATATCTAAGAGGATATTTTAAGATTTGTTGGTGATGTGTCATAAAGTTTTCGATACCCCTAAATCCTTTACTTAAACATGGATAATTTAAGTAATTTAGTCCCCCTTTATAAAGAAGATTTTAGGAGATTGATACTAGTATTATTGGGAGATTAATCTAATTCTTAATGAACTAGCTATACCATGTCTATTTACCCATTCTAAAACTTCTGGAGTCAACATATTTAATGATGCTCCTCCTGGGTTTGCTGCTGCTCGGAGTAACTGTACAACTTTTTCTGGAACATTATCAGCACTAAGATTATTCCAACGCTTTTTTAAATCTTCAATTTTATTCACTAAAAATTCAAATTGAGATTGATCTTGAGGATAATTTACTTGTTTAATTTGTTTATCTAACTGTCTGATGGTTTGAATATCATAGCTAAATGCTGGTACTTTTGATAATAAATTCAACATTTCTTCATCAGTGCTAGGCATATTTTTGGTTAAATAATTTTTCCAAGCTGCTTTTAGTTGTTTTTCTAATTGTTCTTTTAAAAAATCTATTCTTCTGATTAAACTTTTGCCATTAAAATTCTCATTATCAATAATCCAAATATGATTTACATTAAAGTTATCCTCAGCTTGGATAATATCATTCAAAAGCTGATCTAACTTTTGTTGTAAAGTTGGATCTAAGGTAAAATTACTAATTTGCTGCTCTCGAAAAGTATTTACAGCGTCAACTATTGGTTGTAATTCGCTGTTCATTTTATTAATTTGCTCTTGTCTTGTTTGAAAAGCTTCTAGATTTTTTGCATATTCTTGGAGTTTAATTTTACGTTGAGATAATTGAATTAATTCATCTGCTTTTTCGACTAACATATTTATGATCCTTTTAGTTCTAAAATTAAAGATCGGAGATTAGTTAAACCATTTTCGATGATTCCATAGGTATTTTCTACAGTAACACCATCAGTATTTTCTAGTTGTTGGATATTTTGTTGTACTTCATTTAAAGACGCATCAAGAAAGTTATTATTATGATCAATAAAATTCTGTGTATCTGTCATCACTTTTTGATAATCTTCAGCTAGATATTGTAATATTTTTCCTTGATTGATATTTGGATTTTCTTTTTCAGACTGTAAACGCTGCATAGATTCCATATATTTAGAAATCCGATTGCGCTGAAACTGTTCTAATAATTCTGTAATTTCATCAGGTTTTTTCTTACCGCAAAATACTGCCGCTTCTCTTGCTTTTGCTATGGCAGTTTTTAATTTTTCTATCACATCTTTTTTCTTAAAATTTTCTCCCAGTTCTGATAATAGTAGTTGGTAAATCTCTAATTGTCTTGTAGTTTCTTCATTAATTGCTGTTTCTAGTAGTTGATCTACTTGCTTGCGTGCTTTATATATTGGATCGAAAATATCATATTCGCAATCATTAGGAATTTCTGCTTCTGGTTTTCCTGATTTGATGATTTTTGTTAATGGTTCAATAATTTGAGTAGAATCAATAATTTGAAAGTCTTTAGAACTTCCTTTAGTACAAGCAATGCGACTGGTAAGAATTGCTAATAATTCGCTTTGGTATCTTTGCAGTGTATTAAATAATTTTTTCCAACTAGCAGCACGATAGAGGTTATTCTTATCATCTATTTCCAGAAACAAAGCATTGATCAATTTATCTATAGAAGTAGTATCATTTCCTGACATAGTAGCGGTAATTGCTAATAATTCCACTGCTGCGGGTACAGGATTCCAAAGTTCTCCAGATTCACGGGGATAAAGACGAATTGCTTCTAAGATGTATTGACACCATTTTTCTAGTTGTTTGCTGTAGGTAAGGAAATAGCGATCGCTATCTTTAAAATTCCAGCTTTGATAATGTTCAAATAATAAAATTCCCTGAAAAGCTATAGCAGTATCCCGGAAATCTTGACGATCATCTGGGTTAAGAGGAAGTGTTAATTTGACACCAGAAATATTTCTTCTAGTCTTTCTAGGACTATCAAATTCTATATTTCCTTGTTTAAAATACTTGCTAGAACTACTAGCAAATGTTGTTCTTAGTAACATCTCATTTTCCCACTGTATACGATTAATAATCGCATCAAAAATAGGTTTACGCAGATTACCACCTATTTCTTGTGGTAAAATATTTTGATTATTCCAATTATCTAAAACTTTCAGTTTTTCTAATAAATGTTTAGGTATTTCTGGAACTTCTACAGCAGTAACAAGAGGTTCAGAGTTAGTTTTATATTCTGATTTTTGCTTTGATTCTTTAACTACAGATTTGTTTTGCTCAGATTGTTTATTTTGTGTAATTGTTAATCCTAAAGGAGGTAAATTAAAAGCTGTGTGTAATTCAGGAGGTAAATCACATAATTGATTACCATTATCCCACAAATCCAAAAGCACTAAACGACGATTATAATTTTGCGGATCTTTAGTTTCAATATCTTGTTGTATGATGGCACTTAATCGCATTCTTCCAAAATGTGTTTGTAGCGCAGGGGAGGGAAAACGACCATTTTCAATATTATTTAATCCATTTTCTAAAGTGTATTTGAGGACATCTTTAATCAGAATGCGGGGATTAAACAAAAAGCGAATATTAGTTTCCTTAGTAAATTCTTTCTGATTAACTTTAGTAAACATCTGTTTTAAAGCAATACTATTAAAGGGATATAATCCCACATTATTAACAGCACCAAAACCAGCATGACAGGGGGTACGATGTTCACAGTCATCACAAGCATTTTTGAGAGGTTCTTGATAATTTATTGAATGTAAAATCTCCCCATCTTCTAAACGTACAGCATTGAGATAATTAGCTGTAAATTTTTGAATATCAATATCAGTAATTAAAGATTGTTCATCATTGTTTTCAATGTCTAAATTAACATCTAAGTCAACACTAAAAGTAAACCGTTGTTGCACAGTATCTAAATCTTTAAAATAACCAGTTGTACAAGCTAACGCTGTTCTCATTGCAGATAAAGGTTTACTTCCTGGTTGTTGGGGTTTAGCTAAAACAGCTTCTAATACTTCTCGGTCAATACCTTGTAATTTTGCAAAATCTTCTATCAATAAAACTAATTCAATTCCTTGTTCTGCTAAAGTTTCTCGCACGTCTCGCATTAACGTTTTTAAGTCTTCACGACCTAAATTTAAAACTTGTGTAATAGCTGTATCCAGATGTTTATTTAACCAATCTATAGTTGCTTTTTGTATATCATCATCACTAATCAGAAAACCATAAAATTCCTGTGCTTTAGCTCCAGCTTTTTGTAAATTTAGAACATTTAACGGTAAATCTTGTAAAGAAAACTTCCTTCTTTCTTCAATAATTTCTATTTGGTTATTTTTCCCTAAAATATGAATAACCAAACGGTCAATAATACTATCATCTTTTAACCAATACTCGCGAAAAAATGGATCATATAATAAAGAATCTAAATTTTCAATTAAATAAATTTCCTCTTCTGTTAACTGACTTTTATCTCGTTGACCATGATCACCTACTGCTGCTGCGAGTTGATTCAGTAATTGTACTCTTGCTTGAGTTTCTGTTAATGTATTTGTAGCTTTATTCACACGCTGACGATATTCATCAAATTTTTCTCCCTGCATATCTTGGAGAATCAAATTAATGATATCTTTTAAATTAGTACCAATTTTAGGAATTAATAATACTCTTCTTTTATTTGTTGATGGAATTTTAGCAGCTAACCAACGAATTAAATGAGATTTTCCAGTACCAGAATTTCCTAAAACTGGTACAAAAGCAAAGTCCTTTTCTGCAAGAAAGTCTTTTAAAAATTGTTCCTCATTATAAGGTATTCCTGATACATTTGCTTTAATTAATTCCTTGCGATACATCTTAATAGGATAATGGGTAGCTAAAAAGATGTGATTTGGTGGTTGTGTTGCTTCCACATCCATCACTTGACGGACATTTGCTAAATTCCAACAAACGAATTTTGTAAAAGTCATGATTTTTCACCTTTCCAAACAATATGAGAAATTTTACTACTATCATCAATTTCATTATTTGCTTTTGGTAGTAGAATTAAATCCGCATCTGATTCTCTAATAAGCTGAATATAACCTTCATATTGCAGACGAAATAAAGCAAAAGCGGTACTGGTTGATAAATAATTGGGTTTCCGATAACCAATATTGTCTTCTATGATATCTCTAAATTTTCCGGTTTCAAACAAAGGACATTTTTTCGCTAATCTATCTATAAAATTGTGGATAGGAATTTTATAATTATCTTCTGGATTAAATAAGTGTTTGAGATTACGTTTAAGATATGCTGTAGGATCGGGTACGATAATTCTTGTTCCTCCTAAAGCATGACCCCAAGCAAAACCTAAATAACACATCCAGTCATCCATTTGACCAGCAAGTGTACCACTAGACATTTTTAAGTCTAATGATTCAGAAACTCCCTGATCTGTCACCATATATTGAAATTCTTTCCATTTTCCAGAGGATTCATATATATCTTGTGCCAAAAACCAAGCACAAACAATACCAAAATCTTCTTCATCTTTATTATTAGATTCCAATAATAAATGAGCTAAAGTATCCGGTAATAGTTGATAACCATTTACAGGACTTCTAGCATTTTCTGGTAATTCAGGATTAATGGCAATTTCATCCTCATCTCTTATTAATAATCCACATTTAATACTTTCTTGTAAGGAATCAGTAAACATGGGACGAGGTTTATACTTTCCTTCGACTAATTTATCAGGAGAAAGGATTTTTTCTAAATTCTCCCTTTTCTCCCTCTGTTGTTTTTGATGCAGTAAATATTTAAATATTGCCTGAATACGACTAGGTATAGCTTTTTCAGTTTTTAAGACACTCATATATTAATCTCCTGACAAAAAACGTCAAATTTCAACTGTCTTCCTGGGAAAATATCTATTAAATTTCTATCCATACGACTAGGATCTGGAGTATCTAAAGGTAGTAAAATGATTCTTGGTGCTGTAAATTTGCTATTTTGAGTTAAGTAAATATCAGGTTTTTCTCCTGGAGAATGAAAAATTAATGTAGGAACTTGTGGCATTTGCCAAGGTTGATATTTTTCCCATAAAAATACTATTGATGTGATCTCCTGCCAGTACAGTGATATTTCTGTAAATTCTGGTGAAATCACGATATTTATAATACCTTGTTCTATAAAGCATTTTAATACACTATTTAGGTTTTTGTGCGTATTTTGACTTAAAGATTTATAAAAAATTAGTAACAATTTTTCATCTAACAACAAATTTTGTAACTTAGTACCAAGTTGAAATTTAGGTTTTTTCCAAACAGGACTAGGTGAAGGCATAATTTGCTGAAAAGGCTGTCTATTATTTTGCCGACATACAGGACAACCCCCACAAGCGGGAGCAACTTTGACCGCTTTTCTAGGGTATGCACCATGACGCGCAGGAATGCTATAAGCTTGGGTGAATATTTCAGAAATACAGCGTTTAGGGTTGAGAGCTTCTTCCATCAGTTGGTAGATTTGATAACTCCACTTTTGACGCTGTATTCTTAATGGTTCAATTTGAGTTTCCCAAATATATTGATCTAAATGTTCTTCATTTTTGATGGAAATTAAACAGGTATTATTGATTTGATTAAAGTTAGATTCTGACTCAATATCAATTATTTGCGATCGTTGCAATAATGTTAATGTTCTCAAATTCCAAGCTCTATTTTCATCGCTAGTCATGTCAATATCTTTTTCTTCCCAAGAAGGAGGAAGATTGATATTAACTCTAAATTTACCGTTACTCAATATTTCTTTATGAGTAAACATATTGTACCAACGTTGATAACCTCTTTCAATTGTGATAGGAGAATCATCATTTAATTTTTTTGCTATATCAAAATCTTCATCTGTATACAATGTCAGTGATAAACAAGCATTTCCATCTCTTCCACCTCTACCAACTTCTTGATAAAATCGGTTGATATTTTCAGGAATACAAAGATGAATAACTGCACGAACATCACTTTGATCTACACCTAAACCAAATGCTGAAGTTGCTATGACTATATCTATGTTTTTTTGTTGCCAATTTTCTAAAATTTCATGACGTTTTTCTTTGCTAGATTCACCAGTCATTATTCCTAAACGTTTAAATCCAGCATTATATAATTCTTGCTTCCAATATTTCACATCAGCTATTTTTGTAGTATAAATAATTAGGGGTTTTGGTAAATGATATACTGCTTCAATTAGTCTTTCTTTTCTCTCCGCTTGACTTTTACAGTATTTAAACCAAAATGCTGGTTCTGGACGTAGTTGAACAGCAGATATAACTTGTAGATTATTTTGTAAATTATTGCCAAATAATGATTCTAAAGTATCTAAACAAGATCGTGTTAATGTTGCAGTTAGTAATAATGTGGTAAATGATGTAAGTTTTAATAAATCTCTAATTAAACCTGGTAGTTGTTGAAACGCAGGACGAAATTCATTACCCCATTGTTCAATGATGTGCGCTTCATCTATGACAAAATATTTTAATTTTCCTTGTTTAGCGGCTGCATAAATAGAACTAGAAAGGCTATATATTAAACTTTCAGGTGAAGTAAAAATTATTTTTTGTGTTCCTTGGAAAATCCGTTTGCGTATTTCTTGTCTTCTGATTTGTCCTTGTTCGGAATCATCACTATAATAAGCTGTAGGATGATCAATAAACGGTTTTAATGCTCTTTCTTGATCTATTGCTAAAGCAACTGTGGGAACAACTACAATACTTACACCATGATTTTGATCCGTTAATAAAGCTGGTAAGTGAGCGCATAAACTTTTACCTGATCCTGTAGGTAAGTTAATGATTAAAGTTGATTTTTCTGGTGCTGTTAAAATTGCTCTAATCGCTTCTCTTTGTCCAATACTGCGATATTGATTTAACTGTAATTTTTTTAAAAATGGATCACCATTAACAGGTTGATAATTACGACGTGGTGATTCTGCAAATAATGGTCTATCAGGGGGATATTTATCTGTATTATCTAGCCATTTTGGTTGCCAATAATTAGCAGTAATGAGATAATTATCTTCATTTTCCCGTACTATATTCATCCCGCAATCTTCCCAAATTTCTCGCTGGGGAAAGTTAGGTTTTTTAGGAATTTGTAATAATGTTTGAGAATTTCCCCCTTGTTTTTCATCTTCAAATCGCAAAATATGACGGATTAAACTCGCTATGTCTCCTGTTCCTGATGTAGATTTTAGAGCATTAAATAACCGTTGATAACAAAGTTCTGGAAAATTACTAATATCTACATCTTGAGGAATATTAGCATTTTTCAGAATTTCTCGCATTTTAATAAATGATTCTGTCATTGTTCAGTACCACAGTTGAATCTGAAATTACAACTTGAGATTGCGTCCAGAAATTACAATAAACCCAACAGAATCAAGCCGAATATGCGGTTTTTTAATTCCTGCAATTATGGCTTGATTTAATTCTTTTTCTGTGATTATTTCTTCTGGATTTTGATTATTGTTTTGGTTTCTTAACCGCAGTTGTTCTAATCTTTTACCAAGTTTTTGTTCGGCACGTTTAGCACTTAATTCAGATGCTTGTTGAAAATCTGGATTTTGATGTAGCAGGTTTAATGCTGATTGACTAGCACGATAACAAAAATTAGTCCATTGATGAGAATCAATAAATTCATCAAGAACAAATAGACGTTCTTTGGCTATATTGTAATCTTTGTATGGACTGTTTCTGTCTTTAAATGGAGTTTGCAAAATAGTTAATAATTCTCCATCTTCCACTATAGACATCGGTTCACAGCGAGCATCAATAAATATGGTTTTTAAAATAGGTGGAAATAAGCCATCTGTTAATCTGCGAATAGCTGGTAATTTTGAGGGATTTTTAGTACATTGGGATAAATCGGTTTCGATAATGTAATTAAACTGAAAACCAAACCATTCTTGATCTTCTGTCTGACTCCAAGATGGTACATATCTCCAAAAAGCAAAACTTTGTCCTCGATCATCCCAACGGAGATAAGAAGCAAATGAATCTATGAAGTTTTCACCAATTCTATATAATTTAATGTTGGTGTTTTGATTGGCAATTCTGCGGTTATAAGTACCAACATTATTAATAGATTTATGGAAATGTGTTTGCAGTTCATCAACAGAAATGATGGTATTTTTACCGGGATAATAGTTAAATACTCCTTCTTTGTCTATGTCTTGACTACGACGAAAATTTAATGTTTGACAAATCCAATCTTCTGCTGTTGCTTGTATTTGTTTGTGGTTAGCATCATAGTTATCTAATTCTTCAAAATATGTCGTAGAATTATCATCTACAGAGTCTATTTCATCGAGTGCTTGTTGTTCACTAATTTTGATTAATTCTTCTTGAATTTCTGTCTGAATTGGTGCAATTATTTCTAATATGCCTGTAGCACCATTTTGAAATAAGAGTTTTTCTAGTTCTGATATTTTACCATCTACATAAAATTGTAAACTGGCAATTGATTGTTGGAAAATACAAAAACCAGTTTTCAAAAGTTGAAACCAAGCATTATGAGGACTATCTTGGGAAAAGATCCCCAAAAATACAAAGGATTGATATTTGATTTTACCACCGATGCGATCAAATCTACCAATTCTTTGTTCTAGTTGGTTGGGAGAAAAAGGTAAATCAAAATGAATTAACCAGTCTGCAAATTGTAGGTTATGTCCTTCTTCTCCTGTGCGATCACACACCAAAATAAAGCAGTTAGGATCATTTTTGAATTTACTTAAATTCTGCTCTATTTGTTGTTGAGAATGTTCCAATTGATGACTAACTACTGCATTTTCTCCCAAGCTGTTGGTTAAATATTTAACTATTTCTTTACAGCTTTGATAAAAAGATGTAAATATGACAATTTTTGGAAATAAACAATCAACTGGTCTATGGATTCTCTGCTGTATCCTTGTTAATAATTCTCGCTTATTTTTCAAAACACTTGCAGGTAATTTACAATAAATTCCTAAGTGATTTAAAATCAATGTTTGTAAATGGTTGATCCGTTCTCCTTCCTCTGAACTTTGCTTAATTATCTTCACTAAGGATGGCAATATTTCTAATTCCTCAGTAAACTTGGGAGTTTCTGTTAAGATTTTGGTATCTTTTGCTCCAAATTCCTGAATCAGTGTATTTGATTTTTCACCATTTAATCTAGCATTAATTACTTGTTCTAAAATACCTAACCAAGTCCCAGAAGCTAGAACTAATAATACAAATATCCGTTGATATTCTACCGTTTGTGGTGCTAGTTCGCGCCATTGTTCAATTAGTTCATGAATATCTAGCGATCGCTCATCTAAATCATATTCTTCTTTAGGTACAATATCCCGTTGAAAAACTACATCTTCCACTACATCACGACGATTTCTCAACATTCGTCTGTGTAACCGATATGTTTCGCTAATGTGAGTACGAATAGCGCGAATAATCTCATCTGTATTAGAGGAATTTTCTTGCAAACAAGTTTCTAAATTATCAACTAAACTCAGCAAATATTCATCTTCGGTGAATAAATTACGCAGTTGTTTTAAATTAGATTTAATTACAAAAGATTTTGCACCTTCCCGGAAACAAAGTAAAATTCTGCCGATTTGTTGACGATTTTCTATCTTGCTCCGAAAATCATCTAAATCACTGAGTTTATAATTCATCGGATCGAGTAAATGCAGCATAGATAAGAAATCATGCTCATGATGTAATACGGGAGTTGCTGATAATAAAAGTAAGCGATCGCTCTGATGACAAATTTGTTGACAAAGCTCAAATTTTTGCATTTGGATAGGATCTCGCGAATTTGCCAAACCTGCAATATGATGAGCTTCATCGATAATTACTAAACCAAGCTTAACTTTGGGATTAATTTTTTTGAGATCATCAATAGTAATTACTGCAACTCGCTTAGAAAAATCAGCTATATAAAATTTTTGCTCTAATTCCTGCTGCCATTGTCCTAATAAATAAGATGGTACAATAACTACTGCATGACCTTTTTTTTCATCTAAAAGATATTGACGTAAAATTACCCCAGCTTCTATGGTTTTTCCTAATCCAACCTCATCTGCTAATAAATAGCGTTGTATGGGATCTTCCAAAACTCGACGAATAACTTCAACTTGATGCGGATAAAGTGTGATATTAGCAGAAATTAATCCTGTCATTCCCCGACAAGCAGCACGTTGGGAAATTAAAGATTCCATAAAATTTAATCTTCTTTCATGAAAATACGGAGTCTCTTGGCATTTTATAGCCAAAGTTTCCACCGGATTTACTGAGGGAAGATTGCAACGTACAGATACTTCCTCTTCGCTTACAAAAATAACTTTTTTATCAGGTAAGTGAACTTCATATTTTTGTTTTTCTTGATCCCAATTGAAGATTCTACCTGTGATCCATCTAGATTGGGTTTCTTGGTAAACATAACAGCGAGTTTGATTTTGTAGCGTGATGTGAGATAGGGTATCTAAAGGTAAAATTTCGGATATACGCTGACTCACAGAATGGAAATATTCTATTTTCGCTTCGGTAGCATATATTTCTTCTACCTTACCGATACCGTACCTATTAATCTGAGAATGCACTAATGAACCAACCTGAATGATGCTCATAGTCAAAATTTTTACTTTCAAGTAAATTTTGATGTAACACAGGTGAAAGACCAGTGTGCTAAATCACAATATGTTGGTGATCATTACATTGTTATTAATAAAAACTTAACTTATCTTGTTTATCAGTATTTGTGTCTGTATTCTATATTTCTCAATTGATGCTTACTTAGGTTTTTTTTATTGAATTTATCCAATACCACAAATTAAGAAAAATTTCTAACTTTAGCAAAAATACTTAATAATTTTATCTAGAAAATCAACTAATATTAACCGACAGCACCATTTCTCAAGAAAACATAAAATTACACCCATTCTATTTTCTAAGAATTACCATTAAAAAACAAACAATAAAAATAGGTGTGTGCCATCATGACAACTAAAAAGCAATTTAACAGCTTTGAAGAAATGCTATCAGGTTCTGATGTCCCAGTATTAGTAGATTTTTATGCTGACTGGTGTGGTCCTTGTCAGATGATGGTTCCAATTTTAGAACAAGTCAATCTGCAATTGAAAGACCGGTTACGAATCGTTAAAATTGACACCGAAAAATACACTCAATTAGCAAGTCAGTATGGAATTGCAGCTTTACCAACTTTGGTATTATTTAAGAATGGTCAACCAGTAGATAGGATTGAAGGTGTACTTCAAGCACCACAGTTAGTTCAACATTTGCAACAACTGGTTTAAAGAGACTGGGGACTGGGGACTGGGGACTGGGGACTGGGGACTGGGAAGAAAATTTTTTACCTATTCCCTATTCCCTATTCCCTATTCCCTCATTTAAGAACGTCTTGCATTTAAACAACACCATTCTTTTCTTTTCCACAAAGTAGCCACAACCCAACCATTTTGTTCTAAAACATCAGCAACAGCTTTGGATTGTTCTAATAAAATACCGCTAAATATACCCCAGGTACTGGGTTTAGTAATAGCTCCTATTTCTGGAATTAACTCAATAATTACATCAGCCAAAATATTACAGACAATACCATCTACTGGTTGATCAATTAATTTTGTCAAAATGTCTACACTACCCAAGGCTGGAATTAATCTTTCTGAATTAATATCATTCAAGGCGCGATTGCTTAAACTTGATTTTACCGCTAAAGGATCATTATCTACTGCATAAACTTTCTTAGCTCCCAAGAGTATTGCACCTATAGAAAGGATACCAGAACCGCAGCCTATATCAGCAATTACTAGGGATTCTTTTTTATGTTCTGTACCTATGAAAGAATCAGGAAGTTCACTAAGACGCATTTCCAGAGATTCTAGACACAGTTGCGTTGTGGCATGATTTCCTGTACCAAATGCTACACCTGGATCAAGGCGAATCACTAAACGTTCTGCTGATGCAGGTAATGGTAGCCATGCAGGGTTGATCAAAAAGCGATCGCCTATTTCTTGAGGTTGCCAATACTGTTTCCAGCTACTAGCCCAGTCTTCCTCATCAATCAAATTCCAGTGTAACAGCGGAGAAGGCAAACCGATACACAAAGCATCTTGACGCAACCATAATGAAAGCGCCGACAAATCTAGTAATTGTGCTTGAAAGCTAGGTAAATAAGCCTTTAATAGCGATGAATTGCCTTTACTTTCACTGGCTGTACCACGACAGCCAAAAGTTTCCAGTCGCCAAAAGATAGAATCTTCCAGGTCTGGTTCACATAAAATTTTCAGTTCCCACCAAGTATTTGCCATAAAATTTTAAATTACTAGAACAGGGAACAGGGAACAGTGAAGAGAGCAGGGGGAGCAGGGGAAGCAGGGGAAGCAGGGGAAGCAGGGGAAGCAGGGGAAGCAGGGGAAGCAGGGAGTAAGAAAGAGGAAAATAGGTTCCTCCTGCCTCCTGCCTCCTGCCTCCTGCCTTCTGCCTTCTGCCTCCTGCCTTCTGCCTTCTGCCTCCTGCCTCCTGCCTCCTGACTCCTAACTCCTGACTCCTGACTCCTGACTTAAAGTGTTACTGTATACGCATCCCGAATACCGGACACTTGTTTAATTTCATCCAAGATGCCATCTGGTAAAGGATCATCAATGCTTAGAGCCATTACCGCATCACCACGGACGATTTTTCTTCCTACCTGCATACTGGCAATATTGACATTAAAACTGCCAAGTAGGGAACCGAGTTTACCGATAATTCCCGGCATATCTCGGTGCAGAGTGAACAGCATATATTTGCTAGGTGGAACATTAATGGGGAAACCATCAACATCTGTTAAGTGAATTTCCTTGTCCCCTAACAAAGCACCTGTCACTGAATGAGTACCTAAAGTACCCGTCGCTTCCAGATGCAGAGATCCTGCATAGTCTCGCGCTGAGGCATCTCGTGTTTCAATCACCCGAATACCCCTTTCTTTGGCTTCTATGCTGGCATTGACATAATTTACCCGTTCCCGCAAGGCTTGGTAAAGTAGCCCTTTTAATGCCGCTATTACTAAAGGCTGACTTTTATTTGTTGCCAGTTCTCCTTGTAACTTAACAGTCAGTGTTTCCACTCTTCCACCTGCTAGTTGTCCAACCAAGTTACCCAAGGTTTCCGCCAACTGCATATAAGGTTTGAGTTCTTCCAAGATATCTGGTCCAAGTCCGGGGATGTTAACAGCAGAACGGGCAGGTAGTCCTAAAATCACATCACGGATCTGTTCAGCTACGTCTATGGCTACGTTTACTTGGGCTTCGGTGGTAGATGCACCTAAGTGGGGTGTGAGAATTACATCTTTACCCAGCGATCGCAAATCAGATTCTCCCAAGGGTTCTGACTCGAACACATCCAAGGCTGCTCCACCAATTTTACCATCTTTAATCGCCGCTGCCAAAGCCGCTTCATCAATAATTCCACCCCTAGCACAGTTGATAATTCTGGTAGTGGGTTTCATCTTCGCCAAAGTTTTAGCGTTGATTAAATTGGCAGTTTCTGGGGTTTTGGGGATGTGTAAAGTGATATAGTCTGCCTGTTGGAATAACAAATCTAAATCTACCAACTGACAACCGAGTTGTTCTGCTCTTTCTGTAGAAATAAAGGGATCATAAGCTAATAATTTCATCCCCATAGCTTTTGCTACAGTCGCAACATGAGAGCCAATTTTCCCCAAGCCCACAACGCCCAGGGTTTTCTTATATACTTCTGCACCCACAAAAGTTTTCCGATCCCACTCTCCTCTTTTTACGGAAGCATTAGCATCGGGGATATGACGGGATAAAGATAACATCATTGCTAGGGCGTGTTCTGCTGCTGCAATGGTATTTCCTTCTGGGGAATTAACGACTACAATACCTTTGCGAGTAGCAGCGGGAACATCTACATTATCCACACCCACACCAGCACGACCAATAATTTTTAATTGTGTACCGGCTTCAATAATTTCTTGAGTCACGCGAGTTCCCGAACGGATCATCAGCGCGTCATACTCACCAATAATTTCTATCAATTCTGCTGGTTTTAGACCTGTTTTGACATCAACGGTTGCAACTTGGGAAAGAATGTCAATACCAGCTTGGTCAATGGGATCGGAGACAAGAACCTTGGACATGATTACTTCATTTATAATTCTAGGTTTTCCGCAAGCATTCAGCTATTAGCTCTCAGCAGTCAGGTTTTTAACAGTTAAATCCAAAATCATATATTTGATAATCTACTGTTTGATAAAACATTCTGACTCCTGTACGGGTGAACGGCCGTTCAACCTTCCTGACTCCTGATAGCGTAGCGTGGCGTAGGCCATATTCTTACGAATTTGCTGTACAAGACTTTTAAGTTTAGTCCTTATCTGCAACAATTCAGCAAAAATTATATGTTTCTAAAGGACTGCCCATCACGTACTTCCAAAGCATAATTCTGTACAGCCTTGGTTATCTCTTCCCGCAAATTTGTATAAACTTTCGCAAAGGGGGGTTGTTTTTCTGAAAGTCCCAAGACATCAGAAGTAACTAAAATCTGTCCGTCACATTCTGAACCAGCACCAATACCAATAGTGGGGATACGTAATTTTTGGGTAATTTCTAATGCTAAATTTGCGGGGATATGTTCTAATACTATGGAGAATACACCAGCTTGTTCGAGAGCGATCGCTTCATTTAAAATTCTCTCTCCTGCGGACTGAGTTTTTCCCTGTTGTCGCAAACCAATTTGATGTATTGATTGTGGTGTTAAACCTACATGACCCATTACCGGAATACCCGCTTGTACCAACCTGGCCACGGTCTCGATCATTGCCGGATGTCCACCCTCTAATTTTACCGCTTGTGCGCCAGTTTCTTTCAGCACTCTGCCGGCTGAGTGCATAGCTTGAGAAATACTTTCTTGATAGGTTAAAAATGGTAAATCAACAACAACTAGAGCGCGTTTCACACCACGACGCACAGCTTTAGCATGGTGGATCATTTCCTCTAAAGTAATTGGCAGTGTGGTTTCATATCCCAGCACAACTGCCAGAGAATCACCTACCAGAATTAAGTCTACACCAGCTGTATCTAACAGTTGAGCGATCGCATAATCCCAAGCAGTCAAAGCGACAATTGCCCGTCCCTGCTGTTTCCATTGTATTAATTGCTGGGTAGTAATTGGCATAAAGAATAGAAGGAGTTCAGGAGTTAAGGAGGAAGAGGTGACAGGTGACAGGTGACAGGTGACAGAAAGAAGGAGTATGGCTAACGCCAAGCTGCGCTATCAGGAGTTCAGGAGTATGGCTAACGCCACGCTATGCCTTCGGCACGCTACGCGAACGCTATCAGGAGTTCAGAAGAAAGAAGAAAAAGGAAAATTTCCCCCTGCTCCCTGCCCCCTGCTCCCCTGCTTTTTTCCCAGTCCCCAGTCCCCAGTCCCCAGTCCCCAGTCCCAGTCCCTACTTCACAGCCCGGCCAAAACCGAAATGAGGCTGTGCTTTATCCATTGTAGGCATTAACCAAGCTAACCCCTCGCTGGTTCCCACCCATAACTTATTACCAAGATCAGGTGCAAGAGTTAGTACCCGACTAGAAGGTAAGCCGGCTACTTGATCCAACAAAGCTCCTGTATCTGGATTTAATCTTAACAACCCGTTGTTAGTTCCCACCCAAACACTACCATCTTGAGCAAAACGTACTGAAGTGACATTTCTGCCCCGCAGAGGAGTCACAGACCTTAACACAATCCCATTTTTTGGGTTAACTACTAACAATTGATTTGGCATTCCTGCCCAAATTAACCCTTCAGGACTGATAGCCAAAGCTTGTACAGTCGCCCCTGGTAAACTATTTATCCTCTTCATTATCAAAGCACTGGCAGTATTCACCCTTACCAGTCCATCTAAAGTCCCTACCCACAGCTGACCATCTGCATCTAAGGTCATAGCATTAGCACTAACACCAGGTAGATTTTTCAAGGTTGTCATAATTAAACCTTGGTCGGGACTAATTAAAGCTAAACCGCTATCAGTACCCGTCCACAAATAACCCCGTTTATCAACTAACAGGGATAAGACCCGTTTAGAAGGTAGTAATAAATTCTGTGCCGTAATTTCATTAGTACGGGGGTCTACTCTGGTTAAACCCTCATAATTTCCCACCCACAAACGACCGACTTTATCTTGTGCTAAGGCAGTAATGGTAACATTCGGCAAACTGACACGAGCAATAATATTACCTGTATTGGGGTCAATTCGTGATAAACCCCGCCAAGAACCTACCCACAGATTACCAGCCAAATCTCCTAGTAAATTACTAATACGGTAATCAGTTTCTACTTCTCTCTCCAGCACATCTCGGTCATCGGGTAAAGGGTCTACTCGTTTTGGAGGTGGTGCGACTGGGTATGTAGTAGAACTGTTTGGTTTTGGGTCAAGGTTGCTTTGTCCTGTTGCGGTAATTTCCATGCTGGGTATAGCCATTAACCCCAATAGCATCGAAATCATCAATAATCGAGTATTTATGTTAAATAATACCACGGCTGTATATCCTTTTGAGTATTTAAGAGAATGTTTGGAAGCCAATAGAATTCGCTACTACATCATCAAACTCTATCTGCGCCAAATTATGCAAAACCGATGAAAAAGCAAGGATTTTAAACCTGCGTCATCGCATTTTCTACTGTTCAGTTTCTGTGCATCTTATCTGTGTGATTACATCATTGCCAACTGTTACAAATGCGTTAAATTAATTAACAGTAATTTTTCCCTAAATCTAGCACTTTGCTGATAAATTATACAATTGAAAATTGTTTTGGCAGATTATACCATGCCTCAAATCGAAGATATTATTATTCAGCGTATTCCCTTAGCTAATAAACTTGAACAAGAAATTACACCTAATCTACAAAAGCTATATCAAACAATTAGAACCTTAGAAGTCAATCGTCAAAAACAACTAGCAGAATGTGTTAACGAACCGGAAACCTTGAAAAAACTACAAAATATTGATTTTTCCGAGATTTTAAAGAGAATTGACGAGGAATTAAAGGTATTAGATAAGCTCGGACTTCGCTTTGCTCGTAAAACTCTCAATATTGGAGTTGTTGGTTTAGCACGTCAAGGTAAAAGTACCCTCTTGCAAATTCTCAGTGGACTCACGGATACAGAAATACCTAGTAGTGACAGAATGCCTTGTACCAGTGTGCAAAGTAACATCTATCATCAAACGGAAGGCAATACCTACGCTAAAGTTTATTTTCACTCAGAAAGTTCTTTTCTCAAAGAAGTTATTGCGCCATATTACAAACAATTAAATTTTAGTCCCATCCCTCAAACCCTTGATGATTTTCGTCATCAAAAGTTTCCTGAACCCCCAAAGAATCATGAAAACCCAGCTAAAGCAGAATCTATTTATAAACATCTGCGAGATGATTATTATCAATGTTTAGATCAATATGCTTTTCTCCTCAAACCAGAACAAAGACAAGAGATAATCAAAAAAGAACACATTCAAGAATTTGTTTCTCAAAAATATGATACGCAAGGAAACCCGCTAATATTTAATCATTTAGTTGTTAAGAAAGTAGAAATATTTTGTCACTTTGGAGCGCCAGGTGTAGAAAAAATTGGTTTAGTTGATATGCCTGGTTTGGGTGATACTAGATTAGGTGATGCAGAACGGATGATTGAAGCTTTGGGAGAAGATGTTGATTTTATTTTATTTGTGCGGAAACCAGTACCTAGTGGAGACTTTTGGAAAAAAGATGATATAGATTTATATGATGATGCTTATAAAGCTTTGAAAGAAAAGTTACCGCTAAATTTGTGGTCTTTTATGGTATTAAACCACGATGAGACTAACTGGAATCGGTGTCAAGATTTAAAAAATACCCTTGCTAACCAGCCTATTCGTGTAGGTGGTTGTGTAATTGCTAATTGTAAGAATCCTGAACAAGCTAATCAGCTTTTAGCAACAGTTATTGATTATCTAGCTAAGAATATTAATAACTTAGATAGGCAATATGCAGAATCCTGTCAAAAGGTATTAACAGAAATTCAAACTTCCATAGAGACGGAATTAGAAAAAGCGAGAAAAGTCTTTGGTAAAACCATTAGAATTGAAACTGGGGCTGAAACATTTTTACCACAAGTCAAAAAACTGATAAACAGTATCACCAATAGTTTAGAAGACTTGCTAGAAAATCTCAGAAAGAATCGTGAAAATGAAGATCAATTTTTTAAAGCACAAGTAGAAACAGTAATTCAATCCTGTCAACAGGATACGGGAATTCCATCAATTACGCAAATTGAAGACAGAAATAAAGAAGTCAAAGGTTATGGAACTACCTATGAACAGTATATGAATGAAGTTCGCGCTCATCTATCACAGAAATTTTTATCTATAGATGATGGGTTGAAAAAATCGGTAGAAGAATTAAAAAATCAAGTTGCAAATGTACTAATTCAACAAGGAAAATTAGGAGCATTAACAGAAAAACAAGGAACAGAATTTCTCAGAACAATGGCGGAAATATTGCCAGATGAAATTATCGGTGGTAAACCCTGTAAACTAAAATTTGGTTTTCAGGTTTTAGCTGATTTTGAGCTTTCCTATCGTGGCTTTGTTCAACACCGCATCCGGCAACATTTAGATATTTTGACACCAAATGAAAGTGAAGTATTACAACTGAGTAAAACTCCTACTGCTCAACAAGTTTTAAATAACCTTAAAACCGCTCATCAAGAGGCTGTATATAAATGTGAAGAATCCCTCATGGACTTTTTCAAAGAACCAAATCAAGCTGCTTTTGCCATAGTAGAGGAATTTTTAGATAGAATTCTTCGTGCAGAAGATGTAAAAACAGAATGGGAAATATTTCTGTTACAATCTCGTGAAAAAATTTGGGAATCTGAATTTCAAGGAAAGCTGATTGAGGAAACTAGAAAAAAAGAATGGCTTGATTTAGTTAAATTGGTAGAAAATGCCAATGAATCAGAAAAATTGCAAATTTTAAATTATAACAAATAGGAGATTTTAGATATGCTCGAATTTGAAGTTTTGATGTTTGGTCCCAGATATGTGGGTAAGACAAGTTTATTAACATCAATGTACTATGAATATGATCGGGAAATTAATCAAACTAGCATCCAACTCACCCCTGACTTTGATACCGCAAGCACTTTAGGAGAAAGATTAGGTGAACTCAAAGCCTTAAATGATGAGTTTAAACTAGAGGAAGAATTAAGAGAAGGTGGTATTCCAGCTACTGCACAACCAAGGGCTTTTGTATTTAATATTGGTCGTAAAGGAAAACCACCTAAACTAAAGCTAACATTGTGGGACTGTCCTGGAGGCTATCTCGTTGATAAAGGAGAAAAAAAAGGGCAAGAATTTATTAAAGAACATTTGAGTAAATCTATAGCTGTTCTCATTGCTGTAGATGCACCAGCACTAATGGAAGCTAACGGTAAATGGCATTTTCAGAGAAATCGTCCTATAGAAGTAAAAGCTTGGTTTGAGCAAATTTATGGCAGTCTTAATTCAAATCGCTTGTTAATTATTGCCCCAATTAAATGCGAAAGTTACATGAAAGATGAACAATCTAAAAGGAAACTTTTAGCTCGTATTAAAGATGAATACAAGGGTTTACTTCAGTTATTTAATTCAGAAAGTCTGAGACAAAAAGTTGCTGTGGTTGTTACTTCTGTGCAGACTGTTGGTAATGTATTTTTTTCCTCAATTCAGGTCGATAATGGTCAATCAAAATTTGTTTTCAAAAAGCCTGAGATTGATGCCGGTTATTCACCCAAAGATAACGAACAACCTCTCAAGTATCTCTTGCGTTTCTTATTAAAGAATTATCTGCAAAAACGTAGGTTTGGTGTGATAGCTGATTTGTTTGGTAAAGATGAGTTTTTATATGAAGCTGTTCGTCAATTAGCTAAAGACTGCAAAACTAACAGTGGTTTTGAAATCATACAAGGAAAAAATTTATTTTACATGGACTAACAATGAGGAATTAACAATGGATATTTATATTCAGAGTTGCGGAAAAGAAGAGACACAGGATTATCGCTGGGTAAAAGTTTATGTAAATAGTACATGGTTGAATAATCTGGAACGACAAGAACCACCTATATTAAAACTTTCTCAGTTTTATGAAGCAGATACTCCTGCTGTTATTCTGTTCAGAAATAATCAAGAATTAATCCTGCTGCTTTACTGGATAAAAACAAAAGAACGTTCGGCACAGTATGGTCGTCCTGTCTACAATTCTATAGTATTAGTCAGTCAAAAACACGAGGATGATTTACTTTTGCAAATGTTAGCTAGTGAAGCTTTACAAGACTGGAAATTATTTTCTCAAAGACTTGATGGTTTTGTTCAATGGGGTGATAATGAGCATGGTTTTCAAGTAGAAAAACAACATTTTTCTAAGTACATAGATTTGGTTAAAAATGAAGCACGTTCTCAAACACTAGAAGAATCAGACAAAACCAAAAAATTAAATCAAGATGTACTAAATGTCGATTCAAAATCCCCCCAAAAACAGAAAATATTTCAAGAAACTAAGCAAAAGTGGATAAAAAAACTTGCTGAAGAATTGAAAACAAAACAATTACCAAAAGGTAACGGAGCATTGGTAGTTGTTGCAGAAAATGTAAGTGAGAATATTCTTCAAGATGTTAAGTGGTGGGGTATATCAGATCGTGTGCAGTCTGGAAGCAGTAGCAAACGGAAAAAAAAAGACCTGAAAATTCTAATAATTCTGGTTTTTTTGATAATTGGCCTTGGTCTAATAATACTAGCAATAGTAAGTCAGCACCCAAAAAACCCGACACCTGAACCAACGAGTCAACCGACGATAATTAAACCGAGTCCAACTTCTACAACCAGTCCTGAACCGGAAATTAAACCGAGTCCAACTCCCACAACCAGTTCTGAACCGGAAATTCAACCTGACTCTAACCCTGAAAGTCAGTCTTCAACGGAAACTCCAACCCAGTCCGACTCATCAAACCCGGAAATTCCAAAAACCTCATCGGTTCAAGAAGAACAACTTGACAGAGAAAATAATTCATCTACTTGAATTTTTGGAGTCATATTTGCAAATGTGATGGTTAGAAGTAGGGAATGTAGCATTTACAACTAACTATCACCATTTGTAAAGCACTCTTAACAAAAAGTTAAAAACTTTCATTGATAAGAAATTCAAATATAAAAGTTAAAAACTTTCAAAGGATAACTTATTCAATTATTGATATATTGTGAGACAAGTTACAAATTCCGTCCTGTGCAGTTTTTTATCTTTGGCTCACTCTGGAGCTAAACCGCAGTTAGTGAAGTTTCCTCTATATCTTTTTACCCAATCAGGGCAAGATATCAGGAGAAAAAACCGGGAGCATAAGCTAGACAGTTTAAAACCCTAATTTCTCCTAGTTTTAAGGCATCAATTCCATAATGCCTGTAAAGCGCCGAAGTTTCTCTGAAATTAAGCAGGTTTAGTAAGGTAAGCAAAAAAGATAGAAAAGACTTTGTGTTCGTGGAACGGGGGAAAAAACCAAAACGCCTGGATGTGCGCCTCTACTATATAGAGATAAAAAGGTGCGGTAAATTGCTACTGCTACCGGATGTTTGACGCACAAACAACGCTACCCTAAACTACAGCCGACCCTAAATTATAAGTTTTTCTTATATATGTAATGAGAAAATGAGAAAAATAAAGGGTGATAAAAAGTTGCACATAACGTGATTTGATAGTAAAAAGATTGACTTCTTGGAAGGAAAATATGTCTTACGCGCAAACGAAGACTCAGGCTAAATCTGGGTATCAAGCTGGGGTTAAAGATTACAGACTAACTTATTACACTCCTGATTACACACCTAAAGATACAGATATTCTTGCAGCATTCCGGATGACTCCTCAGCCTGGAGTTCCACCCGAAGAAGCTGGTGCTGCGGTAGCGGCTGAGTCTTCTACAGGTACTTGGACAACTGTATGGACAGACTTGCTCACCGACCTAGACCGTTACAAAGGTCGTTGCTACGACATCGAACCAGTTGCTGGTGAAGATAACCAATACATTGCTTACGTTGCTTATCCTCTGGACTTGTTTGAGGAAGGTTCCGTAACCAATATGTTGACCTCTATCGTAGGTAACGTATTCGGTTTCAAAGCATTACGCGCACTGCGTTTGGAAGACTTGCGGATTCCTGTTGCTTACCTGAAGACCTTCCAAGGTCCTCCTCACGGTATTCAAGTTGAACGCGACAAATTGAACAAATATGGTCGTCCTTTGTTGGGTTGTACCATTAAGCCCAAATTAGGTTTGTCCGCTAAGAACTACGGACGCGCTGTATACGAATGTTTGCGCGGTGGTTTGGACTTTACAAAAGACGACGAAAACATCAACTCTGCACCATTCCAAAGATGGCGCGATCGCTTCTTGTTCGTAGCAGAAGCTATCAAAAAAGCACAAGCAGAAACCGGCGAAATCAAAGGTCACTACTTAAACGTAACCGCGCCTACCTGCGAAGAAATGCTCAAGCGTGCTGAGTTCGCTAAAGAACTCGAAATGCCCATCATCATGCACGACTACTTGACCGCAGGTTTCACCGCTAACACAACCTTGGCTCGTTGGTGTCGTGATAACGGTCTGTTGTTGCACATCCACCGCGCTATGCACGCTGTAATTGACCGTCAAAAGAACCACGGTATCCACTTCCGTGTATTGGCTAAAACCTTACGGATGTCTGGTGGTGACCACATTCACACCGGTACAGTTGTGGGTAAATTGGAAGGCGAACGCGGTATCACAATGGGCTTCGTTGACCTCCTCCGTGAAAACTACGTTGAGCAAGACAAGTCTCGCGGTATCTACTTTACCCAAGATTGGGCTTCTATGCCTGGTGTAATGGCTGTTGCTTCCGGTGGTATCCACGTATGGCATATGCCCGCACTCGTTGAAATCTTCGGTGATGACTCCGTACTACAGTTTGGTGGTGGTACACTTGGTCACCCCTGGGGTAACGCTCCTGGTGCAACCGCTAACCGCGTAGCTCTAGAAGCTTGTATCCAAGCTCGTAACGAAGGCCGCAACTTGGCTCGTGAAGGTAACGACATTATCCGTGAAGCGGCTAAGTGGTCTCCTGAATTGGCTGTTGCTTGCGAACTGTGGAAAGAAATCAAGTTCGAGTTTGAAGCAATGGATACCGTCTGATGATTTAGGATTTGGGATTTTGGACTTTGGATGAATTTTCAATCCAAAATCTAAAATCCAAAATCTATGGGGCTGGGGTCAAGCATGAATCTAAAGCAAATTGCGAAAGACACAGCCAAAACTCTCCAAAGTTATCTGACTTATCAGGCACTTATGACTGTTTTGGCACAGCTAGGCGAAACAAATCCTCCTTTAGCACATTGGTTGCAAAACTTTTCCGCTGGGAAAATCCAAGACGGAGAAGCATATATTGAGGAACTGTTTCTAGCAAAGTCAGATTTGGCTTTGCGAATTATGACTGTCAGGGAACACATCGCGGCGGAAGTGACAGACTTCTTGCCAGAAATGGTTCGCTCTGGCATTCAGCAAGCCAACATGGAACAACGTCGCCAGCATCTCGAACGCATCACGCAACTAAATTTATCAAGTCCCACCCCAAAAACTGAACAGCAGACTATCTCAGAGCCTGATTTAGATAATTTATCCGGTTAGGATAGGCGCAAGCGCCAAAAACCAAGTAGTAAAAAATAGCCACTTACTAAACAGCCATGCAAACTTTACCAAAAGAGCGTCGTTACGAAACCCTCTCTTATCTTCCCCCTCTGTCTGACGCGCAAATTGCCAAGCAAGTTCAGTACATTTTGAACCAAGGTTACATCCCAGCGGTTGAGTTTAACGAAACTTCTGAGCCTACTGAATTGTTCTGGACAATGTGGAAGCTACCTTTGTTTAATGCTAAAACCACTCAAGAAGTATTAGGTGAAGTTCAATCTTGCCGTTCTCAGTACGGTAACTGCTATGTTCGTGTTGTAGGTTTTGACAACATCAAACAATGCCAAGTCCTCAGCTTTATCGTTCACAAACCCAGCAGATACTAATATCTGATTTGGTTTGAATAATTTATTTCTTTTTGGGGGAGGTAGAATTTTCTATCTCTCTCTTTTTTTAGTTTTTGATGGAGAATAGAATTGTTGGTGGAATAGCACACACAAAGCTAAAGGTGGTAATTATGCAACAAATTACTGTTAATGAAGCATCTCAACACTTATCTGATTTAATTGAAGCCGCACTTGGTGGTGATGAAATTATCATCATGAAAGATAATCAACCTGTTGTTAAGTTAATTCCTGTATTACCTGTGAAAATTCGTCCTAAATTTGGTAGTGCAAAAGGAATGATCAAAATGTCTGATGATTTTGATGAACCTTTAGAAGAATTGAAGGATTATATGTAATGCAGCAATTACTTGATACTCATACTCTGCTGTGGTTTACTAGATTTAATTTTTGTCCTCTTGCATAAAAAGCATCGCTCTTTACATGATATCTTATCTGGTACTGTGGTTATTGAAAAACCATCTCCATAATTACGCATCATTTATTTTCGGTGCGTTACGCTATCCCTAACACACCCTACTAAAGTTTTTATTGTTATACAATATAAGAGGAGGTAATGATTATGCCAAATCTGACATTAAGCGATCAACAGGTAATTGAATTAGTTAAACAGCTACCCCCAGAAAGTAAACGGGTAGTATTGTTAGAACTCGCTAAGGAAAGTAAAAATGAGCGTGAGTCTCGGATGGAGTATGCTGAAAACCAACTTCGCAACTTGTGTACTGAACGAGGTTTAAATTGGGATACTATGTCAGAAGATGAACGTGAATCATTTATAGATGATCTGGTGCATGAGGATAGACAATGCGCCCAATAGTTGTATTTGATACAAATGTTTTGTTATCTGGAATTGGTTGGAGAAGCAAACCTTTTCGCTGTCTTGAATTGGCACGTAGTGGCATAATAGAAGGCGTAATATGTCCAGAGATACTGGAAGAACTCACGGAAAAATTACAACAAAAGTTGAAATTTACAGATAATCAAGTAATTGATACAATAGCTGATTTACTCAGCTTTCTAAGATTAGTAACAATCAGCAATACTTTAAATGTCATCACTAATGATCCTGACGATAATATGGTTTTAGAATGTGCAGTGTTGGTAAATGCAACTCATATTGTTACAGGTGATAAAAAACATTTGTTACCTTTAGGTAATTATCAAGGTATTGCTATTGTTACAGCAGCAGATTTTCTTAATTTGATATCTACCTAAATTCTGGGTTATTTCCTATCTTTTAAATTTCATAACCCATAATATAATCATCCATCACAAAACCACCACCAAAATCTATTACCTTACTCTCAATAATCTCAAACCCAAACCGAGTATAAGCTTTAATTCCTTTTTCATTTCTTTTATTGACATTGAGAATGATTTTCTGCAAATTCATCTCTTTAGCTTTTTGACAAACATGAGATAACATTATTTGTCCATAACCAAAACCATGCAGTGCAGGTAATAAATAACATTTATGTAATTTCAAACAATTAATATTATCTTTTATTTCTGCTCCATAAGATAAATAACCAACCATTTGATTATCTTTAACGACTTTATCGTAAAATATTCCTAACTGATAAATTTCCTTTTCAATTACTCCTATTCCATACATTTTATCCAACATATATTCTATTTGTTCAATACTGATAATTTGGGAATAGTGAGCATACCAAATTTCTTGACTAACTTTTCTCAGTTCCTCAAAATCAGTATCTAATAACTTTTCAATCTTAATTATCATACCTTGCCAATTTTTAACTTACCTTTGGGGGTGAAAGTCCTATGCTTCTACAAGCAGCGGGTTTTGCGTCGGGGTAAAATCCCCGTTGCAAAACGTAATTCTACATTCTAAATTCTTTATTCTTTTAATTGTGATTACCCTGATATCTAAAGTTATGGAAATTTTGGCAAAGCATTCTGACTCCTGAATTCTGATACCAATTCTGTATAAAGATGCGCTCAATTTAAAAATAAACTAACCGCAGAGACGCAGAGAAGCCAGTGCGATGGGCGGGTTCCCCGACTTGTAGCAACTGGCGCGACACAGAGAAGGAAAGACAAGGTTAGGAAATTCGGCGCAGCCTCATAAAGAAATGGTATTAGGTTCAAATATCAGTTCCTATGCTTTGTGCGTAAATTATCTCAATATTGCTGGCAAATTCCAATTTATCTAAGGATTCTGTGAAAAACACAAAACCCTTATAAGCCGTTACATATTTATATATTTTCGTAAAAAAACCTTCACTGGTGACGATGACCAGCGGTTCTTCACTCTTGGAAAGAATCGCCAAAAAATCATCTAATTTTACACAAACACCTGTTCCCCGATGAGTGAAAATTTTTCCAGCAATAGCAGCAGGTTGAGCAGTCGCGTCACCACTGTAATAAGTCATTGGGCGCTATTTTTACTTATGTTATTGACCTGCTGATTTTAGACTTTTGTTTCTACAACCTGCTGTGAGGTTTGTAACGTTTGCGGTAAACCCCAGTCAGGCCGCAATTTAGCCGCTTGACGCAAATAAATGTGGTGAACGGGGGCGGAAGTTGGCAAATAGGCATGAATCAAAAAGCGGATGCAACGCTGTAAACTGCCCTCAACGTACATCTGTTGAACATCCAACATAGCCACACTATCCCATAAAGGACGACTGCGAGCGATCGCTGCTGGGAAAATAGCATCTAAGTCGCGTGTAACAGAAAAAGTAACACTCAAAATTTCTGTTGGTTGCAGCTGATTTCGTTCTTCTAGTTCATCAATTAATTCTGTCACTGCTTCTCGAATTGCTTCCACACTATTTTCTGCAACGGTTGTTGCACCACGAATCGCCCGCATTTGCCATTCCACTCCCAAAGTCCTCCTTAATTACTCATTAGTCATTAGTCTTTAGTCATTAGTCATCAGTACAAAGACTGCTAACTAGTGACTATTGACAATTAATCTAAGGTCTATATAACCACAGGGGTAAACCACTTGTAGACATTTCAAATTCCAGCCAATCAATTCCAGACCTAATTCCTGATTTGGTCTGACGACTTCCTGGTAGAACCCGATTCAATAATGGTTTACGTTCTTCTAGCGTATAGCAAGGAGTTTTTTCTGGATCAAGTCCGACTAATTCCGCAGTCCAGCGTCGTGCATCTTCTTCTGTTCCCAAACGGTCTACAACTCCCAATTCTACGGCTTGTTCTCCGGTGAAAATGCGCCCATCAGCGAAGCTTTTCACCTTGTCTACCTCCAAGGAACGACCCTCAGCTACTGTTTGTACAAACTGCTGATAGCTGACATCTATCAACTCTTGGAGGATGTTTTCTTCTGGTTCTGTCAGTTCCCTATCAAAAGACAAAATATCTTTGTAGGGACCAGACTTAATCACTTTAAAGGAAACGCCAACTTTTTCTAGTAGTCGTTCCAAGTTATTTCCCCGCAAAATCACGCCGATACTACCTGTGATTGTGCCAGGGTTAGCCATAATTTTTTCGGCTCCCATGCCAATATAAACGCCACCAGAAGCGGATATATTGCCAAAACTAGCGACGATTTTGGTTTTTTTACGCAACCGCTTCAGGGCGCTGTAGATTTCTTGGGAATCTCCCACTGTACCGCCGGGGCTATCGATGCGTAGCAGTAAAGCTGGAAACTTCTTCTCTTCTACAGTTTTCAGGGCTTCTAATACCCGTTTGCGGGTAGCACTGGCGATCGCACCAGTTATTTCAATCCGAGCAATTTGTTTACGAAACTTGGGTCTAAACGGCCAAACCATGAGTAATCTAATCAGTTATTAATAAATTTAATATAGATTGTCCAGAGGTTAGACGACCTTCTCGACTCTGTTAAGAAAAATAAGCAAGTATGATGCTGTTTATAATCTTAAGGAAATTTTTAGATTTAGTGTGTAGATTTATTTGCTATATTTCTTCATGAAGCAGTATGTATTTAAATGTCTAACTCTAAACCAGGGTCGTTAATGATTGTGTAGTGATTGTAAAAAACCATAATTTCCGAAATGGAATTTGGATTTGGCTAGTTCAAGAAACGACAATTTAAAACACAAAACATAGTCTTTAGTAGATTGTGACTAATGACTAAAAAATTTATATCCACAAAAATTCACACCAATCTTTAGCCATACCAACTGCAAATTGAGTTAGGGATAGCAGCAAGTTTACCTTGGAGACGATTAATTTAGCTGTAACTTGTCATTATTTGAGATGAAGGCGTTATAAAGATTTATGACTTGTTTAGGAATCAATGCGAAGAATTTGATACCTGTAATAAGCATAGATATCAAACAGCCCACCGACAAAACCACAAGTCAGACTGATAACCAATAACCCATTGATGGGACTACCAGTACCAAAAGTAGCGAGAAAATGCAGAATCTGAGAGGGGATGTTCTCAGTTAGCCCTTGTAAACCAGGAACGAAGCCAGAAAGGCATAAACAGACCAGCATACCGCCGACTAAGAACATAGGAGCAATAAAACTGAAAACGGTAGTGAGTACCAGGGAGCGGAGAAAGTTGGTAAAAATGCTCATGATCGGGCAATCTCCAAGACTAAGGTGAACGTTCACTAAAAAGCAGCACGTCAATTTCTACAATACGTGCGATCGCTCCTGAAAGGTCAATTTGTCAAAAATCTTAAGTTTTCATTAAAAGATAAAGTTAATAGAACCATCAAATTATGGGGCTATTTTCAGGCTATCAAGCCGCAAAACCCTTGAGATATCCATATTTCATCTATTAAAAATAGGGTTAAATGTGTTGTGTCAAGTTTAATCATTAGCTTAATTTTCTGAGAGAGTCTTTAACTTAAGTTAACGTTTGGACAGAAAAGTACAGCAGGTAGCAGGGAGCAGAGAAAAATTAATCAACTTTTGCCTTTTGCCTTTTCCCATTGAATAATTGATAAAAAAGCAATGACTTTCGCTATTCTGAAAGTAGTTACCGAGTTAACTGGAAAACATTGAGCAAGACTATATCCAAATCCAGTTTAGGCGCTTGGAGTCAGCGATTGCTGGCGGCATTTTTTTTAGGTGGACAAGTAATAGTTCACCTCATGAAAGGCAAAATCCATCGCCGCAACACATTAGAACAATTAGCCGCAGTCGGTCCAGACTCCCTGTTTATCGCCTTATTGACGGCTGTTTTTGTGGGTGCAGTATTTACAATTCAGGTAGCGAGGGAGTTTATCAACTTTGGTGCAGGAAACTTAGTTGGGGGAGTGTTAGCAGTAGCCTTAACCAGAGAACTAACACCTGTGCTGACAGCAGTAATTTTAGCGGGAAGGGTTGGTTCTGCATTTGCGGCTGAAATCGGCACAATGCGAGTCACAGAACAGATTGATGCTCTGTTGATGTTAAAAACAGACCCCATTGATTATTTAGTTATTCCCCGCATCCTGGCTTGTTTATTAATGTTGCCCATCTTAACACTGCTATCCTTAGTTACTGGAATGTTTGGAGGATTGATAATTGCTACCAACATCTACAATCTCTCAGACTCAGTATTTTTAGACTCAGCGCGGAACTTTCTGGAAATCTGGGATATATTTAGCGCCATGATTAAAGCCAGTTGCTTTGGCGTTTTAATCGCCATCATTGGTTGCAGCTGGGGTTTAACCACCACAGGAGGAGCCAAAGGTGTGGGACAATCAACCACAACTGCTGTTGTTACCGCCTTGCTAATTATCTTTATTAGCAATTTCTTTCTATCATGGTTAATGTTTCAGGGAACAGGTGGTGGATTATCTCCAGGACTGTGATGGTGGAGGTAGGAGTCAGAAGTCAGAAGTCAGGAGTCAGGAGTCAGGAGTCAGGAGTCAGGATAATAAGAATAAATTTCTTCCCTATTCCCTGTTCCCTATTCCCTATTCCCTGTTCCCTGTTCCCTGTTCCCTGTTCCCTGTTCCCTGTTCCCTGTTCCCTGTTCCCTGTTCCCCGTTCCCTAAAATTATGACTACTTCATCCGCGCCTAATACCATATCTACAGTTGAACTCAAGCCAAGTTACAATATCCCTATTGTGTTGGTGCTTGCTTCCATTCCCCTACTGCTGATGAAATTTTGGATAGGAGGAGTGTTGACACTGCTGGGATTATTTTTGATGTTGCAAGCTGTAACCTTGCGGTTTCAATTTACCGCCACCGACTTTGATCTTTACCGAGGAGAAAAGTTAATTCGCCGTTTTCCTTACCAAGAATGGCAAAACTGGCGGATTTTCTGGAACAGAGTTCCCATCTTGCTTTACTTTAAAGAAATCAACAGCATTCACTTTTTACCGATCTTATTTGACCCCAAGACCTTAAAATCTTGCTTAGAACAGCGGTGTCCCAGAATTTAGCTATACATCTGTCATCTGTCAGCTTTTTTAAGTTTACGACTAAACTCACTATTTGATAGTGTATTGATTCATCAGACATTCTGCCTCCTGCCTCCTGCTTCCTGAAAGTGCTTTTGATTTAGTCGCGTTATAGAATTAAACTATTTTTTATGAACCCAGAGGAATCTCAAACTCCAAAACCGATTGATGAATGGTGGGAAGAAACACCCGAACAAAGTCCTAAAGGTGAAACATCGGCAAATCTATCTAATGATTCAGTATTAGAGACAGAAAAGCTTAATCCATCGGATGAACCACCAACAGATGATGTTGATTTTGAGTCTCCTGTAATGAATACAGAAGTCGAAGAACCTCAAATAGAAGCAACAGAGCAAAAAGCGGAAACTGAGGAGGTAGAGTCAGAATCAGAAATTAATTCACTATATACAGTAGCAGCTCAACGAGTAGCCGAGTTACAGGAAACTGAAGCCGCACTGAAAGCAGAAATATCTCAACTGCAAATTACTTACAAAACCCTTCAGGGACAAGTGACCGAAACTCAAACCGCACTCTCGAAAATGGTGCAAGAGTCCCTTTCATTGTTAGAACAACGTAAACAGGCATTGCAAATTTCTGTAGAACAACTGGAGCGAAGACAAGAACGCATTAGAAATGAAATGCGAACGACTTTTGCAGGTACGTCTCAAGATTTGGCAATTCGAGTACAGGGTTTTAAAGATTATCTCACAGGTAGTTTACAGGATTTGGCAGCCGCAGCGGAACAATTGCAACTTGTGCCGGCTGTGAGGGAACGAGAAAGAGAAAAACCAGCCGTAAAAGAAGCGAAAAAAGAAGCCAAACCTGTTGAAGAACAGTCTCAGACTTTGCAACTTGCCCAACAACAGTTTCAAGATACAACAAAACAAATTCGCCGTTTAATTGATCAATATCGCAACCAACCTGATTATTATGGTCCTGCATGGCAGTTGCGACGCACTTTTGAACCTGTTCACGCTGAAAGAGTCTCTAATTGGTTTTTTACCTTGGGGGGACGGGGTGCGTTGCGGACGATGGGTAGTCGTTTGCAAAATATTTTGATTGCTTCGGCGGCGATTTCGATTTTACATAAATTATATGGCGATTACGCGGAGCGTAGTGCCGGAGGCAATCGCCTACGTACTCTGATTTTAGCTAATAGTCCCGAACGTTTGGGCGAATGGCGACGGGGTTTACAAGATTGTTTAGGTATCGGTCGTCCTGATTTTGGACCCGATAGAGGTGTGGTATTATTTGAAGCACCTAACGCTTTAGCCCAAAAAGCTGACAGATTGGTTAAATCTAATCAAATGCCTTTAATTATCATTGATGATTCTGAGGAGCAAATTAGTTTAGGCTTATTACAATTTCCTTTGTGGTTAGCTTTTGCACCAGATCCAAAAATGATGCGCGATAGAGATTTTGATGATGATTTTTAGTTAGTTATTAGTCATTAGTCATTAGTCATTAGTTCTTGGTTATTCTCCACATTTGACTCCTGACTCCTGACTCCTGACTCCTGACTCCTTCTTCTGAACTCCTGAACTCCTGAACTTCTGAACTTCTAATAAAATTATGGCTATGTGGTTGACTTTGTGTGGGGTAGTGGTTTTATTAGCTTACCTATTGGGTTCTTTTCCCACTGGGTATATTGTCGGTAAGTTATTAAAAGGAATTGATATTCGAGAAGTTGGTTCTGGTTCAACTGGTGCAACAAATGTCCTGAGAACTTTAGGTAAGGGACCAGGGGCTTTTGTGTTATTGGTTGATTGTTTGAAGGGAGTTTTCGCAATCAATCTAGTTTATGTTTTATTCAATTTTGCTCCTGGTTATAATGTCATACCTGCAAATTTAGATGTACAAATATGGCAACCTTGGTTAGTAACTTTGGTTGGTTTAGGGGCAATTTTAGGACATAGTAAATCAATCTTTTTAGGTTTTACTGGTGGTAAGTCTGTGGCTACCAGTTTGGGTATTTTATTGGCCATGTGTTGGCAGGTTGGTTTGGCTACTTTTGGTGTTTTTGCTGTGGTTTTCGCTATATCGAGAATTGTTTCTTTAAGTTCAATTTCTGGTGCTGTTGCTGTTTCTATTTTCATGGTGGTTTTCCAGCAACCTTTAGTCTATATTCTGTTTACTATTGCTGGTGGTTTATATGTAATTATTCGTCATCGCAGTAATATTGAAAGGTTGCTTGCGGGGACGGAACCAAAAATTGGACAGAAGGTAGAGACGGAATCTGAACAAACGGCATAAAATGTAAATAACGGGACTTATTAAGTGCAGATAGCGATTATTTTCCACAAATAACATGAAAGATTTCCCAAAGGAGAGCTAAAATTATGACCGTAAACACAGATTTACAATCTTTATATGAAATAGATGAAAGTTTATGGTTGGAAGAAACAATTATTTTGCTCAAAGAAAAGCGTTTTCAAGACTTGGATTTAAATAATTTAATTGAGGAATTAGAAGCATTGGGTAAAAGAGATAAAAACGCTGTTGCTAGTTTATTAGAACAAATTATTAGACATCTATTATTATTACAATATTGGATTGAAGAATATGATATGAATGGGAATCATTGGCAAACAGAAATTATTGGTTTTCGTAACCAACTGGAAAGATTATTAACCAATAACTTGCAAAATTATCTCAACAGTGAGTTAGAGAAGATATATAGAAGTGCTTTAAAATATGTGAAACAAAAGACTAGATTTAAAATAGACTTTCCCGAATTTTGTCCTTATAGTTTAGAGCAAATTTTAGATGAAAATTATTTTTAAATTATATTTTTAAATTATATTTTTAAATTAATAGAAATAATTGGTATGAGCGGGTTACACAGTCGTTAACCCACCCTAGAAATGTACCTATTCTTTGTGCTGATGAAATCGAATACCTATGAAAATATCATAGACAAACTCAAAGAAGTCCTTTTTCTGCAATAACCCGGAAGTTTGAGGACTACCCTTTTCATCCAATAACGGCTTCATCAAATAGTAAGCAGGTTGGTAATTATACCAAGGAATTGAAGGCCACAAATGATGAATTAGGTGGTAATTCTGCCCTAAAATCAGGATGTTGAGAATTTTACCAGGATATACGCGGGCATTTTTCCAGCGATCGCGCTCTACAAAAGGACGATGGGGTAAATAATCAAAAAATAACCCTAGTGCAATTCCCACTAAGAACGCTGGAATAAACCAAAAATTGAGAATATAGCCCAAAAAGTGATATTGGATGGAAATGTAAAAAATAGAAACTACAATTAAACGGCTAATAAACCATTCCAGTAGCTCATATTTGCGCCACAATTGCCGTTGAAAGAAAAATACTTCATGGTACAAAAACCTCACCGCTATCAACCACAATGGACCACCTGTAGAGACGTAATGATCTGGGTCGTCTTTAGGGTCATTGACATTACCATGATGCTGAAGATGTACTCGTGTAAATACTGGAAAAGCAAAAGCTAAAATTAAGGCGCTACCATGCCCTAACATAGCATTAATCACCCGGTTACGATGGGCGGACTGATGACAAGCATCATGAATAATTGTCCCAGAACAGTGCAAGGACAAAGTGTTAATGCTAAAACATAGCCAATGCGGCCATTCCCAAACCCAATAACCAAAGTTAGATAATACCAACATTGTCACTACTGCAAAAAACAGCAACATTGTGGGATTAAAATCACCAGGAGGTGCTAAAAGTTCTTTGGGTGGGATTGTCAGTGGCTTTTTTGCCTCCGACGTGAGCATTATTTAATTAACTCCTTATTTGTGAAACATTACGAATATAAGATAAATCTTAGTAAAAAGTAAAGTTATGTAAATTTTTGTATAGCAAGATTTAACCGCAGTGTTGCTGATGAGGGGATGAATAGGTTGATTAACGGTTATGATTTCAAACTAGACGAGTGCTTTGATAAAAAAGCTCTCCCAGAAGGAGGTACTACAGTTTACCATTCCGGTTAACACCGAGAAAAGTAGCTAGAGGATATGTGTCTATAAAGTTACGAACTGTACGATATCAAATCTATACCGCAGCCATCTCTTTAAACTGCTAGTGACATTGATATAGCAGTGACTGAAAATTAGAGGCTGCTTAATTTACCATTATTTCCCAGATAGATCCAAAAAATCCTGAAATCCGCCCATGACGCAATTAAGAGATTCTCTGCGCCGAACAAAAATTGTTGCTACTATTGGACCTGCTACCAGCAGTCCAGAAATGCTGAAAGCAATTATTGAAGCGGGTGCAACGACCCTGCGCTTAAATTTTTCCCACGGAACTCATGCTGACCATCAGCGCAGTATCCGGTTAATACGACAAACCGCTTTTGAGCTTAATAGACCAGTAGCAATTCTCCAAGATTTGCAAGGTCCAAAAATTCGCCTGGGACAATTTGAAAATGGTTTTATCATGTTGTCTAAAGGCGATCGCTTCACTTTAACAAACCGCCCAGTGGTAGGAACTGAGGAAATTAGCTGTGTTACCTACGATTATTTAGCCCAAGAAGTCCCCGTCGCTTCCAAAATCCTCCTCGATGATGGACGTGTAGAAATGGTTGTTGAGGAGATTAACCGCGATAAAGGAGATTTACATTGTCGGGTGACAGTGGCAGGTAAACTTTCTAACAACAAAGGGGTCAATTTTCCGGGAGTTTACTTATCAATCAAAGCCATGACTGACAAAGACCGTGAGGATCTGATGTTTGGTCTTGACCAAGGTGTAGACTGGGTAGCACTTTCCTTTGTCCGCAACCCCCAGGATATTATTGAAATTAAAGAGCTAATTTCCAGCACGGGTAAAAACGTTCCTGTAGTTGCCAAAATAGAAAAGCATGAAGCCATTGAACAAATGGAAGCGGTTCTATCTTTGTGTGACGGGGTAATGGTGGCTAGAGGTGATTTAGGAGTAGAATTGCCAGCAGAAGATGTACCTGTACTGCAAAAGCGGTTAATTGCTACAGCTAACCGTATGGGTATTCCCATCATCACCGCTACCCAAATGTTAGATAGCATGGTGAGCAACCCCCGTCCTACCCGTGCGGAAGTATCCGATGTTGCCAACGCTATTTTAGATGGTACGGATGCGGTGATGCTTTCCAATGAAACCGCAGTTGGTAGCTACCCGGTGGAAGCAGTAGCAACAATGGCGAGAATTGCTGAACGTATTGAACAGGAAGAAGCAGAACATTCTTACCGTCAGACGCGAGACAACAGACGTTCTATTCCTAATGCTATTAGTCAAGCGGTTGGTCAAATTGCTGAGAATTTGGGCGCAGCAGCAATTATGACTTTGACACAAACTGGCGCAACTGCTCGCAATGTTTCTAAATTTCGTCCCAAAACGCCAATTTTAGCGATCACACCTCATGTAAATGTGGCGCGACAGTTGCAGATGGTCTGGGGAGTAAAACCGCTGTTGGTGCTAGAATTACCTTCTACGGGTCAGACATTCCAAGCCGCTATCAATGTAGCTCAGGAAAAAAACCTCTTGACTGAGGGTGATTTGGTGGTGATGACTGCTGGTACACTTCAAGGTGTTTCTGGGTCAACAGATTTGATTAAAGTGGAAGTGGTGACTGCGGTACTAGGTCAAGGAATTGGTTTAGGACAAGGTTCTGTTAGTGGTCGCGCACGGGTAGCGCGTACTGGTATGGATGCGAGTAATTTTAATCATGGTGATATTTTGGTGGCATCCAGTACAGGAGTTGATTTTGTTGAAGCGATTCGCAAAGCTGGCGGTATTATTACTGAAGATGAAAGTCTTACCAGTCACGCAGCGGTGATTGGTTTACGTCTTGGTGTACCTGTAATTGTGGGTGTGAAGGAAGCGACACAGGTAATTAAAGATGGGGCAATTTTGACTTTGGATATGCAGCGGGGTTTGGTTTATTCTGGTGCGGTGGGAACTCCATGAAAAATTAAAAATTAAAAATTAAAAATTAAAGATTAAAACAAATAATAATTGTTGGTTTTTAATTTTTAATGCCTACATCACTTTCTAAACTGGTTGTTTTTCAAATGTAACCTGTTCATAAATCTGACGATAGGGAATTTGACAGTTAGCAGAAACTCAGTTTAACTAAGTTGAAAATTCCATTTTCATCGTCAGATTCACTTCATAAGCAATTAGTAAATTTTAATCTAAAAAAATCTCCATGATAGATGATAAGATTTATGATGTTGATTTTTATGCAGAAATTATTCACAATTAATGAAAACAGACTCAATTTTTTATCAAATATTTCAAACTTTACCAACTGTTCTATTTGAATTATTGGGAGAATCTCCAGCAAAGGCAAATGGATACAAGTTTGATTCAGTGGAAATTAAGGAGTTAGCATTCCGTTTTGATGGGATATTTCTCCCATCTGCTGATGAAGATAAACTGATTTATTTTGTAGAGGTACAATTTCAGCAACGTGACAATTTTTACTGGGACTTGTTTGGAGAGATATTTCTGTACTTAAAGTTATATCGTCCTCAACAAAATTGGTACGCAGTCACGATATTTCCGAACCGTAGCACTGATACCGCAGAACCAATTCAGTATCAAGAACTATTCCATCCGGGGAGAATTTCGCGAATATACTTAGATGAATTAGGGGAAAAAACAGGAGAGTCTGTCGGTTTGGGAATGCTAGAATTGATAGTAGCACAACAAGAAAAAACTAGGGAGAAAGTAGTTCGACTTAAAGAACAAGTACGGGTATCTTTGACAGAACCAACAGTTCAAGAAAAAGTTTTAGAATTGGTAGATAAGATACTAGTGTACAAGTTTCCTTATTTAAGTAGTCAGGAGTTAGAAGCGATGTTTGGACTAGATGAATTGAAGCAAACACGGTATTTTCAAGATGTGAAGGAACAGGGTAAAGCAGAGGGTAAAGCAGAGGGTAAGTTAGAGATGATACCCTTGCTATTACGTTTGGGTTTAAGTGTGGAGGCGATCGCATCTGAATTGAATTTTGATATAGAATTGATCAAGTCTAAGATATCCGAGAATAATCACTCAATAGATATTACAGAAGCAAAAGATTAACTAGACAGTTGATTCTTATATCAGGGTATCTGATGATTTTTAATGGCTATTTGAAAATCTCAAGCCACCTGCTTTTAGTGATGTCAATTCTCATAGATGTAGGTGGTTTTTTGTTGTAAATTTATATTTGATATATTGTATAATTTTATGTTGTTAAATATAGTTCTTTAAGATTTCAACTGTAGCAAGTCCGGTTTTTTCCCAACCAAATTGATTTGCTCTATTTATACCTTGTTGTGAAAGTTTTTTTCTCATTTCCGAATCATTAATAATAGTTTCCATTGCTGATGTCATTTCCTCTGTATTATAGGGATTAATTAAAATAGCAGCATCTCCTGTAACTTCTGGAAGTGAAGAAAGATTAGAAGTGATAACTGGAGTACCACAGGCCATTGCTTCTAAAACTGGTAAACCAAACCCTTCCCACAAACTGGGATAAACTAAAGCAAGTGCTTGATTTATAATTGTTGGTAATTCACTGTCAGATACATAGTTGAGGAATTTTACTAAATGATTTATTCCTAATGTTTCAACTTGCATTTCTAATAATGGAGTGTAACGTTTATCCGTGGGTCCAACTAACCATAGTTCATAGTCATTTCTATTAGGTATTGCGGAAAATGCAGTGATAAGACGTTGGAGGTTTTTGTAAGGATGTTGACGGCCGATGTAGAGGAAGTAGTTGCGAGTGGGGAGGTTGAGGAATTGGAAATGTGACGCATCATAAGCTAGGGGAATGGGTGTGATTTTATGAGCAGGAATTTGGTAAAATTCGGTGATATCTTTAGCTGTTGCTTGAGAATTACAAATAATGTGTTGTGCTTGGTTAAGGACTTGGGGAGTGTAGTAACGATGGTATGGTGTTAGTGGTGAAAAAGCTTGGGGAAAGCGTAATGGTATCATGTCGTGAGACATAACGATAAAGCGACAGTTGGTATAGAGGGGTGCTTCTGGGATGGGGGAGAATAAAAGATGAGATTTAAGGTTTTGATATATTTTTGGTATTTGAAATTGTGTCCACAACAGACGGCGTAAATGTCCTTTAATTCCCTCAGCAGGTGTAAGATTATTGGGGATGGGGTAGCAGTTGAATTCAGGATATTTATTTGCTGTTAATAGGGTAGGTTGGAGAGATTTTAAATAGGGAAAAACATTTAAAGCATAGTTGCTGATCCCGGTTGGTTGGGAGAAAATAATGGATAGATTTAGGATTAACTGATGAGATGATGGATTATTTATTGTGTTCATTAAATAAGGGTAATAATTCAGAAGTCAGGATTCAGTTATAATTTTAAGAATATTTGGAGTAACTATTCAAAAAACACATCAGACATATTTTCATCATAGTGCTGGTCTGTATGAACTAACACTGCTTGTATTTGTGAATGAGACTGCAATTTGCGAGAAACAGCTGCTGCTTTGATAAACTGAGGACGAGCGCCGACAATTGTGATAATTTTCATGATTTTTAATCCTCAAAAGTAACATGACAACGTTCCACCCAGCGAATTAAATTTACCCAACGCCAGATGCGAAAATCGAAGGTAGATTTACCATCAATTACTGCTTGCCATTCAGCTTTTACTTGTGGCAAATTTAAGGCAGGAATCTGGGTTGCTGTTTCACTGTTAAGGACATTTTCTACCCAAGGTCGTAAAGTTGTGAGCCAATTTTGTTCGGGTGTAGCAAAGCCGATTTTGTCTTTGCGGTCTAAGATAAAATCTGGAACAATACCGCGCATTGCTTGGCGGAATATTGCCTTTGATGTACCATCTCTAGCAATAATAAATTCTTCTGGTAAAGAGAAAATAAAGTTAGCTAAAGCAGGAGTGAGGAAAGGAACGCGACTTTCAATTGAATAAGCCATTGAGTTGCGGTCTTCATAACGTAATAGTGGAAGTAAACTATTCTCCAGGCTCTGATGAAGTTGCTGGCGCAAAATATCACTTTGATGATGTTGTATGGGAGAATAAAATTTTACGTCCCGTTCTGCAAACCAAGCAATATTTAACCAAGGTGGAGTAAATTCTTTTCCTACTAAAAGTCTAGCAGGGGCTTTAAGATAATCTGGCAGCAAAAATCCTCCTCCAGCTATCAATAATCTTAGCTTATTCATATCAGGAAAACTGGATGCTTTTTGCAGAAATTCAGATGCTTTGACAAACTTTCCCTGACGAATCATACTGGCTAGTCGTGCGGCTAGATAAGGACGATAACCACCTAGTAATTCGTCCGCACCTTGCCCATCTAACATTACTTTAATTCCGGCTGATTGCGCTAGTTGAAATACTCGATGCTGCGCGTAAATACTGGTGCTACCAAAAGGTTGATCTTGAACGTGAATGAGGTGATTTAAATCTGTTACCAAATCAGTGGCGTTAGGTTGGATTTTATGCATGATACAGTTGGCTGCTTTTCCCACTATATCTGCCCACTTTTCCTCATTCAGTCTAGAATCGTCTGCTATGTAAGTAAAAGTATGTAGATCTAGGTCAGGTTCTAAGTACCGCATTGCCATAACAATGCTAGATGAATCAATTCCTCCTGAAAGTGCAGCTCCTACTGGTACATCACTGCGGAGGTGGAGACGCACATTATCTAAGAATAAATCTCGCAGTTGTTCCGCTGCTTTTGCAAAGGAAATTTCCAAGCGATCGCTTAGATTTACTTGCCAATAACGCACTGGCTTTACTTCTTCGGGTGAGTCTAAAGCAACTTCTAAATAATGAGCAGCAGGAAGCTGATAAATATCAGCAAATAAGGTTTCTCCTCCAAAATCTGTCAGTCCAAAACGTAGATAATCATAAATCCTTTGAGGATTTGCTTGAGGACTTATACCCGGTATTTCTAAAAGCGTTTTAATTTCTGATGCAAAAGCAAAGTTATTTCCAAAATAGGCATAGTATAAAGGTTTGATGCCAAAAAAATCTCTGGCTAGGAAAAGTTTGCGAGTATGAGTATCCAGTGCAGCAAAAGCGAACATTCCCACTAGGCGATTTAGTGTTTGCATACCCCAGTGGCTATAAGCAGTCAGTAATACTTCTGTGTCTGAGTGGGAATTGAAGGTGTAACCTAATGATTTTAATTCCGTTTTCAGTTCTAAATAGTTATATATTTCTCCGTTGAAAACAATTGCATAACGCCCGTCTGGTGTTACCATTGGTTGCGAACCAGCTGCGCTCAAATCCAGAATTGAGAGGCGACGATGGACTAAACTCAGCCAGCAATCTTGTAGTTTATCAGGATCGTGGGAAATCTTAACTGAGGATGTTCCTGACCAAGCTAAGAAGCCAAAATCATCAGGTCCGCGAAGGTGCAGGGAATTGCTCAGGTTTTTTAATAGTTGTGGTTCTATGGGCGATCGGTCAAATTTTAATATGCCAGCAATTCCACACATATAGATAAGTTTATTTATTTTTATAAATATTGACAATTCGGCTTACTTAACAGAAAGTTATTGCATATATCGACTCTTTTTTGACTGCAAGATCAAGTCGTACTCACGTTTCATCTGATTACCAATCTTTAAAGGATCGTGCCATTTTTCTACATAAGCTCTACTACGTTTCCCTATTTCCGGAAGTTCGTGTTTGCGTATAGTTAGCCATTGTTTGAGAACTTCATAGATCGTAGCAGGTGTAGCATTAATGATTGGTAATTCCCTTTGCATTTCTTGGGGAATGAACTTCAGGTCATCTTGTCGTATATAGCAGATGGCTGGTTTACCTAAAGCCATAAGTTCAACAGTTAAACCGCCATACCATCCAGCCAATAATTGATCTATAAGCAAATCTGCTCTTTCATAAAGCTGTCTTGCTTCACTATGAGCGAGATTTTCTACCAAGATAAATTCTAAAGGAACTCCTTCTTTTTGTAATCGAGAAACAGCATCAATTACAAAACGAGTACCTTTTACTCCTCTATGACTTGGAGCATGGATAATAACAGGGACTTCGTTATTCACCTGATATTTTTCTTTAACCTGCCAATCTCTCAAATCAATATGAGAATATGGTAAAAACTGAGCATGAGAAGGTAAAACGTGTAGTAAGTCAGGATTTAGTGCAAAAATTCTGTCAGCATAATCGCTAAATTTTGCTATCCTATAACGCTTATGCTCATCCGATGCGGCTGAATAGTAACCTGGCTCAACTTCATTGGCAAAATTAATTTCAAAATTAGCTTGACAGAAATCACCTTGACGTGCATCATCTCCTTGGTAAGTAACTACTATTCCCTTACCTGCTCTCTTTAATAAAGGTAGGTCTTTCAACTCAAATAATTGGGCATAAAATTGATATCCAAACTGTAAAATTCCAGAATATTGACTTTGATTAGCAGTATTTTCTATGACTCTAGATGGCATAATCGACATACCAAAATTGAAATGTACAATATCAAAGTCTTTAACTGCCCGCCAGAGTAACTGCCACCGTTTGCGCTCCAATGTCAATTGGTTGAAAATCCCACCTTTCTCACCCACAAAAACTTCATCAGTTTTATACTGGAAATAATTTTGCCGAAAAGCAATAGACCAGCTTTTAAGACCGATTTCTCGCTCTGCACGAGCAATTCCTTGGGGATTTCCACCAGTGGTAGTAGGGCAGTGTAAAACACGAATGTTACTCATTTTAATTTTTGTATTTATTGTTAAATAAAAAAATATATTTGTGTCTTCTTATTAAGATGCTTATTGAGTATCATTTTTCTTGATTCTTTTTTGTAAAGAGGCAACCAGTTCATTAAATTGACTCTGCTCTAATACTTTAAATTCAAATAATAAGGCAATATAAGTTAAACAGAAAGCAGTTTTCTGAAGAAGATTAATTATTAAATTAATGTTAGGTACAAAGGGGGCTACTATAGTAAACCCGAAGGTCAGGCTAATGACTATAACTGCTTTTCTTTTTTCATAAACCACTGGCTGTAATTTCTGCGATATACACAAATAAGCAACTGTCAGGAATATATAAGATACGGCTGTAGACCAACTGGCTGCTATCATACCTCCTTGGGGAACAAATATGATATTTAAACCCAGGTTTAGCAGTGCTGATAACCAAGAAAATATGGCAAAGTACTGCGTCTGCTTAGTCAGTGAAATCCCAATTGATGTAACCTGTGTGGAAGCATAAGCCATAAATCCGATAGCTAAAGGGCCTATGGCTAGAGATGCTGAATAGAATGCTGGAGTGGAAAGAACCATTAATATCTCACGGGCAAAGATTGTGATGCCAACACACAACAACCCAAAGCCAGCTAGAATATAAGTCATTACTTGACCAAAGAATGCAGATGCCTGGTTCGGCTGTTCTTCATAGATTTGTAATGCATGAGGTGTCCAAGCTTGACCTATGGCACTGTTAACAAAGCCCAGTAGGTTCGTTGCATTGTTTGCCACTGCGTAAAGTCCAACTTGTTCGACAGTTGATAGCTTTCCCAACACTATTCGGTCTGAACTACCAAACACCCAATAAGCTAAGGAAGATGGTACTAATGGCACTCCATACCCCAGTAGTTTCCTAAGTACTTGGATAGAAAAAGCGGGATGTAACAGAGTGCGAACTGTCCACAGGCGAATTGGCAACAACATAAAAGTTGCCAGCAGTGTACCCCCCATTACCCCCATCAATCCCATCTTCAAAACTAGGACACCGCAAAGACTAAAAGCAATTGTTAAGAAGGTGGTAATTGCATTCAACGCAGTGAATAAACTAGCACGAAACTGGTTGCGTAATGCCTGACCGCATAAAGAATTGATCAGGGTGAATGGAACACAAAGCAAGGCAAGGAAAAATATATTCCCATATTGAGGGGTTCCCAAAGACCATTGAGAGAAAAAACTTGTAAAAGGCAAGCAAAACAAGATAATACTTCCACTCCACAAAAATGAAAAAAGCAATAATGTTGAAGTTACTAGTTGCTTTTCTTGCTCAGTCCTTGCCTCAAAAAAGAACCGAGCATAGGCTGAATCACCACCCAAAATTAAAATACCACTTAATAAGCCTACAGATGTGTTGATAAAACTCCAAACTCCATAATCTTCTGGTGCGAAAATTCGAGTATATATTGGCAAGGCCATGAATGCTGTTATGCCTTTAAGCAAAATTTCACTGCCACCATATATCAAAATATCTTTGAGTATTTTACCCATTAATCACTTACAAATTATAATGAAAAAAATTGACAATAAACATTAATTTAGAGTGAACTAGCTGAACATAATCTGATTTTTCAATTTTGATGATGTTATCAAACAACCAAAAATTATTCAATTGATAGTATTTGAAATATTCAAGACTAGCTTAAACAATACCATAAGTCTTATTGATGTAAATCTTAATGCCATCTGCAAAATTTACCTTGGGAGAGCCAAGTATTTTGGACATTCTGCTAATATCTCCTACGAGGTGTCGAGGATTTGCATCCAGTTGTAGATCAAATTTAGGTTTTCTTTCTACTACTTTGCCAATAATTTCACCTATCTCGCGTAGACTCAATACATTTGCACCTGCTACATTAATTTTATGACTGCCATCTAGCTCTAGAGAGCGACTGATAGCAGCGACTGCATCAGAAACATAGGTAGGATTAATTCTAATGCCGTTTTCTCCTTGTAAGGTGATAGGCTTTCTTTCTAAAACTGACTCTACTAAGCGAGGAATTAACATACTTCGTCTTTGAGAATGCCCATAGACAAAAAAGAATCTCAGGACAATAATATTGAAAAAGGGAATATAACTATTGGCAAGTACCTCAGAACAAAGTTTGGTTCCTAAATAAAATCCCAAATCTCCATTTGCAGAAATTTCTACATCTTCAGAAAAATCTTGCTCTCCATATCCATATATACCTCCAGATGAGGCTAAGATGAATGTACGCGCACCTGCACGTCGAGCATAATCGAGTAAAACTAGGGTACTGACTGTGTTGACTTGAAAAATATCGTCTGCTAGCTTAGGAAACTCGCGAAAATTTTCCGATTGTGCCAGATGAATCACTGCATCAATTTTTTCTGGCAGTAGACTAGTATCCAATTTTTTAGACAGATCGAGAGCTAGATGCTCAAATTCTGTAGATTGTAAGTCACAGATTCTTTTACTGCGTGACAAACCAGTGATATGCCAGTTCTGAGACAATTCGCTCACTAGGTGAGAACCGATTAATCCGGAAACACCTGTAATCAGACATTTCTTCATATTTTTCTCTTGGTCAATTTCTGTTGCTCTCATCTAGATTGATTATTTCATGAAGATAATGTAGTGGAAGACAGTTTTCGACTAAAGGATGTTTAACGAAAGGTTTGGTTTTGTTATATTCAGACTTAAGTGGATGAAAAAGATTCATTAAGTCTACTTCTTTGTTAAACCATATTTTTTGGTATATGGACTCAAACATATATTGAGTTGTCACTTCAGAATGATACTTTTCTACATAAAGCCTGCCGGCAATTCCCAATTCTTCACGCAATTTGGGATTTGTGATGAGAATACGTAAATTATTTTTAATAGTTTCAGGTGTTGTAGACAGAATAGGACACTCATTTAAATAAGAGTAGCGCCGAAACATCCTTGTGTAAGCTTCGTGTTCTAAGTTTGATAACACAGGTAATCCTGAAGCCATGCCTTCGATAGCACTTAAAGCATAAGCAGTAGCAATAAACTGTTCGGCCAAAATATCCGCTTCCTCTGCCATTAGCAGACGTACTTCTTCATTTTGCTTTTTTTCTATCAATATTAATTCAACCTTTAATCCTTCCTCCTGAAGCTCTTTAATTGCTTGAATTAAAAATTCAGTTCCTTTGAATCCTCGATGATTGGGAGTATGGATAACTTTAACTACACCGTTGATGCCATTATTTTGAGAGTATTTTGCTCTCTGTTGCCATAATTTAGTATCTATACTAAGAACGCTAAAACAAAGAACATCCCACCTAGATATACCGTCAATCATGATTCCGGCAATAATAGCGTCTGCATTTTTTGTCCAGTAATTCACACGCTTTTGAATTTTTGTTTCTTCCTTTGCAGCATTTGGGTAAGAAAGTAGAAGAGCGTGTCTCAGTAACGGATCAATAACTTGAGAATATAGATAAGCATCTGCTCCATAAGGTATAATAACTACTTTCTTTCTCGCTACCTTAAGGAAAAAAGCTTCCCAACGCCATAGACAAGTATTTCCTAAAAATCCTCCGCTAAATGGGTGGTGAAATATGTCAAAGTTCCATAGGGCATAAATAAAGCATATAAAAGGCAGCAGAAAACGCAAAATTAATCGAATAGGTAGCCAAAAATTTGTAATTATTTCGGTTACGATAATATCAAAATCTTCTCGTCTATTAATAGATGAAAAGTATTCTAACATGACGGTTTTGGATATAAATCCTTTCTGAGCAAGTGCTAGAGACCAATATTTATTATTCATAATTGGCACTGGCCCCCAAAATAATTTAGGATTATTACTTTTTTTTGATGAAATAGCAACTATAAAAATAAATATAATTATTAAAGGAGAAATTATAATTTCTCCAATGAATTTAATAGTTTTAAATATGTTTATAAATTTGTTTATAAACACAAATCTAGTATTCATTTAATAGTTCTCCTCATCTTCAATTTTCCAAAGCATAAATCATTCTAAATTAATCAAATTTTCCTCAATTACTACTTTGCCTATCATTTTGCAAGGGGTTCCATATGCTTTGCTTTGGGATGGAACATCATGCAAAACTAAACTGTTGGCACCGATAATACAGCCGTGACCAATTGTGATCCCTTTAGCAATGATTGTATTAGGTCCAATGTAACAGCGATCGCCAATTTTTGTAGGAGCGCGTTCAGGAGAAGCCTTTCCACCAGACACAGCCCATTTTACAGTGTCATGAGTATATATCTGTACTCCTGCTGAAATAGAACAAAAAGATCCTATCTCTAATCCTCCTGAACCATCAAGAACAGTAAAAGGCCCAATCCAGGTATTTGCTCCCACCTTAACATCACCCAAAACTAAAGAGCTATCGTAAATGCTGCTTCCCTCACCAAATCCTAAAATACGGGCCTTTTCCCATCGATCTACTATATAATCTGCCCAGGGAAGCGTACGCTGCCACTTCTGATTTACATCTGCTTGCAAAAGGCTCCATAACGCAACCAAATGTCTGAATATTTTTGATTGCCTTGGCTGTTTATCTCCTATCATTTTGGTAAATCCTTCAAACATTTACAGAACCTGCTGACACCAATTTTCTACACTGAGTAGCGACCAAATCAATAAACGTCGATTTTGCTTTCCATCTAAATGCTCATTCACCAATTTTTGGACTGTTTCTCGATCTAAAAACTCATAAATTTTTGCTTCGGAAAATAACTGCCGACGTACATAATCAATACTCTCTCCTTTAAACCAGGTAGCATCTGGTGCAGAAAAGCCTTGCTTAACAGCATCAGTTACTTGTTCAGTAATGTAGCGTTCCATTACCTTGCGTAATAATAACTTTCCATCCTTAGTTTTTTGAAAATACATAGCAGTTTTTGGACCTGGTTCATTCTCATTCAGTCGTACCACTTCACCCAAATTGCCCAGCTTTAAATGCACAGGTACTTTCATCGCAAAATCTACCAAATCGTTGTCCAAAAAGGGTACTCGCGACTCCAATCCATGCGCCATACTGAGCTTATCCTCTACTAGCAATAAACCGTGTAAAAACGTTTTTGCTTCAAAGTAGAGGGAATGGTTAATATAATCTTCTGGGCGAGTGAGTGTAGATGTTGCTTCTGCAAAGACATTACGAAAAATATTTCGCGTCCAGACGTGACTTACTTCATTCCAGATAGGTTTAAATACCTGATGGATTAATTTATTAGGAATAAGACGTTGCCAAAAATTATAATATTTGTCAATATAATGCTCAAAATCATCATTTACTACTGCTCTATAATAGCGCCAAGGATAACCCCCAAACAATTCATCGCCACCTGTACCAGCTAAGACGACTTTGACAAATTTACTAGCTAGTTGAGCTACATAAAAGTTGGGATAACTCTGTCCTACTCGTGGTTCTTCTAAATGCCAAGTTAATTTGGGAAAAACTCGCTCCATGTCACCGGCTTTCAAGACCATTTCATAATGTTCTGTCTTGAATAGGTAAGACATATATTCTGCTTTATTTCGTTCGTCAAACCCTAATTCTAAACCTGATGCTGAATGCAGATCAAAACCACAGGTGAACGTCTTCAAATATGGTAACTCGGTTGCGGCGATCGCGGTAATTGACCCCGAATCCATACCCCCACTCAGATAGGCTCCAACGTCAACATCACTTACTAGCTGTCTTTTTACTGCCTGACGAAACAACCTATCCAGTTCCTCTATGTATTCTCTCTCATCTTTTAGTTTTTCTGGTTCAACAAAGTCATAATCCCAGTAACGCTGGGGTTCAACTTGCTGAGTATTATCCAACGACATTCGTATATAAGTACCTGCGGGCAAAAGTTTCACATTATTGAACAGGGTTCGATCAGTAAAGAAATTTTGAAATGTGAAATATTCTAGCAGGGCTTCTTTATCTATTGCTACTTTGTATGATGGGTGAGCTAAAATTGCTTTGACTTCTGAGCCAAACAGAAGACAGTTACTCTGGAGAGTATAGTAGAGAGGTTTGATGCCGTAGCGATCGCGTGCAAGAAACAACTCGCTTTGCTGCTGATCCCAAATGGCAAAAGCAAACATCCCGTTCAAGCGGTCTAGAGCCTTGATTCCCCACTCAGCATACGCATACAGTAATACTTCAGTATCAGTACGCGAGTGGAACTGGTAGCCCAAAGCTTCTAGTTCTACCTTCAATTCTTGAAAATTATAGATTTCGCCATTGTAACTAAGAATATAGCGCCCATCTTTTGTGATCATTGGTTGATGACCAGCATCAGACAAATCAATAATCGCCAATCTGCGATGGCCTAGACCTATATAGCTATCAATGTAAAAACCTTCACCATCGGGACCTCTGTGAGCGATCGCATCAGTCATTTTACTAAGTAATACAGGCGATATAGGTTCACCATTGTAGTTAAAAATCCCTGCAATACCGCACATTTGAAAATTTCCTTAAGAGGGTAATTCCTGATTCTTATCCGATACAAAGGCACGCATTTTCAGAATCATCAATAACTTCTGCTTTTTCATTACTTAACCTTGAAAACACCAAAATCTTAATTACTTTCAGGAAATTGATTTGATAGTTTGCACCACATAATGATAATCTGCATCTGTCATCTGGTTATGCAAAGGAATAGCCATTGAATAGCGATCGCAATCTCTTGCCCCTGGATAATCATCGCTCCTTAATCCAAATTTATCTTTATAAACACCCAACAAATGAACTGCATGAGTTCCCGGACGAGTGCTGATACCCCGTTGCTGTAAAACTTCCATTATTGCATTTCGAGGTATTGGTGCTTTGCTTTCATTGACATAACAAACATAAGCCTGCCAAGCATGAGAATAACCTTCAGATACCATAGGAGTTCGTAACCAGTCAACACTAGCTAATTCTCGGCTGTAAAATTCGGCCCAATGCTGACGCTCATTAATAAACTTATCTAATTTACCTAGCTGCACTAAACCGACTGCACCTTGTAAATCGGTCATGCGATAGTTGAAGCCCAATAAATTAAAATCAGGCAAAATATAAGGGCGCGATCCTAAATGCCTTTGTTCTTCCGAAATACTCGCACCGTGATTGCGTAAAACCCTCATTTTCTCTGCCAGTTCGTCATCATTTGTGGTTATCATACCCCCCTCGCCAGTAGTAATTGACTTGCGGGGATGAAATGAAAAAGCTGCTGCTAATCCTAATGAACCTGCTGGCTGACCTTTGTAAGCACTACCAGCCGCACAAGCAGCATCTTCAATCAAGGGAATACCGGGTGCTGCGGTACTTAAGGCATCAATGTCAGCACACAAACCAAACAAATGTACTGGTATAATTGCTTTGGTTCGCTCAGTTAATTTAGCTGTTACTTGGCTTACATCTATGTTGAAATTTTTGGGATCTACATCCACAAAAACTGGAGTTGCACCACAATAAAGTATCACGTTAGCAGTAGCAATCCAAGTAAAAGCAGGCACAATTACTTCATCACCGCAGCCTATACCTAAAGCTACCAAAATCAAATGCAGTGCAGTGGTGCAGCTAGTTACAGCTATCGCGTGTTTTACTTGATGACGTTCAGCAAAAGCCTTTTCAAAAGCTGCTACTTTCGGACCTTGAGTTAGCCATCCCGTCATTAAAGGTTCTCGCAGAGCCTGCCATTCGTCCTCACCAGCAGAAGGTATAGAAATTGGTATGTTGCGTTGTTCAATCATTTGATATTCCCGCTTGATCACGCCTTCTTGCCACTTCTTCTTTGTGGTTATTGCGCCACTCAATTAGTTTTTCGATGCCATCTCTGAGTTCGACATCAGCTTTAAAACCAATTTCTGCTGCTGCTTTTTTTGGACAGCCAACCCGATTTTTGACAAAAGTTTGACCGCCTGGTTCATACTGAATTTTTAAATCTGAACCAGTAATCTCCAAAATTAGTTCGGCTAATTCCTTAATGGTCGTTTTTACACCCTTGCCGACATTATAAAACCTATCCGTCGAGTCAGCTTTCATCGCACATACATTAGCTTTGGCGCAATCTCCCACATAGACAAAATCATAGGATTGAGAGCCATCACCATAGACAATTGGTGGTAATCCCTTATCCAAGCGATCCAAAATTTTCATAATCACAGCGATATAAGCGCCCCGATAATCTTGTCTGGGACCGTAGACATTCATATAGCGCAAGCCAACATAATCAAAATGCTTTTCCGTCCCCTGATAACGATGATAAAGAGCGCGGCACATTTGTTCACCTGCGACTTTAGTTGCACCGTAAAAATTTGTATTGTTATAGGGATGATCTTCTGTCATTGGTTCTGCTACTGCATCTCCATAAACAGAAGCAGAGGATGAGTAAACCAGTCTTTTTACACCATTATTAATACAAGCTTCCAAGACATTAAAAGTTCCAGCAATATTGACTTCAAATGCAGAACGAGGAAAATCCCAGCAGTGTAGTAGCCACAAAGCAGCGAAATGAAATACCCCATCAATATCTTTCATTGCCTCATTCAAAATATCGCGATGCAGCAGTTCCCCACCTAGAGGAAATATATTGACACGGTTGTCTGTTAACGGATTAGCAATATTCTCTTGACTGCCTCGCGTAAAATTATCATAAATCCGAATTTCAGCCACATCTTCTTGCAACAGGCGATCAACTGTGTGCGAACCTATTAAACCCGCACCACCAATGACAAGAAACCGTTTTCCTTTGAGATCCATTTCTCAAACCTCATTCTTCAAAGTTTGTTTAATAGCTTCCACCACCCTTTCAATACTTTTTTCCTCCATCTCCGGCCAAATTGGTAAACTCAAAACCTCCTCAGCAAACAAATCACTCACTGGATTCGCAGGATACTGACCTTTATAAACTGGTAACTGATCTTGCGGCACAGGATAATAAATCATTGAGCCAATACCCTGTGCAGTTAAATGCTTCTGCACAGCATCACGCTTACCATCTAAAACCCTAATTGTATACTGATGAAATACATGACCATCAGTTATTTCTGGTGTCACCACACCAGCAACTTCTGCTAATAGTTGATTATAGGTTTTAGCTACTACACGCCTACCTTGATTCCATTGATCAATGTGAGGTAATTTTACACGCAAAATTGCTGCTTGTATAGTATCCAAACGTGAATTATAACCCAATACTTCATTGTGATATTTCTTCTTCGCTCCATGTACCCGCAACATCCTAGCTGTTTCTGCCACTTGGTCATCATCGGTAACAATTAAGCCACCGTCACCGTAAGCACCCAAATTTTTGGAAGGGAAAAAGGAATAAGCACCTACATCACCAATTGTACCAGTATGTTTATCGTTAATATCTTTATGATTATTAGTATAATATCTAGCACCAAATGACTGAGCGCAGTCTTCAATAACTTTTAAATTATACTTTTGGGCAATATCCAAAATTTCAAACATAGCTGCCGGATTACCATAAAGGTGAACAGGCATGATAGCTTTAGTTTGAGGTGTAATTTTCTCAACTATTGCGGCTGGGTTGATGTTAAATGTATCAGGGTTAATGTCAACAAATATGGGTGTAGCACCGACATTACTAATTGATTCCGCAGTAGCAAAAAAGCTAAATGGTGTGGTAATTACTTCATCACCTGTACCAATACCCAAAGCCCTTAACCCGATGACTAAAGCATCAGTACCAGAGTTAACAGCGATCGCATGACGTACTCCTAAATAAGTCGCTACTTCCTGTTCAAATAGTTTCACATCTGGTCCCATAATAAACTGACCAGATTCTAAAACGCGATTAATAGCGGCTTGAATCTCTGTTTTTAAAGATTCATATTGGGGTTTAAGATCAAGAACAGGAATATTAGTTTGGTTCATGCAACTTTGATCACTTCTGTTTCTGAAATTTTTTGATATTTAGTTCCTGTAGAATCTACAGCGTAGCCATCAGCATCAAACTTTAACACATCACCATAGGCACTCATCCAACCAATTATTTTTGCTGGCACTCCCGCTACCATAGCATAGGATGGTACATCTTTTGTTACCACTGCACCAGCAGCAACAAAGGCAGATTCATTCAATGTGACACCGCAAACGATTGTAGCATTAGCACCAATACTGCTACCTCTTTTCACTAAGGTTTTTTGGTAATCATTGCTGGTATTACGGGGAAACTCACATCTTGGTGTTTTCACATTTGTAAATACCATACTTGGCCCACAAAAAACGTAGTCTTCTAAAATCACCCCTTCATACAAAGAGACGTTATTTTGGATTTTGCAGTTATTACCAATAACGACGTTATTAGCAACTAAAACATTTTGTCCAAAGATGCAGTTTTCACCGATTTTTGCTTTGGCGAAAATATGACAAAAGTGCCAAATTTTCGTACCTTTACCAATTTCTGCACCTTCATCAACATAGCTGGATTCATGTACAAAGTAGTTAGTCATGCAGGAATTTCTCTACCTCCTCTAAAATTTCTACAACTGCTACACCATTCCAACCATTAGAACGGGGTTTTTGTCGAGTTTTTACACATTCTAAAAAATGTTGACATTCAATTTTTAATGGTTCTGAAGCTGCCACTTCCACAACTTCGCTGCCTTGGTCATAATGTTGTAAATTTTTATCAATATATTTATGATGAATAGTAACAGTTTGTTGTACCTCATCGTAAACTAGCATTTGTTTTTGGGCAATAACTACAGTGCTGCGCTGAGTTAATGGCCAATACCAAGAACAACTAATTTGAGCAGATTGACCTGTTTGAAAACTTAAATCAGCTTGGACAAAATCAGCTATTTCTGGCTGTAAAATCGCTTTACCTTGGGCTTGAACTTTTTCTAGTTTGGGGTTTCCCAATAGGTCTAAAACCACTGAAACATCATGGGGTGCAAAAGACCACCACACATTTTCTTCTGTGCGTACCTTGCCTAATTTCATTCTTTGAGTAGCTACGTGCAGCACTTTACCCGCTTTACCAGTGGCTAAATAATCACGTATCCAAGCGATCGCACTTTGATACAATAACAAATGTCCAACCATCAAAATCCTACCCTGCTGATCTGCATATTCAGCCAGTTTTCTAGCTTCATCGGTTCGCAGGGTCATCGGCTTTTCTACAAATACATCCTTACCAGCAGCCAAAGCCGCCATTGCTAGTTGATAATGAGTAGGTGCAGGAGTTCCTATAACAACAGCTGGTATATCTGTTGCTAATGCAGCTTGAAAATCAGCATAAATACTAATATCTGGATAAGTTGTAGCTATTGTTTCTCTCAGTCCAGGATGAGTTTCTGCTACACCCTGTAATGCTCCTAATGCGTGAAAATTCCGCACTAAGTTTTTACCCCAGTTCCCAGCACCAACAACAATTACTGATTTTTCGCTCAAATCTGTCACCACTTACCCATTCCTACAACAGAGTTACTTTATCATGGGCGCAATCAAGATGACGAGTTACACCCCTAGTATCTAGAACCGATTTGGACTTAGCTACCAAATTCATGTAATCTATCTGACTGTGGTCAGTAGTAATAATTACCAAGTCAGCCGAGCTAATTTTTTCATCTGTTAGCTCTACACTAGAGTAAGTTTTGCCTTGTACCTCAATTTTTGGCACATAGGGGTCATGATAGCTAATTGTGATTTTATCTTCTAAGAGGTAATTAATTACCATCAAAGCTGGAGATTCCCGCCAATCACCTAAATCTTTTTTATACGCCACACCAATGAGCAGCACCTTTGATTTAGCGGGAGCAATACCTAAATTATTTAATGCTCTGCGGGTTTTTTCCCTAACAAATAGAGGCATGGAGCGATTAATTTCCCCTGCTAAAGCAATGAAATGGGTATTAAAGTTAACTTCCTTAGCTTTCCATTCCAAGTAATGAGGGTCAATGGGGATACAGTGACCACCTACCCCTGGTCCTGGATAGAAAGGCATAATGCCAAAAGGTTTGGTGTTGGCAGCATCTAGCACTTCCCAGACGTTGAGATTGAGACGATCGCATAATAAAGCTAACTCATTCACTAAAGCAATATTTACAGCGCGAAAGGTATTCTCAAACACCTTCACCAGTTCAGCTGCTTTAGCACTACTGACAGGTACTACATGATCAATAGTCTGCTCATAAAATAATTGGGAAACTTCCAGGGAATATGGATCTGATGCTCCTACTACCTTATTAGTATTTTTGGTAGTGTAACGCTTATTGCCTGGATCTACCCGTTCTGGAGAATGGGCTAAAAAGAAATCTTTTCCTTGCTTTAAACCACTAATTTGCTCTAGAACAGGGCGCATTACCTCATCCGTAGTTCCAGGGTAAGTGGTTGATTCTAAAGTTACCAACTGTCCAGGTCGCAAACGTTTAGCAATAGCATGAGTCACATTTTCAACGTAGCTCAAATTTGGAGTCAAATTTTTAGTTAGGGGAGTGGGAACACAAATGACAATGACATCACTCTCCGCAACCCTTTCAAAATCGGCAATTGCTTGTAGTTTGCCACTGCTGACAACTCTTTTTAAGTCTTCATCTTGAACATCTGTGATGTAATTGTCTGCTATGTTGACTCGTTCAACTCTGCGCGGGTTTTGCTCAATTCCCAGGACATGATAGCCAACTTTGGCTTTTTCCACCGCAAATGGTAAACCTACATATCCCAGACCGACAACCCCAACAATGGCTGTATGGTCGCTAATTTTTTGTTTTAATTTAACTAAAGTTTCAGGGTGATCAGTCATATTTTCAGTCTACATAATCTTGTATAGAGCAGGTGTCATAGTGACTACGCTAGATAAAAAGTATTTCTAAGAGGGTGTTTGAAAAGTATCAGAATTAATCGAGATACCCCCAACGCCCCTTACAAAGGGGGATTTAGGGGGATCTGCGGGTGTCAAATCCCACACGAAAAAGTTTTCAAACAACCTCTAAGAACAATGTATCTATAAATCTAAACTCAAGATATACTCAAGCTTTAGATAATTTTGACAGGTTTCGAGCAGTGCAAACTCTATACCAGTAATTATTTAATTGACTAGGTTATATAGTTTAGCAGTTTTGTGACATCTCATTAATTTATGAAGCGTGTAGTTTTGATTACTGGCCACTACTGGAACTCTAAACGCAAGGCTGGCTTTCACTGGTTAGCTGATGCTTTTTTGCGTCAAGGTTGGGAAGTGGTATTTTTCACCGCACCCCTAAGTTGGCTATCTGTAATTCGTCAAGACTACAGGCTAGACTATCCTATATTCCAAGAGGCTAACAAACTTCAACAGGTAGAAAGCAATTTATGGAGCTATATTTGGTTTACTATGTGGCATCCAGCTAATCTGCGTTTGAATGTACTTAACTCCTTAAGTCATGGTTTGTTCCGTCTTTATGGTCAGTTGCCTCTAGGACCAGTAGCATCCATGATTAAGGATGCTGACCTTTTTATCTTTGAAAGTACCCCGGCAATTCTGTTATTTGAAAGCTTTAAACGCATCAATCCCAGTGCTAAGTTTATCTATCGTGTTTCTGATGATCTGCGATTATTAAATAATCATCCTGTTGTCTTAGAAACTGAACAGCGAATAACACCTCAATTTGATTTAGTTAGTGTTCCTAGTCAATATATTTATCGTAATTTTGATCACTTAACGAATTTGGAATTGCATTTTCATGGTATTCGTAAAGATTTATTTGCTCAAGAATATGCTAATCCTTATCCCACTGTAAATCATCCAAATATCATATTTGTAGGTAATTCTTATTTTGATCTAGATTTTTTAGATCAAGCCAGTCAATTATTCCCTCATTGGCAATTTCATATTATTGGACCAATTAAAAACTTACCTGCAAGGAAAAATATTATTTCCTATGGAGAATTACCGTTTATAGCTACTATACCTTATTTAAAATATGCAGATATCGCTCTTCAGACACTGGTCTATAGTAATGGCAGTGAGTCTTTTACTGATAGCCTGAAAATGATTCAATATACTTACTGTCAATTACCTATTATTGCTCCAGAATATTTATCATCTTCAAAACCTCATGTTTTTTATTATCACCCAGGAGATGTTAATAGTATTCGCAATGCTTTACTTTCTGCGAAAACTTATGAACATTCTAAAATTCACACTGAGCAAATCTACTCTTGGGATGAATTAGTTTACCAACTCCTAAAAGTAATCAACAAAAATGCAGTTTGATAACTTTCTTTGATTTGGGTATCTTGATGAATCCTCAGACCTAAACTACTCAGGAAATAGATCCCTAATTTTTGATCATTAGGGATCTGGTTACTTACAAACTCTCAGGATCAATACCTAAATCTCTTAACCTCTGAGCTAAAATAGCTGCTTTAGCTTCTGCCTCTTCAGCCCTTTGTTTTTCGGCTTCGGCTTTTCTGTAAGCAATTTCAGCTTTTCTGATTTCTTCTAAATTTGCTTCTTCGGGTGTAGGTATTAATCGCCCCTCAACGCTAAAATACCTTAATCTACTTTCAAACACTCCTAAATACAATCCTAATTCTTGACTCCAATACCTGCCATTTTCGGAAGGAGTAATACTTTCATATTCATTGCCTACTAGTCGCCACCCTACCAATTCTAAAGTATTAGGTGAAAACCAAAAATACTCAGGTGTTCTAAATCGGTTTTGGTACAACTCTTTTTTTAATCCCCTATCCACTTTAGCCGTAGAATCAGACAGTAATTCAATAATTAAATTGGGATATCTACCGTCTTCTTCCCATATTACCCAAGAAGCACGAGGGCGTTTTTCCGTGTCTTTGACTAGAAAAAAGTCGGGTCCTCTAAAGTCTCGATTTTTTAACTGTTGACGGCTATAGTAGATGCTAAGATTTGCTCCGATAAAGAAATCTTCTCTATCTCTCCACAACCATTCTAAACAAGTTACTAATATTAATAGTTGTGTATAATGTAAGGAGCTTTCCATTTCTGGCTCATCGCTAAGTAGTTCGCTGCAATCTGGCATTAATGCTTCTATTTCGTGTGCGGTTAAAGCCATAGATTTTACTTGGATCAGTTACAATCTTTGATCCATTATAAACTAATACGATTCTTGTTAATAATTTTCTCATTATTTCCGTAATGCAAAGCAATACCAGCACTCCAACCTACACGCACACCTTTAAAAGCTTCTTGGATATATTGCCATAAAATCCCATTACTGAGACGATGGGTAAATTTAAGCCTAATAATCCGCAGTAAACAACGATAAATTAAAAGTAGAGTTAGACGTATAATCAAAATGGGAACAGGAATTTTTTTATAAGCGTGTTTTAAAGCAAAATAAGTAGAATTTTTTGCTAAAGAATACCAACAAGTTAGATGTTTTTGATCATAACGGTTATGACTAGGTTGAGGATAATGATCTACAACAGTATCACAATAGTGAATTTCATATCCAGCTTGAATTAATCGCAAACAAACATCTGTTTCATCTAAAAAATATTCAAAAAATTCATCATAACCATTAATTTTTTTCAGTAATTCTTTACGGTAAGATGAGTTTGTACCCATTAATCCATTATACCAAAAACCCTGTTTGTGATTATAGTTAATTACATTTTCTGAACGAATAGAAATTGTATTACTAATAAGATTGGTAATACCTTGATGATATTGTAAAGGATAACCAGCTTTTGTCATATCTCTGACTGTACCACCAACCCCAGCGCATTTATCACCATATAAAGTATAGGTTGATATTAATTGATCTAACCAATCAGTGGGCGGAATCGCATCATCATCTATAAAAGCAATAATCTTTCCTGATGATTTTTGGATTCCTATATTTCTAGAAATACTAATGTTTTTAGGTTTTGATGTCAATATTTTGATGCTAAAAGTTAAATTATTTTGGATAGAATTTATTATTTTTAATGTACTTCCATCATCAGAAGAATCTACAACAATAACTTCAAAATAATTATAATTGAGGTGATTTAAAGATTTCAGGGTTTTTTGCAAAGAAGCAGAACGATCTGCGGTACAAATAACTATAGATATCAAGACAGTTGTGTTTGACATAGTTGCAATTATTTCCAATATTGTGAAGAGAGATGTTATTTTGCAGCTACTGATTTATTTACCACAATGCTCATCTGCAAATATATTTTCAACAACCGATAAAATACTTGCAGACTTTTAAACAGCACATTCATTAAATTCAAATTTACCTGTACGTAACCAGCACCACTAAAGAAATAAACTTTTTTGGCTAGATTAAAATAAAAAAGTTCTGGTTGATAGCAGCTAACTATTACCAAATCTACAGGTTTAAAAAACCAAGATACTAACCAAATGTAAACCCTCAATAATAACCTTTTGGGTGGATACCAAAGAATAAATTTTTGCTCTATATGTAAATCTTTAAATTGACAGATATCTTGATATATGGAAGATTGCACTAAGATTTTGCTATCAGTCTGAATAATTGCCGCTAAATCATCTTCTTGATATGGCAATATAGCAGTCATTTTACCGTTAATTCCTTGAAGGAAATCTGTCAATCCTTGTAAGTAAATTTCTGCCCAAAAATAACGCCCAGTTAATGAGTAGTAAATTAATTTTGGAAATAATAATTGCAGACGTTTTAACAACAGTTCTGGTTTGTATTTTTGCCAACAATAACAGAGATTACGTTCATCATAATAACTAATCCAAGGACGCTGTTTAAAATCAGGTGAAGAATGCCAAACTATAGAAGCAGGATGAGCAGCAACCACCCAACCAGCTTGTTTTGCTCTTGAACACCATTCCACATCATCAAAGTGGAGAAAGTAATTTTCAAATACTCCAATTTGGTTAATTATTTCCCGTCTAAATAATAATGAAGCTGCTGCACAAACATCTACAACTAGATAGGGTTTTCCTGCTAAAATTTCTGCTGTAGATTTAATGGGTGAATTACCCAAGTAAGTTTTTAAATGTGCTTTTTCTTCATTAACATAACTACCTATTTCTTGAATAATCTCCGGTTGTTCTAATTTTCTAATTTGAGAACCTACCAAACCAACTCCCGCGTACTTTTCTAAGGTTTCTACTAAAGGAAGTAAAGCTTGATAATCTAATCTCACATCATTATCTAGTAACCAGATGTAATCATAATTCAGGTTACTTAGAAACTTCATTCCATGAGAAAAACCTCCTGAACCACCAATATTTTCACCTGTTTGTAAAACTTGAATTTGGGGATAATGTTCTTCTAGATAAGCTTGTGTACCATCAGATGAAGCATTATCAACAACAAAAATATCCAGATATATCCCATTTAAATCAAGTTTATTAGTGTCTTCAATTAGCGAACAAACATCTTTAATTTTGTTCCAAGTGACAATGATAGCTGCGACTTTAATAACTTGCATAAATCATTTATTAAAATCGATAATACCAATACCCATCCACTCCTCAGCAATATGACTAATTTCCAAAATTGAAGCTGACTGACAGTATGATAATTTGAGTTCATTCCAACATCTTCTAGTTCCACCATCTAAGTGATCATATTCAGAAGCATTAATATCATGAAAAGCACAAACTTTTGCATAACGACCTACATTCAAGAAATCTCTTTTCATGCCATGATATGAATGATCTGCATCAATATAAACAACATCGAATTTTTTACCAATGAAATCAGCAGATGTAGCAGGAATAGCTTTTTCTAAAGGTAAAATAGATGAAAAATACTCCCAGTCTCTAAAGTTATCTTCTATATCAAGACAGGTATATTTAAAATTTGTGTTGAATTTAGATAAAACCGCACAGCATAACACTGAAAATCCTCCATACATCACACCAATTTCTAGAAATGATGCGGGTTTTTTCTGAATAACATAAATTAAAAAATCTGCTAATTCTGTGGGAATTTGTAGCGGCCCATAATCAGAAGCATTGAGATATTCCTGATAAGGAGAATAAAGTTCCCATCCTTGATATGCACAACCATAGGTTTTGATTTTATCTAATAAAAAATCTCTGTTTGCTAATTCTTCTTGGGAAGCAGATAAGATTGATCCAATAACAATTCTACCCTTTTCTAAATCATATTCTAGTGCTTTTTTATTAATTAAATCTAGGCTATCTGGAAGCTTTTTGTTTGGAAGTTCTGCTGGTAAATCTTGAGCTTGTGATTTTAAAAGTTTATAAAGCTTTTTAATTCTTTTTGATTCAATTTTTAGCTTTTCATAGGAACTCATTAATTTTTTGAATGCTGTATCTCGCTCACGAATCAAAGCAATAAGAGACTTGGGTAATTTTTGTGCAAATGATGTATAAAACATGGTAATATTCCTGTCTAATTATGGTTGATAAAATCTAATAAAGTTGACTAATTCTGTTTTCAAATACCGTGAGAGCAGCAGCAATAACCTGATCCATGTTGTAATATTGATATTGTGCTAATCTGCCAACAAATGTTACTGTTTCCAGCTTATCTGCTTCAGTTTTATACTGTTGAAATAGCTCACGATTTTCGGGACGCGGAACAGGGTAATATGGGTCTCCTTCTGCTTGTGGATATTCATAATAAATAGTGGTTTTTGGATGTTTTTGACCAGTAATATGTTTAGATTCGACTATCCTGGTAAAATCATAATCGTTGGGATAGTTGACAACAGCAACTGGTTGGAAATATTCAACATCATGAGTTTCAAACTCAAAACGCAATGAGCGATAGGGAAGTTTACCAAATTTATAATCAAAAAATTGATCGATGGGTCCAGTATAAATTAGGTGGTCAAACTTCAGCCATTTTTCCACGTCTTGAAAGTTAGTATTTAGCATAACTTTAATGTTGGGATTTGCCAACATTTTTTCAAACATTTTTGTATAACCATTTAGTGGCATAAGTTGATACTTATCACCAAAATAACGGTTATCTTTATTGCTTCTTACAGGAATACGAGCGCAAACAGAAGCATCTAATTCATGAGGCCACAAATTCCACTGTTTATAAGTGTAGTTTTTAAAAAATTTCTCGTATAAATCAGTTCCTACTTTGCCAACTACAGCTTGTTCTGAGTTTTCAATTCTTTCATATTTTTCTCTAACTTGCTCATAAAAATCTTTAATTTCTTGGCTATTTAGATTTAGTCCATATAGTTTGTTGATAGTATTAAGGTTAATGGGAATTGGATACAAATCACCATCAACTTTTGCTAAGACTTCATGTTGATAAACTCTCCATTGGGTAAAATGAGAAAGGTAATCAATTATTTTTTTGCTATTTGTATGGAAAATGTGCGCTCCATATTTATGAATCAATACTCCCGCATTGTCATAAAAATCGAAAGCATTACCACCAATATGATTGCGGGTATCAATCACTAAAACTTTGCGATCTAGGTGCGTAGCTATACAATTTGCTAGGGTACAACCTGCAAACCCAGCACCAACAATCAAAAAATCAAACATTCTAGGATACATAGTTTTATTCCGGTAATTTTAATTATTTTGGTTCTATTTCTAGATACTTTTCCCAAAAAGCTTGACTGGTAAATTCAGAAAATGAGTTGATATATAGCGTTTTCAATTTTGGTAATTTGAAGAGCATTACCAAGGTTAACCATAAGGCATTTATTAGCACTTTAAAAAACCGAATTCGGGAAAATTTAACTATAAATCCTTCTTGGGTTTGTAAATTGTAATACAAGACTTTTTTAGCTCGAAAAGCATTTAAAGGTCTACTATTACCAAATGGAACAATACTATATCCCTTATCGCTCAATGTGTCATCTGCAAAGAAAAAGCAACTTGGTAAAAGATGACCATTAAGAGTTAGAAGTCTGAAAAAACGATGTAATTTGTTTTCACTTTTCTCTAGACTTTCTATATATTTTTTGTACACAAATGGTAAATCTGAATTTTTAGTTGTTTTTTCTTGAGATTTACAAACATCTTTATGATTTTCTTCTGGATTTTTAGCAACTAGAGCATCAGGTCCTTGGAGAAAGTCAAAAGTTGCTTTGATAATGTTCTCAGCAGTTTCATATCTATAACAAAATAGTTCTTTTAATAATGGTTTTAAAAACCATTTAATCGCCTTAATGCTACTAAATTTCTTTTGAAAATACAGGCTATGATAAATCATACTATTTCTGAAAAAATAGTATTCTATTGATGGATTTTTTTTATTTTCAAAGGGTTCGTGCCAAACACAGATCCCGTTGAGAATTATAATTTTCTTATCTATTCTTCGGCAAAATTCAACATCATCTATCTTGATAAAGAAAGGATATGGTAAGCCATAATCTTTGATAGTATTAACTGGAAAGCAAAAAAACCACCAGCCACTGTAATCAATATATTCATCTACTTCATTGAATAAAGTTTCTTTTAATTCTCTCAAATCCATATTGGGTTTGACAGGAACAAAACCTTGATTTTTATTCCAATAAGCTCCTTTTTCATGCTGTATGTATTTTTTATCTAATCTCAACATACTACTACCAAGACAGATATCTTTTTGATTTGATAAACTCAAAAAATTCCAGATTCTTTGCAGTATTTCTGGATCAAATAGAATATCATCATCCATCAGAATAGTATGTGAAAATTCATGTTGCTGCTGTAAAACTTCCAGCATACCTCTAGCAAAACCACCACTTCCTCCGGCATTTTTATTAGGTATTACATGAATTATAGGACTATCAAATTGCTCTAAGGTATTACCATTATCAATAATAAATACTTCGATTATATTTTCATAGTCTCTTTGTTTTAAGCAAGATTCTTCTAATAATTTCATGTTTTTATAAACATAGGTTTCCCTTTTGTAAGTACAAATAACAACTGCAATTTTGATCTTTGTATCCGCTTCTGTAAAAGTACAAAAATACCCTGTGCTAATTTGACACATACTTTCTAATGCTTCGATTTCCAGGTATATCATTCCTGTATATGTGGATATATCGAAGTTTTCTAAAACTGTGATTTTCTCGATTTTGTTATTGTTGATGATCTTCTGTGCTAATACGGTTTTAGTTTCACCCAATCTGTCTATATTGTAAATAGTAATTTTAAAATTTCCTTTTAATGTGAGACTAGCACCTATCGTTCTAACTCTGGTGTATTCTTTCCAACTATCCACATAAAAAGCATTAAAATAGGTGTCAAAACTAACAACTCCACCTTGATTTAGTTCTAAGGTCTGATTTTCATAGTTAAATAAAACTTGTTCATTACTTCTAAAAAATAGTTCTTCAACACTACAAATATCGGTTTTAGGAAAAATAATATTTTGCAGATGATTAAATCTCTCCTTTTCAATAAGGTGACAGATAGTTGGTAATTCTAGTTGGTTAACCATCGTTTTTTTACTCAACTTTATATTTTATATTGCCTAATAAAAATCTTCTTCAGTAACTGTTATGCCAAACCATCAGTTGAAATGCCAACAGAATAAACACTTAATTAAAAACCATTTATTCTGTAATGAGATTACTTTTAACTGATACATTCTCGACCCAAATTTATTCAAAATATATGTATAATTGGGTTTGTCTGATTTTTCCAAAGTGACTATTTTCTTAGAAAAATGACTTTGTTTAAATAAAGAATGATATTTTTTACACCTAAATAACTCTCGATTTATGTCTAGCTATACTGGCTAAATATTTAACAGTAATAATCTATAAATCTCTTGTTATCTTTGGTTTTTGATTTCATTTAGCTTCCAGATGTAAAGTTATACATTGACATTCTTGGTGATGATGTAATTTTACTTGTAGCGATCCTGAAAATTGAGTTTATGAGCAATAAATGAGACTGCATAAAACTTGATGTTTCATGTGTATTCACATGGCTAATTTTTCATAAAAATACCTTTAGAGAACAGCACATTTTTAGCTTTATAAAAAGCTTTTACAACTAGATTGCAACTCTTCCCTGTAGCACCTGAAACTTAAACAGGGATGCAGTTTATGATTGAATGAGAATTGACTTACTAACTCTTAAAATCTAGATTATCCCTATTGGTTGAACAACGTAGAAGATATCTGAAGTCTAGTTTTTAAGCAGTTTGGAGAATATCAATGGTCAGTTTTATTAATGCAAACATAGGGATATCAAAGAAATAGGAGGTGATGAAGGAACTTACAACTGAGTTGTATTAACTCCACCTATTCCAGTTACACCCTGTGACTATAAATCCTGCAACATTTCTGCTATGTCAGCATAAATAGTGAATCTTTAACAAAACTTTACATAACTACCCACTCTGTGATCACGAATTAAATTTATACAGGGATGACTTGACCAGCGAGATAAGACTCTACTGCACGTTCCGCAGTACCTATAAAATTGATTTTTCCTTTGTCTAACCAAATTATTCTTTGACAAGACTGTTTCATAAAACCCAAATCATGGGATACTACCAAAACTGTTGCTTCTGCATCCCAAAATCTTTCGATTCTTTGTTTGCATTTATTCTTAAAACTCTCATCTCCTACTGATAAAACTTCATCTAAAATTAAAATATCAGGTTGCACATCTGTAGCAATAGAAAAACCTAATCTTGCTACCATACCAGAAGATAAACCCTTAACTGGAACTAAAGCATAATCTTGTAATTCTGAAAACTCCAAAATCGAATGCGCTCTTGCTCGCATTTCTATTCTCGAAAATCCTAGTAAAACACCATAAAGTACAATATTATCCATCACTGATATTTCTGGATCAAAACCTGCTCCTAGTTCAATTAAAGGAGCAATTTTTCCCTTTACTCTTACTGTTCCCTGAGTGGGTTTAAGAATACCAGAAATTATCTTTAAAAGTGTGGATTTTCCAGAACCATTCGCACCAATAATTCCTATTTTTTCTCCTTTATTAACTACTAAATTAAGATTATTCAAAACTAACTTTTTGGCAGGTTGACGATATTTACCTTCCACGATAGAAAGCAAAGTTTTTTTCAAGTCGTAAGAAAACTCTTCTTGTGTTCGTCTCCACAGTGAAACTTGATCCAGGCGAATTACTTCCATTACAATAAATCCATAAATTGATGTCGCCAAATATGAAAACAAGTCCATCCCAAAGATAAAATAATGATGCCACTTAGTAAAGCTCCCCAAATTAAACCTAAATCTGGTAATGTTTCTGATAATGTAATTTGACGCAAACTTTCAATTATCGGTGATAAGGGATTTAAGTTTAAAAATGGTTGTACCTGTTTTGGTACAATAGCTGCTGGATAAAATATAGGGCTACTTATCCACATAACAAATACAATCAATTCATAAAAGTAAGGTAAGTCTCTAAAAAATACGTATAAAGCACTTACTAAAAATCCAATTCCTGTAGATACTAAAATTAATGCCAGAAATGGAAATACCAAGGCTAGGACATTTATTAGACTTTGGGAATTAAGTAAAGTCATCAATGCTAGTAACGGAAATGCACCGACGCAAAACTGAAATATATTAGAGACAATCATTGATACAGGAAAAACACTAACTGGAAGCTGAATTTTATTCAATAATGCGCCATTACCTACTACACTTAGCAAGGCTTGGGATGTGGAAGCTGAGAAAAAATTAATTACTACCAAACCTGTAAATGCTGCTAAGACATAATTGAGTATTGAGTCACCATAATATGATGCGAAGGTAACTCCAAAAATTGCCGTGTATAAACCTGTCATTATTAATGGGTTTAATAGTGACCAATAAACACCAAGGAATGAACCCCGATAACGAACTTTCAACGTCCGCGCTACTAAAACTTGCAGCAGTTCCCAATAACGCTGTACTTGCAATTTCGTGAAATTGTCTTTGATAGATAGGGTCATCCTCAAATACCACTACACACCACAGCCAAGATATTCGGGCATTTTATCGGATTGTCAGCATTAATTTTAGCCAATTTGTCAGAATTTGCCTGTCCTAAACTACGGGAATAGCATTTATACCAAATATCCCCAACTCCTTGAAGAAGTCAGGGATATATTTACTGAGAAAGATTACTTTCATTACAAACTATCAGGATCTATTCCTAAATCACGCAGTTTTTCTGCGAGTTTATCAGCCCGTTGACGTTCATTTTCTGCACGTTGACTTTCACTTTCAACCCGTTCGGTAAATGTTGGCAACCAACCATCAGCATTATACCAACGTAACCATAAACCTTCTGTATTTTGATAAGTTCCCTGCCATAAACCTAAACCCATTTCTATTTCTTCTAACCAAAAACGATTATCTGATAAATTTATAGATTCATAGCGAGTTCCATTGAGTTTAAAACCACGGAAATTATTCTCATACCGATCATAAACAACATAGTAGGGAATACGCAAAATCTGTTGATATACTTCCCACTTTGTCGGGGGTTTATTAACTTCTCGCAAGGTTTGTCCTAAGTCTTCTTGTTCCGTTCCTGGTGAAAGTAATTCAACTACTAAAAAAGGGGCAATTCCTTCTTGCCAAACCACGTAACTTAAACGTAAATCTTCCTGTTGGTTAGTATTAGGAACTCCTAATACCATATACCAATCAGGGCGTTTATACCAATTTGGATGACGAGGGTCATAATAAAGGTTTAAATCACTAGCAAGTAAAATTTCTGCGGATGTATAATTGGCAGGTTGACAGGTTTCTGTGAGTAAATCCGCTTGTATACAATGAAATTCGTCCGGCAACCCTGATTCTCCTATTAATTCGCTAGGTAAATCATACATTGTCGGCATGGTTTCTTTTGGTGATAGAGGTGGGTTATGTTGATACATCTTTTTTTGTTTAACTTAAACTATCAGGATCTATGCCGAGAGAACGCAATTTTTCTGCTAATTTATCAGCCCGTTGGTGTTCATTTTCTGCTTTTTCTGCTAATGTTGGCAACCAACTATCAGCGTTATACCAACGTAACCATAAACTCATGAGGGTGTATTAATCGAATACACCCTAAGAAAATGATTAATTAGTAATAATTAAAACTCTTAAATTTCCCTTTGTAAATCTTGAACTTGTTCCCAAGATAATTCCGTTATTTCCGAAATTTGCTCTAAACTCATACCAATTCTTAATAAGTTTAAAGCTAATTTTCTGGTTGCTTCCGCTATCCCTTCCTGTCTCCCTTCCTGTCTCCCTTCCTGTTTACCTTCTGCTAAAGCTTCTTGATAAACTCTGGTTTGTTTTAACTCACTTAACCCTAACATGGCTTCAATCTCCTCGCGGCTTTTTTTGGGTAATTTATAGACGATAATTGTTTCAATTAGGTTGATCAGATCCCGTTTGGTGGTTGTATCATTAATTTGTTGGTTCGCTTGGGCAATTAACTGTTTTGCTAATTTTGGTGCTGTCTCTTCTGTTTCTATTACCAGTTTAACAACTCCTACCCCTAAAGAACTCTCTCCTAACTCATCTAAATAAATGCGTTTAACTCGATCCAATAGCAAGATTTCGCCAAATTGTACAGGCTGTTCTCTTTCTATGTTACGACTAGGATAGATAATCACAACCTGCCAAGGCTGGGGCGGTTTGTATTGTTTCAAGTAGAGGCAAAGTTCTGCAAATAGCCGATAATATAAATCATCGTCTGGTTGAAATTGCACTTCCACTAAGTAAAATGGTTTTTTGGCATCTTTGGTAGTCGGCAAAAATAAACCATCCAAGCGAAAAGCTAGTTGTTTAACTTCACGGGATGTAAATTCATAAGCAACTGCTTCTGTGGGAGACTGGTTAATTAATTCAAAGAAAATGCTAGGAAATTCTTGAAATAAGCTATAGAAAATGGTATCTGTTTTCACGGTGGTTTATTCATTTATTATACTTTTTATAATATGCTTAAGTTTATAAAATACGCACACTTTGTCTAAAAAATGTATCATTATCAGCTAACATAACTAGGGAAGTAACATTTCTGAGTGCCTAACTTCTAACAAAGTGCCAGATTCAGCTACACTGAGATTTGGATTATTGGATTGTAACTAAATATGGAAATTGGACAAAAGGTTAAGGTTTATCGTATGCGCGATCGCGTATCTGCCAATATCGCCAAAAAACTCGGACAAGTTGGCATTATCGAAGGTTATAAAGTCACCGATGGCGGTGGAATAGGTGTTGTAGTCAGGTTTGATGACAAATTTTCTACTTGGTTTTTTGAAGATGAAATCAAACCAGTGTAATATACACACCTCAAAGCACAGGCACAGAGTATCTAGGTAATGCTAAGTTGGAGTTGACCAGACAGGCGGTAATTGGAAATCACTAATGGCCTTGATATTGACATTTTTAGGCAAAAACGGTATCGCTCGAAGCAAAATAGCGATCGCCGCAGCCAAGCTATTGGCAACCCAAGGCAAACGGGTACTCCTAGCAGGATTAGCAGAACCAACGTTGCCAATTTTACTGGAAACTACTCTGTCTCCTGACCCCCAGGAAATCGCTCCCAACTTACAAGCAGTACAGTTTCAAGCATCTGTACTGCTAGAACGTAACTGGGAAGAAGTAAAAAAACTTGAGGCTCAATACCTCCGTACACCTATTTTTAAAGAGGTTTATGGTCAAGAACTGGTAGTATTACCAGGCATGGACAACGCCCTCGCTCTCAATGCTATTCGTGAATATGATGCTAGTGGCAAATATGACGCGATTATCTATGATGGCACAGGGGACGCTTCCACCTTGCGAATGTTGGGAATGCCAGAATCTCTCAGTTGGTACGTGCGGCGGTTTCGGCAATTGTTTGTTAACTCCGATTTAGGTAAGGCAATTTCTGAATCTCCCTTAATTCAACCGCTGATTACTAGCTTTTTTAATATTAACTGGACGGCTGATAACTTCTCCCAACCTACCAACCAAGTTAATAATTTTCTCGATCAAGGTAGGGCTGCTTTAGCTGACCCTAATCGCGTTGCTGCCTTTTTGGTGACAACCTCAGATCCCATTGATGTGGCAAATTCCCGTTATCTTTGGGGTACTGCTCAACAAGTGGGTTTAACTATTGGTGGCGCTATTTTAGTGTCTGCTGAAACAAGCACCAACCTATCAGCAGAATTCACACCCCTACCGATCAGCATTGTTCCCGATGTGTCTAACGGTGAATGGCAACCCTTGATAGATGCTTTACCCAACTTTGTGGAACAAGCATCACAGGCTCCCAAACCAATTGAAATAGACGTACATAATCGCCAAGTACGCTTATTCTTACCTGGTTTTGACAAAAAACAAGTCAAACTCACTCAACAGGGTCCAGAGGTGACGGTAGAAGCCGGAGATCATCGTCGTAATATCTTCTTACCCCCTGCTCTCAGTGGTAGACCTGTCACCGGAGCTAAGTTTCAAAATAGTTATTTGATAATTTCTTTTTAGTTTTGAAAGGTGACAGGTGACAGGTGACAGGTGACAGTAGGAAATAGGGAAATAGTGAAAAAAAGCTGTTCCCTGTTCCCTGTTCCCTGTTCCCTTGTTTACCAATCACCAATCACCAATCACCCATTACATCTTATGTCTGAATCAACTCCCATAAATCAAAATCCTCAAAATACTGATGCTGTAGAAACTGCAAATCAGGAAGTAACAAATACAGAAGACCGCAATGCGAAAACTCGCCAACTTCTGGGAATGAAAGGTGCAGCAGCAGGAGAAACATCAATCTGGAAAATTCGCTTGCAGTTGATGAAACCGATTACCTGGATTCCTTTAATATGGGGTGTAGTCTGTGGTGCGGCTTCTTCTGGTAACTACACTTGGACTCTAGAAAATGTTTTGAAGTCCGCCCTTTGTATGTTGCTTTCTGGTCCATTATTGACTGGTTACACTCAAACTATCAATGATTATTATGACCGGGAAATTGACGCTATTAATGAACCTTACCGTCCTATTCCTTCCGGCGCAATTTCTGAAAAACAAGTAATTAGCCAATTTGTGCTTTTACTATTATTAGGATATGGGGTAGCCTACACCTTAGATTTATGGGCTGGTCATTCATTTCCTAATGTTTTGATGTTGTCTGTTTTTGGATCTTTTATCGCCTACATTTATTCTGCACCACCATTAAAATTAAAACAAAATGGTTGGTTAGGAAATTATGCTTTAGGTGCAAGTTACATTGCGTTACCTTGGTGGGCTGGTCATGCTTTGTTTGGTGAGTTAAATTGGAAAATTGTGGTTCTCACCTTATTTTATAGCTTGGCAGGTTTAGGTATTGCCATTGTTAATGATTTCAAGAGTGTAGAGGGCGATCGCCAATTAGGTTTAAAATCATTACCAGTTATGTTTGGTGTACAAACTGCGGCTTTAATTTGTGTCGTCATGATTGACTTATTCCAAGGTTTAGTTGCAGGTTATCTCGTTAGTATTCATGAGAACTTGTACGCCGCCATTTTGGTATTATTAATCATCCCCCAAATCACTTTCCAGGATATGTATTTTCTGCGTGACCCTATAGCTAATGATGTTAAATATCAAGCCAGCGCCCAACCCTTCTTGGTTTTGGGAATGCTGATAACAGGTATTGCATTAGGTCATGCTGGAGTTTAACTGTTAACAGTTAACAGGGAACAGGTAACAGGTAGTATTTTATCTTTCTCCTGACTTCTGACTTCTGACTTCTGACTTCTGACTCCTTGATCTGTAATATATCTTTAGCTAGAAGTGATCAATGAGGAGTTAGGAGTTATATTAGTTTCTAACTCCTCACTTGTACTAGTAAAGACCGTGTTAAACTTTATATCTTTACTCATTCATGGTATACAGCCATTTTTGATTCCGATTTGCTTTCTCATCGCTTGGACTATGATGATTCTGGTGTTTGTGAGTTTATGGACAGCAGCACGAGAGACTGTGAAAACTGCTCAAGAAATGCACAAAATACCCTGTCATAATTGCCAGTTTTTTACCAATAATTATCGTCTTAAATGTACTGTAAATCCATACATTGCGAATACAGAAGAAGCAATTAGTTGTAAAGATTATCACTCAAATTAATGATTATTTTCCGAACATTCGATTTTAGATTTTAGATTTTGGATTTCCCCCATAGACAAATCCGGGAGCTTGTACCATCAAGGCATTATTAGACAGAATCAGGATTTACAGGATGCAATTAAAATCAGTAGTAGGAATGGACTACAGTATACTGCGTGACTTACTCATAGCAGGGAAATGGAAAGAAGCAGATCAAGAAACAAAACGGGTAATGTTGTGTGTCGGAAAACGAGAAGAAGATGGTTGGTTAGATACTGGAATTATTGATAATTTCCCTTGTGAAGACCTCCGTACTATTGACAATTTGTGGCTAAAATATAGCAATGAAAGGTTTGGGTTTTCAGTTCAGAAAAAGATTTATGAAGGTTTGGGTGGAAGGGGTAGAATCATGGATTATCACTTAACAATAATGGAAGGCTTCGGGGAAAAGGTAGGATGGAAGAAAGAGGGAAATTGGTTATACTACGCTGATATTACTTTTGACATAACAGCACCAAAAGGACACCTCCCTGTCGAAGTTTTGTGGATGGAATACGAAGTTTGGAGGCTTTATTTTGCTATGAAGGGGGTATCTTCTCTCACGTCTAGACTTGCAGAATGTCAGATATAAAGATCAGAATCAGGATTGACAGAATTACAAAACCAGTAGTTGATTCTCCTCAGAAATACCACAAATAAGTAATTAGGCAGAATAAATTACACATATTCTTTTCCTGTTCCCTGTTCCCTCTCTCCACGTAGGAAGTTAATTTTGCACGATCGTACCAATTGTTGCCAATCTCACAAGTTCCTCAACTTTGTCGGTTAAATTAACCCCAGACAGTAGTAGCTGATCAAAAGCACATCTGTTTGTATAGCACCCAATTAGGTGCGCGTAACTTTTCAGGACTTACGCAACTGGCACAGGCGATCGCTATATTATAATATGTTTGTACTGCAACAAGTGACGCAACTGGCAAAATCAGTCTCGGCGTGGTGGTTATGTGCCTTCAATATCAACTAGGGTTA